>JAVCCM010000038.1 GCA_030765455.1 Candidatus Electryonea clarkiae | reverse complement strand
CGTATGCTGCCTATGGCTGCCTTCAGACCCTGCCGTTGCCAGCAACGCCCTTGCCAATCGGAGTTACTTCCCCCAAATCGGGGTGTATTAATAAAAAAAAGGTGTCCACACCATGCTGGGCACACCAAAAAAGGGCTAAGCGTAACGCCTAACCCTTTGATAATATTGGTGAGGGTGCCGGGATTCGAACCCGGGACCTTCGGCTTAAAAGGCCGCTGCTCTACCAGCTGAGCTACACCCTCAATAATGCTAAAATACGGTTATATTATTTATTGTACAGAATCTGTAAAATACTTCTTTCATCGAAAAGAGATTGTCGCCTCACGGTCTGCTCCCACGCTCACCGAGGCAATTGAAACTCCCGTTTCATTTTGAATATAATCAAGATATTCCCGACATTTAATTGGTAATTCGCCGTATGATCGCACTCTTGAAATATCTTCATCCCATCCCTGCAAAGTCTGGTAAACAGGCACTGCTTCTTCTTGAATCCATGGCTCTGAGGGAAACTCCTCTATTACGTCTTTACCATATTTGTATGCTGTGCATACCTGAATTTCTTTGAAACTGCTTAGAACATCCAGTTTGGTAACCGCCCAATGATTAATCCCGCTGATCCTGGCGGAGTATCGTGCAATTACCAGGTCAAACCATCCGCATCTTCTTGCTCTTCCGGTTGTCGCACCGAACTCTCCACCCAGTTTCCTGAACTCCGACTGTAACGGTTCACCTACTTCAGTGGGGAATGGTCCATTTCCCACTCGTGTCGTATATGCTTTTAATACTCCAAGAACATGTTCAATTTTTCCCGGTCCGATTCCCAAACCTGTTGACGCTGCTCCGGATGTGGGATTAGAGCTTGTTACATAAGGGTATGTACCATGATCAATATCAAGTAAAGTACCCTGTGCCCCTTCAATCAGTATATTCTTCCTCTCCCTGATTGCATTATCAAGATAAAGGGATACATTCGAAATATATGGTTCCAGCTTCTTTTGAATATCCTGGAATTCAGTTATTATTCGATCCGCATCAAGACGGTCTGCATTATAATATTTGGTCAGGAAGCGGTTTTTATCTCTAACGTTCTTTTTAATTTGCGCAGACAGCCTTTCAATATTCTTAAGGTCAACTACACGAATTCCGCTTCTATTATATTTGTCGCAGTATGCCGGTCCTATTCCTTTTCCAGTTGTACCAATTTTTTCTTTTCCAGCCGCTTTTTCCGAAGCATCATCTACTGCACGGTGATAGGGCATGATCACATGTGCATGTTCGCTTATCAGCAGTCGGTCATCAACTATGATTCCACGTTCCTCAAGACTCCTGATTTCTTCAAACAATCCAGGCGGTGAAATAACACATCCATTGCCAAGGCAGCATACTACATCAGGGTGCATTATCCCGGAAGGGATTTGATGCAGAATTGTTTGTTCGCCTTCGATAACAACAGTGTGTCCCGCATTAGGTCCCCCCTGGTAACGGGCTACTATATCCGCCTCATAACTGAGCAGATCAACAACCTTGCCTTTTCCTTCATCCCCCCACTGACTGCCTATTACCACACGGACTGCCATTAATTTCCCCGAAATTTACTACTGTTTCTAAATGTTACGGAAAATAGTCCCTTTTCTCAGCATAAAAAACCGGGCTTCATGCCCGGGCAGGGTTCCGATTTATGCAGAGCCCCACTTATTTCTTGCTACGTTTATCAGGATGCCACAGGTTCCACTCAACCAGGATAGGACTGGCAACAAAAATAGAAGAATAGGTTCCCACTAATACTCCTGCGAGCAGAGCAAGCGCGAAATCATGGATTACGGACCCGCCGAAAATGAATAATATAATTACTACGATCAAAGTTGTGCTGGAGGTCAATATTGTACGGCTAAGAGTATCATTGATCGATGTATTTATCTGCTCCACAAGGCTTTTAAACCGCATTCGCTTGACGTTTTCCCTGATTCGGTCAAAAACAACGATTGTATCATTAAGCGAATATCCTACAATAGTCAGGAATGCTGCAATAATCGCAAGACTCATTTGCAGGTTCAATATACTAAATAATCCAAAAACTATTAACACATCATGTATCAAGGCGATAATCGCGGCGATGGCAAATCGATATTGGAATCGCCATGAAATATAGATTACGATAAAGAACAATGAAGCTACAATTGCCATTAATGCAGCTTTACGAAGTTCACGACCAATCTTCGGTCCAACCTGATCCACGCTGAGGACTTCATAAGGATTATCTTTAAAATGTTCGGTTAACTGATTTTCAACCTCAGCCACCTGATCAGTGCCTTCGGATGATTGGATAAGCCGTATCATCAGATCACGCCTGCCTCCACCAACAACCATTTTCACTTCCGCATCAGGATAACCCAATTCAGAAAGTGTAGAACGCATGGTCGCTTCATCCACCGAGTTTTCAAAACGCAGGATTACCTGTATTCCACCAACGAAGTCTATGGAATAGTTGGGTCCCCCTCGAATTACAGTTGCAATAAGCCCAATAAGAATTATCGCGGCGCTGATCATAAATGCTATTCGGCGCTTACTTTGAAAATCAAAATTCGGATTTTTTATTATTTGAAACATGATTTATATGCTCAGTGTTTTCAATGACTTTGTAGTTGTGATATAATCAAAAATGGCTTTCGAAACTACCAACGCTGTGAACATGGAAGCTACAATTCCTATCATCAATGTCAGCGCGAAACCCTTGAGTGGTCCGGTGCCGAACTGGTAAAGGACAATCCCGGCAATCAAGGTAGTGATGTTAGCGTCCATAATTGTAACAAACGCACGTCCGAAGCCAGCTTGAATCGAATTCCAGACTGTTTTTCCGGACGCCAGCTCCTCCCTGATCCTCTCAAAGATCAGCACATTGGCATCAACCGCCATACCGATAGTCAAAATAATTCCAGCAATACCAGGCAGGGTTAGGGTGAAGCCGAAACCTCCAAGCACCGCCATCAGGAAAATAACATTCAGCAGCAATGCGAAATCTGCAATCAATCCGCTTCCACGGTAATAAAATGCCATGAAAATCATCACCAGGATTATTCCGACAATCGCACTGAATGCTCCAGCCTTGATTGAATCCGCTCCCAGGCTTGGCCCAACTGTGCGTTCCTCTATTATCCTGACCGGTGCAGGTAATGAACCCGCCCTTAATACAATGGCAAGATCGTCGGCTTCTTCTATAGTTTCAGCGCCTTCGATTATAGCCGATCCGTTGGGGATTCTTACCTTTATCCGTGGCGCCATATGAATTTTATCATCAAGAACGATAGCCAGGTGCTCGCCGATATTGCTTCCGGTGATACGGGCAAATTTTCTTGCGCCTTCACGTTTCATCGTAAGGGTGACAATCCCCTGTCCTGCCTGTCCGGGATTGCTTGCACCACTGCTCAAATTTACCTGTGCATCAGACAATGCAGCGCCGGTAAGTTCCGCGCGTGAATGCACAAGGTAGAGATACCAGAACTTATCGCCTCCGCGTTCATCCATCTTGTAATGCCAGAGGAACTCATATTCCGGAGGAATCTGGTCTTGAACTTCTGTCCAACCTATATATCTCTCTACTGCATCTTTATTTTTGTCAAGAACCACAATTTGACGATCACCAACATTCAGCAACGATACGAATGGTTGATCCTTATCAAAGGCAAACGTTGTATCTTCCCCAACCGGTGCTTGTTCGTCAATGAATGTCTCTTCGAACTTACTTTTGGCTGAATCGCTTTCTTCACCAACTGTCTCTTCTTTAACATCAGTTTCAGGAACGACTGCTAAATCAGTTTCAAGTTTTTCCTCGGCAGTTTCAGCATCCAAAGTTTCAGAGGATTCATCGAGACTCTTTTTTACAATTTCGTCAATATCACGGACTATTTTTGCAGTAATTTCCGGTTTGGCAACAAGTTTAAATTCCAACAAAGCTGTACGACCGATAAGGTTCCTGGCTCTTGTTGGATCCTGAACACCGGGAAGTTCGACAACTATCCTTCGTGAACCCTGCTTGGTAATTGACGGTTCGCTGACACCAAATTCATCTACACGGTTACGAAGCTTGGTCAATGTCAAGTCAATAGCTTCCTCTGCCTGCTTCCGGATGTAACGAATTATCTCTGCATCCGACTGGCGTGGGTCGCCAAAATAACGTGCCATGGGGATATCGTGATCCTTGAACTCCTCGCGTACCACATCTTCGAAGTTTGCCGTTGGATCAGCGAAAAGCTTGTCATGCACCGACTTGGATATCTCGTCGAAAATGGCGTCCCGGTTCTTTGCCAGGCGGTCCATCAACTCGACCAGATTAACCTCAAGCACGATATGCATACCGCCCTGCAAGTCCAGTCCAAGTTTTATCGAACCGTCCTGAACCTCAGAGAGAGCGTCGTAAAAATCACCGCGAAGCTCAGTAATCTCGGTCAGCAGCTCATCGCGAGTAGTCTCATCCAGACCTTCAATCTCTCGAACTTGCTGTAAAAGGTCAAAGTCAAAACGGAATATCTTCTCCTTGAGTATATCGAGAGGGATATCCGTCTTCTCATGGATGTACGCTAAACGATCATTCATTTGCTTCTTCATGATCCCTGCTTTAACTGTTGGATACAGATAAAACAAAGCCAGAAGAATAAGAGCCGCAATAAATAAATTGCGAATTAGTTTGTTCTTTCGTTGCATGGCAAAAGAGCCCTGACACTTTATCTATTTGAAAATGACATGAAACTGATCCGGGAATTTCAGAACCCGGGATTATTTGACAATATAAATGCCAACTGAATTTATAAGAATGCTGCTTCCAAACGGCAAGTAAATTACCAACCTACCGCCAAAATTTTAGGCTTGGCAAAAAACCAAGCCGTTATAATAAGGAACCTCGAAATATAATGGGGGCTACCTTTGGAGTCAACTGTATTAACGCCACAGGTTCCAGTGGAGAAAAGCAAACGAGATCAACAGGAGGTGAATTTCAGATATCATGGCTTCGAAATAGATATATTGTCCAATTAATTCCCGGCTTTCAAATTTTGATTAGTGAATCGAAGCTCACTATGAGAAAAAATCGCCCATACACTGAATAGTATAGACGATTTAGATTCCCGTCTAAATCAGGCGTGAAAACGAAGTGTTTCTTAAATTGCATTCACCTTAACACCATACGCATTCAATTTTGTAAATTCAGGAGCCAATATATCTAATTTATTGATGGTATTGAATTTCTGATATCATGGCTTCGAAATAGATATGCTGTCCCCTTAATTCAAATAATGAGTGGGACTAATCAACAATAATTCTGGGGATATCTTGCGGCAAACGGGTAAGAACTTCGTAGTTGAGATAGTTGGTCATATCACTGAATGAAGTCACTGAAATCTTGAGTTTGTTCTGCTTCCCGATAATTACAACTTCATCGCCGAGTTTTACATCCTTGATGTCAGTTACGTTTATCAACATCATATTCATATTTACAACACCAACTACTGCCGTACGTTTTCCACCAACCAGTACTCTTCCCAAGTTGCTGAGGTTACGTGCAAAGCCATGATAGTAACCTACAGGGATGGCAGCGATTTTCTGCTTTTTAGTTGTCAAATATGCGTTTCCGTACCCGACAAATTCACCAGGACCAACCTCTTTAAGGTTCATAATTCTGCTTTTCCATGTAAGAATTCTTTTGAGAGGGCTAATCATTTTACTGCTTGTGTTCTTCATATTTTTCATAAAATAGTGCATTCTCACTTCTTCAGTTGGCCAATATCCATATTGTGCAATGCCAATTCGGACCATGTCCATCCTGGTTTCAGGGTAGATCAATGCTGCCGCCGAGGATGCGGAATGTTTCATGAAATTATGAATGTCTTTTCTCTGGAGCCATTTGCATTGTTTACTAAAGGATTTCTTCTGATTCTGGATTCTAAGGAAATTACTTACGCTTTCAGCTCCGGAATAATGAGTACAAACTCCCTCCACAATAATTCGATCAGTGTTCTCCTTGATTAACGAGACAGCTTCTGGCAATGATTCATTATCCAGACCAAACCTGTTCATCCCCGTTTCTAACTCCAAGTGAACAGATGCTGTTTTATTAAGCTTGTCAGCAAATTTTATTGTTTTTTCAAGTTGATTGATGTTATAGATGTAAAAATGAACTTGATTTTCAATAGCCCAGGGGATTTCATCGGGATGAAGGTCGCCCATGATCATAAACCGGGAGTTTTTTGTGCTATAATTGACTGCTTCCATTGCCTCTGATGCTGAGAACACCGAAAAATGATCAATACCACACCTTTCTGCGAGGGGGACAAATGTTTTTATCCCGTGACCATATGCGTTACCCTTGATAACAGAAGATAACTGGACTCCTTTTCCGATTGTCTTTTTTAGAAACCTGATATTCTTTTTTAACGCCGATTCGCTTAGCTCGATATATGAAGAATGGTGTTTTGGATTCATTTCACAACTCCCTTTAACCAGGTATTGGATTATTGATTATCTGATCAATAATTCCGGTGAATATACCAACTCCTACAGGGAGTATGTCATCAGGAAAATCATAGTAAGGATTATGAAGTGAAGGATGTTTTGCACCGCTGCCGATCCCAAATAGTGCGCCTGCATATTTTTGTGTAAAAACCCCAAAATCTTCAGACCATGAAAATGGTTTTTCGATCCTCTGAACTTTATAGTTCTTTTTTGTCGCTACATCATTTACAAGTTCAGTTAAACCTGAATCATTGTAAACCTCAGGAAATTCTTCCGTAAAAGACACATCAACTTTGAGGTTATACGCTTTGGCTGTGTTTTTTGCATGTTTTGTACATTGCTTAATCAGAATCGCCATTGTTGACTTAGAGTATGCGCGTAGTGTTGCTGCAAACCTGCAATATCCAGGTGATGTCCCAAATGCTTCTTCACCCAACTTTGCATGGATAACGGTTACTTTAGCTGCATCACCAAGAGAGGTATAAACAAGAAGAGAGGTATAAAACTGAGGGACTGCACTAAAATCCTGTATGAGTTTTGAAAGTGCCAATGCGGGACTTCTACCATTTTGTGGTTCTCCGGCATGAGAGGTTGCACCATGAAGCTCAACAATCATTCCAACAGATGCAGCGGCAAAGGTTCCTTCTTTAATCAATACCTTTCCCTTTTTATAACCTGGCAAGTTATGTAATGCAAAAGCATAATCTGGTTCAAGATTCTTAAATAAGGGGTCTTCAATAACCCGTTTTGCTCCTTGTCCAGTTTCTTCTGCAGGTTGAAATAACAGGATAACTCTACCTCGTTTCAGAGGATTTTGACTAAGGTGTTTCGCTACACCAGCTAGTATCGCCATATGACCATCATGGCCGCATTTATGTGAAACTTCCGGGTTTTTCGAAGCGTACTCAAAATTCACTGTCTCTGGAATTGGTAACGCGTCCAATTCACACCTTAACAAGATACTCTGCCCACTTTTTTTACCCTCAAAAACAACTGCAAGCCCATTTCCACCGAGCCCTGTGACTATTGAATCGGGGCTAAACTGTTGGTGGTATCTATGAATATAATCAGCAGTTTGGTTTTCGTTACCCGACAATTCTGCAAGACGGTGTAGTGTTTTCCTTAGCTCAATAACATCATGTAAGTCTTTTTCGTTCATATATTTCCCAAATGTGAGAACCATTCACTACTAAGTTGAATACTATTTACTCTTCGCTAAAACCTTCAAACCTTCTTTTACGATACCAACAATCAAGTCTATTTCTTCTGAATTGCTTTGATGAGTCGAGCAATATTATATTGTGTAGAATATATTAAATAGCTTGGGTCCTGTCAATGCTATCCGAGCGAATATTAATATCTTCGATCTACATTAATATAATCTTTTATAAATTATAATCTTATAGACTCATGAGTCAAATTGTAGAGGCGAACTATTGACAGAAACCTATTGTACACATTACATTGTGTTGAATTGATAAAGGAGGTGGTGTGGAGACAGACAGTACAAATATTGATCAGGTGCTTATTTCCCTGCGGCAGATTATCCGGGCTATTGACTTGCATTCAAAGAAGCTTATTCAGAAGTATGGCTTATCTGTTCCGCAAATACTGGTATTAAAAGAGGTTGTAAAAAAAGATATTCCGACTGTCGGATATATCGCAAAAGCTGTAAATCTCAGCCAGGGAACAGTTACCCAGATTATAATCCGATTAGAAGAAAGAGGATATATATTCAGGCAAAGGGATGATTCTGATCGGAGAAAAGTTCTTGTTGAATCCACTGCCTCGGGAAGGGAGATACTGGAAAAAGCTCCACCGCTTCTGCATGAGAATTTTATAGCCAAGTTCTCGAGCTTGAAAGACTGGGAGCAGAACATGACTATTTCTTCACTTCAAAGGGTGGCTGAGATGATGGGTGCTGAACACATGGAAGCTGCGCCAATACTTTCATCAGGAACAACATTAACTCCAGATCCTGTTCCAGATTTACCCAATGATGAAAAAATTCGAACTCGCTAAGTAAACGAAACAGTAAAAGGAAAATTAGTATGTGTCTTGAAGCAAAAACAAAAATTGAAATTATGTTTTACGAAGCAAATAAGGAAAACGATTTTCCATGGTGGGCATCAAAAGAGGCCGTTGTTGATTTCCTGCACTACAAAATGAAACCCTATGAAGATTCAATTGAAGATATAGAAAACGCTATGGATTACGTTTTTAACGGGCCAGGCGGATTTGTAATGCTTACACACTTCAATGAACAACTATCTGGTGTCCTGGTCATGCTTAATACCGGGATGAAAGGATACATCCCTGAGAATATTCTCCTCATGGTTTCTGTTGATCCCGAGTTACGAGGGAATGGTATTGGGGAAAAATTGATTGAGCGCTGTATAGCAGAGTGTGAAGGCGAAGTAAAATTACATGTAGAGTACGAAAACCCTGCAAAAAGATTGTATGAACGTATTGGTTTCACGACCAAATATGCTGAGATGCGGCTTAGCCAATGAATCGTGTTTTGATCGACCTTGATCGGTTACAGGAGAATAACGATTATTCTCCAGGACAAAGGGGATATCGTGCAATTATTACAGTTGGTCAATTGGATACCAATATCGCCGGCTTAACGCCTGTTTATCCACGATTAAAAATAGCTGGTGCCAGTAGTGATGTATCAGTTATAAACCTTGGAGATAATGACAGACATCTCAAAGTTGGTGATGAAATCAGGTTTAAACCGGACTATGGGGCATTGGTACGTCTTATGATCGGCAAGTATATCAAAAAAGAAGTGACACCGAAAATAGAGTCATTCTCTGACCAGTTGGAACCATCTGACGAAGTGGAGGTACCCCCCGTAATTCCCGAAGAAATGAATAACAGACACCAAAATTATGAGGTACTGACTTATCAGTGATACTGCTATTCTATGGACGATTATTATTGCCTATGTGTTGTTCATCTTTATCAAAGGTGTCCTCAAAAGCCGTGACGTTAAAACCTCTGACGATTACCTGGTTGCCGGAAGAAATGTCGGCTGGCTTTTGCTTTTTACCACTCTCGGCGCAACAATAATCGGAGGAGGTTATTCCGTCGGGGCAGTTGGCAGAACTTATGAATGGGGATTACTGATGGTTCTGGTCTCTATGGGTGGATACCTGCATTTCATTTTTTCCGGATTGGTTGTCGCACCACAATTCCGTAAAGCTGAACTCTATACAGTAGCAGGATATTTTAAACACCGTTTCGATGATAAGAGCCGAGTAATTGCACTTATCCTTTCACTGATTTTTTCGGTTTTCATTGTTGCTGCGCAAATCGCAGCAATTGGGACAGTACTGGCTGCATTGCTTGGCGAAAACCTCAGTAATCCAAATTTATTGACATGGGCGATCATAATTGGGGGATTGGTAGTTATTATCTACAGCACTGCAGGCGGTTTGCTTGCCGTAATTCATACCGATGTTTACCAATTTGTTGTACTGTTTGTTGGATTTATTCTCACTCTCGGATTTATCCTGCCTGATCTGCTAGGAAACTGGACTGCAATCAGAAACACTTTACCTAAAGAATTTTTCCATATAGATGGTGGAAAAGGAATCGTTTTTCTTATTACCACTTTCTTAGCTTTTTTACTTGGTGAAACTTTTGCACCGGGTTATGCGACACGATATTGCATCGGAAAATCCATTAAAGAGACAAAACTTGGAATAGCCGGGGTAGGAATTGTCCTGAGTTTTACTTTTCCGTTTATGATATTTTTTATTGCTCTTTATGCAAAATATCATTTCCCTGGAATTGACCCCCAGTTTGCTTTATCCAAAGTCATATATAATCTCCACAACCCGGTCATAGGCGGGGTGATGATCGCTGCTCTGCTTAGTGCTGTAATGTCGTCGGCTGATTCGGGATTAAACTCTGCAACTACAATATTTGTTAAGGATCTGTTTGAAGATCAACTGAAACTCAGTTCCTGGAATGATCAAAAACGATTAAAAGTGGCTAGATATTTAACTGTTTTATTAGGTTCTGTATCTACTATCGTGGCTGTAATCTGGCCAAATATAATCGACCTTCTGCTTTTCACTTATCACATATGGGCTCCTGGAATTATTCTCCCTATTGTCATTGGTGCTTTAAGCAAAGATCGCTCAAATCAGCTGAATACAACGGTATCAATTACGATGGTCATTTCTGTAATAGCTGCCCTGTTGTACAGAGGATCTACCTATGCAGAAACTTTAGATCCTGCTGTTTTCGGTGTGGGTGTATCTATAGTATGCTTTTTGTTGATCAGAACATTTTTTCGATTCTTGAGATAAGAATAGAGAGGAGAATATGTCTATAGTAAAGAAAGGGAAAAACGTATCTGTCCATTACACAGGACGGGAAAAGGGTGGTAAAATTTTTGATTCTTCAAGAGATAAGAATCCTTTAAGTTTTGTTTTTGGAATGAGTGATATAATGCCCGGCTTTGAGTCAGGCATTTCAGGAATGAAAAAAGGTGAAACCAAAAAGTTTGAAATATCTCCTGAAAATGGCTACGGCCCTGTGAAAGAAATACTGATCGGAAACGTCAGTATCGAAAGGTTTGAAGAATCCAACATACCTTCAGTAGGTGATCAACTACAACTAGTAACAAATGATGAGAAAATCGTATCTGCTAAAGTAGTTGAAATTGAGAGTGATTTCGTAAAAGTTGATGTTAACCATCCTATGGCAGGTAAAACGTTGGAATTTGAAGTTGAAATTATTGATGTGACCAATCCATCAAAAGTTGATAGATCGTAGCAATAGTCAAGTTAAAGTTTAGGAGTATCCGATATGCAAAAGTGTTCAATGCGCAAAAGTTGCTTCTTTTATGGAGCATATAAAGATCATGATGAAGATAGAGTCCCATCGTGGGTAAAAAAATATTGCCACAATGAACTAAATGCACAACAATGTGCAAGGCATGAGTATGTAAGAGAAAAGAGTGCCACTCCGCCAGCAGACTATGGCCCCACAGGAGAGTTAGCACAAAAAAGAAATGAAAATGTTTAGATAACTGGGTGACACAAAATAATATGCCGTTGAAAGTGAGGTAACCATGACATCCAAATGTTCACACAGAAAAGACTGCTATTTTTATGTCTCTCATAAGTGTAATCCGTCTGCACTAAAAAAGGGATGGATTAAGAATTTTTGTCACAACAGTACGAATGCAGCAGATTGTTCCAGGATAAAGTTTCATCGTGAAAATGGGATTATCCCACCACCTGATATTGGTCCGACTGGTGAAGCGGTAATTATTACCAAACCACTCTGATCAGGCAGAAAGATTGTATGAGTTGTTCCGTTGGATGGTCAACTGGGATAGTAATATAATGCATGTTCAAAAAAATACGTTTCAAATCTTCTGGTTGATATTTGCAATAAGTTTTATATTTGGAAACTGTCAAGTCCTTGGCGGACAGTGGCAGGTCTTGCGACCCGATGAAGGATCTGGAACTCGGCAAATTCTTCAAATTAACAAGAATGAATGGTCCTATTACCGTCTTGAACCGGGAGATGAAATGAGCTTTTCTATTCCTTCTGATGAAGGAGATATTAGAATTATAACTAGGGCTGATCCAGGAAGAAAAACTAAAGGCGATATGATTTACAATTTTAGAATTGGTACTAACGGAAACAAAGGTCGTTTATTCAGCAGAGCAACACAACGTGCAAAATCTGTTAAAGTTAAGGGAAACAGAAATAAAGTCGGTGCAAAACGGACAATTGAATTCAATAATGATAATATGATAACATCTTTAACATTGTCTATTGATGATACTGCGAAATTTCCGATTTACTTCAGGACACAGATTGAGCGCGAAGAATTTGCTGAAACCGTTCCCTATATCTCCTTTAGTCCAGACGAATATGTAAATACTTACGATATAAATACTAATGAGATAGTCTCAAAATATTATACTGTTGACTCATCAAGAGTGCTTTCGGTTTTTATTATTGGTCCAACAGTTCTAAAAATAAACGCTCGTCTTCTGATGGATGATTCGATGCGGGGTTCGCAAAAAAGAGGCATTCAAGTCTTCGAAGATGAAAAATTGAAGAATACTTTCCCTTTGAGCTTTCGTGCTTCACATGTATCCACCGTTTTGTTAAACACTGATATTATACCTTCACGTGCGGACAAATTCTTCATTGAAGTACCAAAGGGACAGCACGTTTACAACTTTTCTATTCTTGATTGCAATGGGACAATCATATTGAGATTTTTTATACCGGAAAATGATTTGACTAATGATCTGCATCAGGCTGACATAGGTGCGAACTCTGTGAAAACAAGGGACTGAAAACAAGGGACAGACGGTAGTATTCTCCTAAAACAACAAAAACTTCCGTCTGTCCCCGGTTTATTCCCGGTTTATTACCCATGTTTATTAGGAGCCAATATATCTAATTTATTGATGGTATTGAATTTCTGATATCATGGCTTTGAAATCGATATGCTGTCCCCCGAATTCCTAGGAACCTTTCAACCGTCACCTTCACCTCGTCGAGGCACGGCGCTTAGAAGATCTTTTTTACAGAACACTTTACCTCTGCCTGGTCCTCCCCCGGCAGAGGGTTCAGTTTTGTTGCGGAAGGTTATATTCAGAAACTATCATAAAGCTTTAGAAAATCATCAGCGGTGTATTTACTGATTTCATACTTGTCTTTCCCAAGGTAGGCATAGTCATCATAGAAGAATATTTCTTTACGCCTGTCATCAAACTTAAAACGGAATAACCATAATTCACTTCTGTCATTACTGCGATTATCTGATGTTTTATCCAATGTGTATTTTACGCCATCAATGAAATTGATAACCGATTCTATATTATCTACATCTACAATCAATTTCTCTTTAGACGTTGCGTACGAATGTTGCGACCATATTTGGATGGATGATGAGTTCGCCAGTTTCTTAAATGTAGGTTGGGATTGTTTGGGCGCGAATCCAACAAAATAAATTAAAGCGCAAATAACAATTACAGCCGGGATCCAAATTTTCTTCTTCATTCCCTGCTCCTTAGTAGTTTGCAAGGAAAATTCCTGGCTGTTTAATATAAGTGATAATTCAATAGTTAAATAGCTCTAAATTTAAATTTAGAAAATGAAAACATACATTTCTCGAATCCACACTTTCCTTGTCTAACATTAACCTGAAACCTTTTTCTCGCAATAAGATCAACGTAGTTTTATAGCCCGGAAACACCGTATCTCTGGGGGACTTCTTAATCAATAGTTGCCATTATCTAAAAGCAATTTTATAATTTAATGTATCTCTTGATACCGTTTTTACAATCTTGCGGGGAAGCAGATCATCACCAGTTGATTCTTTAGCGACGAGTGACCCGGATAGCTTTGATATCAAGGTTTATTATACAATAAGACGATGAATCACGTAGATTACCAGTAGAAATTGCTGTGGAATTATGTTAGATTGATAATCCCTGCTGTTAAACCAGCAGGGTCGCCCGTCGTCAGTACTATATTAAGGGTATCAAACCATATCGGAGAAAAACTATGAAAGCATTAGTATATTGCGAAGGTGAATTTGGAAAGATAGATGGCAAGGTTGCGAATGGGCTTGCCAGACATTCGGAAAAGTATCAGATTCTTGGAATTATTGATAGTACAAAGGCCGGTCTTGATGCCGGAGATTTTCTTGATGGAATAAAAAATGGAATCCCGATATTCCGAAGTAACGATGATGCCATCAAGACCCTGGGCTTTGTTCCTGAATACTTCATCTATGGCATTGCGGCGATCACTGCATTTCTTGACCATTATGATAGAGGAATAATCTTTTCAGCAATGAAACAAGGGATGAACATCATAAACGGCTTGCCCGAATTTTTTACTGAGGATAAAGAATTTATCCAAAAGGCAAACGAATATGGCGTCCAAATCTATGATATGAGAAAAGCGCCGATGAGAAAGTATTTGCATAATTTCTCCGGACGTATTCATAAGGTCAAAACTCCCGTAATAACGGTGTTAGGTACAGATTGTGCGGTTGGTAAAAGAACAACCGCGGTATTACTCGTTGAAGCATTGAAACAAGAAGGACTGAATGCCGCATTTATTGCAACCGGTCAGACTGGTTTGCTTCAGGGTGCAAAGTATGGTGTTGTTGTGGATGTTTTAAGTTCGGGTTTTGCAAGTGGAGAAGTTGAAAATGCAATTCTAAATGCAAATAAAGGAGAGCGCCCTGATATTATTGTTGTAGAAGGTCAAGGTGCTCTAAGTCATCCTGCTTATACATCATCACACGCTATTGTCAGAGGCTCTGTACCCGATGCGGTTATATTACAGCACCCGCCTGGAAGAAAAAATCATTGTGATTATCCCAGCATACCCATGCCCACACCTGAAAGTGAGATCGAATTGATAGAAGTATTCTCAAAATCGAAGGTAATTGCCATCACAATCAACCATGAAGATATGACTGATGTTCAAGTCAAAGACACGATTGATGAGTATGAATCCAGATATGAACTACCGACTACAGATGTTTTAAAGTTTGGCTGTGATAAACTTGTCGAAACCTTATTCAAGATGTTTCCGGAACTGCAAAAAGGAAAATCCAGCATATGCTAACCCCAAGAATTGAAATGAACTTTAAAAAAATTGCCCATAATGCTAAAGCGTTAAAGGACTTATATGGTTCAAAAGGCATTGATGTTATCGGGGTGACAAAGGTGGTTTGCGGAAACCCTTATATCGCTGATGTTTTGGTGAAAAGTGGAATTAACATTCTGGCAGATTCAAGGATAGAAAATATCAGAAAAATGCGTAACGCTGGCGTACAGGCACAGTTTCTCCTACTAAGGACTCCCAGCCTGAGCCAAGCCGAAGCCGTGGTGAAATATGCTGATATGAGTCTTAACACCGACCTTACCGTAATCAAGAGACTCTCTAAATACGCCATTGATTGTGATCGTTTCCATAAAATTGTTTTAATGGTAGAACTGGGAGATTTGCGAGAAGGATTGATACCATCGGATTTAAATAGCACCGTTAAACAGGTATTGGAGCTTGAAAACATTGAGCTTATTGGAATCGGGACAAATTTGGCATGTTTGGGAGGCGTCAAACCCGATGATGAAAAAATGGAATGTTTGTCTTCAATCACGAAAGATGTTGAAGACAAATTCGGACTGAATTTGGAGATTGTTTCTGGCGGCAACTCGGCAAATTATGACTGGTTCACATCCACACAGGATGTCGGTAGAATCAATAACTTGAGGTTGGGTGAATCAATATATTTGGGAAGAGAAACCCTCAACAGAAAACCCATCCCCGGGCTGTACACGGATGCGTTTGCACTGGTATCAGAAGTTATTGAATCAAAAATAAAGTCATCTGTACCCTATGGAGCGGTTGGCCAGGATGCATTTGGAAATGTTCCTGAGTTTCAGGATCGCGGCGACATACGACGGGCCATCCTGGGTGTCGGATTACAGGATGTTCTGGTCTCTGGACTCACTCCCAGAACAGATGTCGAAATCCTTGGAGCAAGCAGTGACCATATCATTGTTGATACAAAGGGGATTGACTTAAACGTAGGAGACGAATTAAAGTTTGACCTGAATTACGGAGCCTTGCTTTCAGCGATGACCTCTCCCTATGTAAATGAAGTATCAAGTGACCGAGTGAGTGCTCAAGAATATTGCGAAACGGTTGAGCAAAAATATCGCAGGCATGTGCAACATCTACCAACTAAGTTCATCAAAGAAAACAATTCTCCATTAATCAGTCTAAAAACTTCAGGATTTAATTTAATGTATGAACCATCAATTAAAAAAGAATATAAATATATGGTTAGAGAATCTGTTTTTGATAAAATCGGAAGAATAAGCAAACGTTTGGACGGGGAAGACAAAACATTAATAATCCGGTCTGTTTGGAGATCTTTTGAGCATCAACGACTTTTATGGGAGAAAAGGGTAGAGTCATTAAAGAAAGAATATCCCAAAAAAGAAATAGAAGAAATTGAAGAACTCGTTTCATACTTTATTGCCCCCCCAAGTAAATCCACTCATTCAACGGGTGGGGCTGTTGATGCTCTGATATATGATTTGAAAAATGATTGTGTTATGCGTTTTGGAACAAATGATGGACTAAAAATCAACCTTAATGATAAATGTTACCCTTATCATCCTTATATCACCCCTGAAGCGAAAAAGAATCGGAAATTGCTAATTGGTCTTTTTGAAGAAGAAGATTTTGTGGTCGATATTAAAGAGTACTGGCATTTTGATTACGGAAATATTGCATGGGCTGTAGAAAAAGGGAAAGACCACGCCATATATGGCATCATTGAAGCATGAACAATTCTATTAACATTGGATTACGACGACAGCTGACCCGGAGATCTTTGATATCCGGGTTTATTATAAGATTAGACAATGAATCACGTAGTTACCGGTAGAAATTGATGTGCAATTATGCTAGATTGATAAATCCTGCTGTTAATCCAGCAGGCCACCCGTCTAACAGTAACCTGAAACATTCTTCTCGCAATAAGATCAACGTAGTTGTTTAGCCCGGAAGCACAGTATTCCGGGGGATTTCTAAATAATTAGTTGCCATTATATAAAGGCAATTTCATAATTTAATGTATCTCTTAATACCGTTTTACAATCTCGCGAGGAAGCAGATCATCACCAGTTGATTTTTTTTAGCGGATTGTTTTTTAATAGTTTTTTTATTGTTATATTTAGAGCACTACTATCCAGTTTTTAATTTGTGTAATCTCAAATGGTACATTGATTCATCTGATTCGAGAGACTGTCAATCTCGGGCTTTCACTATAAATAGAATAATAGATTAAATTGGGAAAATTCAGTAATCACAATTGATATTTGCTCAGATAAAATCGGAGTTACAAATGATTGAATCAAAAGAATCCCTCTATACAAGAAACCCAGATTCTATGAAACTGGGTCCTCTTCAAGCGATGCATATCCGGCACATTCCTTCTTATATAATAGTTTTACTCTTTTGTTCAATCCTGACCCTCCCGGCATACACTCTCGACAGCTTGAATGTCAGTAGAATCGCAAGTGTATTTGACTATTGGATTAACGCTGAAGACATGGCTGCAACTGGTGATTTTACACTGTTGGCATGTGGATATGACGGGATCAGGGTAATCGATATTTCAGATCCTGAAAATCCAGAAGAGGTGGAACATCAGCCGGTAATCGGGATTGCCAAGGGAATAACAGCGAATGATAATCATGTTTACCTGGCAGCAGGGCCTGAAGGAATGCAGGTTTTTGAACTTTCAGATAATGGGCAGCTTGACTTCTTATCATCAATTGAATGCGAAAATATGATAACCAAAGATCTCCAATATAAGGATGGTCGAATTTTTATTGTTGGTGGCATGAACGAAGATGGACCGGAATTGTTAAAAGTTATCGATGTCTCAAATCCGCTTGAGCCTGAAGGAACATCCTTAGACACCATTCAGCCCGGTACAATTGATCCATTAACTGTTGTAGAAATATCTGTCTCAGGGAATTACGCTGCAGTTTTTTTACGAGGCGGACGAATAGGTAGAGATTCAGCTCTTAGGATTTTCGACATCAGTGAACCAGAGCATCCTGAACAAATGGGAATATTGGAATCTTGGGGGAGAGCTTGGATTGAATTAGTGCTGAAAGACTCTATTGCTTTTATAAATACCGCTTGGGATGGCTTTTTATTAACTGTTGATATTTCAGACCCTATGAATCCTGAAACGATAAACTTTTACACTGATCCGAATCCCATGGAGTCTGCTTCCTATGCTATGGCCGTCAAAGGCGACACTGTATTTCTTAATTGTTATGAGCTTGATAATGAGTATGCAGAGACTGAAGGCTATATTCTAATCCTTGATGTATCAGATCCCTCAAATCCCATACTTCAAAGAAGAATCGATATGTCTTGTCCTGCAATGATGCTATATCATGATTCAAAAATCCTGGGATATGCCCCATATATTACAAATTGGTTTCGAATCTATAATGATGATATGAATGCTCTTGGTGGCATGTGGATAAGTGATAAGAGAGTTGTCTCTGTTGATGCTTTTTGTAATAAGCTATATTCGAACATTAAGGACAGTTTGTTTATCTTTAATATCACAGATCCTTCAATTCCTACAAGTTGTAACTCATTCCGGATTCCTGAAAACAGGAGCATCAAAATCTTTGGAAACATTGCTTATCAATTTCCCGGATTAATAATTATCAATATGTCAGATCCTGATAATCCTTGTATCGATGACAGATTTAGAGATAGCAGATTTGGAAAAATTATGGAGATTGGCTATCCAACTGCTTATGCCTCCACCGGGAATAGAAATATTCATTTATTCGATATAGAACAATTATCAACACCTGAATATATCTCTGCTATTGATTTGAATCATCATGATTATGACATATACGATTTAGAAGCATTTGGTGATTGGCTTTTTATAAGCTCATTCGAATCTCATTCTGGTGGAGGAGTAATTTTGATTGACGTACAAAATCAATTTGAACCCATAGAGTTGGATCGTCTGTGGGGTGATAACCCATATGGTGTGCTAGAAAGAGAAATTGAGTATCATGAAGGGAATTTATACTTCACTCATTATCCATCAAACCGGCGAAATCCAGGACGTTTATACAATGTAATGGTTAGTGAAAATGGAGTTATGGAATTGGAAGAAGAATCAATTTTACTTCGTGGAATTCCTAAAGATATGAAGCATGTGGGAGAAAATCTGGTGATAATATCTCAAAAAGTCGAACCAATTTATACCGATCTATTTGTAATACAAGTTTTCGATATCAGTGATCCGGGAAATCCGGCTGAATCCGGTTATTATGAACGATATGGTTTAGCTACACAAATTGATGTAAATGAATCAATTGCATATATAGCAGAAACAAATACTATCGGTGTTTATGATTTATCTGAAGCTTTGACTGTTAATGCTAAATCCAATATACCAGATGAATATTATATCTCATTAGATCCTGCCTTTCCGAATCCCTTCAATTCTATTACGAATATAGGATACACATTACCCTTTGCTTCATTTTCGAGAATTACTGTTTACGACATTCTTGGAAAAGAGGTCAATATACTATACGAGGACTTTACATTACCGGGTAATTACGTAATCCACTGGGATGGTAAGGATTCGAATAATTATCCTGTCGCTTCGGGAAATTATTTTATAGGACTTAACAGCGGTGGATACAACTTGTCACGGAAAGTGACAGTACTGAAATAATCGTAGCTGTTTTGTTAGATCAATTACAATTGTCACTATGTTGTTGTATAATAACATGTCAAATCAATCCAACGTGTCATTCCTGCGAAGGCAGGAATCCAGTAACTATTTGATATTATTAACACTCTGGATTCCTGCCTTCGCAGGAATGACACAAATTAAACAGCTTAAAGAGAATAATATTGGTTACTCTCACCGAAACAGTATAGAGCACTTGTTAATCAATTCATTTCTATTATCGTAACCCCAAATCCGCCTTCTTCTGGTCTGCCGTCACGGGAACCGGTGATATTTGGGTTTTCATTAAGCATTTCCTTCACCATATTTCTTAGGGCGCGGGTGCCCCGGATAGCGTTGATATCCGGATTTATTATACAATTAGACAATGAATCATTTAGATTGTCAATAGAAATTGATGTGCGATTTTGCTATATTGATAAATCCTGCTGTTAAACCAGCAGGGTCACCCATCGAAATAGATATACTGCCCCCTGAAATCCCCCCGAAATCCCAAGTGGATTTAAATTGATTTTTCTAATATGGTTAGCACCTTTGATGAACGTCCTTAAATATGACCTATAATTCAAAGCTTCGCGGGGGTAATCACACTTTGGTAGATCTAGACGGTGTATCCGTGCTGCATTCTGTCACCTCCAGTTTCCTAATCACCTTCCACTCAGTAGTCAGAATCTTTGCTTCATACCAATATTATTATCATAGCTCTGTGAGTTGGTTGCGTTGGATTTCACTGATGCGTTTATCGGAAACTCCTGCTTCCGTTGCGAAATCAGACCAGCGGCGCACTGTTTCAATAACGCGATCCAGCATTTGATTAGCGCGTCCCTTCTTAATTCCAGCTGTACCAGCAAGTGTTAGCAGGTCCTCTCTCATGAAACCCTCTCGTTTTCCGTTGACGCTCATCTGGTGTCTGCTCGTCCATGGACCCGTGGGATTCCAAGCGAATAAAACGTCGAAAGCAGGTGAGAGCGACCATTCACCTCGTCGGTTCATGAGGAAAGAAATGTTCTTAACATGATCATCACAGTTGCGACCAACTACGTTGAAGAAAGCTCGCAACACTTGTTGATCCACGTCCTTTCGAGGAATAGCCAGTCGTTGGATAATCTCGATCGCCTGCTCATAGGAATAACTCGCCGGTTGCTTGTAATCGAAGTGGGCGAGAGCTCCAAGAGATTGCATGTGAAGCTTCCCCCCCCGCTTTGTCCGATCAAACCGCTTTGTCATGAAATGGCTTCGTCCACCTTCATGATGAAGGCAGCAGGCCGTCATTTCGATGCCAGCTTCGCGGGCCATCAAGTGATAGGCGTACTCTATCTTTCCGTAACCCTTCGGAGTTGCTATCTCCGTATCTGTGATGCTGGAAATCCCATCAAACTTCATCAGCCAATACTCGAAGCCTGCTCCAGCATCAACTTGGCCCGAACGGAATTCTCCGGTTGCTGGATTCCAGGCCAGAATTGCCTTCGCCCTTGCACCACCGGCCGACGTGCCAACGCGTAATATGTCGTTGATTTCCTCACGGTCATCGCCACCAGAGAGCACGCCACCAAGGCTGGCACGCTCATCGAGAATCTGGTTGGCGAGTTCGACTAAACTTGCTACCTCAACGGTGCGTTTGCTTTTCGGTGGTCCGAGCGTGGCTGGCTCAAACTCGAGCGCCCCCATACCACGGCTACCGACATAGCAGAGACGTTCAACCGGATGAAAACTAGTCGTGTTACGTCCTTGCGACGCAAGCCAGGCGTCAATGATCGCATTACCGTATTTGTCTGGCAGGCAGTCAGCAAGCATTCCAGGCAATCCCTTGAAAGTGTTCCGTGCAAGTGCCGGGAACTCGTATGGGAATTCATCAGGAGGCATTGTAAATGGGGATAGCTCGATACCACTTTCCAAGAATTCAGGCGAGTACTGAAAGACACCTATCTCCCGGTCTTCAAGCCAGGTGACGGCACCAATAAGACTACCCCAAAGCATAACTTTTGCATCATTATTCATCGTCGTCTTCTCCGTCACCCCACGCCCATGCTGTAGGTTCATGACGTTCAGCAATTGGTCTTGCGCGCCTACGTTCTGCCTCACCGATTCCAACTCGCTCGATTGGCCTTATTGCAGGGTCCGGCAGCAAAGCTTCGAGGTTGTGCTGGATTCTCAACGCCGTCAGGACACGAATGAAAGTGTCCAGAGATACTCCTTGACCCTTCTCGAGCCTACCTATAGTTCTTAGGGAAACACCAGAGTCCTCAGCAAGTTGCTCCTGTGTTATATTGCGGGAAAGCCTTATCGCTTCCAAGCGCTTGCACAGAGCAGTTTCAATCTGATTACTCGTTGCTATCGAAAGATTAACCTTATAAGCCATTTGTTGCCGATTATCCTCCTTTATGGGATTTAACACGTAATATATTGCCGATTATACTGAAAGTCAACCCATAATTCATAATACGTAATATATTGCTGATTATCGCATTATTCGTCGTATTATCAGCAATATATTGCTTGTTAAATCTTTCTGCCAAGATTCTCTGGCGAGTGCACCACCTTCGGGTTGAGCCATGTGTTTATGCGCCTTTCAGAGTGATAGGTTGTTTCGGAATCGATTGTCTCTCTGAAAATAAGTATCAATATCTTCAATACTGGGGAATAAAAGGGACATCCATGATAAGCAAAGTCAATTAGAAAACTGAGATTTCCCTTTCCCTCGAGGCATTATCTGACTGAGGGCTGACTCACCAACCTTTTAAACCACACATTCTTTTCTTCAAGACCTTTTTAAATCTATTCACTTGGCTCTCAGGAAGACCCTTTCAACCAGACATCCAATTGCTGTCTCCTGGAATCCATTGTGTTAATAATATCAAATAGTTACTGGATTCCTGCCTTCGCAGGAATGACACGGTGGGTTGATCTATGCTAAACAGTCTCAATCGAATAATATTGGTTACTCAAACTATAACAACGTAGAGTAATTGTTGATCACTTCATTTCTATTATCGTAACCCCAAAGCCGCCTTCTTCGGGTCTGCCGTCACGGGAACCGGTGATATTTGGGTTTTCATTAAGCATTTTTTTCACCAGGTTCCTTAGGGCGCCTGTTCCTTTTCCATGAATTATTCTCGCTCCCGGCAGAGCTGATACAGACAGATCATCCAGGTATTTTGTCAGAATACTTTCGGCTTCTTCATAACGCATACCTCGTAGATCAATTTCCATTTTTACCGGGGTGTCCTCATCATCCAGAACTTTATGAACCTTTACCGATCCCTTATTATTTGCGGGCTTTGGTGGGACCTTTCGTATTTTGCTTTTATCCAGCCAGATTTTTATGGACCCTACTGCTACCTGGATACGATTTCCCTGCAATGCAAGGACTTCCGCATGTTCACCGTTTTCTAAAATTACAGTATCGCCTTTTTCTATTGGCGTATCCTGAGCCTGGTGTTTGTCTTTCACGATATCCTTTTTGACATCATGTTTTCGTTTTCTCGGCACCATTTCACGAACAATAGATTCTACTTCATCCTTCTGATCATTAATAATTTTATGCGCTTCACGAATGGCAATGGGCGATGCTTGTTCCTCACGAATCATTTTTACAGCATGTTCAACCGCCTTATTAGCCTTGCGCAACACTTCCTCCGCCTCACTTACCGCTTTACCTTTTAATTTTTTCTTTTCACTTTCAAGCACTTCCAATCTTTCCTTGAGAAGTTTCTCCATGCCGGCAGTCTTCATCTGCCGTTCAGCAAGTTCTCCTCTCAGCTTATCTGTCTCATCAAGCCGTTCAGCAAGTTCCTCAATTAAATCTTCAAGACGTTGACGTTCATCACCGATCAGTTCCGTAGCCCTTTCTATTGTTTCTCTTGAAAGTCCCACTCTTTCAGCGATCTCTAACGCATAACTTGACCCCGGCAGATCTGGCATGAAACGATAAGATGGACTCAGGGTTTCGCGATTGAATTGCATCGACCCATTTCTCACCCCGTCCGTACGATGTGCGAATGCTTTCAAAGAACCAATATGCGTCGTTACAATAGTCCACCAACTGTGCTGTGCCGCCTGCTCAAGCAACGCCATTGACAACGCGGCTCCCTCCTCGGGATCAGTACCCGACGCTATTTCATCGATTAATATCAACTTGTTTGATGAAGGATCTTCCTCGATTTCTTTTAGCCGTGTCAAATGACCCGAAAAAGATGACAAGTCGCTCTCGATAGATTGGTCATCACCGATAATTACATGCCATGAATCAATTGGAGGAATGCTAGAATCCTCTCCAATTGGCGGTATGATCCCGGAGTGAACCATTGTTGTGATCAATCCGGCTGTTTTCAAAGCTACTGTTTTTCCGCCGGCATTTGGTCCGGTGATAACAAGAACCCTTGACTTCGGATCGAGTTTGAGAGTTAATGGAACTGAATCTTCAGCGCCCTTGATTAGAAGAAGCAAAGGATGGTGCGCTTCAGACAGAACCAGATCATCGGAATTTACATTCGGGCGGAAAGCTTTATGTGTCACGGCATACCTGGCTCTCGCCTGGAGGCTGTCAAGCTGACTGACGGCATAAACTGTACTTAGTAAATCCGGGGTATCTTCTCGCACCCTGTCTGTCAGCTCGATCAAAATTCGTCTTATTTCTTCGTTTTCCCGCTCCTGAAGATGTCGCACCTCGTTGCTCAATTCCACCAGTTCAACAGGTTCGATATATACCGTCCCACCGCTTGAGGAATACCCATGTACTATGCCCTGAAGCTTACCACGATGCTGAGATTGCACCGCTAATACATACCGGTCATCATGTATCGAATATTCTGAATCCAGCAGCCAGCCCTTGGTTTTATATTGATTTACCAGGCTATTGAGCTTTGACCTGATCTTAGAACTGGTAGATGTTATCTCTTTCCTGATTTTATTCAGGGCTGATGATGCATTGTCTTTTACTTCGAATGAGTTGGATTCAATTGTTTTAAAAATCTCTTTTTCAAGATTTGATGCTGGACGAAGCTGGATTACAATGGATTCTAATGATGAGAAATACTCTTCGTGGCTTTCCAAATACTTTTTTAAACGATTGGCTGAAGCAGACAGGTTTGCTATGTCGATCAATGCTGCAGGTTCAAGAAATGTCCCGGGAGTTTTGGAACGAAGCAGGGATTCATCAATGTTGCGAATCCCGTAAAATTCCAGCTCTTCGCCACGCTGCAAAGATGCAACAATAGTATCAATCCTGTCGAACTCTTCTTCCAGTGAATCCGTAAAAATACCGGGACAAAGAGTCAGGACATGCCTGTCCCCATAATAGGTAGATGCTTTTTCGGCGACCACCGACAGCACTTTATGGAAGTCGAGGGTTTTTAATGAGTGTTCTGTATAACTGTTCATATTTTTTGGTGATGTAAAAAATTTTGTAACTGTTTAGCCCAGTATGTAAGTTCTCAATTTCTTGCATTTTCAGGCAGCGAATTTTAATTTTCTTACCATTATTTTCACGCAAAGGCGCAAAGCGATAATATTATATCACACAAGCTCTTAAAAAAATCATTTCTAATTCATCATTCTTAATTCTTAATTGCTTTACTATGTATCCTGTAATCTTTTTGCTTTTGTTTCGTCCAGGTCATGTTAATTATAATGATCCATAAATTCTTGGCATCCTGAAAAAATTCAAGAGTCTTCCATTTGATTTGACTCTTGAAAATTTTTGTTATTAAACTGGTATAAAGATAGAGTATTTATTGCCATCGGGGAAAGTGACTTAATAAGAGACTAAAGTTATTGAAAATTTCGAAAGCAGACAATTAACATGAAAACCGAAGGAATTCAAATATTCCGTTTAATCCTTGCTGCTGTAAATGGCTTGACGTTTAGCATCGGTATCTATGCGGTCCTGGAAATAGTAAAATTCAAACCAAACCGTATGAAACGCCGCCTTAGATGGTTGATTGCCGAAGCTGAAAGAGAAGAGATAGCTGATGATACTCCCCCCGAAGAACCGGCTAAGATATCAGACAAACGCGAAGAGATAAATAAGTTGAAAATTGATCTTGATCAGCTTTTTCGAAACCCTGTTACACTGATCAAGATAACTTTCAGTATGCTTATTGTCGCAGTATCTTTAGTAGCGTTAATAAGCCTGTTGAACCCGGCATTTCAATTATTCATGTAAGAATCAAAACAGTCAATATGGAGAAAAAACAGATGCAATCCAGATCAGTGAATAATCCTGAAGTGATTAAGGAAGTACTCGATACCGGTGGCAGGATAGCCATTGTGGGACTGTCGCCAAAAGCAGAACGAGACAGTAACAAAGTTGCTAAGTACCTCCTCAATCACGGATTCGATATAGTCCCTGTCAATCCAATGGCAGATGAAATTCTTGGAAAGAAAAGTTATAAGTCCGTAGCGGAGATCGAAGGTGAGGTTGACGTTATTGACATTTTCCGACGTCCTGATGATGTTCCGCCTATAGTGGATCAAGCTGTCGAAAAGGGTGCAAAATATGTATGGTTACAGCTTGGTGTCGTTAATAAGACCGCAGCCGTTACGGCACAAAAAGCTGGGCTGGGAGTAGTAATGAATAGATGTATCAAGATCGAACATGAGAAAAAATAACTGAATTGTATTATTGATTAAAGACTATTGGAGCGTTGCTCTTGAATCGAGTGGTAAAAGTAGCTCACTTTCACCGAAAGTGAGTCCAACTGTATCAACGATTTCCGTGCAAACGACTCACTTTCGGCGAAAGTGAGCTACTCTGCAAAGGAGGAAACTATTAAAACCTGTCATTAATCAGAAATCCTGCTTATTGCTTCTTCTATTTTGTCCATAGGCGTGGTAACAGAAGCGCGAATGAAACCCATACCAGGCAAACCGAATCCACGACCGGGAGTAAAAATCACTCCTTTGTTCATTGCTTTTTCCACAAAAGCGAGGTCGTCCTCAACCGCTGCCCAAACAAAAAATGTCGCAGGTGAGGAATAAACCCTTTCTATACCTTTTACTTGCTGTAATCCTTTCTCAAGTAAATCTTTTCGTTTCCCGTATTCAGAATGAGATATCCTGCATTCAGGAGGTGGAATTTTACCTTCATAGTGTCCCAGTGCATTCGCCATCGCGCGCTGGATAAAAACCGGTGCGCCGCTATCTACCTGGGTCTTTACCCTGACCAATGCATCGAGCGCCGCCGCATTTCCCGCAGCAAAACCGATACGAAATCCTGTGCAATTCATCATCTTGGATAGGCTGTGAATCTCCACTGCTTTTTGAGTAAACTGGAGGATAGAAGGAGTTTTGATCCCGTCGAATGTCAACTCAGAGTACGCTGCATCCCAGGCAACAAGGGTTTCAGGATGACTTTCTGCGAAATAGGCTGTTTCTTCATAGAAGGATTCAGGCGCTATCGCTCCAGTAGGATTATTTGGATAATTAAGGAAAAGGATTTTCGTTCCAATGGCATCTTTCAGGTTCGGCAGAAAACCGCTATTTGAATCAAGTATCAATGGTCTTAAATAGGCTTCATTCAAAGCAGCCCCGGCGCCTCCATAAACCGGGTAACCCGGCTCGGGAACTCCTACCTCATCTCCGGGATCAACAAATGCGCGGGCAAGATTCGACAACCCGCCTTTCCCTCCCAAAACAACCACTATTTCCCGTTCAGGGTCAAGCGATACACCAAATCTGCTATTGAACCACCTTGCTATTGCTCTGCGAACTCCGGGATCACCCCTGCTTGTCGGATATTGATGAGCATCAGGATCATCAAGATGCGAAATTACCGCATCAAGGAGAAATTGGGGTGGTTTGAGGTCGGGATCAGCTATTCCGAGGTCTATCAGGTCAATCCCCTGCGCCCTGATCCCGGCTGCTTTAGCCTCAAGCTCTGAGAATAAATAAGGCGGCAACATGTTTAATCGGTTTGCGACTTTCATCAGACTCTCGATTTATGTTATCAGATTTATAAGATAATGTATCCATATGTGTAGCACAAACCTATTAATAGTCTTATGTTAAATGTATGCTTATAGGTCTTTTTGGATGCATGAAGCCATGCGCCAGGCTTGTAAAACTGATTCCGAGGAAACATTGTATCGCATTATTTCGCTTGACCATACCGCTGATGCAGGTTATAGAATTGAAGCCGATTCACGAGAAGAACTGGTTACAGGAAGCCTCCGCGCCCTCAGTGACCTTATAGGAATAACCAGGGAGAATTTACTAAACAATAAACTGGAAACTGTGTCAGAAATAATAAAATCAAATGAAGCATCCGATATTGAAACACTGATTGCTGCTCTCAATGACTGGCTATATCTCGTTCAAGTGAAAAACTATATTTCTTTGGATTATATAGTAAATTGGACGGATAATCTGTTAATTCTGGAATGTAGAGGAATAACGATTGAAAACAGTAATACTACAACAACCGAAGTTAAAGCTGTTACCTATCATAATGCAGAAATCTTACCACCGGACAAAGAAAATAATTTCTGGAGAACAACCTGGATTGTGGATTTGTAAGAGTTATTAATGTCAAATAAACAAATACCTGAACTTCAGAGAATCGACAAATTCAAATGGCGTATCCCAAAAGATTCTTACGGGGACATGCGTGTTGATGGAATTGTTTATTCTTCCTCAAAACTAATAAGCGCCGTAGAAAATGATGCATCCCTAAATCAGGTTGCGAACGTGGCGACTCTTCCGGGAATAGTCGGCAATTCTCTTGCCATGCCTGATATCCATTGGGGTTACGGTTTCCCAATAGGTGGCGTAGCTGCTTTCGATATGGATCACGGAATTATAAGTCCTGGAGGTGTTGGTTATGATATCAACTGCGGCGTCAATTTGACTCGAACGAAAATTAATAAGAAAGATATTCAAAAAGTTCTTCCATCCCTGGCGGACATATTATTTTCCAATATTCCCTGCGGTCTGGGTGTTGGAGGCGATATCAGGTTGTCCCATAAGGAAGTTAGAAAACTTATTTCAACGGGCGCCGCATGGGCAGTGAAACGCGGATATGCCTCTAAGAACGATCTTGAAAAAATAGAAGATAAGGGAGTACTGGATATAGTCGATCCTTCATTTCCATCAGAAAAAGCATGTGAACGCGGTCGTAACCAGATCGGCACCCTCGGCAGTGGAAACCATTTCCTCGAGGTTCAGGTTGTCGATGAAATATTCGATGCCCACGCTGCTCAAGTATTAGGTCTTGAAAAAGGACTGATCACAGTTATGATTCATTCCGGAAGCAGGGGATTCGGGTACCAGGTTTGTGATGAGCAATTAAGAAAGATGGGACAGGTTTCAGCTAAATACGGCATAAACCTGGTTGATCGTCAGTTAGCTTGCGCACCTATTAATTCTCCCGAGGGAAAACAATATGCTGGAGCTATGGCGGCAGCGGCTAATTTTGCATGGGTTAACCGATTAATACTGATACATCTTTTGAATAGAGTTTTTGAACAATTTTTTGGCCAGAGTCAGGTATCGCTCGGAATGAGTCTCGTATTCGATATTTCCCATAATATTGCCCGATTTGAACGCCACGAAATCAAGGGAAAAATGAAACAGCTCTGTGTTCACAGGAAAGGCGCTACACGTTCTTTCGGACCGGGAGATGAACTAACACCACAACCATA
The DNA here is from genome assembly GCA_030765455.1 of Candidatus Electryonea clarkiae. Classification (GTDB taxonomy): domain Bacteria; phylum Electryoneota; class Electryoneia; order Electryoneales; family Electryoneaceae; genus Electryonea; species Electryonea clarkiae. The sequence goes on along the minus strand of JAVCCM010000038.1, from coordinate 31,066 downwards.
TAAATCCATAGGACAGCCTGTCCTGATTCCAGGCGACATGGGAACAGCGAGTTATGTTCTTGTTGGCACATCGGAAGCGAGATCCGAAACATTCGGCTCTGCCTGTCATGGAGCAGGCAGGCTTTTGTCCCGTAAAGCTGCAATGAAATCAACCAGGGGAAGAAATCTCAGGAGTGAACTTGAATCAAAAGGGATAATTGTCAGGTCTCGCGGTAAACGTACCCTGTCAGAGGAAGCGCCGGAGGCGTATAAGGAAGTGAAAGACGTTGTCGATAGCGCTCATGGAGCTGGAATCGTTAAAAAAGTCGCTAAACTGAAACCATTAATTGTTATAAAAGGTTGATGTTTTAGTAATAACAGAAGACAGTGGGTTTGGTCAGTTTTATTCGGATGCAAGTGTCCTATTATATTCTCACGCAGTAGAAATGCATATAATTGAGTCAAGTCCCCCATGATTGAAATATATTTTGCTCTGTACCGTATTCCATTGAATACCCCTATTATGTATTAGTATCTTTCAGCCTTGATAAAAATTAGATAAGACGGGATCAATGAGTTCAAGATTCATTATACAGCCTGATCATCCTCTCTATATTCGCGCCGCAAAACGTGAAGCCAAAACATGGGGACGTGCTTCAGCACAGGTAACACGTTCGAAACGTCCAAGAGACCATCCTCTTGTCAAGAAATACTTGTCTGGATTAATCACCGATAAAGCAAATGATAATGATTGGGTGACATGGTTCATGGAGCAGGTAGGTCCTTTCAATTCAGCTCTCAGTCTTGGTTCCGGAACAGGGAGAGTCGAAGAAAAGATGTTACGTTCGGGGCTTTTTAAAAGACTTGAAGTAGTAGATATTAGCGGGTCAGCAGTAGAAGAGTTTCAACATCGTTTAAGTGATTCAGGAATAGGGACCGCCGTTTCATCAAGAATTGCAGATTTGAATTTTATTGAACTCCCTCGAAAAAGTTACGATTTCATTTTAGCTCATACAAGCCTTCATCATATTATAAATTTGGAACATCTGCTGGAAGAAGTGCGTAGAGCACTTGTTCCGGGTGGTCTTTTCCTGGTTTATGATTTTATCGGACCAAGTGGATGGCAATGGTCTTACGAAACCCTGGAGGAAGTAAACCGCGCACTTGAACTTTCGAGAGGCAGGTTTCCAAATCTTGGAATCAATCTTACCAAGATACCGGATCACAAACAAGTAAAAGCACTCAGTCCCTTCGAAGCTGTCAGGTCAGGAGAACTACTCGAGTTGATCAACCATGGATTTGAGCCCAGGCTTGAGGTACTCACCGACAGACTTCTACATATTATTCTCCATTATGGCGCTAATATGTCTGATTGGGACAACCCCGATTTAAACAAATGGCTACAGGAAATGATTGAATGGGAGGATTCACTCAAGCAAGGCGGTGAAATACCACCATACACATTATGGGGAGCGTATTATCCGGGATCGAAACCTCTGCCTTTACCGCAAAGATTGACCGAAAAAGAAATTCAACAAAAAATCGGTGTAAGCCGGTTCTTTCCAAAAGGACTGATGTTAGACCTGATGGACAAGATGCCTTTTCGAGAAAAACTGATTTGGCGCTGGATGCATTTTAAACATAAGTATGGGAAATATTGAAGGTACTACATTTGTATATCATGCGAGACCTCCGTAGCTTGAAGAATGGATTCTAAAATATCAAATCTCATATTATCTCCCGAAGATTATTGGCTGGGCAATCCTCAACTTCTCTCAAAACGAACTTGTGCCATCTTAAATTCTAGACAGTCCAAGTATCCATTAGGCAGTGAGCCCTGGATCATCAATACTGTACGTGCAGTTAACCAGTGTTCACGTAATGATTTAGCCCTAATGACCTCTGATGGCTTGAAAACCTGGGAATTGTCACTATGGGCATCCGCCGAGGCGCTTGGTTCTGTTGTTATCCTCACTGGAATAAATAAAAATGAAAACAGGGCAGCAGTTAGAACAAAGCAGCAATCCATTCTTGATAATTTCAAATTGTTAAACCAGGATACGTTGATTATCCCATACCTGGAAACAGAAAAGAGGGGGAAAGGAAAAACACAGTGGCTTGCGCGGGACAGGTGGATAATTGACAACTCGGACATTCTGTATCCTGTTTCGATCAGGGAGGGAGGATTCATGCATAAAACAATTGGAGAGGATAATATAAAGAAAAAGTGTAATGATGCTTACCGAGTTGATTACAACCCCGGGAAAATGGTTTTCCCAAAACCGCCGGATACTGAAATAATCGATCAAATAATATCAAAATTCGACTGGCATCATGCAGTACATTGGACAAGAAGCACCTATGAACCCTGGCAGGGTGAAACAAAATCACAATTTTATTCTGATATTGTTTCCAGCGATTCAAAATACGCCCGGTCAGCCTTCCGAACATTGATGAATATCTTGAAGGAGCGGCGTATAAGAGCAACCTCATGGCGTATGCCCTCTTCAACTCCTATGGTATCGTTTACAGCTGCACATCCTTCTTCATTTGTACCCATTATGAAGTGGCGAAAACGTTATGTCAGGCCGTCTTTTGAACCGTACGGAATTGCATTTGAGCGTAACTCGTTGCTTAAATCAGGTGCAAAACCGATCAAATACGATTCTCCGGAAAACCTCAAAACTCTTAATTCCAGGGAAAGATTATTCTATCAGGCAACAAGTGATAAGGGAAATAGTTGGTCTGAGGAAAAAGAATGGAGACTAGTGGGAGATTATTCTTTCGATTTTGAAGACAATGCCCAAATGATTGTTTTCGTAATGAGCGATGAAGAATGCTTTGAAGTAAAAAAGAATTTTGACTGTAATGTGGTTGCCCTTGCATCAAATGCCAAAGCGACGAACAGATAAAGAATTTGCCTTACCTGATGTCCTTGAGAATTCTCCCCAGGGCTTTCATCACTGTCTCCCGATTCTTTACTACCTGCTTTTTAAATTTATTTCCAGTCAAAGGTACCTCTCCAATTCCATTGGCAAAGTTATCCACCATAGCAACTATACAGTGCGGGATATTTAATTCTTTTGCAAGTATCGCTTCTGAAGCACAGGTCATCCCGACTATATCAGCGACCTCTGCCATCCATTTTATCTCCGCAGGAGTTTCAAACCGCGGTCCTGAAGCTTCTATATAAGTACCATTATCAATGGGATATAATTCATTATTATATAAAGCGCTTAAAACTTGTTTTCGTAATTTTTCGTCCAAGCCGGGTACTGTGAAATGAAGTTTTGTGTGGTGAAAAGTCTGGATTTTGAATGGAGCGAAGATATCATGCGGAACTACTAATTTCCCCGGAGAATATTCCTCGTCAAGACCTCCAACTGAACCAAAGGAAATTATTTTTCCCGCACCTAATTGCTGAAGTGCAGTAATATGGGCGTGATGATTAATTCTATGCGGTGGTAATTCACCCTTCAAACCTTGTCTCGCAATAAAAACAGCTTTCTCACTCATAAACAATTCGCAGCTTCCATAGGGAGTGACCACTCTTTTAGAATTCCAGGTATCAAGCAAATCTGATCCAACAAATGAAGTACCACCGATGATCGCTATCATAATCTGTTCTTTCACTTATCTGCTTAATAGGACAATGATGTCCTAATTGATTAATTTCGGATAAGTCTTCGATGTAAATGGAACATTGAATTCCGGTTTTCTTTCGTCCCTGCGGGACTTGATTTGGACTCGTCCTCGCTCCCCGGGCTTACGCCCTGGGCTACATTCTATCGACCCTTTGGGTCTTTTTCGACCTGATCTTTTTAGCACTGGGCTTTTGAAAAAAGCTAGACAAATACTGTACAATACTGCATAAATAAACTCAAAAAATGCTTTAATACCTTACATGTTCCGTTCGGCAGTAAATCCTTGATATCTAGCTATACCTCGATTAGTGATAACAACCTTTGTCTTACACTTTCAATTTCTATTTTATAAAAAGTCTTATCGTCAATTCCAAGAGTAATTTCGTGAAACACAGCTGGTATAAGAAAAGCAAAGCGGAATCTCACTTCTTTTATTTTTCTCGCCTTCATTAGTGCCAATGAATAAATTCTTGCCTGATGATCATATCCATTACGAATTACTTCTTCTTTGATTTGATCTTTTGGAATATCGTTGGTTTTATAGTCAATAATTGCATATGAATCATTATCCCTGGTTATCAAATCAGCCCTGCCTCGTAGAAGCACATTACTGAATTGGAGTAGGAGCGGCACTTCTCGTTTGGAGTTTGATTTTAACCTGGAAAGTCCCATCTTTTCGCCGGAAAGTAATATTATCTTTATGCGATTTGTGATTGTTTCTATTTCTTCCGTGGATTGAAAGTCTCTTTTTATCCCTTCCATAACTGTTTTTTCAACGTCACTCCATTTACATCCAGGTCCATATATGTGATATAGATTGTGAACTAACGATCCTATCTTAGCTTTATCTACTTGATCCTGCTGAAACAATACTGTCTTACTCTCAATGTTCTCTTGTGATGTTAAGGGCAGCCATTTTTCATTATCGTTGCTTCCTGTGCGATATGCCAATTCATTAAGAGAATCCTCGTCCGGATGAGCTAAATAGGAAGCAAATGCGGTCATCGGCAACACCAGCCGTTCTGGTTTGGAAGGCTTGGAAATTCTAATTCCCGGATCGATTGCTGTCGATGGGATTTTTGGTAATTCAGCATTTATGTCAAGATCCAAAATCTCTTTTTTGCCGGCTGATAAAGGTAGTTGACACATCTCGTCCGTTACAAAAGTCAGATTTACACCATTAACAGCAGGTTCTTTGATCGAACCATCTTCATCGATATCGATACCTAATGCCTCAAACCAGTATTCAAGCTGACTTCCGGCTGGAATATTCGGCATTTCACTCTTGGATTTATTTTTCTTCAAAGCAACCCGGCTGATCAGCAACAAGCGGTCACGCGCCCTGGTAGCCGCGACGTACATCAGTCTTTTTGACTCAGCCACATTCTCTGCTTTAGCTGTTAGTTGCTCCATTATCTCATGTAGAAGCAATCCTTCATCATCTTCATTACCAATTCCCAATGAATGCAACGCCGGTGAAGTAAGGGGTTTATAGATTCCAGCCGGGGTTAGAAGGTTTCCACGCCCTTTATTATCCCTGTATGATGGTTTAGTAGAGAGGTCAGCAAGTATGACAAAAGGAAATTCAAGTCCTTTCGCAGCATGAATCGTTAATATCCTGACTCCTTTACCCATAGCGATATCAGTATCGGGTTCTATATCCGGTTCTTCACTTTCCGTCATTTCTTTCAATCGAGCAACGAGTTTCTTTAACGAATATTGTCTGTTTTGGTCAATCTCGCGTACAAGTTCAATGAAATGGTAGATATTTGCCAGCCGTCTATCGCCTTCGAGTCCAATTGAATAGGCTGACAGCCCTCCACTCTCCTCGAGTGCGTATAACAACAATTCAGCAGGCGTCTTTTTGCGAGCCAGCATCTCCAACTTTTTCCACAATCGAAATCCGAAATCAAGAGCAGTTATATCTTCATCTGTAAGAGAGCTTTTGTTCCATTCCCTGGAGATATTTCCCGCAGCAAGTTCTTCCCATCTGTCGAATGGTTGTTTACCCTCAAGAACCAGCAAAGTTATTGCTGCATCAGAGATGTTGAAAATTGGGCTTCTCAGTACTCCGGCTTTGGCTATGGAATCTCTTGGGTCAGCAAGCGCCGTAAAGAGATGAATCAAATCACGCACTTCCTGGTTGTCAAAATAGCCGCTGTTTTTTATACTCTGATAAGGAATCCCTGCTTCGCTCAATGCTTTTTCAATTATTCGTAAGCGAGTCCTCGAACGCAGAAGTATCGCTATATCGCTCTCAACAAGAGCTCTAACATGACCGTCCGGATCAGAAATCGGTGTTCCAAGCTCATCTCGAATTCTTTTTGCCAGGAAGTTTGCCATGTTCTCATGCGATTGACCTATACCCAACGCCACCTCACAACTTGAAAGCACTTTTTCTGTGTTATATCTTTTCGGAATAAGTTGTTGAGGCTCAGCTTCAAATTGATAGCGTTTGCCAGATTGTGCGGAAAACAGTTTTTCAAAGGTATCATTCAATGGATTTATCAGATCAGAAAGCGTTCTAAAATTGTCATTCAGGTTAACGAACATATTGGTTTCTTTTGCCTGGATATGACTTTTTCCGCCAGTCATTTCCGATAACGCTTTCCAGACTACTGTCACATTTGCACCACGAAACCCATATATAGATTGTTTTTCGTCCCCGACCAGGAAGAGTTTATCCTGTTCCAGTCTGTCCGAATCATCTAATGCAAGCTGCCGGATTATTTCCCATTGTAATTCAGAATTATCCTGGAATTCATCGACGAGAATAAACTTCAGCGATTTCCTGACCTGTTTTGCAACACCTGGATGATTTTTCAATAATTTTAAGGTGTATTGTTCAAGATCATCATACGAAAGTCGTTGTGAGTGTTCAGGCATTTTATCGATCAGGGGAAGCGCTATCCTTGTTAAAGCATTTAATCGCGCTACATATCCGGCATGGTTCCCTGCTTTAATGTTATCGTTGCCACTTGTCTGAGCTATCAGGGCTGAGGCTGTTTCATTAAGATAACGGATCGCTTCAACAGGTTTTTCTATTGCAGATTGCAGAGCATTCTTGAGTGCGTTATCCGAAAGAATCTCATGGATGAACCACTCGACTTTATTTCGTCCGCCAACCGAATCGAGAAGCAGGTCAAGATCCCTGTCTCGCTTGAAAGCCAGTGCACCAATATGTCTATGGATAAGTTCTTTCAGGATTGGATCAATTGCATTGTCAATGGTAAACTCGGGATCAACCATCGATTCAAACGGAAAAGCCCTCAGCAAAGAAGTGCAGAAACCATGAATCGTACCAATTCTCGCATTGATCATTTCTTCACGGCATTTCAGCCAAAATTCTACATCTTCTGTTGACGTCTTCGAGCGATTAATCAATTCCCGGTCAATTCTTGAAAAAAGTTGAGCAGCAGCCTTCCGGGTAAATGTAACAACTGCTATTTCACGTGGTCTCGCAAGTTTCATCTCCAGTAGTTTGAAGTATCGAGCCGTAAGCACTGTCGTCTTGCCCGAACCGGCGCCTGCAAGCACGACTTTCCCGTTCGACAAATCCAACGCTTTTTGTTGTGAAACAGTATATTGCATTAGTTTCTTATCCAGCCTCTTCCGTTTTATTCAAATATTTAAAATGCTGGAATCCTAATTTATACAAATCGTTAAGATACCGTTCCTGAAGATTGGACTCTCGGCTTGCGAACATAACCGGATCTCGTCTGCAGATGAAAATGTAGGGACAATAGTTTCGCTGAAGATCTTCGTTACATAGTTCATTATTCTGGCATAAAGGATGATGGAATCGTCCTGCACGAATAGCCTCATAAATCCGGATTATTCTTGCTTTGAGGTTATCTTTCTCCGCTTCATGATCTTTTTGTTTCCATTTGCCTGTTTGGCTCACTCTTTCACCCTGTTTAACCTGGTAAAATGAAGCGAAATCAATGTTTTCTTTATCCGTGCCTTTAAGATCAAAGTATTTTTCCAGGGCAAGGGTATAAACCGGTAACTGAAAGTATAAGCCGTTTTTTATCTTCGATGCTCCCGGCTTTTGTGCTCTACTTACTTTATAATCCCAAATCCTCCAGCCTTTTTCCGGATGCAGCGAGATACGATCGATACGTCCGTGCAAGGATACTCTGGTTGATATCCCTTCAAGTTCCAATACTTCCCTGAACAATACATCCCAGTCAGATTTGATTTTGCTGCCAAAAGATACTTCAGCAAAAACAATCTGCTCACCGGTCATTGATTTGCTTTTTTCAAAATCTATGATAAGCCGTAAAATACCACTGCCCTCTTCGGGATTACGGAGACCAAATGTCAGTTCACGAATGTTTCGATCCCAGAATAAATTATCATAAGGGTATTCCGCTATCTTTTCTTCGGTGATTTCCTCAAATACTTTTGCGATTTCAGCAGCTTCATCAGAAAATGACAGGCTTAATCTATTGGGTTGACGCAAACGAACCGCAGCAGCAGCAAGAATGTCGTGTACCAACATCCCTATCTCAGCAGAATCTGCTTCCTCTTCAACATCCCGGAGTTCCTCAAGCTGCAATACTCGATTGAAGAAATATTTCATCGGACACTGTGCATACTGCTCAAGCCCTGTTACTGAAAGCGGATTTGCAGTCACACGCGCCTGAAGCGTGTTGTTTATCTCCTCTTCTGTCAGCCAGCCTTCGTACCTGCTTAATGTTTCAGGATTATTTCTGATCCATTCAACTTGGACTGCCTGGGCAGCTCTAAGCCATTTTGAATGAATGAAGGTTTCTCCATTATTACCGGATGCGCTTATGAGTTGACGTAATCCCCTCTGGTGAAATTCTGGATTTACAATGTCTTTCCCTGCTTGCGGCATCAGGTCCAGTGCAGAATAGAAGTTTTTATTCCTGGGGAATACGCTGTAAAAACGAACTCCTCCATCAACGAGATCGCTCAAAATCGGGCTGGGAGCATTTCGTCCTTCACCTGAAACCGGAACAGGAAGCGAAATATGCATTAGTCGGGATGAGAGTAACGCTTCCAACATCAGGGATTTTGCCTCTGAAACACGATCAATTCCATTTAACCATTTTACCGAAAATGGTGAGATTATGTCTCTTACAGGTTTGGGAGGCCAGTTATTAGCTGAAAATCCGAGAAAGAACAAGTGGTCTGTTGTTAATCCTCGTATTTCACGCGGTCCTGTGACATGGATACCTCCATGCATACCTTTGACAGGTTTCAGGCTTGATTGAAGAACGGCAGATTGTACAAGTTCTGAAATACGAGAAACAGGATATTTTTCAGTGCCGGCAAGGTCAAAAGCACTTTTAATACTGTCAAAAATATTATTCAGCTTATCAAGGACTTCGGAATCCCTGTTACTTTCAAATGGATCTTCACTGACATTTTTTTTGATTTTCTCTTTAGAGCCAAGTTGTTCGAGAAGAGTGTCCAACCATCCTGATAACTCATCGAGAGTACATCGATCGCCCAAATGCAAAATCAATGATACCAAATCCTTAAATTCGCCTCTTATTTCTTCTATCCATGAGGCTTCATTAAGGAGTTTTTCCTTGTATTGTACATTTTCCTCTTCTGTCCTGTCAGTCCTCTTGTTCAGGTTCCCGGCACGTTTTCTCAGAAGTTCGATCTCTTTCCCCAGTGGAGCATTCCAGGATTTATCTGTATCTTTTTGACCGCCGGTTATTCCACACCTTATTGCTGCGCTGTCAAATCTCAAAATGCTTTCTTCGCTGGATAAATTACACCCCCATTTCACATAGGGATTGAGGAGAAGCTCAACGACATCTTCACGTCTGAAAGAATTTGATCGAACATTCAGTAGCAATAGAACTAATTGCGCCAATGGAGAGGTTGTCAGGGGAGCGCCAATGCGTAAATCGGGCAATAAACCATAACTTGGAAATATCTCTTTTATCAGGTTTGAGTAAGACTTAAGATCGGCTGCTACGACGGTTATTTTGTCTGGGTCAAGATATTCATTTCGGACAAAACCGGCAATTTCTTTTGCAACATCACGAACTTCGGTGGTAACGTCAGGGTGTTCAGATAATATCACTTGATAGCTGTGTACATCTTCCTTTTCATTTATTTTTCTGGAAAATAATCTTTGTGCCAGGCTTGTTTTATCAGGAATTGTTTGGAAAACTTGCTTTTTAGTTCTTTTGTGCGTTTGCCATTTTTTATAGGATTGATAATCCAAATCCAATCCATGACCCGCGTCTTGCACATAATCTACAATCACTATTGTCGATGGAATAGCATTGGCAAATTCATGTATTAGTCTTGTCAGGGGGGGTGATTGAGGACCAAGTCTTTCAATTACTGCAAGTTCCGGGAAGATGAAATCTTTGTTGATTAATATGTCTTTCGCTATAATGGGAAGTTCAAATTCAGTGATTTTCCCTGCATGGTTGATAATGGTATCACATTTCCTTAGTACTGATCTTATCCATTTCAGATTATCAGGAATTGAACTCCATGATAGTTCACCGGTTCTGATCCTTCTTTGAATATCAACCAGGTATGATATCCAACCATCACTTTCTACCGTATCGTCAAAACCTTTTTTAACATTTTGCCTTATGATTTCTTTGAGCAATATCTCATTTGTCTGCCTGTCAAGAATATCAAGTTGCCGCCCTGAATTAGTCAGCATTTTTTTAGCAAGATTTCCGGCAGTAAATACCTCCACTCCACAGACCGCTGAATCACAATCATCCAGTAACGATTGCTCTACAAGATCCACTCGACGCAGATTGTCAACAATCCACCAGGCTGAGCCGTGTTGTGACACAATCTCATCAACTCTCCTGATAGCTGCATCCGTTCTTCCTGATCCGGGAAGACCTGTCCATATTTCGATAGATGGCATGGACTCAAGATAACATAAAAGAATTGGTCTGCAAAATATAACTTGATGAAATCAGACACTATTTTTAATATTCAATAATTGGAAAACATAATGCAGTAAAACACGCCTGATTTCTCTTGCAACCATTGTCAACATTGTAATAACTTCCATAATCGAAAAACAGGAGGAGTATTATGTATATTATTGACCTTGACAAGAAAATCGCGCATAATTTATCAAGACCTCAATACGAATGCCATATCAACAAAATCGACAAAAAACGAAGGAAAAAAATCTTTACAGATGATGGCATAAAACGTTTTCTTGATAACAACTCCCTAAAAGGTTACAACGGTTGTGAATTCTGTATGCCGGATTATCATGAGTTCAACATGCAGAAGATATTCGGGTGAGGCAGCACAATCGCCAGAATTGGAAAGAACTTGTAAGATTAGCTGCAGAAGATAGGATAAAAGGCGCCATCGAGATCGCTCGAGATGCCGCAGAAGCATTCGCGTTAGCTGAATCTCAGAATGCCGAACCTGGAGAAATATTAAACGCTGTCACCAATTTTGTAACCCGGCAGTCTGCGATGGCACCGGTATTAAGGTTATCGGCAGAAATTAAGAATGCAATCGACACCGGTAGCTTGAAGCTTGTAACCAAGGTTGCGATAGAGTGGCTTGAGAAGCTGTCCGATTCTTTACATCGTTTCGAAGTTGAACTGATTAAAAGTTTTGAGTTATCGGTTTATAAGCCGTGGGTATTTCACTCGAGCAGTTCTACTGTGAGTGAAGGCATTAAAGCGCTGGCTGCAGAGAGAAGTATAATTGGCGATGCTTATGTCTCTGAATCCAGCCCCGGAAGCGAGGGCGTTAATACCGCCGCGTTGCTTTCCGAAATCGGATGGGAAACCGTACTGATGCCGGATAGTGTTGTTTTCGATAAGATACTGAACAACGATATCGAAGTTGTAATTCTTGGCTGTGATGCTTTTGATGATAAGATGTTTGTTAACAAGTCCGGATCAGGAGCAATCGCTTCCCTCGCCAGTTCGCAACAAATCCCGGTCGAGTTATGGGCAACTACACATAAAATCTTACCATCAAATGTTCTGGGACATTTGGATTTTTCGCAACAAGGTAATGTCGAGTACCCGGGTTTTGACGGTCAGGTGGAACAGCCTTTATTCGGATTCGGGAATATGAAACATGTCTCGCTTATAAGAACAGAAACCGGTGTGATGAAAACCGATGATATAAAGATGTTTATGAATAAACTGCCCGATATCCCATCCGGACTAATCTAATGCTCCAATGAAGATTCTATATATCTCACCACAACATGTTTCAGGAACACTTAACCTCTGGCAGCTTGAACACCGGAGAAGAGGTAACGAATGCAGATATGTCACCCTGTTTCCGAGTGGCTTTGGCTTCGAGGAAGATATCAACCTCTCTCTCCCCCTTCATCCCGACAGCAAGTGGATTTTGTCGGCGCGACGGCTGCATAACCGTTTGCGTCACGGCGCTTTAGGTGATGACACACCCATTGAGGAACGTCCGCCTTTCAGACCTCCATACAGCTTGATCGAAAAACTCTTTTTCTCCTATCGTGACCACATGGTTTCCGGCAGGATAGAAAATGCGATCCGTTCCCATGATCTTGATAGCTTCGATATCATTCATCTTGACCAGGGGCAGGGATTTTTTCGAGATGTGAGGGTTATGCGTCGCTGGTTTGATTCAGGCAAAAAACTGGTTGCGTTTTATCATGGCAGCGATATGCGGAACAGGGGGATTTTCCGTAATGTCGATGAGCTGGTACACCTCCGGCTTACCTGTGAAGTGGACTTGATGCATCTTGATGAACGCCTGGAGTACCTGTTCCTGCCTTTTGATACTTCCAAATACAACCCGGTGAAACGTAAAAAGAATAAAACACTGAAAATCGTTCATGCAGCCCGGGTTCGCTCTTTTAAGGGAACTGATCTTATTATTGATATCGTGCGAAAACTTGAAAAACGTTACCCGGTCGAATTGGTATTGATCGAAAATATGTCCCATGACGAGGCTATGAAAACGAAAGAACAATGCGACATTGCAATCGACCAGATAACCGATACCGGTGGATGGGGATACGGGATGAGCAGCGTAGAATATCTCAGCCTCGGAATACCCGTTTGCACCAGCATGGTGCCGGAAATGGAAAAGTTCATGCCGGATCACCCTTTCATCGCTGTAAATCCTGATACCCTCGAAGACAAACTGATCGAACTGATTGAAGATGAGAAACTAAGACAGGAAAAAAGCGAATACGGACGGGAATGGGTAATAAAACATCACGATATCCAGGCAGTCGGCGATAAATTATACGATTATTATAAACGAGAAGGTTGGATTTGAAGTGACCTTTTAGTTTCTCCCTGCATTTCGTAAGTATTGAAAACTATTCACCAAATATACCCCCGAATTACCGTAATCAAATCAAAAAAAGACCCGAAAAATCGAAATCATGAAGCCTTGATAAGAGACCCAAAGGATTGAAATCATGTAATCCTGCAGGACAGTACAAGCGGACATGAAAGATCAAAATCATGTTGCCTTTGACAAAAGACCCGAAGGATCGAAATCATGTAGTCTTGAAAAAGAAGACCCGAAGGGTCGAAATCATGTAGCGCGGGGCGTAAGCCCCGGGAGTGCGGATGAACATCTTTTCAGTCCCGCAGGGACGGAAGAAAACCAGTGAACTCCAACTGTCGCCCGCTTTGGGGCTTGAGGATTTCGTGTATCAACCCAAACCCCTGGCTTACGCCAAGGGCTACATGCTTTCGCTGCTTTGCAGCTTTCTGAATAGACTAAACAATTAGACGATTATACGATAAAACAATTATCAGGTATTTCAGGATAGTCTTTCAATTTCTGATTTTCAAATTACATTCTGGAAACTGGAAGGTCGTAATAAGAAGATCCGGAAAGTTGCAATCATGCAACCCTAGCAAAAAAGACCCGAAGGGTCGAAATCATGTAGCGCGGGGCGCAAGCCCCGGGAGTGCGGATGAACATCTTTTCAGTCCCGCAGGGACGGAAGAAAACCAGTGAACTCCAACTGTCGCCCGCTTTGGGGCTTGAGGATTTCGTGTATCAATCCAAACCCCTGGCTTACGCCAGGGGCTACATGCTTTCGCTGCTTTGCAGCTTGTCCCTGAATAACCAAAATAAAAAAAACACCCCGCTAAAAGCCTCAAATAAAAAATACAACGATTCACAGGATTATCAAGCTTCATTCTTTGCGCCTTTGCGTCTTTGCGCGAAAAATAAACTGTTTCAGAATATATACGGTCTCGAAAATAGTACAGATGTTTGCGATATTGTTTTTACCGCAGAGTACACAAAGCAGGCACAAAGTTAGCAAAGAATTTCTCTGAGTCCTTTGTGGTTTCTCTGCGATCTTTGCGGTTTTCTTTTTTTCACAGATAGGCAGTTCGTAACTTTCATATTTTCTTGAAGTTTGTTTCCGTAAGCTATTGCATTATCGAGAAGATTTATTATATTGTATTAACACTCCGTACAAAATCCTGGACAAACGAACCGGATTGCGCCGAACCGAAACTATTCAAAGCCAATCTTGGGGAAGATTTGACATGAGTATGCTGACACACAGGGATTCATTGTTTTATCATCTTTCATCCACCGGCAGGGATTACCTGCGCATGCTGCAAGGTAATCTACTCCTATTGTCCTTACTGTTGCTATTCCCTTTCCTGCTGATAGCCCAAACCGAAGTCGAGGGTGATGTTTACGGCACATGGGACGTTGAGGGCAGTCCGTACATCCTTACCGACACTGTAAATGTTCCTGAGGATAGCACACTGAATATTGAGCCTGGCGTAACCATTACCTGCCCAAGCCTGGAGGAAAATTACTTTAATTTTACCATCCTCGGCAACTTCAATGCGATAGGTGAAGAAGGAGATTCCATATATTTTATCTAAGGAGACTCTTCTTTTTCCGGTTTTTCAGTTCCTGATCTGAATGAAACCGCCAACATCAGGTTGGAATATTGTGTATTCGATTCAGTCGGTTCTTTGACCTGGGATCGTGGTGGGCAGACTTTTATTTTGCGCCACTCGAGGGTTAAATACACTGCTATAGGAATTTTTATAAGAAACAGCGATCCATCAAGTATTATTGAACATTGTCAATTTGTATGTCATGATACTGCTCGATTGAGAATCGATATTAATTTCTGCCAAGAATCATCATTTCAATATAACACTGGAAAAGTGTCTATATCCTCATTTGCAACAAGCTTTGATTCCTTTCACCACAATAATATTTATTCTTCACGCCTTGCAGGTGGTCAAACAGATTACTTTAACAATAATCTCATTTCGGGAGCGAGTTTTGACAACTGCAATCTAAATATTTATGACTGTGAAGCACCGCGAATAAGTTTTGATGGCTGTGATGGAACAATTACAAATAGCTGTTTCGGTTATACTGATATTGTTGATAATAGCAATCTTACATTCTCAGATAACGTTTTTATTTACGACGGTGCAGCAAGCGGGAATTTTGGTTACTTAGCTAGAATTATTGACAGCGACGTGTCATTTGCTTATAACTTGATGTTTTCTATTGAAGAAATAACAAGAGCTGTCACATCAACTTGCGAATTCTATAATAATACTCTGATCTTTTCCGATAGAGGATTTAACTTAAGCCGTAGCAACGCCGATATAGAAAATAATATTTTGGTAGGTGATGGTATTGACTGCCCCCTGTTCTGGTTATGGCATGATGAAGACAATGTTGATGCCGTCCGTTACAATGTGATTTATAACGTTAGTGAATTAATTACCGGATTTGGAGGCGAAGGTGACGAGTTAGACAGCACAAACATAGTCATCAACCCACTCTTCAACGGCGGCGATCCCTTTGATTATCATCTCCGTCCTGACTCTCCCTGTATCGATGCCGGAAACCCGGATAATCCCGACGATCCTGACGAGACCAGGGCTGACATCGGAGCCTTCTTCTACGACCAGTCCATCGACAACCCGCCTGCATTTATTTCCGCTCCGAACCTGATTGAACAGAACGGAATGGTGATGAATTACTCGGCAGTCGCCATTGACGATAACGGTCCTATCAACTTTCGCTTTCGAGGATTACCTGAAGGCTTGGAAGTACAGGAATTCGAGCTTGACTGGCTGATGGATAGCCTGTTGGTCACTGGTGAACCAGAAACGCCGGATACGGTAGAAAGAAACTGGGAATTCGACTTCACAGTGTATGTCGAGGACGGCATCGGACAAATCGACAGCCAGAATGTACACGTTTTAATGCAGCCTTATACGGTAATCGGTGGAGAAATGACTGGGGTTATCAGCGCGGATGACAGTCCCTATCTGGTAGCGAATGACGTCATCGTACCCGAAGGAGACAGTCTGCTTATCGAAGGTGGCAGCGCAGTCTATTTTCAACCTGTAGAAATAGTCGATCAAAGACGGAAATTCCAGATATACGGCAAATTGATAGTGGCGGGAACAGAAAATGACAGCGTAATTTTTTCGATATTGCCTGGAGATGTTTTGGAAGGATGGCGAGGATTATTTTTTTATGAATCTGATGATACTTCCATGATTTCAAATGCATATATCTATGGAGCATATCGTGGCATTGGGGCTGAATCGGGAGCGAAGATAAAAATCAATAAATCAACATTTAATGATAATGATAGAGCAATTGATATTAATAATAATTCTTATACTTTTATTGATTCATCGATATTTACAATAAATGAAATTGTAAATTTTGCTGGATTCATCGGTATCAATGAATCGTTTGCTATAATTAACAACTCATATTTCAACAATTGTAATACACTACCAATACGCAGTAATACTAGTTATGTGATTATTACAAATAATATTTTCAATAATACAAGTTGGGTTTCTATAAATTTAGAGAGTTATGCACAAATTTTCAATAATCGTTTTATTAATTGTAATAGCTGTATCATTGTGTCTAATAGATCTATAGCATTAATTACAAATAGTTTATTTTATTCTGATTCTGAAGATGAAAATTTTGCGATTATTCTAGATTTTCGTCCGACAAAAATATATAATAATATTTTTATAAATAACAGTCGTAGCATTTGGATGGATGATTTTTCAAACATTGATAGTCTTCCAAAAATTAGTAATAATATTTTTTTAGACTGCGATACAACAATTTGGTCATACAGAGAATGGGATGAATTGCGAAATATTAACTATAACTGTTTTTATAATAACAATGTTAATAACTTTAATTTTTTGTTAGATACGACTAATCTGTTTGCTTTCCCTGTATTTGCCGACAGTGTCGATTATTATTTATTCAGTTCTTCCCCATTGATTAATGCTGGAAATCCGGATTCTATCTTTAATGATCTGGATGGAACGAGAAACGATATAGGTTTATGGGGAGGGCCATTCGGGATGGAATATGATTATCCTACTGAAGTGATTGAAGCAAGTACAGAACTACCTCTGGAATTCTCATTGGGGCAGCCTTATCCAAATCCTTTTAACAGTATGCAAATCATTCCTTTTGCGCTCCCCAAAACCTCCGATGTCAGTATAAAGGTATTCAATATTCTGGGTAGAGAAGTGCATAAAAGTATATACCCGTCTTTAAATCCCGGCAGGTATTTAAAGCATTGGGATGCATCAAACCAATCTTCCGGGATCTATTTTGTGCAATTTGAAGCGGGTGAGGTTAAGATTCATAAGAAAGTTTTATTAATCAAATGAAGACGGGTGAGGGTGGCTTGGGTGGCTTGGGTTACTTGTTACCCAAGTTTCATGATGACATTTTAATAACGGTCAAGATACCCGGCTAACCCACCCCGGCGGGCAAGCAAATAAGCCGGGGCACTCTTCTGACGGCATTATAGATCAGGTCTATTATTTCAGCTTTTTTCCTTAAGCTTTTGTTTCAGGAGATTTGCAGCGATTTCCAGGAAACTGTCTTCTGTTACAACCCCTACAAGCATTCCCTCTTTCAGGACAGGCAGGCATGATATCCTTTTTTCACGCATAATACGGATAGCGTCAAGTGTCAGTGTTTCCGGTGTGATCGTAATTGGATCTTTTATCATTATAGCGCTTACCGGGGCTGATTGCCCTCCTTCCTGGGGAAACGGATGCCCTATCAGACGCAGCAGGGTACGGTGAGATAAAATCCCTACCAGGTGGTGTTCCTCATCCTCTACCAGTACATGCCTGATCCTGTTCCAGACCATCAATTGCGCGGCAAGGTCTATTGGATCATGGGGATGAACAGTGAACAGGTCGCTGGTCATATATTGATCAACCTGGGTATAGTTCATTTCCCAACCTCCACCTTCTTCGAGTAATGCCAGTGTCCATTCATGCACCGGGGTTCCCTCTTTCTGACGAGTGACGGTAGCGGCAACGATTGCATGCAACTTTTCCCAGGTTGGCGCCGGCGAGGTCATACCGGCGAGTGAATTAACCATCCAGGCAGAACCTGTCTGCTCTTTTATTACACGCTGTTCAATCACTCCAAGGAACCTGTCTATATCTCCCGGATTAATATTCGACGCCTCCAAACCATCTTTTGCCATTGGCAACAATTCTTCGAGGATGATATTACATGCTGTTCTTCTTCGACCATCAAGCCATTTGAATTGAGCGCCAAGTCCATGCCGGGCAGCAGCGAAAAAATTGTCCCTTGCATCATCGAATTCCATCACCTTCGTGATGTCTTCATATTCAACCGACATACCGCTCATCAGCCCGAACCAGAATGCTGCATTGGCTACCTCATCCTCAATAGTGGGTACAGAGGGGAGCACCCGGTTTTCGATTCTCAAATGTGGTTTACCCTCCGAAATCCCATAACAGGCTCGATTCCACCGGTAAATGGTGCCGTTATGAATCTTCAGCGCCTGGAGTTCAGGCACCCTGCCTGCTTCCAGTGCCTCAAAAGGATCTTCACATTTATCAACCGCAAAAAGTACTTTATAATGAGCAATATCCTCCCGGAATATTTCCAGTACAGATTCTTTTATCCAATCGTTTCCGAAATGAACACGGGGTGGAAATTTACGTTCGAAAGGTCCGGTGCGAGTATCAATCGATTGTTGAAAAACAGCTATCCGTGTTTCCCGCCATAACCGGTATCTTCCAAGAAAGGGTGAATTAACAGCAGCAGCGAGAACCGGTGCAACTGCCGCCTGAGCGATATTGTAACGTCGCGCGAATTCGTCAGGGGCAACCTGGAAATGCACCTGGAAACTGGTATTGGCAGCTTCAAGCATCAGGTTATCATGAGTTAATTTCAACTCATCAGTGCCCTTGATGTCCAGCTCATATTCCGCACCTCTCATTCTGGCAAGAGCATCATTGATAGTGAAATACCGTTCACGTTCAGTCATATTCTCGAGGGTTAAATCACTTTTACGAATCGTGGGAAGGATTCCGGTGAGGACAATCTCAGCATCGAACTTTTTTGCCGCATGGTGCGTCATCTCTACATACTTTACAAGTTCCTTCTTGAGGATAGACAGGCAATCACCCTCAAACGGCAAAGGATCAAGGTTGAACTCAATATTGAATTTTGCTACTTCCGGAGTAAAATGCGGATCATTTATACTCTCAAGCACTTCTTTGGCGATTGAAACCGGACGCCATTTACGATCTACCAGCACAAGCTCCTGCTCAGCGCCAATCCTTCTTTTATCGGATTCGATGATGCCGTCCTGAAGGCTCGCTTCCAGTGCCCGCATATCATTTAACAGGTAATGCGTAAATCTGCGAAGATCTTTGCTGTCGGTTTTACTTTGCTTGACTTCCTGACCCATTTATGATTCCTTTATTAGATTATGGCAAATGATGATTTGTCGGCTATTATATATTTCTGAAACCTGACAAAAACTCTATTAGCAGACCGAGAATCATTAATTATCTATTAAGAAGCTATTTTTTTAGCATGAATATGTCAAGTCTTACTGCAAATTATATTAGAATAATCAGTGCAGTGGGATATGATGTCTCAGGTGGGAAGCCGCGCTGAAGTGTGCTATTAAAACTAGGCCAATTATCAACACCCCGGCTGAAGCCGGGTGCAAAGAGGAGCAAGCTAAAGCTTGCTGAAACAAATGAAGACTGAAATGCTGCTGAACCACATGAGTGAACGAAGGACACTAAGGCTATGTAAATTATAAATATACCCTTTACATGAACAGAACGGGTGGTCATATTTCTTGCTATCGGGTTTTATTCGATGAAACAGATATTACAAAGAGGTTGCTTAAACTTCTCATATTGAAAACAATCGATTTCCTTGTATGATCGATTACATGGATTTGCTAAATTTCCATGATTTCCGCTTCTTTATCAATCGAGATCTTATCAATCTCTTTTACGTGGTCATCTGTCAGTTCCTGGATATCATCGAGGGTTCGGAACATTTGATCTTCGGGTATGCTGCCGTCTTCTTTTCCTTTTTTCGCCTGCTCATTGGCGTCACGTCTTACCCCGCGCACAGAAGTACGGGCATCTTCAGCGTAACGGTTGATGAGTTTCGCAAGATCCTTGCGTGTTTCCTCGGTTAGCGTGGGAATTGATATCCGGACAACGGTTCCGTCATTGATTGGATTCACACCGATATTGGCGGTTAAGATAGCCTTTTCAATAGGAGGGATTGCATTCTTGTCATAGGGTTGAATAATCACCAACCGTGCTTCGGGCGTCATAATATTTGCGCATTGGTTCAAAGGCATTTCTGTTTCGTACAGATTAATTTTAATGCCATCAAACATACCGATTGATGCTTTTCCAGTCCTTACCTTACTCAAGTTTTCCCGCAGAACGCTGATGGATTTGTCCATACGGTCTTCAGCGTCAAGAAGAATATCATCGATGTCCATCATCTACTCCGTTTTTGTCAATCCCTATGCGACTCACAGATAATTTAAGGGATGAATATACGACAAGAGGAGAGTAAATAACAGGAAAGAGAGGTAAAATTATGCAGTTTAATTTGTGGCTAATTCGTGGCAATACTGCCAATATCTTCGCCCCAAAGAAGTTTTAACAGGTTTCCCGGTTTAGTCATATTGAAGACACGAACCGGGATACAATTATCCTTGCAGAAAGTGATCGCAGTCAAATCCATTACTCGGATATCAGTTTCCAGGATTTTGCTGAAAGTAACATTTTTTAGTATTTTAGCGTCTTCATGTTTCTCAGGATCCTTATCGTAAATACCATCGACACGAGTTCCCTTCACCAGTGCTTCAGCCCCGATTTCACTCGCTCGAAGCGCCGCGGCAGTATCAGAAGTGAAGAACGGATTCCCTGTTCCCGCGGCAAATATTACAATCCGCCCCTTTTCCAGATGGCGGATTGCACGTCTGCGAATATATGGTTCCGCAATTTCATCAACCGTAATCGCGGATAAAACCCGGGTCTGAACCCCGGCATTTTCAAGGTAGTTCTGGAGCGCGACAGCATTGATAACCGTCGCAAGCATTCCCATATGATCTGCCGGGACACGCGCCATTCCACGCCCGGCTGCTTTCAATCCCCGAAAAATATTACCACCACCGACAACGATTCCCAGTTGAATCCCGGATTTCATTACCTCTTTCAGCTCTTCGCTTAACTGGTTTAAAACTTCTTCGCTTAAACCATATTTTTTCGGTCCTGCAAGCGATTCGCCTGAAAGCTTTAATAGTATGCGTTTATATAAAAATTCGGGCATTACGCGGTACCTTCACCCACTTTATAACGGAGGAATTTTGACACTACAAGCTCACCACCGGCAGTTTTACAGGCTTCTTTTACTCGTGCCGATACTTTTATCTTGGTTTCTTTCACGTACTCCTGCTCGAGAAGGCAGTTCTCCTGGAAGAATTTATTTATCTTTCCGTCAGCAATTTTATCCAGCATTGCCTCTGGTTTACCTTCGTTACGCATTTGGTTTTTGTAAATTTCTTTTTCTTTTTCGAGAACCTCGGCATCAACCTCATCCCTGCGAATGTATCCAGGTGCTGATGCTGCTATCTGAAGTGTCAGGTCGTGAGCAAGAATCTTTGCCTCTTCGCTCGCCAACGCTTCCGGATCTCCGGACATGTGAATCAAAACTCCAAGCTGGTCCCCGGGATGAATGTAACCTGAAATAAATCCATCTCCGTCAAATACCACGCATCCGACCCGGTTAATGCTAAGATTTTCACCGAGGCGACCGGCGAGTTCTTTGATTTTGTCGAGGTCCAAATCTTCCAAAGACACATCATCTTTGGTAGGCGAACCGGTAATAACCGACATTGCCGCTGACAAATAATAATCGACTATGTCTATAAACTCAGCATTACGTGAAACAAAATCGGTTTCACTGTTAGCCTCAATAATGACCGCCCTGGTTTTATCATCATTCATGCTGATTGCGACACGACCTTCGCTGGCTGCTTTATCTGCACGTTTTTTAGCGGCTATCATCCCTTTTTCACGAAGGAATTTCATCGCGGCGTCAAAATCACCTTCTGTTTCCTTCAATGCTTTTTTGCAGTCCATCATGCCTGCGCCTGATTTTTTGCGCAGAGCCATTACATCTTTTGCTGATATATCCATCTTGAAACCTGTTTTTCTCTGTAAATTAATAGTTTGTTATCATTCAGAACGCAGTGAAGAATCACAAGCGTCTAATTCTCAATCTGCCCTTGTAAGGTTTGAGATTCTTCACTGCGTTCTGAATGACCAAATTTCAACAGTTTATAATGAACTATGAAATACTGTAAAAGTTATTTATAGTACTTTATTTGTCGGATTTAGGTGAATCCGGTTTTTTCGATTGTTGTTTTTTCGGGCTCTGGGCAACTTTTGCGCCTTTATCCGATCTCTTGCGATGAGGTCCCGGTTTAAATCCTTTGCCGTCACCTTTACCTTTACCCTTGCCTTTACCCTTTCCTTTGCCTTTGCTGTGGTCAGGCTGAGGAGCATCTGCTTTCATCGCCTGTACTTTGGCGAGACCTTCGACAACTGCATCTGTAAATGTCTTCACAATCAAACCAATGGATTTATATGCATCATCATTTGCAGGAATTGGATAATCAATTGCATCAGGATCAGAATTTGTGTCAATTATTGCGAATACAGGAATACCAAGTTTTTTAGCTTCCCGGACACCGATATCTTCTTCAAGTGTATCAACCACGAAAACCGCGCCTGGTATCCGTTTCATATCACGGATTCCGCCCAATGCCAGGTTTAATTTTCCACGTTGTTTTTCAATCGAGAGGCGTTCTTTTTTGGTGATTATGTCATACGTTCCATCAACAGCTTTCTTTTCGTAGCTCTCCAGCTTCTTGATTGATTTTCTGATAGTAGAGAAATTTGTAAGCATCCCGCCGAGCCAACGTTCATTTACGTATGGCATCTCAGATCTGATCGCTTCGTCTCTGATTATATCTTTTGCCTGCTTCTTGGTACCGATATACAATACCGTATCACCGCCTTCGACGATTTTTCTCACTGCTTCACAAGCTTCTTCTATCAGTGCCTGGGTTTTACGAAGGTCAATAATATATATGCCATTTTTCTCCATGAAGATAAACTGCTTCATTTTTGGATTCCAACGGCGGGTGAGGTGTCCGAAATGACTTCCGGCAAGGACTAATTGCTCAAGAGTAATTCTTGGCATTTGTATCTCCTTTTTTTGCCTTCACCAACACGAGTCAGGGACGCTTGATGTACGTACCCTTGGCTGGGTCAGGCTGAGTTTTACGGGCGGGAGATCAATTTGCCGCCCTGATTAAATATTATCTGCTATTATCTAAATAAAATACTGTCCGTTTACCAGCTTTATACCAACACCGGTATCAATACAAGAAATCTGGAAAATATTGTTCTACGCCAAACATACATAATCGGGAGCAAAATGCTCCCGACTAATTGTAATCCAAATCGTGTAACTGTCAAATTGTATAGTTACATCAAAACATCTGTGGATAAAAGATTAACGTTTAGAGAACTGGAACTTCTTCCTCGCACCGGGCTGACCGCATTTCTGCCGTTCAGTTTCCCTCGGATCACGAGTAAGAAAACCTTTTTTTCTCAATGTTGGTCTTAATTCTTCATCCAGTTTCACTAACGCACGGCTGATACCAAGTCTCATGGCTCCAGCCTGTCCGGAAAGTCCACCGCCTTTACATACAACCCATACATCATATTTACCATTGCCCTCAATTTCATTCAGGGGCTGCTCGATGATTTGCTGTAAAACCTGTCTCTTAAAATGTCCAATTAAAGTGCGTCCATTGACAGTGAATTTTCCGCCGCCAGGAGCAAGCCATACTTTTGCAACGGCAGATTTACGTCGTCCGGTGGCATAAACTGAATTTATCGGTATCTTTGCCATAATAATCTCACATAGGTAATGGTTGCGGCTTTTGTGCCTCATGAGGGTGTGCTGAACCAGTATAAATCTTCAGCTTTTTGATTTGACGTCTGCCCAGGCGTCCTTTCGGAAGCATACCCCAGACTGCACGACGAATCACTTTCTCCGGGCTCTTTGCCATCATTTCCGTAATCTTGATTTTCCTTCCACCACCGGGATAACCGGTGTGAACAAAATAATACTTATCAGTATTCTTCCGTCCGGAAAGTTTAAATTTATCGGCGTTGGTGACAACAATAAAATCACCGCCATCCACGTGTGGAGAAAATGTTGGTTTATGCTTCCCTCGAAGAACCGTAGCTATCCTCGTGGCAAGCCGCCCCAGGATCAGCCCTTCGGCGCTCACCTCAAACCATTCTCGTTCAACTGTATCGCTGTTTAAATGTTTCGTTTTCACTGTATAACCATGTCAAAGTTTATAAACCTCGAAATATAGAGACGATCTATAAAATAGTCAACTACAAAAAAAAGGAGATTCTCGTCTCTTACGTACTCGCAAATATTATAATTTCAAAGTTTTAGTATAAAGAGATAATCGAAGCCGGGAATCCGCCTGATAGCACTGAATCCAGCGTATTCACATGGCGCGTTAATCAAAAGATAAATGGGGACTAAATCAACCGGGGACTTCTACTCCCGGAGGCAAATAAATCAGAGCCGGGAGTGATCCAACAACAGGTAAAATTCAAATCAATCTATTGGTATTTTCCTTTCTCGTCCTTTCACAATCACATAAGAAATTAACGCGACAATGAAAAAGATCAGCAGCGCCCATGCCAATCCACCCAATGTGCTAATAATAGTACGGTAAATCTCAAGACCCCAGAATGCCGGGGTCAGGTCGGGACGAGGATTATTTTCAGTGATCGGCGCGATGAACCGCTCAAGTTTACGAATGTTAACCCCGGATGATACTCCAACCACAAACAGCGCAAATGTCAGAAATTTCTGCCAGGAATACGCGATTTCCTCGCCGATAATGCGCAACATTATCATATTGACCGGTTTTTTGAAGAAAAATATCACCAGGTAAGAGATCAGTGCAGATATGAATAACGTTCCAAAGAGTAAACCAAAAAATTCCATTTCAATTTCCTATAAGTATGTTTAGCAATGATTGCCTTTGTTTCTTTTCAATTTTCCCCAAAGGGGAACGATATGAATAGCCGTGGGTGCTAACCCACGGAAATTGATTGTTCACGACTAGCTCGTCCCTGAAGGGGGCGTACAGCAATATGTTCAACCCATTCAGGGTTGGTTTTATAACGTTTCCTCTTCTTCCACGGGTTTCGCCCGTGGCTATTCATGTTTATCTCCTTTGGAGATGTTCTCGAATAAACGAAGAAAATTTTCATCTGACAAGACTTACCTGAATACACCGTCGTAATTAGGATTCAAGGGATTTCATTCGGGTATTAAATAACAACAGATCCGATCTCAAATTATCTTGGAGAGATTCGCCTGAAATCGTAAAATGGTTCATCATCGAAAAAGGCAGGATCAGGTAATTGTGCCCGGACGAACTCTTCCAACTGAACGGTTGACGATAAAATTATCTCACCATCAAATTCACCTCTCTCTTCCATCAGCGTAAGACCGGAATCTTTGAATATGTCCGTTGACAATTCGTCATTAATTCCGAATATCTTTAGCTGGTTCTCCTGTATGTCAGCCTTGAAAAGAAGATACCCCGGAAGGCGTACCCATTCTTCGAGGTTTTCTTTCTTTTCTGGTCCTGCCACGAGTAAATACAGATCATCAATCTTATGGAGAGTTGCGACAAACAGGTTTCTTGCAGTTCCGTTCTCTATTAATAAAACTTTGTATTGACCATCCGCCGTATGCGAGATATAGGCTTCAGCAAATCCGTCCTCTGCGTCCTGGAACCAGACTCCCTGTAGTTTGGATTCCGACACCGATGTTTCCTCGCTGAGCCAGGGATTAAGGGTTCGAATAACACAGCCTGATGAAAAAACAATTACCAGGATTAAAAGCAGAATATGGGTAAATATTTTCATGTTAGCTCCTTCTAAAGATTTCACGTCACAGATTGCAGGGTGCCCCGGACAGCTTGATGTCCGGGAAATGATTATTCAATTTTAAACCAGGCATTATTTTCAAGAACCACTTAATTCTTAATTAATACCTTTTCCGTTTCAATCTGTCGAAAGCAGGGTGCCCCGGACAGCTTGATGTCCGGGAAATGATTATTCAATTTTGAACCGGGCATTATTTTCAAGAACCACTTAATTCTTAATTAAAATCTTTTCCGTTTCAACCTGCTGAAATACATCATGCATCAAATTGATATATATCTCCTCTGCTTTTCTTCTTTCAGTGTGGAACGGATAGACAAATATCAAGAGGGTCTGTACCCATTTAGTCAGGGATGCCTGCCGTGTGTAGTTTTTGAGCAGGATATCTTCGTGATTAAATACATCAATCGTAACCGAATAATTGCGTTTATACGGTATCGGTAGGACCGTAACTGTCACGGTTGAGAAGAGGCTGCCTAAGAATTGCCGGGAAAAAGAAATCTCTTTCATGAATTTTATTCTCATGACGTAATCATGCGTTGCAACCAAGCTGTCTTTTTCGATTCTTCTCTTTGGCTCGCTGACGTCTGAGGCGTATTCGGTAAAAGTGGTATAACGGTTAATGTTGGAGAATTCAGTCATTGCGTCAATAAACAGGTCATCGAAGTCGTTAATTATCTGGTGCTTGTTTTCAAGCTTGGGGATAGCATCGTAACCTTTTACCTGTTTATAATGACTGAACACAAAGAGCACATCCACCTTTTCAGCGCCGATATTTTTGCCGCCCTCTCCCTCGAATTCTCCCTTGATCCCCGATCTAAAAGTAGCGCATCCTGAAAGAATTGACAAAATATTTACAGCTAAGACAGTGAATAAAATTATCTTTCTCATCTTTCAGCTCCTAGATTATCTGTATGTGTGACACTTGAACTCTCGATATAAGATCAGACAGCTAGCAGTCTGGCTTCCATCAAAGATTCTTTAATCCAGAACAATATATCCATTCTATATATAGTCCCAAAAATCAAGAATTCTGAACTACGTTACTATCCCATTTTTTATATCTCTCAACTAAATCAACAAGAGTTTCTTTAACACATCTAAATGATTCTTCGAGATAAGAAGAATTGACTATGATAAATCCTTCCACTATTTCAATTCCTATCTTACTTCCAGCCCAACCTTTGATCTTTTCTTGCATTCTAGGTCTAACCATGTCGATACGACCATTTGTATGAGCAAGTGCATGTCGAATTTCAGATAAAATGGTTATTTTACTTAAGTATTCAATATCTTTGCATAGTTCAAATTTAAGTATATGTTTGTAATATTTTTTTGATCGCTCAACAAAGTTACCTCTTAAGTCACCTATGGAAATTCCTTGTTCCATTTTTTTCTGTATCAGTTTTGCTATCTCTGTAACTGCAGATTCGTATACAGCATATAGAGTAATGAGGAAGGATCCATTTAAGAATCGTGGATACAGTAGTTCTATCTTATTATCAAAAACAGTATTTTCCTCATACCATTCTGGATCAGTCCCCGATAGGTTTTGTTCTTTGATATCTGTATTTAAAATGTCACGTTCAGTTTCTTCCAAGTGAATCAACTGTTTTTCAATTGCTTTTAATAAATCATATAGAGAATCAAGTTCTAAATTTATATCAAGTAATCCGAAATCAAATTCTATTTTTTTACTATTGTTTGTTACCATAACTCAAATTTGTTGAATGAATTTTATCGAATTCTTATTTCATATTTAGCCTCAACATCCTCCAAAAATCTCCATCCCCATCCAATGAGTTTGTTGTTTTGAAATACTAAAGGTGTCGTTTCATCGTCAGTAATTGAAACGACTCTTAAGAAGGTTTCTTTCCTTTTACTTTCAGTATAGAAAGTAAGTATTTCCCACATTTCATTTCCAACTCGGACAGTTTCAGACCGGTAAGGATTATTAATCTTACCAGTCGGTGTTGGTGGAATAAAAGCTAGACAAGTCCACCAAGTTGTTGGGTGTGGCCAAGTCTGAATAGTATTTGTACCCATTATTTCAAGGACTTCGGTTTTAGTCATACCGATTTGTAGCCGGACTAAATTTTCACGATTCTTTGTGCGGACAGTATCGAGTGTTGCACAACCACCAAACAGAAAGAAAATAATTACCATCAGAAAATTATTAAGCATTTTCATATACTGCACTCCTAACTATAGAACACAGGTGTTTTTCTATTTTGCATATATAACAGGGCTTGGTTGCCAGAATGCTTTCTGTCGGGTTTCAGTCCAAAAAATATTCGAATTAGCTAATTCAAACCTTTAGTATCTAAAGAGGATAACACAAATGATTAATCAAACTTAATTCCGACTGCTCGAAGCATTAAGAATGTATCAACGAACTGGACATCCAGCGCCCGACAGACATTCGGAATCGGGACTTTTATTTGTATCATATTATTAGGAACTTCATGTGTAACAACTATACATCCATTAGTTTTTGCATAAGCGATCAACCATCCATCAGCACCGGCAGCAAACTCCGTTTTTGCAGCACTCTTGTATTGATCCTGAGTCTGTAACCAAATCATTATGTCACGGAAACAGTTTATGACATCAGGTTGGATCGTAGAGGTAAACATATTCAAAGAATTATCATTTGCCCATTTTGTCAGATCATCTTTCCCTCGATCAAGTTCACGCTTTACTCTATCGATACTCAAAATACGTCCATCTAATGCAAGTTCACTCAAACTTGTCCAAAACTTGGGAGCGATATCAAATGCATAATAACGTCGTGCTGCCTCTATGAAAACATTTGCATCAAGAATATACCGAGGAGCAGTACTCAATTATTTACTCCTATTCCAAGTCGTTCTGAATAGCGTTCAAAAGATTTTCCGTGTAAGCCGGTCAGATGATAAGCCTCTTTATATAATAATCGGCCTTCTCGCGCTGCACTCATGACTGCATGTGCGAACCTCAATCCGATGCGTAAGTTCTGTGTATTATAGAAGTTCCCACCATCCGGTTTTTTGATCGCCCTACGACGTTCATCCTCTTGGTAATCATGATAGAAATCAAGAAATTCTGATTTATTGATCAGTTGCAAATCCAGCGCTCTGCGAGCGGCAACGAGTACGCTGATTTTAAACCTTCGGGCAATTATCTGAAAAGGTTCATTTTCATTCCGGACATCGGGCCATATTTGTCGAAGCTCCTCTTCAGCGACTAAAAACTCAGCAGCTACCTTGTTACACTTTTGTTCAATTGGATCTTCAGAAGGTCTTAACTCGCGTAAATCAAATGCTGCACTGGAGCCAAGCCATACATGTGCCAACTCGTGTGCGAGGGTAAACATTTGAGCAGCTTTACCATCTGCCCCATTTACAAATACGAGTGGAGCATATTCATCAACAAGGACAAATCCTCTAAATTCATTAGTGTCTAACTTACGATGAGTATTATTGGCTACAATCCCATTCACAACGACTAAAATTCCGGTCATTTCTATTGTCCTGCGCAGCATATCCAAAGCATTAGTCCAAGTTGATTGTTTTGATGCCCAGCCCTTCTCAAATCCAAGGTTATCACGAATAGATTTGGTTATGCTTTGGATATCTTCATCAGGATTAATTGATCCGACGAATGGTAACGGTTTTTGTCCTTCCTCACGCATAAACTCACGCATCCATGTCTGACGTTGCTCCATTATCTGGACTGTCTCAAGAAGATTTGGACTAGGACGATAAGTAGAGTCATCCGATATGGTTCTAAAGTGAGGGATGGGTAATTGCTCTTTGGGTGGTTCTTGAAGAAAGAAAAAACCAAAGGGAGTCGATGTTGTTCTCGCTAGTTCTTCTAATTGCCTGATAGTTGGTTGAACTTTCCCTTCTACCCATTGCCGGATATTGGGAAATTTACGCTCGAAAACACTTGGCGATATACCTGAGCGATCCATAGCCCAACGGAGTACATGTTCACTGACTACGACTCTTGTCATCGTATATCCTAACTATAAGGCAAATTAGTTAATAAATCATAAGCTTTATTTTGAATCAGATTGAATAAACAATCTTTCGTTCAATAGAAGTAAACTATATTTAATATATAAACTCCCTGCCCTTTTCAAAAGCCTTAAGATTCATTAATTTGATAAAATCTGTGTGTGATATGGTATGAAAAGTAGCCTGCCATCAGGATTTTTCAATCGTTCGTCATCCATCACAAAACCTTTAACCATATACTCTTTAAGGTTTCTATTTGCCCATATCCTGAATTGCGTTCCACGCTTGCCCTGCACTCTGAATCCAATAGCCAATATCATATCTAACGAATAGAAAGTTACATTGTATTCCTTGCCATCAGTGGCAGTTGTAAAGTAATCCTTTACAACTGAATTTTCCACTAACTCTCGCTCTTTCAATATGTTTGCAATGTGTTGACCAACATTTTGCTTCGAGGTGTCAAAAAGTTCAGCAACCTGTTTTTGATTCATCCATACCATGCCGTCTTTGGCATAAAGTGACACAGAAGCTTTGCCGTCGGCAGTATTGTAGATAATAATATTTTGTTGGTTATCTGCTTCCATGTCTATTTTTTCTTGCTTTTAAGAGTTTTCTTTTCTTTGGTGGGTCGTTCGTGGAAAACCCGGATATATGCTCCACTGCAAGATATCTGCATAACTAAAAACAATACCTTAGTCCAACAGATAAATCTATCCGTGAAAATGACTCATTTTTGGAAACACCTATTGCTTCTAGTTCTTTAAGACCCTTCTCATAATTTCCTATAGTCGCTATATATACTAAATCAACGTCTACTCCAAATCTTTTTTTCTCTCCCCAAGTCCATTGCTGACCTAAGCCACAAGAAAAACCATTGTACTTTTCATAGAAATTATGAACATCATTACTTACTAACGTTATATAACTATTTACTCCATATAATCGAGTAGGGTGAGGCGGAGTGATCTACTTCGCCTCATCCCTCTCACAGAACCGTACGTACGGTTCACGTATACGGCTCCTGTTTACTTTCCCTTGATATTTCAGACAGAACACCCTGTTT
>JAVCCM010000086.1 GCA_030765455.1 Candidatus Electryonea clarkiae | reverse complement strand
CTGTTTTCTTTTTGGCTGATCGACTCTAAGTTTCTGATAGTTTTACTATATCAATAACACATGGAACAACCAGACTTTTAACAATAAACAAGACACAATACTTTCAAGAACCAGTATAGTAGAATCGGGAATTAGAGGAGAAATTAAGGAGACAGGAGAAATTACTGGAGTAGGACCGGATGAAATGGCATGGACTGCGGATGGACGATGAGTTGAGGGAAGCCGTATCGAAGGCAAGACATACAGTATTGGATAATAACGATTTTAGTATTTAGGCTATTGATCTATTCCTGAAAGAAATGTAACTTAACAGACAGCCCGATAGAAAAACTCAAATTTCCACCAAACTTCGGGACACAACCACTTTAATAAGAACAATATTGGGATCATTCAATTAGCGATTCCACCCGAAATGGTTCTTCATGAATATGAAGATAACACAATTAAAATCTAAATATAACAACAATCTAAATAGAGAACCATTAAACTGGCTTCAAACTGCAACTCACTATTGGCAATACCCCTGTCTGGAGAAATTAGAGTTGATAATCTGGAGGATGAGCGATGATTGAAGTATTTCAAAATCTCTATATCGGTAACCAAGATGACTACGAAAAGCAAGTGTCAAAAATGAATGGTTGGTCTATTGTTCATGCTTGTAAGGAACCATACCATAGAGCAGCACTTGGCTACATTGGGCGTGGTGCACCAAAGGGTCACTCGGAGTATCTGATTGCCAGACGTGGCAAGCGACTAATACTGAACCTTGTTGATGCTCCCAATCCAATCTACATCCCTAAAGAAATCATGGACGCAGCTGTGAGCTTCATTCACGACGAGCTTATTAAAGGGAAAAAGGTTCTTGTTCATTGTAATCTTGGGGGATCACGTTCGCCAATCATAGGACTTCTATATTTAGCAGCATTGCTGGACAGCCCACTTGGTGATACTTTTGCCGAAGCAGAGCAGGACTTCAAACGTATATATCCGCCATATGCACCTGCTGGCGGCGTTCACGGATATGCCAAAGAAAATTTTGATGAATACAAGTCACTTAAACTGAATTAAATTCATGGAATGAAACTTTCAAACACAAATACGATATTTCTTCTTTTCCATATACTGTTGTGAGATATTGACATTCATCGGTATAAACAATTGAGGGGTGGATATGAATATTGAACAAGATGTTACCAACTGGTTGCATACACGACTTAATTGGCAACAAGAAGTTGTAGCACGAGTACTATCCAAAGGTAGTCTCAGTGATGATGATTTAAAGGAATTGACTGAATTCGCGAAGACAGATGAAGGCAAAGCTACAAGTAACAATAGAAGCTTTCATGGATTGTCGGCTGGGGCAAGCTCTCAGGAAGAACTTCGCCTTATCTCAATAGGTGAAATTAAAGGTATTGATAATCTTAATCCAAGAAAACCGCTCACTTTCGGAGAAGCTAATCCGGTAATAGTCTATGGTAGGAATGGTACTGGCAAGAGCGGGTATATACGGATTATCAACAAAGTTTCAGGTAAAGCTCATGCTGTCGTGCTGCGCCCGAATGTTTATAGTGATACGTACGAAGAGCAAAGCTGTGCTATAGAGTACAGGATAGGTAAAGAGGACATTCCATTAATTTGGACAGCGGCGGATGATCCAATCACAGACCTCAAACCAATTGATGTCTTTGATGCCAACAGGGGGAGAATATATTTAGACGAAGAAAACGAGATATCATACAGTCCACGTATTGTAGCATTGTTTGATGATACTGACAAGGCATTCCAGAGAATAAAAATACAGTTAAAGACAGAGAAGAATTCACTTGTTAGTCAACTTCCAGTTCTTCCGCTACGACATTCTGGCTCAAGTTCAGGAACGCTATATAACAGTTTGAAAGCGGAACACACTAAGGAATCTCTTGCCTCCATTCTTATTTGGGAAGATACAGACAAGAATAAACTTAAGGAACTTGAAGAAAGGCTAAATATTAATGATCCTGCCAAACTTGCAACGACGAAAAGAGGACAGAAAACTCAATTAGATAATTTGATAAGGGATATTGATGAAGCAATTATAAAGCTAAGTATAGAGTCTTGCGAAGAGATTAAAAAACTTCAAAAGGAAGCACGAAGAAATAGAACGATAGCTCGGGAAGGTGCGGAGGTAACTTTAAAAACAGCCAAACTATCTGGAATTGGAAGTGAAACTTGGCGTGATCTTTGGAACGCAGCACGGGAATATTCACAGATTGAGGCATATCCAGAGCGATCTTTCCCCGTCACCTCTGAAAATTCAATTTGTGTCCTGTGCCAGCAAGATCTTCAAGAGGAGGGCAAGCAACGTTTACAACAATTCGAGAGCTTTGTAACAGGTAAACTCGAAAAAGCAGCTAATGACTCAGAAGAGTTGTACGATCAAACAATAAAGCAACTTCCAAGAGTTCCGAACGATGAATCCCTCACCACCACTATTCAGGCTGCTGGTTTGGATCAAGATACTTGGTTCCCGTTACTGTCAGTCTTTTATATATCAGTCAATGCTATTGTAGGTGAACTAAAGGGAATAGGTGTTCATGTCACAAAACACATTATTAAAGACAATATTACCTGGCTGGAACAACTTCGTAGTCAAGCTACAGTATTGGAAGAACAAGCTAAACAACACGATCAAGACGCAAGGTCATCTAACCTATCTGACGTAATCAATAATAAGAACGAATTACTTGCAAAACAGTGGACTGCACAGCAAGCTGCGGCAATAATAACAGAGATAGCACGCCTTGAAAAAGTGGCTGAATATAATGGATGGATCAAGGCAACTGATACAACGGCAATCTCAATAAAAGCAGGTGATGTTGCTGAGAGGGTAATTACTTCTGCATATGTAGACAGGTTTCGTTCTGAACTTATAAAATTTGGCGCAAAAAAAATCAATGTAGAATTGGTCAAAACCAGAGCATCTCATGGCAAGGCACTTCACGCAATTAGATTAAGAAACGTTTCCACATCCTCAATCAAACCCAAAGATATTTTGAGTGATGGAGAAAGGCGTGTAATTGAACTGGCTGCCTTTATCGCAGATGTCACGAGCGACATTAATAATAGTCCCATTATCTTTGATGATCCTATCTCCTCGCTTGACCAAGAGTATGAAGAGAAATTTGTGGAAAGACTTGTTGAGATAAGCAAGGTACGTCAGCTAATAGTTTTCACTCATCGGCTAAGCCTATTGGGTTTACTGTCTGATAAATCTGAGTCTGGTTCGGTTTGTATCCGTCAGGAACCTTGGGGCGACGGAGAGCCTGGTGGAGTACCATTGTTTGGAAAAAGACCTGACAGGGCATTAAAAAACATATTAAATGAGCGGTTAAAGCATGCGGCATATGAATACAATAATAACGGCACGGATGCATATTACCCGCATGCTAAAAGTATATGCACTGATTTTCGTATCTTAATGGAACGCATCGTGGAGTATATCTTCCTCGCAGATGTTGTACAGCGGCATAGACGTGATGTTAAAACAAAAGGTAAGGTAGAAGAGCTTGTTAAGATATCGCTCTCAGACTGTCAGCTAATTGATAATTACATGACGAAATATTCCATATATGAACATAGCCAATCATTAGAATTGCCTGTGGAGGTCCCACCACCTGAAGAAATAGAGGAAGACATTGAAGCTGTACTAACTTGGCATGAAGAGTTTAGCAACAGATCGTCCAAAACTTTAGTGTAAGCGGCATGATAATTTTTTCATCACTGGAGATAAAGTGATAAACCGGGGACAGACAGTACTTTCTGTTGTTTTAGGAGAATACTACCGTCTGTCCCTGGTTTCCTGATTTCTTGAATTCCCCCTGAATTCCCGAATTCTATCCCAGTAAAAATTAAGGATAATTCCTTCATTAGAGTTCTATTGCGAATCTAGGAGTGAATGATTGTTTCATCACGCTGGCATTTTGAATCTCATTTACCTTGAAAGCTTTTATATGATTCGTTCGTTTACTGTCTCGTGAAAGTTCATGAACATAGAGGAGCAAATTTCCGGTGCTGGGACGTCGTAATGAATAGGGTTCCACTATTCGCTGTTTTTCACGGTATGTAATCTTTGCGAGTAGATTATTTCTTGCTGCGAAGCTGATCTTGTTCATATAGCCGGAAGCAGTTTCTGGAACACCACTAATTTTTCTCCCTAAGCCAACAGATTTTCCACTTCTCGAAACATTATGGTAGAATGCAGGTTTTGAAACCACTGGAAACTTGTCTTGAGGAGCAATTTGAGGCTTAACAGTCGCTAACTTCATATGATCAACCCACCAAATCAATGCGTCCGGTAATTCAGAGATAAAACTATCAGCTGAGGGCAATACAGGAAGTTGATGCTCTAATTGGTTTTTCCATTCAGACCTAACTGCATCACCATCAATTGTTGCTAATATCATCGCAACAGAAGGTTCAGGAAGCCCCTTATAGGCATATTTCTTGTCGAGTGATTCTCGAGCTAACTGAGGATGGATCATAAACTGGAAGTTTCTACTAATATGAATGATATCGTATAAATCTCTAGCTCTAGATGGTCTCTCGTACATGGCTCTGGTTTTCTCAGCAAGAATTTCATTGATAGAATAGCACGAGATATTATTCTGAATTGCTGGCGCATCACTGTACGGATGGTTTATAGCCCTTTGTGCCGGAGGATGAGTTATGATTTCGTCTTTTGTCAGGTCAAATTTTATTCTTTGCAAACTTCGCTGTGGTAATCGCAAGGGACCTTCGTACGCTACTTTGCATTGAAAAGAAATCTCGCCTCGTTTATTCTGGTATTCTTCAACCTTAATCAATTCTGTAGGGAATTGAATTCCGGACTCATCAGATACAGACTCAGTTAAATCATTTAGAGTCTTTGCAATGGCGTTTTGCGAGTAATCACATTCAGGAAGGAGTGTAAAATCTAAGTCTTCGGAAAACCGATATGTTTCAAAGTAACACTTCTTTAAACATGTCCCTCCTTTGAACATCCAACCATCAAAACCCTTTATTGTAGAAATCTTAAGTAGTAACCAACCGATTACATAATCTTTTTCAATCGTTGTTGGCAATAAATCATTCTCTTTCGCCGTCGTCAACACTTCTTCTTTTAAAATCATCAATCACTCAAGATTTGGAACATTAATTCTTAAAGACCATTTAAGATCAATTTTTCCTTTTTTGGAGCCACCAGAGTCAAAGTTACTAATTCCTCGCGATATTTTTGATTTGATCAAATCTAACCAATCATCCGTAACATTGCCATATTTTTCGGCAGAATAACCAATTCTTTTATACAAAGTACCACGTTTGATAATATCTGCATAGCTTAGTATTAATTCAGTATCCACATTGGAACTTGTCCAATAGTTTTTTGCAACTTTTAATGAATGTTGCCCGCCTCCACCAATTTCTGGGGCATCGAGGATGTCAACAACTGTTTTATGAATATCAGCAATTAAGATTTGATTATTATTGATCCACACTTGTTTAATTCCGAATAGTCGGTTTTCATTAACTTGGCGCGTCTTATAGTTGATTCCAGCAATTTTATGATTTGATTTTCGTTGTGGAGCAGATGTAAACACCATGACTGTGTTGAATATTTGTTCAGTTAGATCCCAATGTTCTGCTGATGTCCATCCTGATAAATAACAGGGTTTAAATACGTCCATAGCTATTTGCCAAACTTCCTCAGGAAATGGATCAACTGAACTAGATTCTATTGGAACAAATATATATGCACCTCTTTTTATTCTGTTAAGCCACCCCTTCTTTGCTAGCCTACTCAGGATCTTGTTTGTTTCCTCTGATTGCAATCCTAGTCTTTCTGATACAACAGAGGTAAATAATACCTTACTGTTTGTTAACATAAGAGTTGATAAAATATTCCGCTCACGAGCACTTAAACCAGCTAAATGAGATTTTGAGTTTTTCAAATCTGTCTTCATTAAATGCCTCATTGTGTCGTTATCTACAGAGCGAATATAACTAGGGTCTCCTGAATAAATCAATTACCCTTATAAGGGGAGAGATTGAGCGTTGTTTTTCCTATCTTTTGTGCAAGGATACTGATTAAAACAGTCCAAAACCTTTGCACTTCAGGATGGGAAAAATGT
>JAVCCM010000100.1 GCA_030765455.1 Candidatus Electryonea clarkiae | reverse complement strand
GTTAACTCAGCAATTGACAAAAATTGCATATTATGAATAAGTTTCATGTTTATTTGAGTTCTTTGAATATAAATACTTAGCGTTCTTTGCGGCTTTGCGCGAAATAGAATATTGAATCCCAACCATTTTTTCGCGCAAAGACGCCAAGTCGCAAAGGTTTTGTGCAAAGTCTTTGATTTTTATTTATATATCATGTTTGTTATACTATGAAACTGATAATCCATTCAAATTCATGAAATTATTGCTGAGTTAACTGGATAACCACATTGAATTGATTTAAACGACGTATAGGTAATGACCACTGATTCAAAAATCCCTTAAATCCTGTCCATCCTGTAATATTTTGTCAAGAACACCACGATAGAAGGAGAATCTGAAAACTTGAACAATGAAATTGAGGCTTACTGGCGATCATTTCTTAAATCAATGCCAAAAGGATCAGAGCTGCCAACCGTATATCAGTCTTGGCATTTTTGCGACAATGAAAAGGATGCAAATGAACTCGCAGAACTTGTGTTGGCTGGTACAAAAACAGCTACATGCAGCCTGGTCTGGGGATACGAAGCAGAGAATGAGAATTTACCGGAGGTAGGAGATTTCAGTGTAATAACCAACTGGGAAGGAACTCCTCAATGCATCATTGAGACAATTGAAGTTCGCATAAAACCTTTCAATGAAGTGGATGATAGCCTGGCTTTTGATGAAGGAGAGGGAGACAGATCGTTAGCATATTGGCGCAATGTGCATTGGGATTGTTTTACGAGGGAGTGCTCAACCATTGGCAGAAAACCTACTAAAACAATGCCGCTTCTTTGCGAAAGATTTCAATTGGTATTTCCAAAATTGCTAATGAATAAGTCAGTGTAATATTCAAGCCTGATCACAATGGTAAGGTTGACTTGCGATTAGCCATGTGTTTATTCAACGCATCAATTGCTTTATCAGTCAGTTTCAAAAACTGTTTGTCCATAAATCCCATAGAAATCCTCGCCTGCAGATGAGTCAATATCCGTTTTGCTTCTATCAGGCGATCAGTTGCGATCAGGACGGTGCTTAATTCATAAAACGCCTGGAATGATTCAGCTAACCGTAACGACCTCCGAAGCGCATGTTCCGCTTCAGTGAATGTCGATTGCTGACTCAGGGCAATTCCACGTGTAAGCCAGACACCGGGATCGCTTGGGAATTGCTGAACTGCTGCACTCGAAACCTCAATTATTCCTTTTACATTACCGTTCTCCAGGAACACATTGAATCGGTCAAAATAATCATCTTCGTTTTTCAATTTCACAAGCGACTTCAATGATATTTGTGGTTTTACATCCTCACTATCAAGAAGCTCCTCCAATAGCTCAAGGTATTTCCAGCTTCGTTTGTCTTTGGCTGTTGAGAAGCGGTTTACTTTATCAAATCGCCACATACTGTAAACGTAATCATCTCTATCGGCACGTCCACGATTGATTTTTTCTTCATAATCCTCAGACGAACGATTGAAATAATGATTTACCAGGATTTTTTCATTTGAAAACGGAGAATATGCATAATGAACAGATTCATACTTTTCATTTACGCAGATATTTCCGGGTACATACATAAAACAATGTGGATTTTTTGCCTGCACTACTTTCGTTGGTTTAATGATACTTTTAATGTGATGATTGACCGCATAGTCAGATCGGGTACGCATAGTATAGTGTTTAATCTGTGGAGCGCCCGGAGATTCCTCGTGACTATTGGAACCGAAAATAGACCAGTTAACGGCGAGTCCTCCATATTCTTCATAATCAGAAATCAGTACCCTCAGATCATCGGTTTTCAACGGCAGGAGAAATTCATCCATATCAATGAATCCAATCCATCGTGATTGCTTTTTGCCGAATTCATTGAGGCAGTGATCATAGGCGGGAAGCTGCTGGTTTTTCCCTTTAACCGGGATAACATCTACAATTCCATGATCAATATATCCCTTGAGTGTATCGCTGATGGGGACTTTACTTTCATTATCGTAGATATAAAAATGCTCCACACCAGCCAGACGGTGATATTCAACCCAGGCTCGAAGGTAGGGCGTTTCATCTTGTGCGATACAACAGAGGGACAGGTAGTGCATTATTTGGATTCGCTCCCGATATTGTTATCAGGGGTTTTATTAAGGTTATACACTAAGCACCAACAATCAAGAATTGTAATCCGGAATATTGCTTTTGAATGTTTGAATACGTCTGCTTCCAGAACGTTCATTATGGGTATTGATCTTCATCTCTTTGTGAATAATATTATCATACTGGTCTGAAGCACTGTCAATATTTGAGTCTTTTTTCTTTGAAGTATCGGGTTGTTTCAAACCTATTCCCATGGGGTGGTAGCTTATAGCATCTGAATCCTGTTCCTTGTAGAGCCGCCACGGATCAATCACATGACCACCCGGATTCAAAAGAATGGCAAAGTCTTTTGCAGTAAGAGATTTGTACATTTTGTCCATCATGGTAATTACGACTGCATCGGCATCTTTTATCGCATCCCGAACATCGTCATAGTATTCCACTAATTCACCCAGCTCGAGACGTGCATTTTCTAACGCCACCGGATCGTGAATCCTGACTTTATAGCCATTTTCGGCAAGAAACCGGGCAAGTTGAAACGCCTGGGATTCTTCGATCAGGGGGGTGTCGGTTCTGTATGCTACACCTAAAACCGTGATGGTGGAATTTTCAGGAACCCGGGTTATGACCATTTTCTTCAATCGTTCCAATTGCCATACGTTGCTGTTATGAGTTTGTCTTGCAAGCCCTGCATCCATTCCAAGTTCTTCGGCAAGATGAACAAAAGCCCTGTTATCACGTGGGAAACAGGGTCCGCCAAAACCGATGCCGCCCTTTAGAACCTTGCCGCCGATTCGTTCATCCAGCCCTATTGCTTGCGAGACGGTATCGACATCAGCGCCAGGGAGGAGTTCGCATAGTTCGGAAAGCATATTGGCATATGTTATTTTTGTAGTTACGTAACAGTTGAGCGAAATTTTGGCAAGTTCAGCATTTATCAGGTTCATTCTTGCAACCGGAGGATTATTCCTGCAGAGTACAGAATAAATGTCCTTAAGAGTTTCGCCTATTTCTGGATCTGTTTCTCCAACTAAAACGAAATCAGGACTGGTGAATACGCCGATCACATTTCCCATGGCGATAAATTCCGGATTGTATGCCAGGGAAAATCCCTCGCCCAGCTTTTTCCCACTCGTTTCTTCTAGCAGTGGGATTACCATTTTTTCAAGCGTTCCGGGCATCACGGTACAACTAACCACAATTCTGTGCTTTTCGGTTTTATCTCGAACCACTTCAGCGATAGATTGGAGAGCGTTTTCGAGGTAGATATTGCTGTAAGTCCCGTCAGGAAGAGTAGGAGTAGCTACAACAATGAAAGTCGTATCCGAATTCGTTATCGCTTCATGATAATCAGATGTGGCAAACAGCCGTCCTCCTGCATTTAAAAGAACACGGTCGAGTTTGGGTTCTACATAAGGAATCTCTCCGGCATTTACCATATCTATCAGTGTTTCATTGACGTCAACCCCGATAACTCTATATCCGACTTCTGCAAATGCTCCCGCCATGCAGAGCCCAAGCTTCCCCAGCCCGATAACGGATAGATTGTGATTAATTCTTGATTCGTCCACCAAGTATTCTTCGGTCATATCGTATTTCCCGGTTTAGTCTGATCAAGTAAAATATTGTCACCGCTAGGTGATTGCAGCGGATTATTGAGTTTCTGAAACGCAAAGCTTATGCCAACAAGATACTTAAACCTAAAGGCAAGATTAAATGGTTTTTCGCGGCAAGTTTTGCCTTTTCTCTGAGCATTTTTTCCTGAAAATAATCTATCACAGCCAAGGTAATAATGAGGATTGAATATCTTGATAATTAGTCGATGCAAATTAAGTGAAGAATCTATACCCAAAAATGAGAAACATTGTTTTTTAGATTCTTCCCTCCGTTCATAGTGATAACAATGTGACCCTTTAAAAAGTATCGATAAGGAATTTCATCCGAAGATTTTCATGAAGGAAAACTTGAAGGATATGTTGAAGTTTTGGCATGAGGATTGCTTTCAATTAATGCAAAATAATGTCAAATATAATTATCATTCTGGCTCATTGCGGTCAGTGATGGAGGTTTGAATGAGTGTCTTAGCAAGCGCCGAGTTTGAAAATATCCCGGTGGAAAAGGTAGAAGATTATTGGAATCAACGTCCCTGTAACATCAGGCATAGCACCGCTGAAATTGGAACCCGGGAATACTACGACCAGGTCGAAGCGCGGAAGTATAAGGTTGAACCGCATATTCCCCCTTTTGCCGAATTCAAACGTTGGAAAGGCAAAAAAGTCCTCGAGATAGGCTGTGGTATTGGTACTGATACGATAAACTTTGCACGTGCAGGTGCTGAAGTGACAGCCGTAGATCTTTCAGGTGAATCTATTAAAATAGCTGAACAGAGAGCACGGGTGTTTCAGCTTCAGGATAGAATCAAGTTCTACCAGGGAAGCGCTGAAGAACTTTCTTCATTTGTGCCGGTAGAAGATTACGATCTTATATACAGTTTCGGGGTTATTCATCATACTCCCAATCCGGAAAATGTGATTAAAGAGATTCACAAATTCAGCAGGAAAAATACAGTGCTTAAAATCATGGTTTATTATCGCTGGTCCTGGAAAGTTCTTTGGATACTTGGCAAATATGGGAATTGGGATTTAAAAAATATTGACAAATGGATAGCAAATTATAGTGAAGCACAATCAGGATGCCCTGTGACTTACAGCTACGACAAGAAAACTGTACGTACTTTACTTAAAGGCTTCAAAGTTACAAGGGCTTTCCCGGAACACATATTTCCATATCGTATTCCTGACTACAAAGAGTACCGTTACGTGAAAGAATGGTACTGGCGCTGGATGCCAATCCGTCTTTTCCGTGGTTTGGAACGTCTATTCGGTTGGCACCTCTGCGTTGATGCCATAACTCGCTGAAAAATCTAACAATGTGCGAAACATGATAAAACCGAAAATCAGTATAGTCACAACAACGCGTAATGATAATCATGGCGGTGACATGACTAAGCGGATGAATATGTTTGTCAATTCTCTCGCTCAGCAGTGTCAGCGATATAACCT
Source organism: Candidatus Electryonea clarkiae (assembly GCA_030765455.1). Classification (GTDB taxonomy): domain Bacteria; phylum Electryoneota; class Electryoneia; order Electryoneales; family Electryoneaceae; genus Electryonea; species Electryonea clarkiae. Next base: position 37,033 of record JAVCCM010000100.1, on the reverse strand, counting down.
TGCTGCAGAGTTGGTTATTGTCGAGTGGAATCCTCCCCCGGAAAGATCACCACTCCGAGATGAACTGAAATGGCCCTCTCAGGGTGGGATGCTTGACGTTCGTATAATTACAGTTCCCAATGAGATTCATCAAAGATATACCTATGCAGATAGTTTGCCATTATACCAGATGATAGGAAAAAATGTTGGGATTCTTCGTTCCAAAGCAGATTATATCCTTGCAACGAATGTTGATATTTTATTCAGTGAAGAGTTAATCGCCTGGATGGCATCCGATCAAATTGAAAAGGGTTATAATTATCATGTTGACCGTTTTGATGTTGATATGCCTATTCCAGATCCTGATCATCTTAATTCTTTGCAGTTGTTAGACAATTGTCGTAAGAACTTGTTAAGAAGGAACATGCGTTCAGGATCATTTAATTTCAAAACACAATTGATGTCATGGATTTATCCTGAAAACCGGGATGCTGGAACTGAGAAGCTTCATACTAATGCCTGCGGGGATTTTGCGTTGTGTCACCGGGATGACTGGTGGGCAACCAAGGCATATCCTGAATTAGATCTGTTTTCATTTCATATTGACAGCTTGTGGTCATATATAGCTCATTTTTCAGGTGTCCGTGAAAAAGTACTTGAGCCTCCTTTAGCTCTTTTTCATATAGAACATGGGGGTGGTTATACACCGGAAACTGTAAATAAGATGGACAGTAACCTGAAGGAACGCCGGCTCCCCCGCCTCAGCAGTAAGCACCTCAGAACAGCGACTTTCAGAATGAGTATGCAACGCAAAGCTTTGCGCTATAATAAAGAGGGATGGGGCTTACCGGAAGATTCTCTGCCTGAAGACGTTGTTTGTCGTGCAAAATGGAATGACAGAAATATTGTTATAAACGGAAATAAAACCAAGCCGTTACTGAGTGTTGTGTTGGCTGGTAGGAATGATGAAGATTCTATACATGGGGCGAATCCGATCCAAAACACATTGGACAGATGGGCAACAATAATTAAGAATCATACAAATTCGATCGAATTGATCGTGGTGGATTGGAATACTCCAACCGGACAGTTACCCTTATCTGAAATCCTGCATTTTCCGAGTGAATTTACTCATAATCTACGCATCATAACTGTTCCCGCAAATTTGCACAATAAACTTCCATTTTCTTCGTCAATAGATTTCTATGAATGGATTGCCAGAAATATCGGGATCAGACATTCGAATGGCGAGTGGATTACGAGCTGTTCACCAGGAACAATTACAGGCTCAACACTTGTTCAGAAATTGCAGTCAGGATCCTGTAAAAGTGAAAAAATTTACACCACTTCAAATGATAGCGGAGATTGCATTCTTGCCGTTAGGGAAATGTGGCTACGTTTGCGAGGATATCCAGAACTGCCTTTTGATGACAAATCAATCGGATCTCTGCTTTTGAAGATTGCTAATAAAAATAATGTCGTAATTGCACTATTTGATGATAGTGATGTTTTCGAACAGAATGATGGATATGAGGATAGTATCAACTCAAGCATGTTATCAACATTGAAGAAAATTATATCTGAAAATGGTATTCAGCATCTCAATCCACCGGATTGGGGATGGAATTCAGTTGATTTAATTGAAACGAATGCTCAAGCAGTTCAAAAGATTCCAGATTCTGTTCTGATGACGGAGAATGTCTAATGGAACAATCGCTAATGGCAGATGAATCATCGATAGTTGAAATTTTGGATATGTCTGGAAGCTCTGAGATAATACGTTCCTGGCTGACCTCACAAATTCAAAATGGTGAGGGGAAGGTACTTATCCTGGAAAATGGTGAACCAGTTATATCTCTACACGCTGCTCTTTGTGGATATGATGTTAGCATAATATCAGATTTTGATTGTTCATACCATATTCTACCCAATTTAAACCTATTAGGAAACAACATATTTCAGCAGAATATGCATGACAAATCATACGATTTGATTATTGTAGTCGACTCTTTATCAGAGATATTATCTCAATCTATTAATGGAAATAACAGTTCGAATAACATTCAAGATATCAACTTCCTAAATAAGCTTCATGGTTTTTTGAAAACAACAGGAACCTTGCTTCTGACTATTCCACTCGGGCGGGATGTTGAATGGGATCATAAGAAAAGGGTTTACGGATCAGCAAGGCTACCTATACTACTTGGCAAATTTTCTGTGAGTCATAATCGTTGTTGGGCTAAGGACATTTTTAACCGATGGCAGCTTGCTTCGGAGAAGAATGTGTTGAAAAAACCAACATCTCCGGATTTTCATGGAATTGGATGCTATGCCCTGATTCCTGCGCAAACAGATGAGGGCAGGTAATGAAAATCGTCCTTGCGCAATTAAATCCAACGGTTGGTGATGTCAGGAATAACCTTGCCAAATTGATAACGACTATTGAAAATGTACCGGTTAACAGCGCCGATTTATTAGTTACGCCGGAGTTATATCTATGCGGTTACCCGCCCAAAGACCTATTGTCGTTTCCGTGGTTTATTGATCAATTATCAGATGCAGTTGAAGAATTAAAGCAATTCAGTAAAACACGTCCCGATATCGGAATTTTGGTTGGAACAGTCAGGAATAATGGACGGACTTCAGGAAAAGGACTGTGTAATTCTGCAGTGCTAGTATCTGAAGGTGAAATAAGATTTGCACGCGACAAGCAACTGCTTCCGACCTATGATGTTTTCGACGAAGACAGGTATTTCGATGAGGGTGATTCCTGCGAAATCTTCGAATTTCATAATACAAAACTGGGAATCAGCATTTGCGAGGATGCCTGGAACGACCCAGAGTTTGAGAATTCTCTTAAATATGATTTCAATCCTATAGAACTTTTGGCACGAAGAGGAGCCGAGGTTTTTATCAATTTATCAGCTTCTCCTTATCACCTCGGTAAAGAATCTAACCGTTATCATCGTTTTGTTTTTCATGCTCAAAAATGGTCAAAACCATTTATTTTTGTTGGACAAGTTGGCGCCAATGATGATTTAATATTTGACGGATTAAGCATGGCATTCGATGCAGAAGGTCGTCTAATTAAATCGCTTCCATTATTTAAAGAAAAATCGATAATTATAAATACTGATCTACCGTCCGAGAATGGCTCTTTACCAACAATCTCTAAAATTGATTCGCTTCGAATGGCTTTAGTACTCGGAATTAAAGACTATATGAAAAAAACAGGCTTCAACGCTGCCGTTCTTGGGCTCTCTGGAGGTATTGATTCTGCTTTAGTCGCATGTCTGGCTGTGGACGCACTGGGCAAAGAAAATGTCAGATGTATTACCATGCCCTCGATATATTCCTCATCCGGATCGGTGGAAGATTCTCTAATTTTAGCCAAAAACCTGGGTATTAGATGTGACAGAATTCCAATAAAAGGGATATTTGATTGTTATAATGATGCTTTGAAAGAATCTTTTGACGGTTTTGATGACGATGTAACCGAGGAAAACCTTCAGGCACGCATCCGTGGTACTCTGCTCATGGCTTATTCCAATAAATTTGGCAGCATTTTGCTTACTACAGGTAATAAGAGTGAGATGGCAGTGGGATATTGTACCCTTTACGGAGATATGAACGGAGGTCTCGCGGTTATAAGTGATCTGCCAAAACTTATGGTATATGAACTTGCCAGATGGTATAACCGTAACAAAGAATTGATTCCAGAATCAATTCTTTTAAAAGCGTCTTCTGCAGAATTACGCCCGGATCAGGAAGACCAGGACACTTTGCCTCCATATGAGCAACTTGATGACATTTTAGAGTTATACCTGGAAGAATTCAAATCTGGAACAGAAATGGTCAATGCAGGACACGATCCCCAGCTCGTACAATGGGTTACAAGAGCGGTAGATATAAATGAGTACAAACGTAACCAGGCTCCACTTGGTTTACGCGTAACTTCAAAAGCTTTCGGCTCAGGCAGACGTATGCCGATAGCCGGGAAATGGAAAGACGACAGGTAGAATTATGCTCACAATATTTGCATTACCAAAGTCTTTCTCCGGACATACCGGGCTAATACAACGGAACGCTTTTGCGAGTTGGCGCGCGTTGGGTGATCAAGTCGAGGTATTGATCTTCGGCAGTGATGATGGTGTTGCCGAAACTGCTGCAGAGTTCGGTTTCAATCATTTTGCAGATGTTAAGCAAAATGAATCCGGAACTCCTTTGGTGGATGACCTGTTCCGGAAAGCAGAAGATGCCGCAGGCAATGATCTTATCTGCTACGTGAACTCAGATATGATTCTCGAACACGGTTTAATTGAAGCGGCAGGGATTGCAAAGAAAAGTTTGAATAAGTTCCTTATGGTAGGACAGAGATGGGATCTGGAAGTTAATGAAGCTATTGATTTTAGCGACCCTGATATTATATCCAAGCTACGCGGCAGAGTCGTTCGTGAGGGTAATCTTCATCCGCATTCAGGGATAGATTATTTTCTATTTACGAGAGGTTTATACCGTGAAATTCCTCCTTTTGCAATCGGGAGGATCGCCTGGGATAACTGGCTGGTAGCATCCATTCCAAATTTTGGTGGTGTTGTTGTAGATGCTACAGAGTTGGCATTTGCAGTACATCAGAATCACGATTATAATCATGTTAAAGGTGGTGAAAAAGCAGCCTGGTATGGACCTGAAGCTCAAAGGAATCGCGAGTTGGCCGGAAATATGACAAATGGTGTGGAAGGATTTATACATCATGTAGCAGCATATCGAATTCATAAAAGGGACATAATAAAATCCAGACAATTTAGGAGCCCTGTTTCTTCAAGTTTGGATTGGGATCAGATGTTCAAGCAGCTTGTAGCATTAGTGGAGCAGGGTAAAGCGAAAGATGTTCTTGAACTTCTTGATCGTATTAAGACGCAGGCAAATTCTTTGCCGCAATATCATTATTTACGTTCAATAGCTTTATTTCATTTGGATCGAATGAGTGAAGCATTAGATGCATGTAAATCAGAGATTAGATTTAACCCTGATGCTGGATATGCTGTAGAGCTAATGAAACATTTAGAAACAAAAACTGCGGGAATGTCAAATAGAAATAAAAAAAAGGAATCAGACAATAGCAATAATAAAACAAAGTCCGAATCATCCCGGATAAATTATTCTCAACTTGGTTCAATCAATGAGAAGAATCAATTAAGTAATTCCCCAATCCCTGCGGTATCATCATTTTCGGATAAGCTTGAGGAGAAACGGAATAATTACTCTAATATCATCAAAGAAGTAGATGAATCCGGATCCCCAAAGAGGTCTGCAATCAGCGTCGTAATTGCAGTTTCAGGTTCGGGGAAAAATATAAACGGTTTGATTAAAAAACTGTTTGACAAAATTCAAATTGACGTGGAATTTATCGTCGTTGAAAATGGCGCTGCTATCGAAAAATCAACTTTGTTTGATAGTCTGAATCTAACCAGGATTACGCTCAACTCGCCGGTTTCCTTATACGCTGCATGGAACATAGGGGCATTGCACTCTAAATCATCCTACCTGCTTTTCGTAAATGAGGATGTTGAACCATTACCGAAATTGGTTGAAATGCATCTTAATACCTATCAAAAATATGAGGCTATTGCAGTACGTGGTTTTGTGGCTCCATTAACTGAAAACAAGTTCAATTATCAAGTTGAGAAGAGTTTTCTGGGCGAACAACCATTCCCAGCATTCCTGGCAGGAAGTGAATCACATTTATCTGTAAAATCAGAAGCATTCAGACATGTCGGTGGATTTACAGATAATTTCCCACTTTACGGAGGGGCACAAGAACTCTCAGTAAAACTGCTTGATTATGATGGTGAGTTATGTAAACAGGTTTATCAACCTATGGCAGGAGTTTTTCAGGATTTTGCACTAGACCGTGAAAGCCTGGTAAATAAACTGAACTTATTGAGTATTGCTGAGACTACCCTGGTACATGATCTAGATTATTATTTAATGAGAATCTCATATAATCGTCTGAACGGCAAAACTGATGAATTAATTTTTCTGGGAAACAATCCGCTTCCAACACCAGGGGGTAGGGGAGAATTATGTTCTGTTGAAGATTCTCCAAGACTACCTATGCAACAAGCTCTTCTGGACTTGGAGGATTATCGAGGTATGAGAGTGCTTGACCTTCAAATAGAAACGCCAGGATTCGAAGAATGGATGAATGTGGCAGAATCAGTAGAGATAGTAATTCCTCAAGGTTCTGATTCAAACAAGGTTAATCTGCCTGGAAATATCAATGTCCGACAATGTGATTTGGATAAACTACCTTTTGAGAACGAATCTTTCGATATCGTCATTGTCAGGGAGTTGAATGGTTTGGCTAAGGACTTGAAACAAGTCATTGATGAATTAGGCAGAGTTTCTAAGGGAAATGGTTTGCTGATTTTAGCTGCTAAAATTCAACAGGATGAAGCAATTTTTAATTTGCATATTTTGAATAAATTTGAGAGTCATTTTTTAGCGGAATTAGAGGAACATCTTGAATGGTTGCCGAACATGCGTACCCAATCGTTCGAACATAACGTAAGCAGAAGAAATTGGCAGAATAGTCGTATACGTCCAGCGATCTTGATAGCAAGAATGAGAAAGTGCAGCAGAAACGACCACTCTATTCTCACAGTTCCTCCCACAAAGGTAGATGGTCTCTGTTTTTCACTCGAGCAAGATTACACACCGTTTAAGAAAGTAAGTGTCAATGCTTTAGAGAGCGATTTCCAAAAACTCTTATCATCCAGCAATCTTGAGAGTGATAAGAATGTCCTGAAAATGTTACAATCCTCATTGATTAGTCAGTATGAAATTTTGACCGCTTAATGACTTTGGTCAGAAGTATTGAGTTGAAGCTTATAAAAACATGTGATAATTATTATTATAGGGGGGTAGGTTTGACATTGAAGTTCCTTTAATACATCATTGGTTTCAGTAATACCTGAATCTTTTGAAGCCATCCTCAGTATTCCCAAATCATCAAGGGAAAGAATAACCGAATCTATGGAATATTTTACCCTCTACTTTATATAAACCTGAAGTACTACTGAATGGAAACTGTCGTTTTTATTACAATATTTCTTTCTCCGGAGACTTCATCATTACCTAAAGTACAGCAAAACAATGACGATAAAGTAGAAAAGGGACTTGAAGTTTTTTGCTGCAATCGCCTTGATAATAGTTAAAGTGAACGAGTCAAGATAGTGATTTGGTGGCATAAAGCTTGCTTTTCTTTATCATTACAACTGTTCTCCCAGGCTCATAAAAAAAAGAGGAAAGTCATGGAAAAAATTTTAGTTACAGGTGGTGCAGGGTATAAAGGTTCAATCCTCATTCCCATGCTTTTAGATCGTGGTGATAAAGTAATTTGTTACGATAATTTTTTGTTTGGGCCCAGCCCACTACTACATTTTGTTACACATCCAAATTTCGAAGTCGTTGAAGGTGACGTTCGCGACGTGAACAAATTATCAGTACAGGTTCGTAAGGCGGATACAATAATACATCTTGCCGGTATAGTAGGTTTTCCTGCCTGCGCATCTGATCCTGATCGCGCTAATACGGTTAATGTTAACGGATCACTGAACCTTGCAATGTCAATGAGCAAACTTCAACGTTTGCTATATGCTTCCACAGGGTCGGTGTATGGTTCGGTTAATGGTACTTGTACTGAGGAATCTGAAACCGGTCCACTTACTATTTATGGAAAAAATAAACTTGAGTCGGAGAGGATTTTCATAGACAGGTTAGACAACTGGGTTATGTTCCGATTCGCAACGGTATTTGGTATTTCACCCCGTCTCAGAGCTGATCTATTGATAAATGATTTCGTTCACCAGGCTATCCATAACAAACAAATTGTTATGTATGAAGGACATCACCGCCGCACATTCGTCCATATAAAAGACTGTGCTTCTGTTTATCCTTTCGCACTCGATCATTGGGATGAAATGAGGGGAGAAATCTATAATGTAGGAGATGACAGAGGCAATTATACCAAGAAAGAGGTTGCTGACCAGATCCTGAAACATGTGGATTATTATCTCCATGAAGCAGACATAGGCGAAGATCTGGATAAGAGAGATTACACGGTCAATTATGAAAAAATCCATAAGCTTGGATATGAGGCTGAAGTGTCTGTTGAAGAGGGAGTTAAGGAGCTGGTCAAGGTAATGAGTTTTGTTCGGTATCATAATCCGTGGCGAAATCACGGATGATTTAAGCTTTTAATAAGGTTAAAAGATGGAAATACAGACTGATAATTACAAGGATCAAGGAACACAGCTTTTATCAACTCAGGGACGTTTCGTCATTGGTACGGGGCTTGGTCATAATGGATCAGCTTGGTTAGCTGATCTTCTGAATAGACCAGAACTGAACATGAAAGCTTTCCATGAAATAAAAATGGAATTGGTTGGCAAAAACTGGATTGATCTGCATAAATATGAGCAAACAACAGGTATTGATAATAGCTATTTGCCTTATCTAAAACATTTTGATGAGCTACTCAATAATCATAGTGTAGTATCCGACTGTAACTCATGGGCTGCACGAAGTATTCCTGCGCTTAACAATGTATTTCCTATTGATAATATTCTCTATATCGTTCGCAACGGGATACAGAGTGTGCATTCCATTTACCATCACAATCTTGAGAATGATCAACTAAAATGGTTGGAAGACAGATTCCTGAAGGAATACTGGGAAATGTTTGATAAGCCCGGTGAAAATTGGGAAAATCGTTCTTCCTGGAATAAGTGGTGTTTCTGGTGGAGTTTGAATGATCTTCTTCCCGCCTGGCTGCGGAAAAATATTCCTTCTTCGGAGTTGTTAGTCGTTCGCTTTGAGGATTTGTCAAGAAATAACAATGAGATAATTAAGTTGTTGAAATATGTTTCAGGAGAGGAATCGATATCTATTTCCGAAACAGGTATATCTCGTCCACCAATTGAGGAGACAGATATAACCCCTGAAAACATCTGGGAACAGTGGGATAACACACAGCGAATGGATTTTTTGGAAAACTGTGAAGAAGTAATGAATCAATACGGTTACCAGATTCCTGTTAACCATTCTACTAACAAGATTAATGTAGAATCGTCAGCCAGGAAACATATTTCCCTCACTGGAATTTCAGGTTCCAGACCAGATGATGTAGCAATCGGTAATGTTGCTGAAATACTTGATTTTCCCGAGGTAATGAATATCCCGACAGAATCTGAGGGTGTACCGTATGATCAATGGAAAATGGAGATCAACGATGCTCCCATTCTTCGCTACCTTTTCAGGAATTTTAAACCAAAACGTCACCTTGAATTCGGCACATGGCAGGGATTCGGTACTACGCTGGCATTGGAAGAATGTGATGCTACAGTCTGGACACTCAATTTTCCCGGCGGTCTTATAAAAGAGAATGGTGAAGCCTCATATGCACACGAACTTTCAGAGTTGCCTGAAATGGAAGAATGGGCAGATAAGATGTTTCTACGCAAGGCTGGTGGACCATTCTATGCCACTGATTCTATTGGATTCATAGGTAGGCATTACCTGAAGAAGGACTTGGGAAATCGTGTTTGCCAGATATACACTGATAGTATGAAATGGGATATCGCAAATTATCCAGCTGATTTTTTTGATACTGTTTTTATAGATGGCGGACATTGGAAAGACGTGGTAATCAACGATACGCGAAAAGCGTTGAATGTGACTCGCAGCGGGGGACTAATCCTCTGGCACGATTTCTGTCCTGAAATGTATGGACAATGGGAAGCATGTACCGGGGTGCTCGATGCCATTTCATCAATCTGGGATGAACTGCGAGTAGAGATGAAAAAGATTTTTTGGATTCAGCCAAGTTTTATTTTAGCTGGAATCAAAGCCTGAAATAAAACCTATGATTGTTGATTCAGATAGGAGACATAGATGAATAATGGATTATCTGCCGGTGTAGCGCAACCGGGTGAAGCACAAAACATTGGTTCGCAGAGAACGTACAACCGGATTGGACAATCATTGATGCCTGAGCAAATATATAAGGATTTTTTGCTTAGAAGATTGAAAGGGCTGTTCCCATGATAAACACAAGTTCAGGTTTAGATATAACTAAAATAAGTAAGATTCAGGAATCGTCCTCCAGGGAGGCTGAAATCGCAGTTCAAAAACCTCCAATTGTACTCAATAAAGTACCTGGTGTGCGTCCTGTCCATTTAGTGGCATACTACGATTATTCTGCAAAAAATTACCCTTATGCCGAACGTAATACTACACGTTGGTTTGCCGAAAATATCAAACCAAACTGGACAATCCTTGATATCGGCGCCAATATCGGTCAGTATGCTATTATGTTTTCCCGTCTTGTTCCCCAGGGGTTTGTTTATGCTTTCGAGCCGACTAAGACGATTCACATGCTTGCAAGGAATCTCGAATACAACAACGTTGGGAAAAATATCGAACTTATACCGCAGGCGTTGGGCGCTAAGATCGGGCAGCATAAAGACAAAATCTTTCGTATTTACGGAAAAGAACCGAAGCCGGAAGAAGCTCTGTACGAGTTCAACACCGTTGATAACTTCGTCGCTGAGAGAGGTATCAAGGTTGATGCGATAAAATGTGATGTTGATTCTTTCGACTTCGAAGTTTTGCAGGGCGCCAGGGAAGTGATGCGCACTCAGAATCCTTACATCGTTGTTGAACTGAACCATGCTCTTCACAAAAGGGACACCAGCCCTGACCAAGCCTTGCGCTGGATGGCTGAGCAGGGATATGTGCATACAAAAGTCTTTGATCGATACAATTATCTGTTCAAGGTAAGTGAAGAAGATCTCAAAATAGATCCCAGTCATAGATTTACTCCTGCTATTGTTGTTGAGTGGGATCAATGACATCTACTACCATTCCTGAGTAAGGCAAGAAGATTGGATGCAGGACAATTGTACCAATTACTTCTGGGTAAATCCCAGCTTTCTCGTTCCGGCAATAAGGAATTATGATAGACAGTTGATGCCTGAATCAGCAAAAGTCAGTGATAATAGGGATTTAATTGAATATGACAAAGAATCTGGACAAAAAAGGAATTTAAAACTGGGTCACGGTTATAGATCCGCTCCTGATGATAGAATGGCGTTAAACAATAGATAATATTTGAATTTGCTTAATAAAATAATCTGATCATTGTAAATAAGGGAAGGTGCTTTGCTTAATACGAAGTGTAATATGGTTCGTGACCGGACTGCCGCAAAACAGCAGGGCTCAGCCCTTCAGGAACGATGGAGTGCAAGATGATAAAGATGCCGGGATTGGCGCCCATGCCGACCAAGACGAAAAGTATTCAGGAATTGGCAGGCATGCCGTGGATTCAATTTTTTGCTTCTGCAGCATGCAATCTGAGTTGTGAATACTGTTCGCAAGCCCAGAACCACCACAAGAAAGTTTCTGAGAATGCCCTTCTCGATCCGGAGGTCAGGGAATTTATGGCTGACATACCTCCTACGAGTATCTACGTTAGTGGCGGCGAACCGCTGATCCATCCAGGGTTAAGCGAATTTATTCAATTCGTCGGCGAACATGGACACATCATTTCGTTTGATACAAATCTTGTAATCAACCGTAACAAGCTTGAAAACCTGCTTGGACAATGCAATCCCGATCATATCGGTTTCATCAATATCAGCCATCATCTTATTGAAAATGTAGGTCTCGATTATATCCTTGAACGTAATAAAATCATACAGAATGCAGGAATTCGCAGTTTTGTAAAATACGTGGGTGTGCCGGAGTTCATCCCGAAGATTCGCGAGAACATGAAACGGTTGAAAACGGATGGAATTGGTTCAGCGGTAAGCATCCTGCAAGGTAAATGGCGTAACCGTAATCTCCCTCACGAATATACCAATGAAGAGATTTATGATCTCATTGAACTGGTTACAACAAATACGCACGGATTACAGTTTTTCGACGGCATAAAATCACTTGGAATGGATTGCCGGGGGGGGCAGGATTGGCTGGTTTATAACCAGAATGAGGATAAACAGTTCATACCATGCTGCCACGGCAGTAATAATCCTGTCAATATCCAGAATACTTTTTTCACCAATGGAGACAAATCTCCTAAACCATGTCCCATCGACACTTGCCTGGGCGATCTGATGATCATCCTGGGTCTTAATGGTATCGCAAATGAAGTGGAAAGATTTGACAAGATACTGGACGGTGATTATGAGTTTGTTGGAACTCAATCTGTCGTTGATTTTATCGAGGGTATCCGTTCCAGTGGGATCTCGCTGGTAAATGAGAAACGTTACAGGCAGTTCCTGGAATTCTTTGAAAATCTTCCGGGTGAAATCCGAAATAAGAAAAAGGTAGAAGTAAAAGAGGTTACAAATATGAATGCAGTAAAATCCTGTAGCAGCGTTCTTGCTGGAAATGGGAATGGCAACGTGAAAATGCCAATTCTTGATCCTGCTCAAAGTGAACGGGTTATACCACCACCTCCCCCCTACAGACGTGATCTGGAAGCGATAGAACGATTTCGGAAAATGAACGGAGATCAGGTACGCGAAGAACTGCTGGTATTCATTTCAAAATGGAAAACTCCTGAAGAAGTAATCCAGGCAAATCCTGATATGAAAAGCCAACTATTGGAGGCTGCGGATAAACTTAAAAACTGTAACAAGGCTTTCCTTGCAAGAAGCATGGCAAAGGTTGTCGCACAACATAGATTTGATCTTCCCCGAAAAATCAATTACGAAGTAACTGCTCACTGTGTCTTAAGATGTGAATTCTGTGACTTGGAAAACCTGCGAAAGTTTCGCTGTGACAGCAGATTGCGTTTCGAAGATTTCCAGAAGATCTGGCATTACATGGAACCCTTTACCATTGATACTGAATTTACCGGTGGGGAGCCCCTGATGAACAAGGAAATCTACCCCATGCTAAATCTTGTCAATCAGACAGGGGGATATATTACGTTAACAAGTAATGCTCAGCTTCTGAATGATAAACGCGCAGAAAAAGTTCTCGATGCTCCGCCATCACGCATGCTTATTGCAATGGATGGGGTTGACAAGGAAACCTACGAAGAAATTCGAGTAAGGGGCAACTTTGAGCAACTGGTGGAAAATGTCCAGCGAATTGTCAGGAAGCGTGGAGAACGCAATCAAAAATTGCCGCTCATCAACCTGCAAATGGTGGTCAGCAAGAAGAATTCCAATCAGATGGACGATTTTTACACAGCAGCGGCGATGCTCAATGTTGATCTGGCATCCGTTAAACCCATCCTGATCTGGCCATTCTCTAACGACGAATTCCGTAACCACATGATAAATGAATACGTTCTTGAGGATCATCCATTCAGTTATCATAAGTTGAACAAGAACGGTGAACTCGAGGACAAACGTCGCAAGCCGGGCTGGTGTCCGAATGAACTGATGTGCCATATCGGTTCCGGCAGTGAGGTTATCCCATGCTGGTATATCTTGAAAAACACATGGATAGCCGGCTACGCAAAAGAGACTCCTTTCCTCGAGATATGGTATAGCGATGAATACATGGAATACCGCAGGCGTATGGTACAGGAAACAGTACATGAAGGCTGCGAGGGATGTATAGGCTGGTACGATAAGAACCTGTTTATAACAAAAGAACGGGACGAGTTGCAAAAGGAATACAACTCGCCGAGTGACAGTTTGCACTTAACGTTCGGGGAATCGAAGGATATGGGCAAGACCCGAAGTGTTACACCAAAACCGGCTGCCGATAAACCAGGATCATTGCAAGAAACATTGTCCATGCAAACAGCGGATTCTCTGCGACAGCATATCGTAGAGAGAGTGCCGGACCTGATAGAGTTAATGAAGCAGCAGAAATATTACCAGGTTGTCACAAAACTGCGTGAATATGCGAACCAGACTATTATCTGGAGTAATGACGGTCTGAATGCAAAAATATATGCTGGCGGTGATTTAAGCAAGCTGGCAGTTGAACAGCTCCAGTTTCTCTTTGATTCACGCGAAATCGGAACACTCTGTGGCGGAGCATCCATTTTCCTGAAAAAACTGTACGAACTATTTGGCTTCAGGGCAGCAACATACAACTATGGGATCCCGGGAGCATCAACTCATGTTGTAACCCTGGTAGCTCTTCCTTCGGGTATTGGTATCGAAGTTGTATTGCAGGATGCATCTTTTAACCAGACAATTGTTTTGAATTCTCCCCAAAGCCGCGATATCAGGAATATCCTGCCTGCACTGGCAAACGGTTCAAAAAGTAATATTGATCGTATCTCATCTGCTGATAATCACAGGGAGCTATACTTCAGTGATTCAAATGAGGGACGAGAATACCTTCGTTACTATGAAGAACAAAACGTTTTGACATCATCACCCGAATCCTTTACAAGCCAACTAACGGGATTCCCTGGATTGAAGGTAACAGGTGACATGAATTACGAAACCAGCTACCTGAGAAGAAATGGGAAGAAAATACTGCCGGCATTGTCCGAACATCTTGGAAAACCGGAATCGGAATGCCAGGTGTTGGAATTGATGCGGTTCCCCCTGAACTTAACGTCATTTGGAATAGAAGAACTTGATGAGCAACTCGAACAGATTCTTGAAAGCATCAAACCGGTAGCTACCAGAAAGCAGAAATTTCAGCTTCGCGAGAATATACCGGTTATCAGTGAAGATGTCCCTCCCCCTGCTGAGACAGGCTGGCAGAAAGGCTTGTTTGGTCTCTACATGCTTGAAGAATCATTCTCAGGACGCGTGCAAGATCAATTCGGGACAATATTTGAACAGGAAGAATATGATCCATTCGTGTTGGAGTTGTTTTCGGTCCTTTCTATTCTTGAAGCATATCCACCTCAGCATATTAACATGTTCGAACTTGGCAGTGGACGGGCGCCCTGGTGTCTGACACTTGCCGGTGCGGTCCGGTTCGGGTTCACAAACCCGTCTCCCACTTCCTGCCGTGTCCTCGCACTTGAGGGAGAACCAACCCATTTTCGTTGGTCGAGTGAACATCTTTATCAGCAGAATGTTCCTGCAGTAGTGGTTCATGGAGCAATCGCATCGAAACCCGGAACAGCCCGGTTTATATCTTTAGGGGATCCTGCTGACTGGATGGGTCAATCAATCAGTTCGAAAGAGGGTACTATTGAGGTTTACACCTTTACTATTGACCAATTGATGGATGCTCATGGTTTTGATCATCTGCACCTTGTACATATGGACGTACAGGGACAGGAGCTGGAAGCTCTGAAAGGAGCCCGAAAGGCGTTGGAAGAAAATACTATTGAACACTTTGTTATCGGTACACACAGCATCGAGATTGAAGAGGAACTGAAGCGAATTTTATCACCAACCCATGAACTGGTTGTGGAACTGCCACAAAACAGCACAACCAGGATACCAGGAATAGCAAAGCTGTTCCGTTCAACCGGTGATGGCGTTTATGTCTGGCGCAGCAAAAAGCTATAATTCGGAGTTCAAATGATAAACGATGTCATTCACCCGTTACTTGTCAAGAATCGCGAGGAGCACGTCACCCAGGCAAGAATGACACATGATGCAATATTTTCAAGAGACGTTATATTTCAGAATATTATCACAATATGGGAAGACCGGATATTCGTCCCCTGTATGAAAATGAAGGTTTGACACTGGATAAATTTGTTGCGGAATATGACGTTCAGGGGAAGAGTCAACTTTTATGGATAAACCACTCATTTGACGAGGAAATATCTGAACAAAGCGAAAATACTTTGAAGCAAGCTATTGCCAGGTTTGAAAAACATTTTTCATTCGTTGGAATAACTGAATATTTTGACGAAAGTCTTATTATTCTTAAGCACCTGTTCGGATGGAAAACCCCATATTACCAAAGGAAAAATATAGGTAAATATCAGAAATCCATCATGCCATCCAAATCTTCAATAGATTTTTTCAATAGAAAAAACAAGTTTGATATTTCTCTCTATAGCAAGGCAAGAAAGGATTTTGAGAACCTTCTCGCTTTAATCCCAGACGATATCAGGAAAGAGATAGCCTATTTCAAAGCTTTAAGCTTATCAATGAGAGGGGGCAGATAGGTAAAGTTGGTGTAAATAATTCGTCAGTTTCTTCCGGGTGATCATTGATAATATCAGATTATCTACTTGAAGACTTCAACTGGCATCAATTTTCATTAAACAACTTAAATGCTTCTACTTCACTTCTGAATTCATTATCCAGATTAAACATCTTATCATCAAATGATTTCATCGCTTCTTTATAAAGTTCGATATCCAACTGGTTATATTCTTCAATAATTCGAAGTGTTTTTTGCGGAAGTTCATCTTTCTTAATCCGAACTTTAGTTACATTTTTCCTCTTATATGCCGGTGTCTGCCAACTCAGGAGCGATTTGAAATAAATGATAGATTCATCAAATCTCTCGGTAAATCCATGAATCGTTCTTCTGATGCTTTCCTGTTATTTCCGTCGTACTTGAAAGAATCTTCAGGAGCATATATTTCATTCAGAATAGACCTGAAAGTTGTTCCTGCTGTCTTGGGAATATGCATGAACATAAGTATAAAAGAGTTGTTGTTCTCATTGTTTCTTGAAATCACTTAATCCTCTCTATTTGAAAACTGTAAACATAACGCTTGTATTAATAAATTAATGAGTTAGATTTGCATTTCTTCCGATTTCCAATACTCGTAATTATCAACGCAGCCGTCCTCGATCAACTGTATTGATTTGGGGTCAAGTTCTTTCTTCCATCGATCAATATGAGCCTTCTCCGGATCTAAATTCATTGTCCAAGTATTTATTTGATCATCTGATGTTGGAAACTGTGCAAAGTCAAATAGATAACGCATTATTTCACGAGGACGTATCATTAGATTTTCCAGACTTACAACGCAGTAATTTTCCTGCTGAACCTGATTTTTAGCCTTCATGGCGGCATTCATGATCTGATGATAGTAAGGAACGAATTCGCTGCTGTTATTCGGTCCCCAGTTTTTCCTGAACATTGAACAGGCAACATCTTTTGGTTCCCGGATGATGTGTATATATTTCATCTCAGAAAATATTGTATGCAACACGTCAACTATAGTTACGGTATGAGGTGTTTTTTCCAGCCAGTACTTTTTGTTGCATGCTTCTACTCCATGCTGGAACAGCCTGTTAAGGAATTTGTTTAATGAACCATTGATGTTCCCGGTTCCGTTAAAAGATTCGCGAATCAATGATTGCATAACGTTGCTTGAATATATTTCTTCCGGATGTTCGATTCTGGATATTTTCAGACTGGCTTGCAGCTTTTGATTGAATGTATTCATCATGTTTAATAAAAATTCATTCAGAGGTATTCTGCCTTGAACCAGATCACTCACTCCTCCTCGATCAATGAGAAATCTTGGTTCAGCAAAATACAATACGTCAGGATGATTAGCGAAAATGTGCGCCAATATTGAAGTGCCGCTTCTTCCGCTGCCACCGATAAATGCGCATTTAGTCGCTGCCTGACTGCTTGCCTGGGTAGCTTTCAACTTTTCTTCAGACACAATGGTAATCATGATATTTCTTCTTTTCCGGATCAAGTTTTTGTTTAATAATTCTCAACTCGGCCGTACCTAAATTGAAGAGTACAGCTTTATTAGTTAAAACTTTGCATCATAAGTTCAATGATGGAAAACATTTCTGCGGAATAACGAATATTGCTATTTGGGCTTCAGAAACACATTCGGATTTTCTTCAAAGGTGTCGACATACTCTCGATAAGTTACTTTTTGGTAATTCATTAACGGCGTTAAGAGGTTTAAGCAATGCTCCACATCGACAGTTCCTTCCAGCTTATCCCTATATTTTAGAAATAGCTCGCTTGCACAATCCTCAAGTCCATATGATTCGAGCATGGTAGCAAGTTTTAATACGTCTTTAATTGTCGGCTCAAGGGACCACTTTTTCTCATAATCGGGATCTCCGTAATCGCGAAAATAGAGCGCTTGACTCCAAAGGAGCTGTCCTTCTGTTGTCTCGGCAATCCTGTATAAGAAAGATCGTGGGAGAGTACTCCGGCTATAGCGTTTCAGGTCCATATCGAAGAGGCTGAATCCATTCTCGCGAAGTAAAAGATCAATATTGCTGAAAATATTTGAATTGGTACATACCGGTCCGTGGAACTGGCACTCGATCTCAACACCAAGGAGTGTATTGCGAGAAAGAAGATTCCTTGCGCCGAGAAGCACATCGTAGTCATATCCATCAGTATCTATTTTGATGAAATTAGCTGGGTAAGGCGTGTCTTGAAGATCTGTGTCAAGCGATACTCTACGAGTTGCCATCTGGGGCGGATTAGAGTTTTGAGCCTCATTACGTTTTCGGTTGTACCTAGCTGTATAACAAGCGCTTGAACGAAAATATGTATTAATATTGTTATTGAAATTTGTAAAATCCTTGCCCGTCGGAACGACTAACGAATGTGCCACTAAATTTGATTGAAAAGGACTGCCAACATAAGCATCGACATAACGAATTTTTGCAGAAGGAGATAACTTGTTGCAGCGTTCTACTTCTGCTATATCCGGCTCATAGCCTATCGCAATTAGTTCATTCCCGTAATTCAACCACCTATGACCTATTCCTCCACTGGCACCGACATCGACAAGGAAGATATTACTGTCTCGAAATACTCCTAAACGTAAAATTTCCTCAGTTAGGGGCAAAACTTGGCGTTTCTTCATTTATTTTCCTCAGGTATGGTGAATGATTCTTTAAGAATATGGCGAAATCTAACTTGATTGTGTTCTATGTTGATATAACGGGTTATATTTAAAGTCTTCACATTCCCGCCTACAAATTCGATTCTGGTGTTTACTTTACCAATCATAAAATTGTTATTTCTTTCTTTCTAAAATACTATTGTATTCATGAATCTTTTTTTTAATTTCGAGTTTTCCGTCTAATAAATCGCGAATTGCTTGAATTACTCGTTTTGTAGCACCCCCGTTACGATCTGCCAAAAGCAAATCAGCATATTTCCTTCGGATGTCGCTGAATTCTCCCGGAAATGCAATGCTTCGTCGTATGGCAATTTTGGTTTCTTCCAAGGTATTCACTGTTATCCCAACATCACGCCAGGCGTATTCTATATCATTCGGATCATAGTTCACATAATATTTCTGATTAGGATTATTGAAAAGCACTACCGGCTTGTCTAACGCCATGAATTCCATATATGCTGATGAAACATCTGATAGCATAACGTCGGCGATTTTCATATAAGGTGTTAAATCCGGATCATCAACGTAAAGAACATTATTATGTTTTTGTGCCAATTCACGGTACACCTGTTTAAATTCAGGAAGAGTTGAAGAATGTAGTTTTATTAATAAAATATTATTTTCATCAGCTAATTCAGCTACCCGTGTCCATAGGATTGGAATTGCAGAAAGCTCCATGTTAAATGTAGGAGCATGCAGGATGAATTTTTTATGGGGATCAAGTCCTGATTGTCGAACAAGCTCATCCCTTCCCGGAGTACCCGGATCGAACAAGAAATCCGATTTTGGAAAACCTGTGGCTATCACAGGAATTGAAATCTTACCACATTGCAATAATCTATCTCTATGATAACTGCCCGGTACACAGAGCAAATCTTCCATGTTTTCACGATTGACTATATCCCTGTCGGTGAAATATTGCCCTTTTGATAACAAGCCATGTCCGACATTGACAATCTTTCCGCAATTCTGCACAAGATGCGGTACATTGTCAGCCATTACGGCGACATCCGCATTCCAGGTGGCGGGATTATCGACAAATGTGACCGGTAGTTTGCGAAATTTCGCCTCTTCTTCCGGCAGCATTCCAGCTCGGATATTACGATCATAGGGATGGATTGCGAAAGCGATCTCAAATCCACCCTGACGCTTCATTTCATTCCAGATGGGCAGCAATATGGGAATATGAACGTTTTTGAAAAAATATATCAGAGCACGAACCGGTTTTTGAATTTCAGGGGAAGATTCAAGTGCTGGAATCATTTGAGATTCAGTGTTATTTTCGACAGGGGATGGGTTTGTAGTCAAGCTGATTGTATCATTCATTTTTTGATGAAGATATTCAATAAATTTCTGAAGGTCTATGTCGTCTCGATGTGTAGCTTGGAGTGTTTCAGCATGTTTAAGAGCTTTATCATAAAGCCCCTTTTCAGCATAACGTTTCGCCAGGCGCAATCTTCCATTAATTCGGTTTTCTATTCTATTACCGGATTGTTCATTTAGGTTTGTATTTGCAGTTACTCGAAGATTTTTTGTTTGCTTTTCATTATGTAATTTGTCAGCACAGACCAAAACGTCGAGAGCAATTTTAGCATTAGTAAAAGGATTACCCTGATTTGAAATGATGTATTCCAGCAGTGTGTTCCATGCTGAGCCGCCATTTCGTACTGCACCTGCTATATTTGATGGAATCCCCTTTGTATCTGTTAATTCAGCGAGATGACTCCAGGGAATTATATTTTCAATCATTTCAGGCGGTTGGTTGCCTTCATTATTTCCAAGTATAAAAGATGGCGACTGGAGACTATTATCTTGTCCCGAAATCATTGGTACAACAGCATCGATTGTTGGGTTTCTTCGCAAATGATTAACGAGACGAAATATCCATCTGTCGCCTGCTTTAACATTTTCTTCAATATATACCATGTATTCAAAATTCTTCACCAATTGAGCGATATTTGATGAATTCACTAAGACGATATTATCAAGAAACGCTGTGTTATCAGTCTCTTCATCGGTATATATAAAAATATCGTGTTCAGATCCTGCCGCTTGTGACAGTTGATCAATCAATGGCATATGTGATTGTAAATCTGAAATATTAGTTTTAAGGATAATTGCTGTTCGCTTGCAGTTATCCCTTGGTGCATTCTGTAAATCAGCTTCAACAAGTTCCCACATCTTCTCAATTGTCCGTTTCGAAGATAAGCCGTCCGATGATATCAATAATTCTTTCGAATATCGTTTGCGTTTTTCGGAAAACTCGCCAGGATTTTTGAGACTTCTTCTAACACCTTCCTTAAGTTCATTTATATCATTTGCCTGAATCCCAACATCACGCCATGCCCATTCAATGTCATCCGGATCGAAGTTTGAGTAATCTGGCGCATTGGGATTATTGAACAGTACAACCGGTTTGTCTAATAAAATAAATTCCATAGAAGCCGAAGAGACATCGGAAACCATTACATCTGCTAATAATAGATAAGGCGAAAGATCATTATCCTCGATATAGAAAATGTTTTCATGCTCATCAGCAAGTTTTCTGTGATGTTCAATAAAAGGTCCTAGTGTTGAACCATGAAGCTTAATAAACAGATAAGTATTTTCATCCACTAATTCTCTGATACGCATCCACAGTATAGGGATTGCACTTAAGGCAATATTGAAAGTAGGAGCATAAAGAACGACTTTCTTTGACGGATCGAGACCTATTTGTTTTAACAATTCATTTCTACCAGGTAGATTAGATTTGAAAATTTTATCCAATTTTGGGAAACCGGTAGCTTCAACAGGGATAAATATTTTACCCGATTCCAGCATTCGGTTTTTATGATACGGACCAGGAACAAGAAGAAGATGTTCAAGATTTTCACGATGAATAAAGTCACTATTTGTGAAATATTGCCCCTTTGATAATAAGCCATGCCCAACATTGATTATGTATCCACATCCTTTTACTTGTTCAGTGAAATTGTCTGCAATAAAAGTGACATGAGGTTTGAAATCTTGCGGTTTATGGAAAAGCGGAATCCCAGAATTTTTAAATAATCTTTCTTCAGAACTGCCTTGGAAAACGAAATAGCCTAATTCTACTCTGCTGTCCTCTCTGAGTAAATCGGCAATGGGTTGTAGAATGGGTACGTGTACATTTCTCATGAAGGATATTAAAACTCGAAGTTTTCGTTCTGAAGAATACTTTTTCACTATCCTGCTTTCTGTATTAGTTTCTAAAATCCCTGTATCTTGCGAAATATGGTTGACCGTTTGCGCAACGGGAACTGCAATTTGATTGTCTGTTATTAATATATTTTTTGACATTTTTTCTTTATGTTCACGCACCCAATCTCTATTTACCAAATCCTGGTGGATTCGAGGGTGGGGGAGAAGCAGGTCATCACGCTTGTCGGCACCGGGGATATAACATTCTGCATTTCTCCTGATAAGGATTTTCTTTGCTTCCACCTCACGTGCATGATCAGCATCAAATGTGTTTCGCGAAGTAACCAGCTTTCTGTAAAGAAAAAACGCCTCAGGACATAACTTTCCCTTCCAACCTGCACGGACAGCCATTATCCAAAAATCCCAGTCTTCATAAGCCCCAACCATTTCGGGACTGAAACCACTCAATTGATCAAACATTTTACGCCGCATGAGGCTGTTAACAGGCATTCGGTTCGCAATCAACAACTCAAAAATTTCAAAAGGATGATTACTCCAGGTTCGATTGAATTTCCCTTTTTGGAGACTGATGGGATAAGCAAATCCTATAGTATCATCATTGGTCAAAACTGGGAGTAGTTTCTCCGTATAATCAGCTGCTATCATATCATCAGCATCAAGGAAAAAAATAAAGGGAGCACTGCCTTGTTCAGCTCCTGCATTTCGAGCCCTTGAAGTACCTACTCCGGGGAGGGTTAAGCTTATAATATCATAATCACTATGTTTCTTAACAAAATTCTTGATTATACCGGTTGTATTGTCAGTTGAATTATCATTAACGATAATCAGTTCCCAGGCAGTTTCAGTCTGTGCTATCACTGAACGCAAAGCTTCTTCAATATATTTTTCGTGATTATGAGCGGTAAGAACGATTGTTACCACACGATCCCCGGTAGTATCAGGCAGTTGAGGGAAAAGATTGTCCATTATATACTGCCAGGCAGCAGCCATTGAAGCAGGAGCATCATAGAACTGACCGGTTCGCCATATCCATTTCAGCCTTTCTTCACCCGAAGAGTTCGTTATTTGGTTGGCAATAAATAAGTCACGCTGAGTTTTCCACTCTCCGTTTAGTTTTGTTTCAACCTTTCTAAGCGCAAGGAAAACCCCAATATTCAAGGGATCATTTTCCAGGATACGATCAAAACAACGCAATCCACCGGCGAGATCACCATGCTTTATAAATTGGATGGCATTTTCGCAATCGTTTTTTGATTGGTTGTCCATATTCACATTCGTAATAATGTTATATAACCGGCAGAAACTCTTAATGATTTGTTTTTTACTAACAGTAGTAAAGCAAAACCGATGCCAGAGGTGAAGGTTTTATTACAGGGTAAGGCAAAAAATCAGAGTATTATCTACAGGAAGATTTTACAGGATTTAATTAAATTGCTCTTGAAAATAATGCTCAGCTCAAAATCGAATCATTATTTTTCCCGGACATCAAGCTGCCCGGGGCACACTCCAGCAGATAATTTCGATATCAGGATCTTTTTGAATAACTTCCATAATTAGGAATAGATGTTTGTAATACATTAAAGAATCAAGGTTTTATAAGAATACAATATTGTTGATACATAAAACTGAATCTTTTTAGCAACTGTGAGGATACGCTACGGTTCTTAAGTCCTCCCGAACAACTTGTTTATTTCGTCCAGGGTCAGATTGATCACAATTGGTCTTCCGTGGGGGCAGACAAAGGGGTATTGTGTCTGGAATAATTCATCTATTAATGCATTCATCTCTTCAGTATTTAGTGGATCTCCTGCCTTGATAGCTGCTTTGCAGGCGAAAGATGCGGCAACGCTCTCTTCAGGCGCTATTTTGAGAGCATGTTCCATGCGGTAATCGGCAATAATTTCCCTTAGGAGTTTTTCCTCATTCTTCAGCTTGATTCCGGAAGGGAAACTACGAATCAACCAGTAATCGTCCTTGAACTTCTCCACATCAAAACCAACCCTGGCAAGATAAGGTGTCATTTCTTCCATCATAGCGGATTCAGCCGGGTCAAGCTTGACCTCCACAGGAAAAAGCAATTGCTGACCGCTCCACTGGCGACCCTGCATAGCGTTCAGGGCACGCTCGAAAAGAATTCTTTCATGAGCAACGTGCTGGTCAATGATTACCAATCCGCTTTTAACCTGGGAAAGAATGTATGTCTGATGCAATTGCCAGATATTGACCCGCTGCAACTCCAATTTATTATCGACTGACGTTAGAGACTGATGTTCCAGATGTTTGACATCTTTTTGGCTGGTAAGGGGTAAGTGATCGTGGGGATCATGTTTCCCTGCTAATGGTGCTTCGTTATTTCTGTTGAATCCTGAACCAGGCGACATTTGGACATTGGAATGATCACCTTTTTCTTGTGACATATAATGCGATTTGCCTGGTTTGTCCGGGTAAATTGTATCGATTTTAGTCTGATCCTGAGCCGGACGTCCGAACAGAAGCTCCAGCTCACGAATACCGTCAACCCTGTGTGCTTTGGGTGGTTTCGGAAATTGTAATCCGGCTGTTTTATGCACCTGTTTTTCATTTTCCTTGATGTTCATATTTATTGGCGCACTGCCATCTCGAATCGACTGTCCCAGCGCATCCCTGGTTGCCACAAGCATCATTCTGTAGATTCCGCCTTCATCACGAAAACGAACTTCATGCTTTGCCGGGTGAACATTTACGTCAAATTCCTCAGGATCAACTCTTAAGAATAGAACATAAAACGGAACTTGTCCAGGGTGTATCAGGGGACCGAATCCATTGACAACAGCGTGATGAAGTGACTGGTTCTGTATGGGTCTTCGATTGATAAACAGGAACTGGTCACCGCGTGATCTTTTGAAGAGGTTTGTGCCGCCGATTATACCTTCCACCAGGTTAACGCCGCTTCCGCTGCTGACATTGTGTAAATCTTTCAAGACGCCATCACCAAAAAGCTGACTGATTCTCCCGGTCAGATCAGTGGATTGAAGATTCCACACAGTATTTTTATCTTTGATCAGGGTCCATTGGATTTCAGGATAGGCTAACGCGTATTGCCTGAATGTTTTAACTATGTGAGCATATTCGGTGGCGGGAGTCCTCAAAAACTTGCGCCTGGCGGGAACATTATAAAACAGGGTCCTGACACGTACGGTCGTTCCCCGCTCCCGTGCGACAGGTTCCGGTCCCACCGGTTTCCCGCCTGATACTGAATAACGCACGCCGGATTCACGGTCTTCTCTTCTGCTTATTACCTCCACTCGCGCTACACTTGCAATAGAGGGTAACGCCTCACCTCTGAAACCTAAGTGAGTGATTCTTAATAAATCTTCAGCGCTGCTTATTTTCGATGTAGCATGACGTCTGAATGCAAGAGGCAGATCGTCTGCATCCATTCCCCATCCGTTATCAGATATTAAAATCTCATCAATACCAGATTTTTGGACTGAAAGAGTTATGTGACTTGCTTCAGCATCCAGGGCATTTTCGATCAGTTCTTTCGCTACCGATGCCGGTCGTTCAACAACTTCACCCGCCGCAATTCTGTTTGCGATACCTTCAGGTAATACCCGAATTGAAGAAGTTGGTAGTATTTTTTCAATATTTTTCATAAGTCAATCTTAATCTTTAAGTAATATAGTGTTTTCAATGATAGTAATTTCACTGAATAAAATACATTCTTTTTCTTTCTACAAATTCTCCAGCACGTAATGTATAAAAATATATGCCGCTTGCCGGAAGTTGGTCTGAGAGATTATACGTATGAAATCCTGAAGCTAATCTCTCATCCACTAATACGGATACGTCCTGACCTAACAGGTTGTTAATTGAAAGTAGAACGCTACTGCTTTTAGCTAAGTTGAAGTTTATAAAAGTATTAGAATTAAATGGGTTCGGGTAGTTCTGAGCCAGGCAATTAACTGTCAAAGGTGATTCTTTAGTCCAGGCTACTTCATCTTGCGCATTGCCGGTTAGCCTTACAATTTGTGGATTCGCAGAAGTTGAGTCATTATGGTAAATATAAATTGGCAGATCGATTGTGTAAATTTCTTCAGGATGCCAGCTTACTTCAATAGAATCAATAGATCCTGCTCTAAACCACATGGGAAAAAGTGCATCTATCCTGATTATAGATTCCAAGCTATTTTCCACAGATATGTGTTCAATTACTCCCAAACCTTCTCCTTCATTTTGAACCACTAAAAAGGAGAAACTGCTGTCTCCGGCGTCAATGGTTCCAAATGATATTAAAGTATCCTGAAAAACGAAGGAGGGAGGAGGTTGTTCAAAATAATAACCACCCATATCACAAATAGTTCCATCAGGATCTCTTGGACCGTAAGGATCGCAAGCATCAATACATGGTGATTCCGGAAGTAGATAGTAATCGTCATTATCAGGATCTATAAAATTCGGGTCGTATGAAATATTATAATTCACATCGCATGAATCGTGATTAAAATTTTCATATAAGTGAGTAAGAAGCCCTTCGGGTATATCACCTGCAAGGTTTTGTCCATCATTTCCATAAATATTGCAGTAACCAATAGTCCCGTCGTTTTCATTTTCAAACCTGATTCCTTCATTTTCGTTTCCGGAAATAATTGAATTATTGATAGAAGCGTTTGCGATTCGATCCAGGGCAATTCCACTACCACCATCCACGGAATGATTACCGGTTATAGTGCAATTAATAACTGTTGGTGCCGCAGATCGTATCTGAATTCCACCTCCGGTTTCATCCGAGTCGTTCCCATATATAAGACATCTAACAACATGTGAAGACGTTGCATACAGATATATTCCGCCGCCATACGCAGTGGCAGTATTATCCAGAATAATACAATCCCTGATTATTACTTGTGAGTTATTGCAATAAACACCACCTCCATATTCGGAAACGTTACCGCTGATAATGCAATTACTTACTTGACCAAGTGATTGCTCCATGAAATATAAACCGCCACCGTCCAGAATACCGAAGTTGTTTTTAACAATGCAGTTTTCAATGATAAGATTAGCGTGATCAAGAGCCCAGATTCCACCGCCACGCATCAGCTCATTTTCATTATTCATAATGAGACAATGACTGATAGTTAACGTGGTATGAAGGCACGAAACACCACTCGAATTACTCCCTGAGATGATACAATAATCAAGGCGGGAATTATTCGATGCCGTTGAATCAAAATCTATTCCACCCCAGGAAAATCCCTCTTCTGCGGAAATGAAACGGATAGAGTCGCCCTCAATCCCTTCAGCATGTAAAAAGCCGAATATTCTGAAAACATATCCCTCATTGAAGTACAATGCTGATCCACTTTCAATACGGAGAGAATCGCCGGGTTGAACAAAAATTGTATCTACGACAATATATGTATCTGATTCCAATACGCCACTAATTGGACCCTGCAATTCAACTTGCGCAATGCAAATATTTTGAAGGGATAGAATTAAAATTATTAGTATCAGAAATCGCTTATTAATCATTTCATTTCTTCAATTGTACTTTGACTTACGATCACCCATGACAAACCATTCATCATAGATCTCTTTTAATATCTGGTCGGTTTCATCTAGGCGTTTTATTTTTACTTCTTCACGTTTTTTATTGCCTTTTTTTTGTTCGATTGCAATCTCATCACTCAATCGCATCTTTTGAGATTCGAGCCTTTTAATTTCTGTTTCGAGAAATTTGAATCTTTTTGCATCAAAACGTAATTTTCTGATATTCTTATTTTTACTTGATTTGTCTTCCCTTGAAGACTCAGCTTTCTTTAATTGGGACCTTTGATCGAGATGAATTATTTTGTCTTTAATTCGTATCCAGAATTCGGAAAAATTACCTTCAAAAACCCGGATTGAAGGAGGTTTCAGGTAGAATATTCTGCTAACCATCTTATCAATGAAATATCTGTCATGGCTGATAATGAAGATAGTGCCTGCAAAATCTTCAAGAGCATCTTCGACGGCTTCCCTGCTGATAATGTCGAGGTGATTGGTGGGCTCATCAAGGAGAAGGAAATTCGCGCCTGACACCATAATGGCTGCAAGCTGAACCCGTGCTTTTTCGCCTCCTGACAACACACTTACATTTTTCTCCAAGTCATCCCGTGTGAAGAGAAAACGATGCAACAATGACGCTGCCTCATTTCTCAGTAATCCTGTCATGTTAATCATCTCATCAATCAGACTTTTGCCGGCATCCGGAAATTCAGTAACCTGGGCGAAATAACCAAGCTTCATTGAGGGACCAACACGAAGATGTTTGTTTTCCCAGCGACCTTCATTCACCACATCTTTGACAAAAGTACTTTTTCCGGTACCATTAGCGCCTATTAATGCGACACGATCACCCTGGTACACCATGAATGAAGTGTTCCGGAAAAGAGGCGCTGAATCTTCAAATTGTTTAGTATAGTTATTTACCTGTAATGCGATATCACCCCGGGTTTCAACATTACCAAACCTTATACCGAGGGATCGTTTGTTCTCACGGATTTTGTCAACAGGCTCCATTCTCTCAATTCGCCGTTCAAAATTTTTGGCGATCTTTGCCAGCCTGGGGTTGTCATATACACTTGCCCAGCTTTTCAAACGTCGAATTTGAAACTGTAGTCTCTCAACATCTTTCGCCTGACGTTTCGCAGCAGCTTCCTGTTTCTCGATCTTCTGTAACTTTTCGAGACGGTAGCCGGAGTAATTTCCAGCATATTTCTCGATTTCCCTGTTCTCCATTTCCCATATTGAAGTACAGACATTATCAAGCAGGTAACGGTTATGGCTTACCAGGATAAATGCACTTTTAGTTGAGTTTAGCACCTCTTCCAGCCAGTTCATTCCCTCAAAATCGAGATGATTGCCGGGCTCGTCAAGTAACATGAGATCAGGTTTCTGAATTAGTAATCGAGCCAGACCGATGATATTCCTCTCACCTCCAGAAAAAGTAGAGATATCCCGTTCCCAGTCGGTTTTTGGAATCATAAGACCATCAAGGATTGACTGGACTCGGTTATCAAGAAGCCAGCCGTCATTGGAATCGAAATAATCCTGGAGTGTACTGTACCTTTCAAGGATCCGGTGATATTCAGTCTTATCCTCTTGCAGCTTTTTGTCGCTGAGTTTGTCTTCTAACTCATGCAGCTCTGTTTCGACTTTATCGAGTTCGGCTATTCCCGACCTGACCTCATCATACAAAGTAATACCGGGTGAATATAGAGGATCCTGCTCTAAATAACCTATTCTTAACCATTTCCTTTTAGATATAAAACCGCTTGATTGTTTCTCGAGTCCGGCAAACATTTTCAACAAAGTGGTCTTGCCTACGCCATTCCGTCCAACAAACCCGATATGTGCTTTCGGATTTATTTCGATAGAAGTCGGCTTAAGTATTTCCTGCCCACCGAAGGACTTCTGAAGTTCATTTAGTACAATAAGACTCAATATGACTATCCGTTGAAAATGAATTATTTCGAGTAAAAGCTAAAATTAACAATGAATTATAGGGTTTGACTCATTTCAGTTGAGTTGTCAATCACTTGCAATAAACAAATCAGGATTTTGTACGTATTTTAAATACCGTGGTTTTCCCTAACCATGTTCTGCTTAAGATACTGAATAGTTAAATCTAATTGAATCCACCCCGTATAATTTAATCCTTCCCCGAAGGGGATAGATTTGAATAGCCATGGGTGAAACCCATGGTGAGAATGATCCTTTTTAGTCAACCTTGAAGGGGTTTGACCAAGAAAACGTGAAAAGGATAAAGGAAATATTTTTTTCATATTTTCCATAGTATGATATTGATATAAGTTTTTGTTCAACCCCCTCAGGGTTGGTTTTCTTAGTCCTGTTCCACAGGTTGACACCTGTGGCTATTCATATTTTCCCCCTTCAGGGAAAATGTTTTCCTATTATCTTTCAGTTTCAAGATACTTTTCCATATCTTCAGCATAATTAATGTTTAATAGTGCCTTTTGCCCGGTGACTGTTTTGACGCCCTTCCACCGCAACTGTTTTATCCCTTTATGCAACGCAAGCTCGCCCGTTTCCAGCCTGCTTTCCCAATATGCAGTCTTCGAGACACTGTATAATCCCGCCAGGGGTTCAGCTCTACCATCATTTGTGAGGGTAATAACATCATAACCGCTGCGCGGCGCGTCAAGCAAAACAATCAAATCATCCAAACTCAAAAACGGCATATCAGAAGCCAGTACAATTATCCATACTGTATCCGCATCCTGTAAGGCAGCGACAATTCCACCAAGAGGTCCTTTTCCGGGAATTGCATCAGGAATAATTCGCAGGTTTTTATCCGAAACACCCTGTAGATTATCACCAACAAGCGTGGGTGCTGTTCCAAGGGTTTCCTCCATCATTTTGGCTGTCCTGTCAAGTAAGGTCATACCCTTGACCCGAATCAAACGTTTATCCCTGCCCAGTCTCCGACTGCTGCCACCGGCAATAATATAGCCTGAAACGTCCTGATAATTGGAGTTTTTGGAATGCAAATTATATCCTGATTTTGATAATCGAAATCTCTTATAATGTAAATTCAATATATAATTATCCTTTTGTATTTTCTATATAATTTGTTGCGCTCTACCTGATTCTAATTCCGAGAATATTTGTTGCTGCATGTTGAAACATCGTACATTTTTCATTATACTGAACACTTGATCATTCAATCACAATATCTTCAGGGATAATCTTTTCATGGCTGATTTTGAGCTTTTCAGTAATTTCAAACCTCGCGGCGACCAGGAGCAGGCGATTGATAAACTCGTACGTGGCTTCAATAAGGGGCAGGACGCCCAGGTGCTGCTTGGCATTACCGGGTCGGGGAAAACATATACGGTCGCGAATGTGATTCAGCAGCTTGGAATTCCCACCCTGATAATGAGCCATAATAAGACATTAGCCGCCCAGCTTTACGGTGAATTCCGCCAATTTTTTCCCAATAATGCGGTGGAATTTTTCATCAGTTATTACGATTATTACCAGCCGGAAGCATATATAACTCATACAGATACTTATGTCGAGAAAGAAACCTCGGTCAATGATCAGATCGAACGGTTACGTCTCCGGGCAACCTCATCGCTTTTTGAACGTGAGGATGTGATTATCGTTGCCAGTGTGTCCTCGATCTATGGTCTCGGCAGTCCGCAGGATTACAAGGATTTATGCCTCTACCTGGAACCGGGAATGAAGATTGAACGTGACCAGATGCTGCACCGCCTGGTGGATATCCAGTATGAACGAACCAATACCGATCTTGAACATGGTTCTTTCCGGGTGCGGGGCGATACGGTTGAAATCCTCGCCGCTTACGAGGAGGATGTTTACAGGATTGAGATGTGGGGGGATGAGATAGAGCGTGTTTCGAGGGTACATAAGGTCACCGGCGATGTGATAGGATCGCTTAAAGGAGTTGCAGTATATCCCAACAGCCATTACGTAGCCGGGTTATTGCGTATTGAGAAAGCTATGGCATTAATCAAGGCTGAGGCTGAGGAGCGGGTAACGGAATTTCGCAGACAGAACAAACTGGTTGAAGCGCAGCGTCTCGAACAGCGGGTGAAATTTGATATGGAGATGCTTTCTGAAGTTGGGTACTGTAACGGGATCGAGAACTATTCGCGCCACTTTGCAGGGAAAAACGAGGGCGATCCGCCTAATACCCTGTTTGATTATTTTCCCGATGATTTCCTTGTCGTTGTCGATGAATCCCATGCAAGCGTTCCACAGATTGGCGGTATGTTCAACGGCGACCGTTCAAGAAAGCAGAACCTGGTTGAATTCGGCTTCAGGCTGCCGTCGGCTCTTGATAACCGTCCCCTGAGATTTCATGAGTGGGAAGAGCGGGCAAGGAAACTGCTTTTTGTCAGCGCCACGCCCAGTCAATATGAGCTTCAGAGATCAAGCGGTGTTTTTGTGGAGCAGATAATCAGACCAACCGGTTTACTCGATCCGAAAGTAGAAATCCGTCCCACAAATGGTCAGGTTGATGATCTGCTTAACGAGATCCGCGAGCAGGTTGAAAGGAGGGAGCGGGTGCTGGTTACGACGCTGACCAAGCGTATGGCGGAGAATCTATCCGACTATTTACGTAAATTGGACGTCCGTGTCCGATATTTACACAGTGAGATACACAGCCTTGAACGTATTGAAATATTAAGAGATTTGAGGCTTGGACATTTTGACGTCCTGGTTGGGATTAACCTGTTACGTGAAGGTTTGGATTTGCCGGAAGTTAGCCTGGTAGCTATCCTTGATGCTGATAAAGAGGGGTTCCTCAGGTCCGAGACCAGCCTGATGCAGACCTCCGGAAGAGCTGCCAGGAATGCAGCCGGCCGAGTAATCTTTTACGCCGATAATGTTACGAAATCAATGAAAAAGGTGATAGATGAAACAAATCGCCGCAGGGTGATCCAGGACGAATACAATAAGAAAAATGGAATCACACCCAAGACAATCAGGAAAACCGTAGAAGAAATCCTTGCGACAACAAGCGCCGCCGCAGAGGGTAGAAGAGGTACTGAAGAGGAAACATTACCGGAAGTAACGCCATCAGACCTGACCGCAGCCGAAAAAGAGGAACTGATCATCCGCCTCGAAGAGAAGATGTTCCGTCATGCCGACAGCCTCGAATTCGAAAAAGCCGCAAGGGTCAGAGATGAGATAGAACGCATAAAAGGATCACACGTCCCGGATGAGTTCAGCAAATAAAGCTATACTATTTCTTGAAAGTTTTGCATCGTTATTAAATAATACATACTTGAACGACCTCTGGTTCAACAGCACTTAAAGAAAAACCACAAAGTACTCAAAGAATTCGCAAAGAGCACGGAGAATGTCTTTGTGATCTTAGTGCATACTTTGTGTTCTCTGCGGTTTGTTGTTTTCTTTTTGGCAGATCGACTCCAAGTTTCTGATAATTTTACTTTATCATTAACACATGGAATAATCAGACTTTTATCAATAAACATGACCAATACTTTCAAGAACCAGTATATTTCAAAAGAAAACTCTGAGTTAATCAGGGTGTCATTACGAGTCTGAATGCACAATCAAAGAATTTTTAAGCTAAACTGACACCGCCTATTGGCTTGCATTCGTATATATCGGCATTCATACCTGTAATGTGATTATAGCATTTTGATACTTCACTGATGAATTGTTTGACCTCAGACTTTCTCACCAGGGCTATAGCACAACCGGCGAATCCTGCACCGGTAATTCCAGCGCCATAGCATGATTCCATTTTTACGGAACAATCAACAATACAATCAAGCGCTTCACTCGAAGCATCGTAGTTATTCTTAATACTTTCATAGGAACTGTACATTAACCTGCCAACTTTAACAGCGTCATCATTTTTCATTGCTTCGATGGTACTTAAAACTCTTTCATTTTCAGTAATGATATGTTTTGCGCGTTTTGCAATTCCCGGATCCATCTGCGATTCTTTTTCCGTAAACATTTCATAATTAACATCACGCAAGGCTTTTACACCGAAATTTTTTGCTGCAACCTCGCATTCAAGACGGCGTTCATTAAACTGGGAATCGACCAGCTCTCTTCTCGTGGTGGTATCGAGGATAATAACTGTACTTTCGGAAGGTAAAGGGATATGATTCATCTCTTGGCTGCGGCAATCAATTGAAAGGGCATGACCGGGTTTTGAAGACGCGATACAGAGTTGATCCATAATTCCACAACGCATTCCGACCCATTCTCGTTCTGCCCTGTGACAGAGTTTTGATATATGAGTATTATCACAGGGGATTTCTGATAAGGTTGAAAATGCTTTTGCGGCGGCAAGTTCCAGCGCGGCGGAAGATGATAATCCTGCTCCAATTGGAAGGTCGGCATTGATAACACCTTCCCACCCTCTGAGATCGAGTCCAGATTCCTGCATCGCCCATGCCACACCCTTGATATATTCACCCCACTCCGGACCACCTTTATCAATCGAATCCAATGCAAATTCAACAATTCCATCCCGATTCTTCGAAACAACCTTGACTTTTTGGTCATCACGAGGACGTACCGCCATCCAGACCGAACGGTTTATCGCCATCGGCAGCACAAAACCGTCATTGTAATCAACATGAGCCCCAACAATACTCGCTCTTCCGGGTGATCGAATGATCAGGGGAGGAGATTTTCCATTGAAAATAGTTTGGAACGTATGATTGATTTTAGATTTTTCGTTGACGATTTTCTCTCTCATTAATTGCTTATCGAACCAGCACAACTTTCTTCACCTCATACATCCTTCCAGGCACACTTGAGCGGATGAAGTATATACCGGTTGGCAAGTTATTTCCTCTAAAGACAAATCGTTTATCACCGGCAGTGAATCTGTCATTAGCAAGTAATGTGACTTCCTTTCCAAGAAGATTGTAAACAGAAACTTTTAGATCAGAGGAATATGGGAGCGCTATTGTAATGGTTAAGTCTGAGTTAAACGGGTTGGGATAGATATCTTTCACAGAAAATCGAGAGGGAATGGATCGGTTCCGCTTTTGTTCGAGAACTTCACTGACATGGTAATAGTGGATTCCAATGTCAGTCAAACCACCATCAGGATCATTATACGGACCATTATTTCGATACCATGAAATCCCAGCATCTATACACGGTGAATTTTCCCTTAAATGGAAATTTCTCTCCTGTGGATTTACAAAGAGGGGATCAATAAAAAGATTAGAGAATTGATCACAGGAATCTGCATTCGCATTGACAGAATCAATTATTCCAAATTCCTCAGAAAATCGGGAAGGTTCGGTGAATTGAATGTCGATTCCGTCATTATTATAATATAAAGAATTATATGTTGCTACATATTCATCACCCGATACGAAAATATTTGAGCTGGGACCATTTTCAGTAAAGATACAATTTATCACTATACCATGATAAGCGTATATTGAAGCTCCTGTTGAATCGGCTTGATTCTCTATGAAAACAGAATTATTTACAGTTAAATAATCATATTCACTTTCTTTATGAATTGCTCCACCGAATCGCCGGGCATAATTTCCAGAAAAGAGAGTGCGAGAAATCTGATTCACTACTCCTGCTGAATATATTGCACCGCCATTTTCGGCTTGATTATTTAGGAATTCAGAGCTGTCGATATAACAACTTGATGATAGATTTCGTAAGCCCGAGTTATTGTTATAGGATATAATACAGTTATTAATGTAAATATTCGCGCGATCCCCAACTATACCTGTATTGCTATTTCCTTTGATAGTACAGTAATAAAATCTCGTCAATGTACCATCACCATAATAGCCAATTCCATCATTGTCACTTATAGTCGTAAATGATAAACTATCTTGAAACATAGTTCGAGATCTTATTCCTGCAACATCTCCATTTCGATTCGAATTATTTGATATTCTGCTATGATTTATTTGTATTCCACCTGGTGCATATTTAAACACACCTACTTCATTACTGCCGGTGATGACACAATAGTTTAGATAACTCCTGTAACCGGACGGTAGAAAGTCGAGCCCTGACCAAGCCGATTCTTCATCGTAGGCTTCAAAACGGATGGAGTCGTTTTCTTCACCCATGGCATAAAAAGCGCCGTGAATGTTAAAAGTGACATCATCATAAAATCGGAGTGTAATCCCGGGTCTGAGGTACCATAAGATACCGGATTCGACCCAGATATCACCCTCAACGATATATTCACCCGGATCAAGCGTATCAGATTGAGCACCGGAAAGACGTTCCTGGCTGCAAACATTCGATGCAAGGAAGAATAAAAATAAAATATAAAATGTGGATTTCATCATTTAAAAATCTCAAATGTTGTTTTCTTAGAATCAATATGAATTTTTACAATATTTGTGAAAGAACTCGATTCTTGATCGTACAAGTAAATACCCTGAATTTTAGATATTTTTATACCTATTGCAGAACAACTTTCATTGAATCCTACAAACCAGATAATTTTATCCTCACTTAATCTTATACTGTTAAACATCACCTCCTATTTGTCAAAGGTTTGTTATCTTAATAAAATAACTTTTTGTACCAACACGTTTGAATTGTTTCTAATGCAAATGTAATATGGACCCGTTGCTAAACCTTTTGGAGCAGTCCATACAATTCGTTGTGTTCCTGAGCCCAGGGGAATATTGTCATTTTCAATTAACTGACCCAATACTGTGAACACTGAAAGATTCACATCACTTTGTTTAGCTATTGTGATTGTAATAGTTAAGTCTGAGTTAAATGGGTTGGGATAGATATCTTTCACAGAAAATAGAGAGGGAATGGATCGATTCCGCTTTTGTTCGAAAACTTCACTGACATGGTAATAGTGAATTCCAATGTCAGTCGTACCTCCATCAGGATCAAATAGCGAATCAACCCCCCTAATACCTGAAGTTCCAGCATCAATGCATGGTGAATTCTCCAGTAAATGGAAATTTAGATCAAGTGGATTTATAAACTGAGGATCCATGAAGAGATTATAGAATTGGTCGCAGGAGTCTCTATTCACATTGACATTGTTAATTATTCCAAACTCCTCTGAAACCCAGTAAGGTTCAGCCCAATGAATATCACTTTCATTGCTATAATACAAGGAATTATAACTAATAAAATTATCTTCAGATACGAATATATTTACGCTTGAACTATTACCAGTGAAGATGCAATTTACAATAAAACCACTATTAGTAAATATTGAGGCTCCATTTGAATCAGCCTGATTTTCTGTAAAAACACAATTATTCAGATTGTTGGACAGGTATGCTCCTTCAGAGAAAAATGCTCCTCCCGAATTTCGAGCGTAATTTCCCAAAAATAGTGTCCGTGAGATTTCTGTCCAATCTCCATTACTTACAATTCCGCCACCATTTTCTGCTTGATTATTGATGAATTTGCAACTGTCAACATGTGCTTCTGCTGTGTTTCTAATTTGAAGCCCAGAATTCATGTTTTCTGATATTACAGTATTATTGATAAAAAATGTTGCGCATTCCCCTCCAATAATACCACTGTTGTTGCCTT
>JAVCCM010000160.1 GCA_030765455.1 Candidatus Electryonea clarkiae | reverse complement strand
TGCTGTGTTTCTAATTTGAAGCCCAGAATTCATGTTTTCTGATATTACAGTATTATTGATAAAAAATGTTGCGCATTCCCCTCCAATAATACCACTGTTGTTGCCTTTTATTAAACAATGGTCGAAAATTGCTCCGCCATATTCATGGAAATAGCCAACTCCATCATTGTCACTTATCGTTGTGAAAGTTAAACTGCATAAACCACCATATCGGGATCTCATTCCCGCTACATCCCCATTTCTATTTGAATTATTTGATATCCTACAGTGGCTGAGATGCGCTGATCCCCCAAAATCAATGAACACCCCTTCTTCATTACTTCCTATGATCACACAATAGTTTAGATAACTGATATAATGTGTTTCTTGAAAGTCCAGTCCAGACCATGCCGATTGATCATCGTAGGCTTCAAAACGGATACTGTCGTTTTCTTCACCCATGGCATAAAAAGCGCCGTGAATGTCAAAACTGACTTCATCGTAAAATCGGAGTGTAATCCCAGGTCTGAGGTACCATAAGATGCCGGATTCAACCCAGATATCACCCTCAACGATATATTCACCCGGATCAAGCGTATCAGATTGAGCACCGGAAAGACGTTCCTGGCTACAAACATTCGATGCAAGGAAGAATAAAAATAAAATATAAAATGTGGATTTCATCATTTAAAAACCTCAGATGTTGAATTCCTGAAATCATTGTTATCCGTCAAGGCTATTTGGACAATATTTAAATGTGATTCTCCTAATATTTCCATCATTTCATCAACACGACTTTCCTCACATCATTCAACTTCCCCGGTACACTGGCGTGGATAAAATAGATTCCGCTTGATAGCTCATCGGCATTGAATGTGAATTGATGAAAACCAGCCGGAAAGCTACCGTTTGCAGGAATCGCCACTTGCTGACCGAGAGTATTGAAAACTGTGATACTCAATTTGGACGCTTGCGGCAACGCTATCTGAACGGTTGTCTCCGGATTGAACGGGTTGGGATATACCGCGGATAAAGAATACTTGTCAGGTATCGGATTGTCTCGAGTTTCTCCAACTGCATTCTCACTCCCGATTCCATTCAAACTGACAACTGACTCGTAACCATCAGGAAAGTTTGATGTAATAGTCAGAGTACCTGCAAAATGACCAATCACTTCAGGAGCAAATGAAACGATCAGTTCGTAATTATCATCCGGTTCGATGACAATATCATTCTCAAAGTTTGTACTGAAATAATCGCCTTCAACGAGAATATCCGAAACTGTCAAATTAACGCCTCCCCCGTTACTGATTATTAGTGTCAAATCTTCACTTTCACCTTCCATGATTTCGCCGAAATCCAATGTATCGGGATCAACACCGATGGCGGCTGTTCCAATTCCTGACACAGTGATTGTCACATTTCCGTTTTCAGGATCGTTTGAATTTATGGTCAAGGTAGCGGTAAAATCTCCAATATCTTCTGGCGCGAAAGTCACAGTCACCTCAAGGAAATCCTCGGGATCGATATCAGTTTCACCTTCAAAATCAGTACTGAAATAGTCGCCCTCGACGAGAATATCCGAGACTATCAAGTTGCCGGTTCCGTTATTACGGATTGTGAAATCCAGTTCCTCGCTTGCGCTAACTGCAACTTCAAGGAATTGTACTGTATCCGTATCGACTGCTATTTCAGGAATCCTTGAAAATTCAGACACGGATAGAACAAAGAGGCCGTGTTCAAGACTTGTTAGATAGAGATAGAATTCGCCCTCATGTAGTAAATAGGCAACATCCAATATCTCGTCCGCCTCTTGAGGAAGATTCCAGCGATCGTATGAAGCGAGGTCGCCGCCGTCATCCTCGTAGATGATTTCAAAGCCAACCCAGCCGTTGGCGAGGAGAATGTAATAGTCATCCTCAAACTCCACCATATCGAGGAAAACAAGGTCACTTTCATCTTCGCCTAACCACAAATTGCCCTCTTCCTGGATTTCACCATCGTCATTAATCGTGAATGTTTTGACGCTGTGGCTTGCCGAAACTGCTATAAGTATTTCTTCCTGGTACTCAATCGCTTTCACTCCGAGGGCAACTTCATCAACATCCGGGTCAAAATCGGTCCAACGATCAAGCTCAATCAAATTTCCCTCATCATCGAGATTGAGTACAATAAGCCCGATTTCTTCGTCGCCAACGAAGACATACACTTCATCATTGTACACCATAGCGGCGATTCCAACGGATCCATTTTCCTCTTCCTCATCCATCCACTGGTCAAGCATTATAATTTCGCCATCATCCTGCACGGTAAGCGCTACAACACCGTTTATCTCTTCAGACTGGAATATCAAGAGTTGATCATTGTGCTCCAGGACGGCAACACGGTCGGAGTAAGGATCCTCCCAATCATCTGGTTGCGCCCAGTTATTGACAAAGACAAGCTCCATATCATCATCCGGTCTGACAACATTCAAGCCGTTCATTCCATCTGCGAAGTAAATCGTAAGTCCATCATCGTTAACAATGGCGTCAACTCCATAAGAATCACTCCAATCCTCCGGATCTGCCCAACTGTCAAGGAAGACCATATCTCCATCCTCATCTTCAGCAAACATAGCCACTCCATTGCCTTCAGCGGCAACGAGGATTACGACATCACCGTCATATTCTACCACATCGATACCGAGTGCTCCGCCCTCATCCAACTGATCAGGCCAGACAACAAATTCTTCGAGTATAATTTCTGCATATACCGAAACAGCAGCTAAGGCGATTACGAAAACAGCAAGAATAAAAATTAAGTGTTTCATCATGTTTTCTCCTTTTGAAGTCTGGATGTTTGCAATCCAAATAAAATACGGTTTATAGCTTATGTGTTCTCAACGATTTGAATATCTCAACTACAGCTTATTACGTTACGCCTTAGAAGAGTTCAGAATTCTCGCCTGTAATGGTCATCTCATCAACACAACCTTCCTCACTTCGTTCATCTTGCCCGGCACAGAGGCGTTGATAAAGTATATTCCACTGGAAAGATCATCAGCGTTGAAAGTTAATTGATGGTATCCGACTGAATAGCGTTTATTCGTAAGAATTGCTATTTCCTGCCCTGTTATGTTATAAACACTGAGTTTCAATTTGGATGATGTCGGCAGTCCAACCGAGATGGTTGTCGTTGAATTGAAGGGATTAGGATAGACTTCATCAAGGAGATAATCAGTTGGACTGGACATTGTGGATTCTATTATTTCATTTTCTTCATTGTCAAGACGGATAACCCACACATCGGCTGCCCCGGCACCGAATGATTGGGTTACTCCCGTAACTATATATCCTCCATCATTGGTTTGTTGGACGCTTTTGCCGTAGTCGAAGGCAGTTCCCCCAAACGTCTGGCTCCATTCTTCAATTCCGATTGAATCTGTTTTGATCAGCCACATATCGGCACTTCCTGCACCGAAAGAATTAGTGAAACCAGTAATTATATAACCTCCATCTGTGGTTTGTTGTACACTATAACCCTCCTGATATTCATCTCCTCCAAAAGTCCGGCTCCATTCTTCTGTACCAGTAGAATCAGTTTTAATCAACCATAAATCCTCAATACCTGAATTTGAAGTGCCTGTCATCCCAGTAATTATATAGCCTCCATCATCGGTCTGCTGAACATAACTGCACCAATCATTTTCGGTTCCTCCGAATGTCTGATTCCATTCCTCGTTACCGCTTGAATCTGTTTTAACCAGCCATGTGTCAAATTCACCGGCACCAAAAGAATTGGTAAAACCGGCAACAACGTATCCACCATCATTTGTCTGTTGAACGAATGCACCACGATCTGCATAATTTTCTCCGAAAGTCTGATTCCATTCTTCATTTCCTATTGAGTCTGTTTTTATCAACCATATATCATGACTACCAGCACCGAATGACTGGGTAAAACCTGAAATAATATATCCACCATCATTAGTCTGTTGGATACATTTACCATATTCATTTTCAGTGCCACCAAATGTCCGGTTCCATTCTTCAGATCCAACAGAATCTGTTTTAATAACCCAATAATCATTTGATCCAGCACCGAAGGACAATGTTCGTCCAACAATTATATACCCGCCATCGCTAGTCTGTTGAACACAGTTTCCCTGATCGTTTTGGTTTCCTCCAAAAGTCTGGCTCCACTCTTCATTCCCTCTAGAATCTGTCTTAAATAGCCATAGATCCATTGATTCTGAATCCAATAACCGTGTTTCACCAGTAATTATTAGACCACCATCGTTGGTTAACTGTGCATTACCAATCCATTCATGACTGATTCCACCGAAAGTCCGAGTCCACAACGTATCGGGTGGTTGAGCTGATACAGGTATGCTGGCAATTACAATACAGATAATGCTGAATGATAAGTGTCTCATTTTCTTTTTCCTTGAATGTTTATCGAACCAGTACAATCTTCCGCACCTGATCCATCTTATCCGGCACACTGGCTCGGATGAAGTAGATACCACTTGGTAATTCATTTGCGTTGAAAGTTAATTGATGGTAACCAACTGCATAGCGTTCATTCGCAAGAACAGCGACTTCCTGACCTGTTATGTTATAAACACTGAGTTTCAATTCGGATGATATAGGCAATCCTACTGAAATAGTTGTCATTGAATTGAATGGATTTGGAAAGACTTCTTCCAGATCATAATCTGTAGGATTGGATGTAGTGGATTCAATTATTTCATTATCTTCTGCAGCAAGACGAATGAGCCATACATCATAGGAACCAGCACCGAAAGAAAAGGTATATCCAGTAATGATATATCCACCATCATGTGTCTGTTGAACGCTACAACCAATATCAACCTCGGTTCCTCCGAATGTCCTGTTCCATTCTTCGTTCCCGGTAGAATCTGTTTTAATTAACCATACATCCCTTTCACCAGCACCGAAAGAGTCAGTGAGACCAGTAATGATAAATCCACCATCGCTTGTCTGGCGAACGTATCGTCCTATATCATAAGACTCACCACCGAAAGTATTATTCCATTCTTCAGTACCGGTTGAATCCGTCTTTATCAGCCACACATTCTGTTCACCCTCACTGTATGGCATGGTTAATCCTGCAACTATATATCCTCTATCATTCGTTTGCTGGATACTGAAACCTTGACCGTCAAAGAACGTCTGGCTCCATTCTTCTTCACCGTCTGAATCTGTTTTAATCATATAAATATACATGCCGTCATATGACCACGTTTCACCAACAATTATATATCCGCCCTCATTCGTTTGTTGAACGCTGAAGCCTCCAGCTAAAGCGTTTCCATCAAATATCCTGTTCCATTCTTCATTTCCTGTTGAGTCTGTCTTAATCAACCATAGGCAACGCTCTTCCTGAAAACTTGTTTGCCCAGCGATTATGTATCCACCATCATTGGTCTGTTGAACACTGTATCCACAATCAGAATCGATTCCCTCGAAAGTTTGATCCCATTCTTCGTTACCATTGGAGTCCGTTTTAATCAGCCAAACATCTCC
This sequence comes from Candidatus Electryonea clarkiae, assembly GCA_030765455.1. GTDB lineage: Bacteria > Electryoneota > Electryoneia > Electryoneales > Electryoneaceae > Electryonea > Electryonea clarkiae. The sequence continues at coordinate 5,085 of JAVCCM010000160.1, read as the reverse complement.
TCCTGAAAAACCGTTGTAAGTGCCTATCACTCCAGCAATTATAAAGCCGTTATCATTTGTCTGTTGAAGGCTTTGTCCTGCGTCCCAATCAACGCCCCCGAAAGTATGGTTCCATTCTTCATGTCCAGTTGAATCTGTCTTGATCAGCCAAACATCTGCTGAACCGGCACCGAAAGAATGTGTTTCACCAACGATGATGAAACCACCATCATTTGCTTGTTGAACACTCTTACCACGATCATTCCCACCTCCCCCAAAAGTCCTTGTCCACAACGTATCCGGTGGTTGAGCTGATACTGGTATGCTGGCGATTGCTATGCAGAGAATGATGAAAGTTAAGTGTCTCATTTTCTTTTTCCTTGAATGTTTATCGAACCAGGACAACCTTCTTCACTTCATCCACTTTCCCCGGCACACTGGCGTGGATGAAGTATGTGCCGCTGGACAGTTCTGAGGCATCGAATATGATGTTATGATATCCGGCGCTGTATCTGCCTGCAGCTAATTGTGCGACTTGTTGACCTAAAGAATTGAAGGCAACAATACTTAGTTCTGTGCTGAACGGCAGCCCGAAGGTGACTCTCGTAATTGAGTTGAATGGATTTGGGTAAGGTTCTAACAAGGTGAATTGCCTGGGCAAAACAATAGATGAATTTGATACTGAATTCTGTGCATTTGTCGCATCAAGTATCATCAGGCTTGTGTGATCTCCAACATATACTGTTTCATTGCTGACCGTGATACTCCTGCTATATCCGTAAGAAGGATAAGTTCCGACTAATTGAAGGTCTGACGGATTCGAGATATCGAAAATCTTTATACCCTCTTCTGCTTCAGCGAGATATAAAAAGTTACCTGAGATCGTTATAGCTTCAGGCCAGTCAATTTCTGAGTACTGATCAATCAGTACAGGTGAGGCTGGGTTGGCAAAATTAATGACATAAAGTCCATTTCCATCAACAGGATCAGCGACGTAAACAATTGAGTCTTTTACTGCAATACGAAAGAAAAATACACCTAAACCACCATGATGTCCGAGACGTTGCGGGTCAGAGGGATCGCTGACGTCAAAAGCAATAATCCTGTCATTTGACGAAACATAAAGACGCTCACCATTACAGGTAATATTATCTACATTGGCATTCAGTTGGTATCGTACGAGTTCGGTTGGATTTTCAAAATCGTTCAGGTCAAGAACTGCAAAGTAATTATCATCGTAACCTGCGGCGGCGTACACAATTCCATCCTCAACATCAATGTATCTCGCATATAAACTGTCGTTGGAATACTCACAGACAACTTCCGGGTTTTCAGGATCATTAATATCTACAACCTCGATGCCTGAAGAATAACGCGCCGCATACAGGTAACCGTTATCATGGATAAAATCACCGCCTATCGAATCAATTGTAGCCACTTCAATTGGATTCTGTTTATCCGAAATATCAAAAACAGTGAAATTAATTCCGATATCGGCATATAAATACTCATCGATCGCGATGACGCTGAAGGTATGATTTTCCTCTGAATATTGTCCGGTCAATTCCGGTTCTTCCGGGTTATCGAGGCTGGCGATCCCAAATCCTTGAAAATAGAGCGGAAGATATAACATCCCATTTTCTATTGTAAAATTATTAATATTACTACCAAGATCGACCTGGTTAGTCAATACCAGGGCTGAAGGGTCTGAGACGTTGAAAATATGAATTGACGATCCGTCATCGCCCCATCCATAGATATAAATATACCCGTTATAATACTCGATCCATTCATAACTATCATCAGGATCGACGAATTCGATTATTTCGGGATTAGAGGGATCGCTTATGTCGGCTACCAGGAGACCGCCTTCATTATCAGTGATATAAATTATGGTGTCGTTGACTGCTACATCCATGACACTGTCTGAACTGCCAAGAATACTGGAAATGGTTGGATTTTCATGATCAGAGATATTGATTATTGTAAGGCTGCCGTTATAATCTGCCACGTATGCATAGTCGCCCTGAACTTCAACTTCGAATGCGTAAAAATCACCGGAGATATAGCCGGTAATATCGGGTTCCAGGGGATTACTGATATCAATTATCCAGAGTCCGCTATAGAAAACTGCGGCATAAAGATAATCTCCAACAATGTCCAGACCGTAACCATAGGTATATCTTCCGACCAGATCAAATACCAATGCCACCTCCGGATTTTCCGGATCACTTATGTCAATAATAAACAATCCTTCATCCTCGGTAATTGCATAGGCATAATCACCACTGACAACAACATCAAATGCGCTACCTTTAATATTACAATAGCCCGACAGCGCCGGAGCCTGGGGATTGGAAACATCGAAAACTGCAAAACCGCCAATCAGGCTGACCGTGTAAGCATAATCTTCATGTACCGCAACAGAATATGGATAACCGATATTCACATATTGTCTGTCAATCATTGAAACATTAAGGCTGTCCTGTGAAAACAGTTGCAGTGTAAAGCTGAATAGAAAAAGCAGCGGAAGTAGAATTCTTCTCATATCTTGACTCCTTAGGATTGGAATATGTAAGACTCTTTATTAATATGATCAGGTTTTAAACAAATTATCAACAGGGGATATCATCATCTCATCAATACAATTTTCCGCACCTCATTCATCTTTCCCGGTACTTTTGCGTGGATGAAATAGATCCCGCTTGAAAGATCTGAAGCATCGAAAATGAATTGATGATAACCAATTGAATAGCGTTCATCCGCTAAAATAGCGGCTTCCTGACCTGTTATATTATAAACACTGATTTTCAGCTCAGATGATGCCGGTAGCCCGACTGAAATGGTTATCGTTGGATTGAAAGGGTTTGGATAGACTTTGTCCAAGATATAATCCTTTGGATGGGATGCATTGGATTCAATTATATCATTTTCTTCTGCAGCAACTCGAATCAACCACACATCCTCACGACCGGCACCATACGATTCTGTCAAGCCTGCAATGATATATCCATCATCACTCGTCTGCTGCACACTGTAACCCGCATCCATCCTAATTCCCCCGAAAGTCTGGTTCCAATCTTCATCGCCATTTGAATCTGTTTTTATCAACCATACGTCAAACTCACCTTCACCCGAAGATGCAGTTCCTCCGGCAATTATATATCCGCCGTCAGTTGTCTGTTGAACGCTGTAGCCATAATCAAAACTTTCCCCTCCGAAAGTCTGTGTCCATTCATCATTGCCGGTTGAATCTGTTTTTATCAGCCATACACCACCCTCTCCATAACCCGTAAGTATATATCCACCATCGTTTGTCTGCTGGACGCTACGAGCATTATCATAATTTTCACCACCAAAAATCCTGTTCCATTCTTCAGTCCCAACGGAGTCTGTTTTGATCAACCAGCTGTCGCAGTCACCGGCTCCGAAAGATTCGGTATTTCCTGTAACAATATAGCCTCCATCGTTTGTCTGTTGAACACTCACGCCATAATCCTGATCCGCATCCCCGAAAGTCCTGTTCCATTCTTCAGTCCCAATTGAATCTGTTTTTATCAGCCAACTGTCGTTGTCACCAGCACCGAAAGATTCGGTATATCCTGTAACAATATAGCCTCCATCGTTTGTCTGTTGAACACTCAATCCGTAATCCTGGTCCGCACCCCCGAAAGTCTGGTTCCATTCTTCAGTGCCTGTTGAATCTGTCTTTATCAACCACATATCTCTTTGACCAGCACCGAAAGATTCGGTATATCCTGCAACAATATATCCTGCATCAGCTGTTTGTAGGACGCTCCAGCCCATTTCATCCCCGTCCCCACCGAATGTCTGATTCCACTCTTCATCACCATTTGAATCTGTTTTTATCAACCACATATCACTTTGACCAGCACCGAAAGATTCAGTAAATCCTGTAATTATATAGCCCTCATCACTTGTTTGTTGAAGGCTATTTCCCCGATCATGTTCGGTTCCACCAAACGTTCGTGTCCACAACGTATCCGGTGGTTGAGCTGATACGGGTATATTGACAATTACTGTACAGATAATGATGAATGATAAGCATCTCATTTTCTTTTTCCTTGAATGTTTATCGAACCAATACAATCTTTCGTACCTTATCCATCTTTCCCGGCACTTTAGCGTGGATGAAGTAGATACCGCTGGAAAGATTGTCACCATTGAATACAACAGTGTGATATCCGGCTGTATGTTTCCCTGAGTAGAGTTGTGCGACTTTCTGCCCGATTATGTTGAAAACCGATAAATTGATTTCAGAATCAACTTGTAGCCCGAAGCGAATTGTTATGCTTGAATTGAATGGGTTGGGATAGATATCCTTCACAGAAAATTGAGATGGAATGGATCGGTTCCGCTTTTGTTCGAAAACTTCACTGACATGGTAATAGTGAATTCCTATGTCAGTCGTACCTCCATCAGGATCAAATAGCGAATCAACCCACCCAATACCTGAAGTTCCAGCATCAATGCATGGTGAATTCTCCCGTAAATGGAAATTTAGATCAAGTGGATTTATAAACTGAGGATCCATGAAGAGATTATAGAATTGGTCGCAAGAGTCTCCATTTACATTGTCAGTATTAATTATTCCAAACTCTTCTGAAACCCAGTCAGGTTCAGCAAAATGAATATCACTTTCATTGCCATAATACAAAGAATTATAACTTATAAAATCATCTCCTGAAACGAATGTATTAACGCTTGGTCCATTTCCAGTGAAGATGCTATTTACAATAAAACCGCTAAAAGTGAATATTGAAGCTCCATTTGAATCAGCCTGATTTTCGGTGAAAACACAATTATTCAGATTATTGGACAGGTATTCTCCTTCAGAGAAAAATGCTCCTCCCGAATTTCGAGCGTAATTTCCAAAAAATAGTGTCCGTGAGATTTCTATCCAAGCTCCGTTACTTACAATTCCGCCACCATTTTCTGCTTGATTATTGACGAATTTACAACTGTCAACATGTGCTTCTGCTGTGTTTCTAATTTGAAGCCCAGAATTCATGTTTTCTGATATTACAGTATTATTGATAAAAAATGTTGCGCATTCCCCTCCAATAATACCACTGTTGTTGCCTT
>JAVCCM010000073.1 GCA_030765455.1 Candidatus Electryonea clarkiae | reverse complement strand
TTTCCCATCCTGAAGTGCAAAGGTTTTGGACTGTTTTAATCAGTATCCTTGCACAAAAGATAGGAAAAACAACGCTCAATCTCTCCCCTTATAAGGGTAATTGATTTATTCAGGAGACCCTAATTAATATTACTATTTTGATTTTTTGCGAACTTCATCTTTACACCTTTGCGTCTTTGCGTGAGAAAGAATTGTGCCTATTTTATCCAGGATTTGTTTCGCGCAAAGTCGCTAAGACGCAAAGTACAGAATGAAGGGGCATATTATGAATAACCATAAAAAAGAATATGAAATCCTTTGCGAAAAACTGGAAAGCCGTAATATTGATATATCATCAGTAATTGAATCCCTTAAAAGCCAAAAAATCGAAACACCCAGTTGGGGATATGCCAATAGCGGGACTCGTTTCCAGACTTTTCTCTGGCGCGGTGCAGCGGTGACTACCCTGCAGAAAATAGACGATGCGGCTATGGTTCACAAAATGACCGGGGTTGCACCCTCAGTCGCTCTTCATATTCCCTGGGATGTGCCGGAGGACGGAGATTTTTCGGCGCTGAAACAATATACAGAATCTAAAGGGATACGCCTGGGATCGATCAATCCTAATGTCTTCCAGGATGATATTTACATGTTGGGTTCATTGTGTAATCCCGACCCTGACACCCGGTCTGCCGCCCTGAACCACCTGATAGAATGTATCGGGATAATGGAAAAAACCGGCAGTGAAATCCTTACACTCTGGTTCGCAGATGGCACTAATTATGCCGGGCAGGACAGCTTGCGTGAACGAAAACACCGGCTTGAATCCGGCTTGAAGTCTGTCTATGAACGGTTACCTTCAAACAAACGAATGTTGATTGAGTACAAATTTTATGAACCGGCTTTTTATAATACTGATATCCCCGATTGGGGCACTTCCCATGCATTGTGTCTAAAACTTGGAGAACGGGCGCAAGTGTTGGTGGATATTGGACATCACGCCCAGGGTGTGAACATCGAGCAGATAGTCGCCTTCCTCCTGGATGAAGGAAAGCTGGGTGGTTTCCACTTCAATAACCGGAAATATGGAGACGACGACCTGATTGTGGGCAGTGTCAATCCATTTGAACTATTCCTGATTTTCAATGAATTGGTTGATGCTGAAATGAGTGTTGACCAACCGGCGAGTTCCACAGCTAAAAACATCGCTTATATGATTGATCAGAGCCACGCCATAGAAGGAAAAATCGCACCGATGATCTATTCGGTGATGAATTGCCAGACCGCATTTGCAAAAGCCCTGATAGTCGAACGCGATACCCTGTCAAAAGCGCAACGGGCAGGAGACGTCCTGGAAGCTCATCGAATACTCAACCGTGCATTTCAAACGGATGTGGAACCCCTGTTGATTCAGGTACGGACAGAATCTGGGTATCCGGCAAATCCTCTCGATGCCTACCAAAAGTGCGGTTACGAAGAGAAGATAAGCAAGGACCGCGGCATCGCTGAAACTGCGGGCGGTTATCAATAGAATGGTACTTAAAAAATGATTCGATGTTAAAAATTACTGTTTCATCCCAGAAATTCATTAACCATTTCAATTAGCTTCATCAGCTTGTAAGGTTTATGAATAAAACCTGCTAAACCTTGATCAGCAAACCTTTCACGAGCTGCCTCTTCGCTGTAACCACTTGATAATATAACCTTAACATCCGGTTTGATTTTTTTCAGCTCAATAATTGCTTCATCGCCATTCAATTTCGGCATCGTCAGATCCAGTAATATCAGCGATACTTTGTCTGCATTTTTACGAAACACCTCGATTCCATCCTCACCATCGACAGCGGTCAGTATTGTATATCCAGCGCGTTCAAGTGCCCGTTTGCCCAGAGATAAAACCGCCGGTTCATCGTCAACTATTAAAATTGTACCGGCACCCCTGCTGATTATTTCCGTTTTCAATTTTTCTATCGGACTTTGGAGATGTGGAGCACTTACAGGAAAATACACGATAAATGCAGCGCCTTCGCCCAATGAACTCGAAATACTTATTGTACCCTTGTGCCCTTCAACAATACCCAGGGATGCTGCAAGCCCAAGCCCACGTCCGGTGAATTTGGTGGTGAAAAATGGATCAAAGATTTTACCCAAAGTCTCATCGTTCATTCCACACCCGGTATCAGTAACTTCAAGATACACATAGTCTCCCGGTGATAATTCTTCATCCAGGTATGTTCCATTCAGGAAATCCTCACTGCATTTTTTAACGCCCGTTTTGATTGTAATGACACCCTCTTTGTCTTCAAGGGCTTCGGATGCATTAATGATCAGGTTCATTGCTAATTGCCTGATTTGAGTCATGTCTCCCTTGATACCAGGCAGTTCTCTGTCAAAATGGGATTCAAGCCGTGCTTTTTTGGAAATAGAAGCTTTTACCAGGCGGGTCATCTCGCTGACAAGTTCTGATAGGTCGAAATCTTTTATAACAAATCGACCTTTCCCCGAATAGGCAAGCATCTGTTTGGTCAAATCTGCTGCACGTTGTGCTGATTTCTCTATTTCTTCAAGACTCTCCTTTGCTGGTGAAAACGGGGATAAATCCATCAATGCCAGGCTGGCGTTTCCAAGTATTCCAACAAGCAGGTTGTTGAAATCATGCGCAATCCCACCGGCAAGGATACTGAGGCTTTCCTTTTTCTGAGCTTCCTGGAAACGGGATTCGAGTTTTCTGCGTTCTTCTTCAGCCTGTTTACGCTGGGTAATATCGCGCATAATTCCCAAAACAGCTACTTCCCCAGGTTGTCCAATAGGTACAGTACTGACTTCCACATGCAAAACTTCACCGGATTTATTTAGAATTTCAACCTGGTACTGGTTTGAAATATCTTCTCCTCTCTCACGAGCTTCATAACGCAGCTGAATAAATTCTTTTGTTTCATCAGTAAGGATTACATTATAGTCGAAGTCTGGCGAGGTTAACTCCATTGAAGAATATCCCGTAATTTCACAGAATCGAGGATTTACGTATTCATAAGATCGTCCCCGCAAAAGATAGATAGCATCAAATGCGTTATCGACAAGCATCCGGTATCTTTCTTCGCTTTCCCTGAGCGCTTCCTCCTTTTTCTTTCTGTCTGACAAATCAACGTCAATACAGAAAAATATTGGATCTTTACACTCAAGTTTTACCGCAGTATGCATGGAATATACAGGCACAAGGTGACCATCTTTATGTAACAGCTCAACTTCTCCTGAAGGTGCAAATTCACCTGATATTTCAATATTTTTCCCCAATTCCAGCGCCTTCTCATATAGAGGCATAACATCATCAGGTATAATCAGATCTCCAAGGTTTTGCCCAAGCGCTTCCTCTGCAGTATAACCGTAAACCTCTTCGCTTGCCTTATTCCAGTATAAAATGGTACCCTTTGAATCAAAACCTTGTATTGATACACCCGGTACAAATTCCATGAGATTGCGGAATCGCTCTTCACTTTCACGAAGCGCATCCTCAGCATGTTTTCGCTCGGTGATATCCTGCAGACTGCCCACGATCAAATGAGGCTCACCCTTGTCATCACGTACAAGGTTATAGCTGCCGTGAATCCAGATATACTCACCAGACTTGCACTTGATGCGGAATTCCCGTTCGAGATGTTTTTTGCCCTTTTCGTCTGCTTTGATCAATTCCTTTGAAAAATTTAACAGGTTCGGCAGATCATCTGGATGGAGCAGTTCTTTTTGTTCATCTAAACTCTGATTAAACATTTCGTCGGATTTGTATCCTAATATGTCGAGTACATGGGGACTGACATATTCGAATTCGGCAGTGTTTATGTTCTGGCGGTAGAAGACATCGTTCGACCGCTCTACTATCTGACGAAAACGCTCTTCACTTACCCGCAACGCCTCCTCAGTCTGTTTTCGGTCGGTGATGTCAACAATTATCCCTCTTAAGCCGACGGGCTTTTCTTCACTGATAATAGTGGAAGTGTATATAATAACAGGGAAAGTGCTGCCGTCCTTCCTTAATGCAGTATATTCAATATCCTTTCCCGGGTTACCACTCAATGCCCTTTGAATATTCTCCATAGCTCTTTTGTGTTCTTCGGGAGCGATAGCCTGAATAACATTTATCCCCTTATCAAATTCTTCGTGCGTATATCCAAAACTCTCAAAAGCACTACGGTTGGCGTATGTCAGATTTCCTTTCATATCCATTTCAAAAACAGTTTGTGGCAGCAAATCTGCTATGTCCCTGAAACGTTTCTCACTTACGATCAACGCCTCCTCTGCCAGCTTGCGTTCTGAGAAGTCTTCAAAAATCCCCTGAATCCCAACTAAATCATCATTCTCGTTATGAATGGGAAGAAGAATATAACGCAACCAGGTTGTTTTTCCCCATTTTGAGGTATATAGTTTGATGGATGAGATTTCCCTGTTTTCATCAATACATATCTGAAAATCAGCGGAAAATCCGATTTCAATAAGCGAAGGAAATTCCAGAACGTTAATCTTTTTAGTTGCTTCGATTGAAGGTGAGTCAAGGATGGCAAGAATCTGCCGGTTGACATCAATAGTGTTTCCATTGTTATCAAATCTGACAATACCAACCGGGGAATTCTCGAACAAGTATTTATATTGAGCCTCACTTTCACGCAACTCCATTGTGCGCTTCCGGACAGTTTCCTCCAGCTCAATTTTATGAAGTTTGAGAGCATCCTGAATTTCTTTTCTTTTGAGCAGTGCTGCTGTCCGCAGCTTGATTTCCAGCACATCGAGAGGTTTGGCTATAAAATCATCGGCTCCAGCATCCGCTGCCATAATGCGGTCTTTATTTGTCGAATATCCTGTCACAGTGATGATTGGAAGGTCTTCATATTGAGGGTTTTTCCGTATCCGCCTGATCACCTCCAGTCCGTCCATTTCAGGCATCACGGTATCCAACAATATCAAGTCAATTTCAGGTGTCAGCTTATCAAGCGCTTCAATACCATTCCTTGCAACCTCAACCTCATGACCAAAAGATTCTATCAATTTGCCAAGAGCAACAAGAACTTCTTCTTCATCATCAACTACCAGGATTCGACGTGTTTTATCCATCTGTACAAGCCCTTTGACAAGTTATCTCTAATCATACCGGGGAAAGATTATTCTGATTGGTGTCGATGTACATCTTCAGAGTAGTATGTCCCATCAGAAATCTGATTACTCATAATACGAATGAATCATAACCATTCGATACCGATGATAAAGAATAAATCCCTTCTAATAGATGACAGCAAGAACTAATAATAGTTCAAGGTTTATTCCAATAATAATTGGTAAATATAATAATTATAAGTAAGTTTACAGACAATTTGGGACCCTGCAAAATCATTATGATAAAAGGAGAATTCGATCCGGATATTTTCATAAGTATATTTGACAGAAAAAAGCTCAAGCTGTTTGATGAGTAATATTTTTATATATATTTGTAGTATTGATTATTTGATAAGGATGAACACTGCCAATGTTTTTCATTCTCCGGAGGTGAATGTGTTATATAAACAAGGTATTTGTGCATTTACAGGACTGCTATGGCTTTTCAGTGGATTAATAAGCACACCGGTTTCGGCTATAGATGTCGCTATTCCTCCTGATTTTTATACCTATACAATTGACGTGAATAACAATCCGGCTGATGGCTATTTTTATATGGATCCCCATGATGATAACCCAATAACGAGGGTACAGGGAATCTGGTTGGCAATTATGAGTAACGACGGAAATATTAAATTTTTCTATAAAGGATACAGACCTATTATACCATTCCCCAATGTAAATAAGTTTTCGATGCGTTTGGCCGGTGAACGCGTTGGAATTATGGACATGACTTACTCATTTATCGATACCCTTGTACCGGCTAATGGATATCGTACGGACGGACATGATTTTCTGATCTCAGGAAGCGGCGAAGAAGTTAGTTACTGGATGTTATTGAGGGATCATAGAGAGATCAATATGAGCGAAATAGTTGAAGACGGTGATCCGGATGCTGTCGTGTGGGGGAGCGGACTCCAGAAATTTGATGCAGACAAAGTACTGGTGTGGGAGTGGTTAAGCCTGGATCATACGGATGAAATCCCGATTATCAATATGTTTAACCGGGCATATTTAACCAGCGATAACGTTGATTATATACACAGCAACTCATTCTGGGTAGATGATGAGGCGGAATATGTTCTGCTTTCGAACCGTTATCAAAACGAGATTGTCAAGATCAAGATCGGTGCAGATGACAGGTACGCTGATGGCGAAGTGATCTGGCGGCTCGGCGGTGGTCGAGGAAACCAGTTCACTTTTATCAACGATGTTGAAGGTGAGGAAGCTTTCCTGGCTCAACACAATGTTACTCGCCTGGAGAACGGTAATATTTTATTGTTTGACAATGGAATGAATAACCCCAATCATCCTACACGGATCAAAGAATACACTCTTGATGAGGAAGTGTTAACGGCTACTTTGGTCTGGAATTACCTGCAAGATCCACCATCCCGTTCAAGATTTGGAGGAGGAACATACAGGGAAGAAGCAAGTGGACATACTATGATCGGCTGGGGCGGTGATCGCACTACTGAAATTTTTGCTACGGAAGTTGATCCTGACGGTGAAATTGCCTGGGAAATCACGATGCAAACCCAATCGGGGGAAACCCAACCGATGACATACCGGCTCTATAAAACCGATATGATCGGCATAGCTGCAAGTCCCTACGTTGTGTCAATTCTGGATAGCCAGGCTTTGACGCTGACATGCAACTGGTTCGGACATGAGGATGAAGTTGCGTCATACAATGTTTATATGGATGATACTTTTGAACCTACTGTTCTCCACGACAATACCGATACCGGTACAATGGTAATCGAAGATCTCGCACCTGGCGTCGCACAATTTTTGAGGATAAAAGCTGTTGATTACGACAATAATGAGATCAGTGATTATTCAAATGAAATCGAGATAACACCGGATCAAGGTATTTATGAAGAACAATCCTTAGTCAGACCACAAGAATATATACTCGAACAGAACTACCCTAATCCTTTTAATCCAATTACTTTCCTCAATATTCATCTACCTCAAACATCGAGAATCAAAGTCTTGGTTTACGATACTCTTGGCCGGCAGGTAGCGCCACTCTATAACGGTGTAATGACTGCCGGAATACAGCAACTGCAATTCGATGGAACCGGGCTCGCAAGCGGAAACTATTTTGTCAAGATGGTTATTCCCGGTAAGTTTGAACAGGTGAAAAAAATTGTCTTGATGAAATGACTTGTACCAATGCAGTAAAAAATAACATCTCTCGGTCTCAAGACTGCTTTATTATGTGATATATATTTCTTGTGATATTTTCAAAATTATTTTGTCAATCCTTGTTATTATTCCTCAAAATAGCCCATTTTAAAGATAACCGGATAACCAGCCAGGAGATTTTTCATGAAACAGTTACTGACAGTTTTTTTATTCTTAATGTTGACAAATATTGTGGTGTTCGCGGGTCCTGAACAGGTTATGGAAAACATACCTCTTTTCAGTGGTAATGAACCAATTAATCCCTCCATTAAAATCTCGACATATGTGCCCGGAAATCGGGGCGAACTGGATGAGATGTTAGGTGATACGGTGCATGTGGGTTATTCCATTTATGATTTTCAGCATAATGGAACTGTCAGCCGTATGATTGTCATGACGGGAGATGAAGAATCTGAAATGGCGCATGTTGTCTGGATGCGGCTGATTGGTACTCCTGCTGATGATCGAAATGTTTATTACACTAAAGCATGGTATGATGAAGATGGTAATCCCCAGTTATCTTCTGACAATGGTGGTCACCAGGTAGATACAGGGAACAGAGCTGGTTATACTTGCCTGGCTGGTTTACGTGGAACCGACAAGTTGGTGCCTGCCTATCACACCTGGGACGTACCGCAGGATGTTTGGCTGGCGACGGAATATGATATTTTACCCGGGGTGTTTATTACTTATCAAATCCCGGACAATTATCCCACTGAAACCAGGTTTTCATGGCCTCATGCTGATATGGGTTCTGACAGTATCGTACATGTTGTGGTAAATGAAATTAAGGAAGAACCCGCAGCAGAAGCATACCTGCTCTATTATCGTGTCAGGTTCGACGCTGAAAATAATTCATTTACTACTCTTAATGATGACCAGGAACCTGTAGTTATTACAACACATGCAATGAACCTTACGTCTGATATTTCCGTTTCGGATGATGGTGAACGGGTTGCGGTTACCCAGACAGTCAGCCGTGATTACGTGATTCATGATATGGATCTTGCGGATGTAGGTCAGGCTAATAATGATGTTTACCTGTTCCTGAGTGAGGATGGTGGAGAAACCTGGAACGATCCGGTCAATCTGACCGATTTTATTGAACCTGATACCGACCTGTTTCCCGATTCAGTAGCGGCAAGCCAGGATACCCTTCGTGGCTATACCGATACTAATGTCTATTTCGATAGTGACGATATTTTGCATGTGGCATTCGCAGCATCGGGATTCACCTGGTATCATCCTGGGAGGGAACGGTCCGGGGTGGTGATGTCCAAAATATTCCATTGGGATGAGGTGTCTGATGTCTGGACCCAGGTCGCTGATGGTTACTTCTTCAACGGGCACAATCCGGGTACTTTCCAGTCTATGGCTTGCCGTCCAAGTATGGCGCAGGACGATGAAACCGGGCATCTCTTTTGTGCCTTCCAGCAATATGGCGAACCTGGCGATACCATGGATTACAGTACCGCCGGTCGTCCCAACAGCGAAATATTTATTGCGGGAAGCCCCTATGGCAGCGGTTATGGCAGACTATGGACAGAGCCGGTTAACCTTACCAATACCCGTTACGATCAACCCGGAGGAGGAGCAGCGTACGATTGTAAATCCGAAAAAGATGTGAGCCTGGCATTACATAATCCCGGCGAATATTTGAACCTGAATTATATGGATGATCAGCTGGGTGGTTCTGCTGTACGTGAAGAGGGCGAATACACCTCCAACCCGGTAGTCTGGCACCGGGTTCACAAAGATTCACTGATAGATTCGTTTACCGGCTGGCTGCCGAATTTCCCCCTGCATATAGATGAAACCAAGTATTGGGAAGATTCATTGAACTATGAATGGGAACCCTGGGGATTTGATGGACGTGGCGGCGGCGCTGCTGTCGATGATTTAACCAACATTGACCAACCAGCCGGATACTACCTGGCGCAGAACTATCCCAATCCATTTAACCCATCAACCAAAATAAAATTCAGGATTGCAAAAGCCCAGCAGGTTCGATTAGCGATTTACAACACCCTGGGGCAGGAAGTGCAAATGCTGATGGATGATTTCAAGGCTGCTGGAACCTATAGTGTAGAATTTGACGGGAGCATACTGGCAAGCGGAATCTATTTCTACCGTCTCGAATCCGAATCATTTACGAGCATGAAAAAGATGGTGATAATCAAGTAGATAGGTTGGGCAGGGAGAAATCCGATAGTAAGCAGTCAGGCCACCCATCCTATTATGAGACCTGAGATTCAATTCAGGTCAGTGCATTTGCCGAAAGTCAAAAAAACTACCAATTTTATCACTGGTAGATGATTAATAAAGAAAATTATTCTCGTTAAAAGACTTTGCATCATAATAAGCATCTTGAATTCCCAAATACCAAACTATTACAGTATACCCAAAAGTTAAGTATCTGTAATTTGTTCCATTAATGGCATCATGTTTAACATCATAGGTCGTCCATCCAGCTAATCCCCAAAATACCAATGAAAATAATAAGGCTTTATTTTTCCTTCGATTGTAGAGTTGGCCTCCACCGGGAAATGCACTTAGAACACTTGCAAATTGAGGTGATCTTTTCATCTTAAGTATCTTGTTTTCTGTAGCTTTAATGCGGTCATCATCAGGGTTATAGTTTGAAGCTTCTTGGATCAGTTTTTGTGCGGCAAGATAATCTCTATTTTGAAAGGCAGATAATGATTGTTCAATGAGGTAGTTTGATCTCCCAATATTGTGCATTGTTAATAAATTACTGTACTTTATTATTAAGTTACTATATTCAGGACGATTTGGCTCAATCTTTTTTGCTTGATTTAACATTAAAATAGCTTTATCAAATTGATTATGCTCTAAAGCCTTTTTAATATCAATAATGTAATCAGAGACTATTTCCTTGCCTATTTTTCCTTTTTCTATTTCTTGATTGCTTATATCTAACCTGAGTCTTATGCTTCTGATCCATTTTTCTTCTTCAATTTCAGGTATATATTCTCTATATTTAAATTCGTCAAGGACATGTAAAAATATTTCCTTTGCTGTATCTTTCTCTTCTCTATCGAGGTATAAATTGATCCGATCAGCATGAACATTGAGATATCTATCAACACACCTATTATAATTTTCCCGATGTTTTTCTAATGACATTACTACCTTTCTCGGGATTTCTCTTTTAGATCCGTAAACATAAATTGGAACAGAACCACCAAAAGCATTTTCGCCATATTCTTTCCCTTCATATCGATGAAACGCAAGTTTAACCCAACCATAAGAATCCATAGAGATTGCATCATTATGCGGATTCTTAACTAGTATATTCCCTTCATGTAAATTTCCTAATTTTGAATAATCTGAGTCCGTCGGGAACGCAGTTCCATAGATGAGAATTGAATTTTCAGAACGATCATTAATCTCACCTTGTATTTGAAAGCACTCAGCAATAATTTCATCTTTACACTGAGAATATTCTAATTCACTTTGATCTACTTGTCTTTTTGCAAACAACAACGAGTCGGTGAGCAATTGCAATTTGGTAGTATCATTATCTACTATATTTACAAATTTGGTCGCTATTAAAGGAGTGCAAAGAATATTAAGGAATAAGAAACTAAGTGCAATTTTACGAATTGCATGTTCATTCTGCAGAAAATATAATCTTGACAAAATGGATACTCTTGATTTTAAAGTATCTTCTTCGCTAAAAATATTTTGCAGCATTTTCACCACCTTAGACTCGATTCTTATATGAAAAGTATTATAAACAATAAGTTAACTGTTACTATAAATTGCATAACAATAGTGGGTCATTTCACATGTTAGAGGTACTCTGTTATTCTCGAGCTTGACACGGGTATCCACTATTATCAATGAATTAGAACGCTGAATTACTCGATCAAGTCGGGTAATAACCCAACGCTTAATGTGAGTTGTTCCACCATTTTATTGTTAATCAATAATTTTCCAACGAGCAGTTTTTGTTGGATTACCCAAATCGTCTTTCGCTGAGATATAGTCAATAAAAATGATCCCGTAATGTTCTTCATTAGCTCTCAATAACTTGCCAAAGAGAGCATTAAATGACACCGAAACTGGTGTATTCTTGTTTGAATAAAATCCACCATTATATTTCTTTATTATCTCAATGGTTGTTGTCACAACTTTTGAAGATTCTCGAAAATTGTTGAGAATAGCAATAATACGTTTATGGCTAACTGGTATACTGTCCATTTCTCTTCCTCATTTTTTGGTGAGTACGGCTCGACTGTGTATCATAATTGTTTGATGTCAGGTTTGGTAAGCGCATTCCGTTCTTGCGTCTGTCTTCAAGTATTAGTGATAAAGCAACCCTTAGAAATTTGGAAATAGTATAGCTATTTACCTACATTCATTATAAACATAACGTGATAAAAGAAGAAAATTATTAAATTGTCCCCAAAGATGCTAAGATAATCGTGAACAGAGAGGATTGCAAGATTCCGATATGTTGCAATGAATTAATCTAACCTCGGAATTCAGGGGACATCCATGATAAGTAAAGTCAATTGGAAAAGTCTATACAATATTTCAAAAACCTGAATAAGCTTGGGCAATAAATAGCCCAAGGCACCCGGCTGGAACCCATAGTGTAGAATTTGATGGGAGTAAATTGGCAAGCGGAATTTATTTCTACCGTATCGAATCCGAATCATTTACAGACATGAAAAAGATGGTGATAATCAAGTAAGACCGGGTCTCCGAACCGGGCAAAGATGGCTCGAAGTAGTCAATCAAGGTAAACCATGGCTATTGTGATATGATCATGAATAAACGGAATTTTGGCCCCAGATATATATCGTCCAGGATGGGCTTTGCCGAGCTTCGCTTCGCTACGGTTCAAGAATTCGGGTTACGCTTGCCATTAATAATATTGATGACTTCATATCTACTTAATATCTTTCAAATTGCAATTATTAGCTCGTTGGTGGTAGGATTTTCAATACTTCCCGCTCAGATCCATGCACAAGTAATAAAGTGTTCTGTCTGTAATAAGTACATAACCGGGGAGTATGAAGAGGCCTTAGGTAAACCTGTTCATCCCTGGTGCCTGACATGCTCCATCTGCACCGAATTAATAACAGGAGACTTTACCGAAGATGAGGGAAAGCTATACCACTCGAAGTGCTACCTTACTAAAGACACTCCGCTTTGCGAAATCTGCGAAAAGAATATTATCGGCACCGATACAATTATAGGTGATAAATATTATCATCAGGATTGCTATCTGAATCATGATGCACCTCGCTGTGATATCTGCAAAGCCCCGCTGACAGAAGAATATGGTATGAATCACTTGGGACAACGTTTCCATACGAAACACCTGTCAGAACTAAAAATCTGCGACTCCTGCGGAAGAATTGTTGATGAAAATTACTGGACTTTTTCCGATGGTAGAATCCAGTGCGACAACTGCCGTGAAACAGCAGTTGATGATATTCAAACAGCGCACAAATTAATGGTGCAGACAGCGCAAGTTCTTGCGAACGCTGGAATTGAAATATATACACCTATTGATGAGATCAGGATCGAGTTGGTGAGCAAAACTATTCTAAATGAATTTGGCAAAAACAGTGGAGATGCGCACGGTCTTTACGTAATAGAAAGTGAGATGCTTAACGGTACTCTTATGAGACAGGAAGCTAAAATTTATCTCCTTAGATTTTTACCTCGTGATCTAATGTCCGCTGTAATAGCGCATGAGTTATTCCATACCTGGCAACATGAGCGGGGCGCTGACGGTGATAATCCTCCCTGGAGGGAAGGAAGCGCTCATGTTGCATCGAGTATCATCTACGAATCTCTTGACTCAGATATGGCAGCAGCTCTTCGTAAAAGAATGGATTTATCTCCTGATCCCAACTATGGAACAGGATTCCTGATAGCCTATGAGTATTATCAACAACATGGAATGAAAAAATTTCTTGAAAAGGTCATAATAGAGTTGGAGGGAAGAAACTGGTAAAATCAATCGGCGTAGTTCCAATATTATAAAATCAGGTGCGCTAACCTTTCGTTGACATACTGCAAAGTGGTTGCTGTTAAAACGTAATCAAAAGGAAACGCACCATGAAGACGGGTGGCTCGGCTTACTTGTTAGCCGAGTGTCATTACAATATATCAAAAAACCTGAATAAGCTTGGGCAATAAAATAGCCCAAGGCACCCGGCAATAATGGCTTTAAAATTATAGCTTTCTTTTAGCTCTATTGCTCAATATATTACCTTTGCATTATCTGTTGATATTTATCATAGAAAACGTAAACAAAATGTCGGAAATTTCGCAATGAAAAATATTTCTGCTTCTGCACTTGCTAAACAGCTTAACATTCCATCAAACGAACTTTTCAAAAAACTCCTCGCACTCAAGTATGTTAAAAAACCAGGAGATTCCTGGGAACTTACTAAGGCTGGACAATCTGCCGGAGGTGAGTATATAGAGAGTAAAAAATTCGGACGCTATATAGTTTGGCCGGAAAACCTGCAACTATCTGAACCCAAAAGTAAACTAACCATAACAGCCACAGCTATCGGTAAACATTTCAACATTTCCGCCAATAAGACTAATTTCATTCTCTCTGAATTGGGTTGGTTGGAAAAGAGTGTGAAGGGTTGGAAAGCCACTGCGCAAGGGATTCGGTTTGGGGCGGTACAAGCGGAAGATCGCAACTCAGGAGTTCCTTATGTGAGATGGCCTGAATCTATTTTAAGTACAAGCGTTTTGATTCAAACTATCCAAAATGTGACAGGACATAAAGAGTCAGAATCAGAAACTATATCCAAAGAAAAACCATCAAAGAGTGAAGCAGGATTCCGCCAAAAATTCCCGGCGACACTCAGGGCAACTGACGGGCATTATGTGCGTTCAAAAGCCGAGCTACTGATCGATAATTACCTGTATATGTCTGAAATTGTTCATGCCTACGAACGAAAATTACCCATTGAAGAAGATGTTTATTGTGACTTTTATCTTCCAGAAAAGAAAGTATATATCGAATACTGGGGTTATGAAAATAACGAGAAATACACTGCAAGAAAGAAGAAAAAAATTGAGATCTATAAGAAATACGGATTCAATCTAATCCAACTCGAAGATAAACATGTGCAAGATTTGGATGACGTTCTGCCCAAATTGCTATTGAAATATGGGATAATATCATATTAGTACATCAATTCGCATTGATGTACTAGAAGTGATGGTTTAGCCGAAATGATAAAGTCAATGATATGATCGTAAATTCTATAAAATGATATGCCTCTGAGAGATTGCAGCAATTTCCACTACCAGAATTCGATCAAAACAAGAATTCAATTAACGAAATGCAAGTGCTTGTAATATCGTACTATCCAAAAATATGCCGGACTTGAAAGCCCGGCATAATATGTTAGCATCTAATAGTAATAATATTCAATAGAAATTACTTCATTAAAACCATCTTACGCGTGTGCACCGCCTCACCGGATGAAAGTTTAACAAAGTATATACCGCTGGCAAGGTGACTTCCGTCGAACGTGACACTGTGTTGTCCGGAATGCATTACCCGGTTCATAAGAACTCCGACACGACGCCCCAGGACGTCATAAATCGCCAGTTTTACAGCGCCTTTGCGTTTGAGAGAAAACTCCAGGCGAGTGGTTGGATTGAAAGGATTCGGATAGTTCTGCTTCAGGCTGAATTCTCCAGGCAGCAATTGATCTTTATCGTGAACAGACCCTGTAGGCACCAGACCACGATAGAAGGGATCTTGATCGTCTGCACCCCAGGCTTCATGCGCCCAGACGTAACCATAAGTCTCATCAGTCCAATGTTGAGTTTCATCTATATGCATCGGGTAATTTGCAACCCAACCAATGTTGTTTTCATCACCTGAACCCTGCTCATCGAAGAGATCCAACATACCACCCTTAGATAGGCGATGCCAGACTGCATCATTGAGAGTGTATTCGCCTTCATCCTGACGAGCATTTCCGCCCTGATAATCCTGAATATAGAATATATTCAGATAAGCACCATCGTTGTTAAGAGCAATACTCGGATCACATTCACTGCGGCAATCTCCAGCTCCTGCAGGTTGATCACCATACCATTTGGATTGGGTGATATTGACCTCTTTTGTCCAAAGACGTCCGTACCAGTCACCGGCGTCAGAGTTTGGCGGGCTTGCAGCTATGTAAACCTCAGCATTTCCCTGGTTGATATCCGAAATATCAGTTGAATCTTCCGGATTAGTATCGCCATTCCAGCCATACCCATTGAAAACACACCATAGAACACCTGTAGCAGGATCCTGATACATATTAGGACGCTGTCGGGAACGCTGCCATGAGCCGGGATTATAAGTTAAATGACCATGCGCGCCATCAGAGATCATCGTAAACACGTCGGATTCTTCGTCCCAGTGATAGATCATGGAATGACGGCCGTAAATGGTGCCTTTTACTTCAAAGTAACCCACAGCCGTAAATGCAACATGTAGAACGTCATTGTGATCGAAATAGACATTGCAGTCAGCATAAGCGCGCAAAGTATCTTTACATGCTGCGATTGAATCCGGGAGCAGGTCAAGATCCGGATATATGAAATTGGTCAGGTTTAAAGGATTATCAAAATTCCATGTTTCGCCGCCATCCTCACTGATCCAGATATAGATATCCTGGTTATATTGGGTGTAATCTGCAGGTAAAACGTCAGGATCTAAATAATCCCTGCTGATTGTCTGTCCTATAGCAACACGATCACCATCATCGGAAACAGCTATATCTGCTGAGATGTTGCGACCGAGATCTGTGACCAATACCTGGTCCTCAACCTCAAAATCTGACTGATCGTCTTCCATTGTGTGCAGATGACGTGAATAATAGATATCCTGTGGTGCGGTAAGGTGACTTTCATCGTCTGCCACAGGAGGATTTTCAGTAGATACTATATGCAAATAATCAGTTGCCGGTGAGAAAACAACCCGGGGCCAGAATTGCTCATTCCCCTCGACACCCGGTACCTGGAAATCGGTAAATACGCCAGGGAAAAGATTAACAAGCTCATCGGAGAATCGGATACCCATGCTATTACCATCGTTCCCGCCGTGATAAGCCGGATACGCCAGGCCGTTCACATCATCCATACCAAGGGTAACATAAGCCGCTACGTTTACGCCGTCAACCTGCATACCACCATGGTCGAATTCTGTAACCATGCTTCCTTCGCCATTGACAAAAGCCCTGTTGAATTTGATATGGACGTCTGTGGCAGGTGTCGGTTTATCCATCCAGGTGAAAAAGACTACATGATCATAGGTATCATTGCCGATGGTCATTTCGTCCGGAAACATTCCGAGCATACGCCCTATAGTACCGTTATGCTGGGCATTATAGTAAGAATCACCCACAACCAGAGTGTCGCCCACAAGGTCGAGTTCGCCATCCCATTGGTGAATAATATGCTGAGGTTTTACAGCCGGAATGTTTGTCTGCCTTACTTGATGATCAAGTGGTTTAGCGTCATAAACTGAAATGAGGGTCTTGTCAGCGGTTAGTGACGAGTTGGCAAAAGTAGAAAATGCCAGGAATAGAAATAGAAATACTACGACTCCATTGCGTTTCATATTACCTCCATCTTGTGAATCGTGCCGGAACATCTTTCGTGCAAGCCCTACCCGTATATCGCAGGGCTCAGAAGCAAAGTGCAGGTTCCAACTCACGGTTCTATTTTAACAAACAGGTTATAAAGATCTTAGCAATTATTCAGGATTAGCGCTAACCTAAAAGCAAGCAATTTCTGTATTATCGCTTAAAATCTTTTGAGAAAAAGTTAAGTCGGCTCCTGCATATATAAATTACAATAATATAACAGGTATTTCCAACATTTTAATTGATTTTTTGCTCTTATATATGAAATTATTATCGATAATTTACCTTTAAACACAACGCCTGAAGCCTGTTTTGTCCAAAGATGGTATTTTACCCTCACTTAAAAAGTACAATTTTCCTGATTTTGTTATTCACACCTGACGTCAGCTTAACAAAATACATTCCGCTTGCAAGCTCTCCCGCATCAAATAAGGCTGAATGATTCCCTGAAGATATTGATTTGTGAAGCAATACGGCAACCTCTCTGCCAAGCAGATCATACACGGCCAGTTTTATAGACGCTTTACTCTCAAGGTTAAACCTGATATTAGTTACCTGGTTAAAAGGATTAGGATAGTTCTGATCGAGACTGAATTCTCCCGGCTTGAGTTGCCTGAATTCATTTACAGCCGTTTCACCCCTGAAGAATGGAGATCCATTCTCCCAATCTTCCTGATCCCAGGCATAGAGGTATGGATCTTCCCAATATCCTGTTTCATCGACATGCATCGGATAATTTCGAACCCATCCTGTAGTATCATCCCAAAGCGCCCAGTTCTCAGTATCTACAATATTCTCGAGAAGATCAGCTTTTGACACCCGATGATATACAGCAGAATTATTTGTAAAATCGCCTTCAGGTGTGGGAGTCATACTGGCAATACCTGATCATAATCAAGGACATAGAATATATTCAGATAATCACCATCATTATTCAATGCTACGCTCGGTTCTCGCTCGTTCCTGCATTCACCTGCCGCCAATCCTCCAACTGTCCCCCGTGTATTGGTAATATTCACCGGGTGAGCCCAGAGCTGTCCGTAGAATTCTCCAAGTTGATTGTCCGGTGGACTTGCTGTAACCATGATTTCACCGTTTGCCCAATTATCGTCAGAAGCATCCCAGGGAGTAAAAGAAGAATCTTCGTCTGTAAATTCATTGGGCATTCCGTATTGCTGAAATACGCACCACAAAATCCCAGTCACAGGATCTTGATATAAACTTGACCGGTTCACCTGTAGCTGCCATGCACCCGGACGCACATAATTCCAGAACTGCCCGTCAGCTATTGCGGAATAATTTGCTCGTTCGTTGTCCCAGTGATATATATATGAGGTATATGTAATGGTGCCTTCGTAAAAAAAATACCCGGGGGTAGTAAAAGCTACGTGGATTATATCGTTATGATCGATATAGACATTGTTATCGCAGTATGTCCTGAACGTGTCAGTATCAGCCGCCGTAGTATCCGGCATCAAGGTTGGATCAGGCAAAGCGAAATCAGTTACATTGACAGGTTCGTCCCAGTTCCACGTTTCACCTCCATCATAGCTTTCCCAGAGGTAAATATCATTGTTCCATTGTGTCGTATCTTCATATTCATAAATAATATCACGACTCAAAGTTGTTGTAATAGCAACAATTGAGCCATCATCTGAAACAGCAATATCAGCACCAAGATTTATGAAAGTACCGGTAACAAGAACCTGCTCATCTGCTAATTCAAATCCTCCTGCTTCACTGTCATAAAGATGTCTTGAATAAAGTAATTCACTGGGTTCTACTTCACCACTCTCAATCCACTGCTGTGTAACGATATGCAGATATCCTTCACCCTCGTATTCCCCATAAACTGCTTTGGGCCAGATATTATGATTGTCGTCATACTCAGGCACAGTGTATAAGTCAAAAACCCCTGGGAATAAATCATACAATTCTCTTCCAAACCCGGTTGACCAGTGATCATCTCCCTGTAACTGGAAATGATACGTCGGATAACCCCTGTTATTCTCAGAATCCATTCCCAGCGAGACAAAACCCGCTGAACTTGAATTATCTACGGTGTACCCACCACCGGCCTCCACTATCGACTCGCCATCAGTAATAAATCCTACCCGATTAAAACGAACGTGACGTGGTCCGGCGGCGGATTCAAGGCAAGTCCAGGCAATCGAAGCAACACTGTTTACAGTTTCATTCCTGATATTCCATTCGTCAGGGTAGTAACCAATCATTCTGCCAACCGTACCATAATGCTGAACATCTCGCCATGTATATCCTACAATTACCGTATCCCCGAGAATTTCATCCAATTCCGAACTCATAGATTGCACAACTGCTGTCTGAGGCATGCCTCTTTGTTCAGCATTTTCACCTGCTGTAACGTTTGATTCAAACATCGGGACTTTTGGTGAAGCAGGTGTTAATGCGTGAACTCCTCCCACTATTCCGGAGATAAGCAGAATGACAAGGATAATACCTGTAAGTTTTATCATGAATCTCTCCCAGTTTTCAAAGACATACTTAGATGTATTCTAATATAATAAATTATGAAATATCGATTCAGATAGCAAAGAAGGATACGGATAATAATTTCTTTTGTGGATTAATCTCTCACTGAGACGCTAAGAACACCTAATGAGTAGAGATTATTTTTGCATCATTATCCTGAGGCTATACGGTAAACATTCTGCGTTGAGACAAAACGATCCGGCTTGTTTTACAAACCGGATCGTTTTCATATAAATACCAGGTGTGACTGAAAAACTTACTTCATCAGCACCATTTTAATAGTCTTGGTATTTTCGCCGGATGACAGTTTGACGAAATACATGCCGCTGGCAAGATTTTCTCCATCAAATCCAACTGTATGGCGACCGAATTCCATCTTACGGTTGACCAATGTGGCAATCTCACGTCCCAGAATATCAAAGACAGCTAATTTAACCACACCCTGACGTTTCAAGTTGAAAGAAATGTGAGTGACAGGGTTGAAGGGGTTCGGATAGTTTTGTTCCAGGCTGAATTCGCCAGGCAGCAATTGATCTTTATCGCGGACAACGTCAAAAGAACCACGGAAGAAGGGATCAAATTCTTCCCAGTCGGCGTCTTCCCAGGCATAAAAATAAGAATCTTCCCAAAACCCGGTTTCATCGATATGCATCGGAGTATTGATTACCCATCCTGTTTCAAGGTCATCATCACCAATCCAGGGCGCCCATGTTTCCGGATCGGTAATAGCATCCAGCAGGGCAGACTTGGAAACACGATGATATACGACGGGATTATTTGTGTAATCACCTTCGTCAGGCTGTTGCATGAATCCTGCGTCAAGGTCAAGCACGTAAGAAATATGCAGGTATTCACCGTTGTTGGTCAACGAAAGACTCGGTTCACGTTCGTTCCTGCAGTCACCAGCCACATGACCATTATCAGGACCCGGATCAGTATTACGGCGAGTGTTGGTAATATTTACAGGCTTGGACCACAACTGACCATACCAGTCACCTAATTCATTACTGGGAGGGCTTGCACAAACCATGATTTCGCCACTTGCCAGATTATTGTCAGAAGCATCCCATCCATAGGCGGCGGAATCCGTTTCAGTATATTCGCCAGGCATGCCGTATTGTTGGAATACACACCAAAGGATACCTGTTGCAGGATCCTGGTACATATTTGGCCTTTGTACCTGTAACTGCCATGCTCCATTGAGTGTCCAGTTCCAGTAGCGTCCATTAGCCAGTTTGGTGACGTTATAATTATCATTATCCCAGTGATAGAGATCATTATTACGACTGATCGTTCCTTCGTAATGGAAGAAATTATGCGTTGTAAAAGCAACGTGGATTACATCATCGTGATCAATATAAACATTGACATCAGTATAATTCCTCAAAGTATCCTGATCAGCCATGACAGAATCCGGCAAATATGAAGAATCCGGCCTGATCCAGCTCGTTACGTCAATTGGACTGTCCCAGTCCCAGGTTTCGCCGCCATCGTCACTCGTCCAGAGATAAACGCCGTTGTTCCACTGGCTTGTATCAGTACCAGGATGTTGGATAATATCCATGCTGACAGTAGTCGCTATTGCTATAATGGAGCCGTCATCTGAAGCAGCAATATCAGCAGCGATATTCATTCCTTCGTCAGTTACAAGTACCTGTGACTCTGCCACTGTGAAGGAATTAGAAGCTAAGTCGAATGCATTTCGGGAATAAAGAATGTCCATCGGGCCATTAAGGATAACGCGATTCTCATGTGTAACCGCGTGCAGGTATGCCTGATCGTCATATACCGTATAAACAGACTTGGGCCATATATTTACATTACTTTCAAAGTCAGGAATGGCAGTCTCGTTAAAAACACCGGGAAACAGGTTTATTAACTCAGTTGCTATTTGAGCGTGATAATCACCGCCAACACCGGCATTACCATGATATACAGGAAATGCCAATCCGTTCTCGCTATCAAAGCCCATAGTTGTATATCCTGCCTTGTCGCCGGCATCAACAGTAGAAATTGGATTTCCGCGCTCA
This sequence comes from Candidatus Electryonea clarkiae, assembly GCA_030765455.1. GTDB lineage: Bacteria > Electryoneota > Electryoneia > Electryoneales > Electryoneaceae > Electryonea > Electryonea clarkiae. Next base: position 54,594 of record JAVCCM010000073.1, on the reverse strand, counting down.
AATTCAACTACGGGGCTACCATCGCCATCCCAACCTGTTCGATTAAATCTAACATGACGATCAGCCGTTTCGACACCATTTTCGAGGCAGGTCCATACCTGGAAGACAGCACCGTCAAGATCGGTGTTGCGAATAGAAATTTCACCGTCAAAGTGACCGAGCATACGTCCTACAGTTCCATTGTGCTGTGATTCCCAATAGGTGAATCCAACAATTACAGTGTCACCCATTATTTCGTCAAGTTCACCGGGAATTGGCTGGAAGCCAGGGATGTAATCCGGTAACTGGATGTCTTCGTTAATGGAAATGTAACGATCTGTGTGAGAACTGGACTGGTATGGAGATACTGCGCCAGTCGCGAAAACCGTCGAAAATGCAAATAATAGTACTAATACCACTAAACCAATCTGTTTCATGGCTCCTCCTGAATAGAATATCTGCATTCCGGTACTATCTGTATATCATGCGGTAAGATCGTTGTAGATCCCCTTCCACCACCGAGTACACATTAAGTGGTAAATACCGAAATGTGATTGAGTTTTGTTTACTAACTTGAAAAATCCAGGCATACATCTCGAACGTTAAAATAAATCTCTTTATCCGAGAAGGCCCGAATTGAACGTACTTGTTACAACCCTATAAGATAATCAAAAAACAACAAGTATAAAAGCATAATGCAATAATTCAATGCTCTCAGGTTTTGCTTAATACCCAGTTTATATACGCTCCGGCAATTTTTCCGCCGTATAAGAACGTAATCCATGCGCCTAAAGCGAGATAAGGACCAAATGGGATTGCATCATGTCCTTTCACTCTGGTTTTCTTCATGCCTGCCCTAAATACTGAACCAATTATTCCAAAAAATGAAGCAAAAACCAGGGCAAATGCTACTAACGCCGGATGGAGATATACCGAGAAACCTGTCGTCATTGTAATATCTCCCCCGCCAATTCCTTCACGTCGCATGATTATTTTTGAAACAAAAAATATCAGGACCTGAAATCCCGCCCCCACTACACCTGCGATCATAGCATTAATCAGGCTGTCACCTTCTATCACACCAGCGACAAAACCGGATTCACTAAACAGATCCCAGCCTAATCCACCCCTGACAAAAGCCATTAAAAGACCAATGATCAACATTGGCAGCACTACATGATCCGGTATCGTATATGTTTCAAGGTCAATCATTGCAAGCGCGATCAAATGCCAGCCGAGCAATATTCCGCTTAGAGCAAACCAGCTCACGCCGTAAGTCATAATCGGCAAAATTGCGGCGATTACTCCAAGTGCTTCTACGATAAAATATCTTATTGATATACCTGCTCCACAATCTGGACATCGCCGATTGAGCAGCCAAAATGAAAGCAGAGGAATATTGTTCCAGAAGCGAATTTTGGATTTGCATTGGGGACAATGAGACGCAGGTTTTGCAATAGATTCACCCTTCGGGACACGGTGAATCACCACATTAAGAAAACTACCTACTACCGCGCCCGTGATGCCCATCCAAAACATTACAAATCCAACTGGCAGGCTTGTGGTAAATTCCTCTATCATAAAATTATTAAAAAAGGGACGACTTTAGATCGTCCCTCGAACTCCCTGAAAGAATTTTTCTTTATCCTAAACCGGCACGCAAGGCGCGACCGATATTAAAGATCGGTAGATAAATTGCCACTACTATAATAATTACAACACCACCAAGCAGCACAATCATAAGCGGCTGGATAAGGCTCGTCAACCGTTCAACCACAGCTTCGACCTGTTTTTCGTAGAAGTAAGCAGCACGGTCAAGCAGTTGATCCATTTCACCGGTTTCTTCACCGGTAGCAACCAACTGAATAAGTGTTGAAGGAAATACTTTTACCTTTTTCAACGCAACCGACACCGCGAAACCATCGCGAATCATTGTTTGACACTGCTCTATAGCTCTTTCAACCACATGATTTCTCACAACACGTTTCGTGTGAGTTAACGACTCAAGAATAGGAACACCTGCTCCCATCAATATACCGAAAGTCTTTGCAAAACGATTCATCATGGCATCATGGTGCAACTGCCCTAAGACTGGGAATTTCATGCGGAAAGTATCCCATGCTATACCGCCCTTTTCGGTTAGAGTCATAATCCATCCGAAGAAGAGCACAACCAAACCGAGACCGGTAAACTCAATGAAGTGCCCACTAACTGTATCACTGACACTTACAAGAATTCGAGTTTGTATTGGAAGCTCTGCACCAAAATTGTTATAAATACTTGTAAACTGTGGAACAATAAAGACTAACAGAGCACCAAGGATACCGAGCATAAAAATAACAACAAATGTAGGATAAGCCAGGGCTGAAACAACTTTCCGTTTCGTATCTGCCACTGACTCAAGATAATTGCTAAGCTCTAGAAGTACTACGTGCAAAGAACCTGAAACTTCACCGGCATTAACCAAGGCTACAAAAAGAGCGTCAAAAACTCCTGGATGTTCACCCAGCGAATCGGAAAGCGATTTTCCTCGTTTTAGATCATTGGCTACTTCAGCGAGTGTTTTTTTGAATCCACGATGTTTTTCTTCCTGCATCAAATTGGCGATAGATTTTTCAATCGTCAAACCGGCAGAGAACATAGTAGAAAGCTGGCGTGTAAAAAAAACAAGGTTATTCAGTGGAACTCTTGTCTTAAGACGATATATAGCGGTAGAAACTTGATCAACGATTGATGCCGAGCGTGCCTGCTCACTGATCTTAATTTCTCTGAGCGAGATTATTTTCGCTCCACGTTTTGTCAATTGCTCCCACGCCGATTCATAATTCGTTGCACGAATGCGGTCTTCACGACGTGTACCGTCTGTCTCTGTAACTATGTAACCGAAAATTGGCATATTGCAATCCCGCAGCTATTCTGTCGTTACACGCAGGATCTCTGCAAGAGATGTCATCCCACGTTTTGCTTTACTGATCCCCTGCTGCCTGAGCGTCTCCATCCCTTGATGCTCAGCTAATTCACGAATCTCATCCTGGCTGGAATTATCATAAATAAGCCGCCTGATCTCGTGAGTTACTGGCAGTAATTCAAAAATACCGGTCCTGCCATAATATCCGGTGTCCCTGCAATGTACACAGCCTCTACCTTTATACCAGGTAACACCCTCGATGTCTTCGGGGTTGAGATCGAGGTAATCCAACTCGGTTTCGGTAGGTTCATACTCAGTCTTGCAATTAGGACAAAGTGTACGAACCAATCGCTGTGCCATAACAAGTAATAGACTGGATCCGCACAGGAAAGGCGGAACACCAATATCTATCAATCTAGTAACAGTAGATGGCGCATCGTTAGCATGGACTGTGGTAAATACAAGGTGACCTGTAAGTGAAAATTTAATAGCAATATCTGCTGTTTCTTCATCACGAATCTCACCGATCAGCAGACGATCAGGATCCTGACGAAGAATTGAACGCAGTGATGATGCAAATGTCAACCCAATTCTCGGCTTGACCTGCACCTGGTTGATTCCGTCAAGGTGATATTCTACAGGGTCTTCAACAGTAGTAATATTGTCCTGAACACTCATAACCTCGCGTAGTGAAGCGTACAGCGAAGTGGACTTCCCGGAGCCTGTAGGTCCGGAAACGATTATCAACCCATAAGGTTTGATAATGTTACGTTTAAACAACTTATAATGGTGATCCTCGAAACCAAGAGTGGCAAGAGTAAAACCGAAAGTGCCCTTATCAAGTAACCTCAAAACTATCTTTTCGCCGTTCACTGTTGGCAGAATGCTGACACGTACATCAACTTCACGGTCTTTAGCCTTAATTGTGAAACGACCATCCTGAGGCAGTCTTTTTTCAGCGATATTTAATTTGGATATAATTTTGACACGTGCGACGATACCGTTATGCGCATTACGTGGCGGTTTCATCACCTCGAGCAAGACTCCGTCAACCCTGTACCTGACAACCACATGATCCTCACGCGGTTCAATATGGATATCTGTGGCACGTTCTTTTAGAGCCTCGCCAATAATCAGGTTTACCAACTTGATGATAGGAGCGTCAGTATCTTCGTGCTCCTTGGTCATATCGACCATTCCTTCATCGCCTTCATCCGATTCGGTAAAGAATTTCAGATCTCCAATGACTTCAGATGTTTCTTGTTGTTTCCTGATCCGAACGTACAGTTGGCCGATGGCATGCTGGATAGCCTGTGGACTTCCCATTGCCAGCTCAAGCTTCAGCCCTTCTTCGTCAGTCAGTTTTCTTAAATTGTCAATAGCGATAATGTCATCAGGATCCGCCATTGCAATTGTAAGAGTTTCGTCTGCTAATTTAACTGCTATCAGACTGTTTTCTTTAGCAAATGCTTCCGGTACAATTCTTACAATATCTTCTTTACCTTCAAGCACCTGTTCGCTGGAATAAAAAGGAACACCCATCTGTTTTGCCAATCCAAGATAGACATGTTCCTCCATTGCAAAGCCGAGAGCTATAAGCACTTCGCCGATTCGTAGATTCTTTTCTTCCGATTCGGCAAGACTTCTGTCCAGTTGCTCTTGCTCGATAAAACCTTCCGCAACCAGGATTTCTCCCAACTTAGGGAAAGCGCTTAACTCAGCCATACGTTACAACCTCGTTTCATATTCAATTTAAATAAGGGGTCTCTACCGACTGAAAGGCTGAAACCCCATATAAAGCAGGTTTCGGTTTCCGGTCGATAATACGACCGGAAACCTGACCTGTAAATGGCTTTTTGTTACTAAAACCGACAACAATTGCCGGTATAATGACTTAATGCATTAAGTTCAATGTAACTGGTTCTACCGCTGCGTCAGGATACCCAATGATTTCCACATTAGCCGTAGCCGTGGTTTCAAGAATCCTGGGATCCGGGAATGCATCATCAAAAGTGATGCGCAGGTAACGATGTGCCCAACCACAAATATCACCGTCAAGACCAACAGGATAATCTCTCGGACCGGTCATGGCTTCGTTACGAACCTGTCCACCGGCGGCTGCGGTATAATATAAACCGCGATCCGTCAAGAACCGGACAAGCTGATCGTCAATACAGTGATCATGCCCATCATATACGAAAACACTCATGTCGAACACTGCCGGAGCAGGCTGATTGCGAAAGTTCCAGTTCGTCGGGTCACCGTACAGAACGCCGGCAGCTTCCTGAATAGGTAGATTGAAATCGGGATAAGTTCCACGGATGTTGTTATTTACCAAAGATGCTTCAATCTCGACCGAATCGTTTGTTGCTGCGCTGTGATATGACATGATCGTATTTGCCACACCGGGTGAAACCTCGCCGGAGACATCTTCATTTCCAGTGAAACCATCCCCAATGGTTGCTTGTCCATTATTACCCTCGTCGCCTGCGATTATCTCAAACTGCACCGCGATACTGTCGGCAACAGGGTTGTTAAGAAAATCAGAAATACGCGCGGAGACTTCGACGTTCCAGATTGCGCCACCGCCATCTTCACCGATTTCGTTCACATCGATTTCAGCGAATGCCGGTGGTCCTGCGACTATCGCCAAGCCCGTGAAAATCGCTACAACAGAGTCAGCATCTGGTGTTCCAACCAATTCCGGATAGATATGAGTCCAGGCACGGATTCTTACCAGGCCTGTCGAAGATCCTGAATTGATTGATACCATCGCAGTACCGTTGTTGGTTGAGGAAGAATCGAACGGTTGATGATAAAAGTTACCCGGCTCGGTTCCGTCGGATTCATTAATGCTTGGGTTGGCACCGTCTTGACCACGTGGAGGTGGGAAGAGATCCATATTGAAGAATACCAGTGTCTCATTCTCAACCGGGTTCCCATTTGGATCGGTAACGGAAGCCGTCAAACGAGCGGTCTCCACTCCACCGGTACCACGCGCAGCTATTTTCTGGAGATTTGCGCTTAAGTTAAGCGCCTGTGGTCTGCCCGAATGGATCATGATGTCACTTGAATCGGCTGCATTCCCTGACCTGGCGATGACACGTGCCTGACCGGCTTGTGTTCCAGGTGTATATGAAACCTGTACAAAACCTTTTAGCCAGTTGCCTGAACCAGGAGGATCTTCATGTGTCACAGTCCTTCCAGAAGGAGTGACTGTTCCAATAGTTGAAGTGAAGTTAACGGTAAATCCATCATTGACAGAATTAAAAAATGTATCCTGAACTACACAGGTAACAATACCGGCATCTCTTTGATTGGTGTAGAATTCGCTTCCGTCCAGGTTGAATACCCGCAGGTTTTGAATATTTGAAGGATCAACCGGAGTAATCTCAACCGGAATGTGCAGTGAATGAACTTCACCACCAATTTGTCCCTCACCTGCCCTGGCAAAAACTGTATCGGTTCCTGCCGTGGTTCCCGGATAGAAAGAAGTCCTGGCAACACCGTTGTCATCACATATAGCAATATTTGGATCGAAACTTGCGCCCGTCAAGGTACTGGTTTCAAAATTTACCGGTGTCCCTACAACTGCCAACTCACCACTGTCATACCGGACATTAACCCGGTATTCGAAGGAATCAGCCATTGAAACCTGGTATTGAGTCCCTGGTGTGAATAGAAGCAGTTCTTCAATAATTCGGTTCTCGAGAACAACAACGTCAACAGATTCAAAGAGATTAAGATTTCCCTTTGAGTAACGCGCTATTATCTGGGTTGTACCGGTAGAGCCATCGTCAATGAATGTCGCGGTTGCGACACCATGATCATCAGTGATAGCAAATCCCTCAATAGAACCACCGCCGATTGCTGCGAACTTAATCGTGTCGTTTACGACTGCCGATTGGTTATTGTCCTTCAGAGTAGCAGTAACCTGGGCTCTTGTGATTCCCATGTCAGCATAGATCGAAGAAGGAGTCGCAATAATCGCCAAATCTCCGCCTAATCCGGGAGCAACATTGACTGTCATTTGAGTTCTAAATGTATCTGCTCCTGCAGCCGCCAAAATCCACCAAGTGCCAAATTGCCGGCTTGTATGGATTGTTGACCGCGCCTCACCACTGGTATCGGTGACAACCGGAGACGTAATTCTACCGGTCGGGCTTGGAGAAGCGGTATTTGTATCCTCGATTGAGAAATGGAATTGCAGATTTGGGATTCCAACCTTTGACTCATCGAATGCAATCGCATAAACAGTTGCAACGCCTGACGAATCTTCAGGTATTGTCATCTCATGTGGATTTATGTAGAGATATACGGAATCGATCAAACCGTTATAGGTTGTCATTGTCACGGTCACAGTATCTGAAAGAACACTTGACATGAACCTTCCACTGCCACCGGCACCGTCAAGCTCTGCTTGATTAGCATCCCGGCTGCCCCTGAATAGACTACCCAGACGATCTTTCAATACGCCCACACCCTTAGTTGGAGTCGCTTTGAACGTCGGGACATCAACATAAGCTATAACCTGTACAACTTCTTCCTTAACAAGCTGTTGTATGTCCAAGTTAGAGATTGTTGTCCCTGTAACACCTGTTTCATTAACGGGTGTTAATGTCGCATCATCCGTTCCACTGATTTTTTCAACTCTTACAGGAATTGCGTTAATGCCAACTCCTGAAATATCAGTGACTCTCACAGTGAGGTCGGTCCCAACGGAATCATTGAAGGCTGCCCTGATAAAATCATTGCGAGCAGTAATTGAAACGACAATATCTTTAGCTGTAATCGGGATATTTTCGACTACATCCTGTCCCGCTGCAATAACCTCAGCTTTGATCCTCGCAACCTGTGGTGCTTCCGATCTCAGTTCCAGAACGTAATACGCGCGGTAGTCGCCCTGTGTACTTGTGATCGTGTCGATTTCGATAAGCGCTCCAGGACTATCATCCAATAGCGAAAACGCTACTTCGACGTTTTCAATACCGACCTGATTTTCGTCCAAGGCTTTGGCAGTAACCATTACAGTATCTACCCTGCCAAGGAAAGAGCTTATTGAACTCCGGTCGAAACTGAGTGAAATGGAATGTACCTGTGCATCATTTGTTTGATTAGTTGTTCCACCATCGTCAGTTGTTCCTGTTTTTTCGCACGAAACTGTAAATATCAGGAATAGAGCTAATATCAATACACCTGAAACGTGCCACGATTTACTATTCATTTTTGGTTCCTCCTGTTGCGGCGAATTAATCCTTCGCCTTTTGACCTGCAACGGGGATGCTGCTGTCTCGTTTAAGGTCATGGTTCGGGGAACTTCACCTTAGGATAAGTGTTGTTCTCAATCCCGTTTGTGGCCGAAACGGGAAACCATTTTGTTGGTTCAGGGTTTTCTTCAATCGAATGAATCCCTCTGCCCTCAGAAGTCTCATCCATTTTTTTACTGCCACTGGAATAATTTGAAAAATCACATGGTTGCTGATTATTATCAAATCTTCCTTTGACACTCGATATAATTTCTTCCAACGCCCTCCGCCGGAAAAAATTGTTTTTTTATATACTACTTTAAGATACTTAATATTATCGTAAACTCACTATTACCGCTATAACAGTCGCTGCCTGGCTGACAACCATCAAATAATCCTGAAACATAATCCAACGCATCAAATGCGGCGCCTCAGGTATAAAGATCATATCGCCCGGATTTATTACAGTATATCTTCCGGGTTTTTGCCAGCTTGAAACCTCATAAGGCAAAACTCTCATCAATCCCTTACGAGCGTTCTTTGAATATCCTCCGGCTGCATTAATATAGTCCTTAAGCACCCATCCTTCCTTATAAGGATAAACACCAGGATTTATTACCTGCCCTATGAGAATCACCGATTCTACATGATTAGGAACGAATACCACATCCCCATCATGTAACAAAGGATTTAGTGATTTCCTGCCTTCTTTGAAGATAGCTCCAGGCTCCCCACCCAGCCTGTCATACTCTTGCCACCGGTAATTTAACCTGTAAAACTGACGGTCAATAGTTTCCCAGCTCATCGGATCACTTTTTTTCAAACGGTCACCGACTGAAATCAAATTTTCAGATTCCCGTTGTCGCCAAACCTGTATTCCTTTAATAAAGGCATGGTTACTTAAGCCACCAGCTTGATCAATGATTTCATTCAAGGTGGTTTTACCTTCGATAACCGGATAAACCCCTGGGAAATTTGCTTCTCCCCTGACCTCGACCGATATCATTCTCTGCCTGCCGGCTTTTCTCCTGATTAATACCAGATCAGCCGGCTGCAACTCAAAGTTTGAGCCAGATTCTTCAGTAATATCCAGTTCAAATGATTCAGCAATAGTGTTTTCACTGAAACGTGTAAGTTGAACATTACTTGAATCGACATCAGGTAAAAGTCCGCCTGCAAGCCTGATTAGATCATTCAGCCTGTCGTTGTTTTTCCATTCATATCTTCCAGGTATAGCCACACCGCCTGAAATTGCTACAAATGGAGCGTTCTCACTTTTAAAAGCAACGACCAGACGATCCCCATCTTTCAATAGAGGATTTGCCTCCTCGTCCGCTTCTCGTTCAAAACGCAACAAGTCAACCGGTAATTCTGATCCATCTTGACGATAAAGTGTCGCAAAGCGTTCGCTGGAAAATGGTATCTTGTACTTTTTCTTCAAAGACTCAATGTCTTCAAAAGGCTTTTGAAGTTCCGGCGCATAATAATCACGCCAGTACACATCATTAAGAATACCGCCAGCCATTTCCACAAGCATTGACACTCTATCTACAGGAGTCAGGAAATACGTCCCTGGCTGTACTATAGCGCCAGCTACTGTTACACGGAATAAACGAATTTCAATGAGCGAAATCTTTATTGTCGTTTCCGGGAAGCGATTGCCCCACTGATTATTAACAGAATCTGCAGCCGTTGCGAGTGTCATTCCTCCAATGTGTAATATCGGTAACATTGGAATCATCAGGTTCCCCTCTGGGGAAACCCTCGCTTCGAAAACCTGGTCAATCCCTCCCATTATCGAGATGCCGATTAAATCACCGGAACCAAGAATATAGGTTTCAGGATCAACAGGAGTTTCCAGAGCCTGTTCTTCTGTCAATGGTGTCCGCGGCGTCTGCCTGAATGCTTCAAAGCTTGTTCCGCTCGTGACCTGAGGAGTACCAACTCCTCCGATCCCGGAAACCGCTCGCTGCGCCTTGGTGACAACAGGAATCAGCATTAAAAAGATACCCGCTATAGCCAAGGCGTTGCGCATATTAACCACACGAACCGTCATTCAGCCTGCATGGATTCCTTAAGCAAATCCAGATCCTCATCAACTTCAGATGCTTTCGGGGCATCTTCAGCTTTTTCCATCTTGCTTGAAGATTCATCGGATTCTTCCAGCTTAGATCTAATCTCTGCTTCAGATTCAGTAACATATTCTTCAATACGTTCTATCAATTTGCTTTTTTCGATTCCAGAATCTGTTTCATCGATAATATGAGGAGTAATTTGGATAATCAGATCCGTCTTCTTATTCTGTATTGACTTATGCCTGAAGAGTCCACCTATAAACGGTACATCTCCCAGGAACGGGACCTTATACATCGTATATTTGCGGTTGATACCCAACAAACCAGCAATAACAATAGACTCGCCATCTTTTACCCGGATTTGAGTCGTACAGAACCTTTTAACAATCCAGGGAATGTTCTGGTCAGGACCAATCAGCTGGAAGACGTTAGATACTTCCGGTTTGACAATAGTTGTAATATAACCGTCGGTATTCACCGATGGTTTAATATACAACTTCACGCCAACGTCTTTTTCACGAGTCTGAACCTGACCGCCAACACCACCGGCGGACATGATAAATGGAATTACATCCACAACTTCAATGACAGCTTCTTCGTTGTTCATCGTCGCAATTTTGCTGTTCGCCAGAAGTTCAGCGAGGTTGTTCTTCAGCAAATAATCGATTGCGAAGTCAAATACTGGCTGCTGCCTTCCAATGAAACCAAAGTTGTTCAGGTCGTTTACCTCGACAAGCGGCATCTGACCACGGAAAGTTTCAATGCTTCCGCCACCAGATGTTTGAGGAAGCTCAGGACCTTCGTAGAGGATGGATTCATAACTCAGCATCCTGTTCCAGGCAATACCAAGCTTTTCCTCTTCTTCCACAGCAACTTCGATAATCCTCGCTTCCAACATAATTTGAAGCGGTGGCTTGTCAACTTCTTTGATTACCCGCAGAATTTCATGTATCACCTTGGGACTTGTCAGAAGGAGTAATTTATTCCCTCCTTTGTCCACAGTGATAGCTGCGCCAAATTCTTCAAGGAGTTTCTTGATATCTTCCGCATTCGCATATTGCAGTTCAATTACATAGGATGTTACACCTACTTTTTCCCGCAGTTTTGCGCTTGTGGCAATAAGAAAGGAATTCCCGACTATCTCGTAGGATAATCCTGCGGCGCGAACAACAAGGTTCATTGCCGTTTCAATCGGGGTTTCTTTCAAATGGATAGATATCCGCTCTTCCTTGTTAACTCCTGGTCCGGTTACGATGTTATATCCACTTTCGGCTGCCAAAATAGACAGTACCGTAGGCAGACTCGCATCGTCCGCATCAATTGTTACAGTTTTCTGCAACCCTGGGTCGCTAAAAAACTCAGGTTGGTCATCGGAACTTTCTTCCGAAGATACATCAACATCAACTTGAGTTTGACCTGTGACTGAAGTAATGCCGAATGCCATCATCAGCAATATCATCAGCACGGGGATGCCGGTTCGAAACATAAGGCCTCTCCCTGGATCAACGTAGATCAGTGCTTTGTTTTTTGTTGTTTTCACTATTCCAATTACTCATTTAGTAATTAATTGCAGTTGCAACTTTCACATCTTCACCGCCGACACTTAATATCAAGCCGGGGTCTCCAAGACTTTCAGGTGCTCTCTCATTAACGAGCTTCTTCTTAGCTCCTCCACGAGTCAGGAGTGCTGACTTTCGGGATATCTCTGAAACTTTCCATCCCGAAATCAAATCGCCTACCCGAAGAATATGATTTGAACCCATAAATCTTAAAACTATCGCCGATTCGCCATCTCCACCAACAATAGTTGCCGAGAGACGCATTTCATGTTTGCTGCGCTCGAATTCATTAACACCCATTTTTTCCAGAATCTTCTTACTGGTGATCACTCTTGTCAGATCTAATGGATCAATGTTAATGTCAAACTGGTATTCAAGCCGCTCCTTTAAAGTGTTCTCCAATTGCTGTACTGTTTCGGCAAGTTTTTCATCCTGGCCAATAACCATCCTGGCATCTTCGGCATGGATATCATCTATCTCTTTGTCGACACGATACCATTGAAATATTCCGACAGCGACGACAATCGCAATCAGTAACAACAGCAAACTGGCAAATACTTCAATTCTTCGATTGATCACGTCCGCTCCACTATGTATGTTTAATAAGAGTTAACGTACTGATCTTCAACTCAAAAATGTGAGTATCGAATCTTTCACGCTCCTTCCGGGACATAACCTTTTGGAGCTTGTTCTGTAGTTCAAATTCTTCAATAGATATTATTCTTTCGGATTTCTCCAAATCGTTGATAAATTTTCCAAATTCCTCATAACTACACTCTACGACTAACTCATACGATGTTTTTACATAATCATGCCTGGTAACACGCCGCCTGCTCGGCTCAAGGGTTATCAGCTTGATTTTAAGATCGTTCAGCATCGTTGTCGTATATTCGAGGAACGGCAGCGATGCATCTTGCGCAAGAGAATCTTTTGCACTTATAGCAAGGTTACGATCAATAAGTTTTGCTACAAGGTCTAGTTCCTGAGCAAGAATTTGAGCGCTGATCAGTTTTTCATTCTTCGCCTTGATCCGCTTGTTAAGAGCTTCAATCTCTCGCGGAAGTTTTGGATATTCAAATCGGTAATAGCCAAATACAGCAAGACCGAAGAGAATGAACAGCGTGAAGAGATAAATAAGTTTTTTCATCGTCAATCTCCTTTAACGGCTTCCTGTGCTTGGTGCGGTTCTACGTGTACCGCTTCTGCGCGAACGAGTAGTTTCAGAAGCACGAATATCACACACTACCGAGAAATCCAAAAGCTCCTGCTCATGCTTTACGAAACGCGTACTCTCCTTGAATTTCATTGCACTGATATCTTCAAAGAAAAGCGGTGTAGCGCGTAATCGGTCCATGAACAGTTTAACATTATCGAAGTCACGCTCATCGCTGATAACTTCTGTCATCGAATTAATAAGTAACTTGCCACGTTGAAGCTTAAGACCGGTAACTACTACCTTCTTAGGAAGACGTTCCGCCATGGCAAAGAATTTTTTCGTCCAGAGAACTCTGTCACGATCCAACCGAGCAAGCGCAAGCACATCATCTTTGCTGACGTTTTGACCGACTTTCTGCAGAGAGTCAATCTGTGCAATAATTCTTCTTAATTGCAGTTCCTTACCTTCAACGATCCCGCGTATTTCTTTATCGTTGTCAAACGTCAGATAGGTCATAATGAGGAGAAGAACCGAAGCGATAACATTGGTGATTTGAGTTCTAAGCCTCGCTCTTCTCGCTTCTCGCTGTAAATAGCCTTCTTCACGATTCAGATTTATGTGAAACTGTCGTGTCATTTGTTAATCCTCCTGAATCGCAAGTCCAACAGCCGCTGCATATTGTGAGGGATGGCCACCACCATTCCCACCAATAATTTCCAGATGACTGAATGGATCATAAGCTTCTACTGTCACATTGAACTTGTTCTCAAGGTATTCTTGAATGTCCGGCATAGCAGCGCCGCCGCCAACGAGAACAAATTTTGTGAAGAAACTCTGACTGGTTTCTTTTACATAATATCGCAAAGTACGATTTACCTCTTCGCCGAACTGTTCGATCACACCTTTTGAAGCCAGACGCAATCCTTTACCTTCAATTGCAACTTTCGGCAAATCTGGATTCATACCCTGCTCAATCTTCACCTTTTCAGCTTCCTGATATTTAAGACCATAAATCTGCATTAAATAATCAGTGAAGGTGTTTCCGGCGATTGTTAATTCACGGCTGAAGAACATGTCTTTTCGACCGACGACGGTGACACTGGTTTTACGACAACCAATGTTGAGAATCACCACAACGCCATCGTCAGGCATTTCGTTGAATGCCATGTAGGAGTTAGCAAAAGCCAACGATTCAACTTCAACGATGGTGGGTCTGATCTCAAGCTCTGCAAGAGTCTCAAGGTGTGCGTTAAACAACTTTTTGGTTGTAGCAACCACAAGCACACGCACTTTTTCAGGCTCTTTTATATCCTCACCAAGAATCATATAATCCACCTGGGTTTCACTACCGTCAAGCGGAATATGCTTTCGAGCTTCGAGCAACATTGCTGAAGCCATCTCTTTTTCTTCCAATGGGATCGCGATGATCTCTTTGGCTGCGACTTGAAGTCCTGCGAGTAAAGTTCGGATATCTTTCTGTTTTTTAGGCTGAATTTTCAGCTCTTTAAACAGATCGACCAACAGTGGGACAACTTGACTGCGTTTCGGTCCATCCGGATTATACTTTTGTGTGCCGCTATAAATTTGTCGATGTGCACGAGCAAGCATCTTATAACGCTGCCCTGCTCTCTCGACAACAACAGCCTTAATTGAGTGGTTTCCTACGTCAAGTCCCACCCGGATTTTACTGCCAATTGATAACATAGGCCTCTACCGAATTACAATAGCTCCGAACCCTGGAAAATGCACGCCAGTGTCGTATGACCCAAATACATACGACGCATAGCCGCTGCTTTCAGGGTACAGAACTGCATCTATATGGAAAGGGAGTCCTTCTCCCTCTTCCAAACCGTTATACTTCTCTCATATTTGCCAGATTAATAAATCAACCAGACAACTAAAGTAAAAGCTGGTTTTCACTTTGTGCCAGATTTAACATGCTTGAAAAAATCAATCTTGCTTATGACTTACTTTTCAAGCCGGCATCTGGCATCTACGGTCTGCCGTCGTGTGGATCGTGTTCCTTCCACCACACAATATCAAACAGACTTGCGCCTTCATCATCGGTCGCTTCGAGATAAAATGGCGGCGGTGTCGTTTCAAGACGGAAATCGTAATAATAATCCTTTGCATAACCGGATCCGCCACAATTCGATCTGTGAACGTAACCACGTCTCATTTGCGTAACCGCACCACGCAACCAAATAGATCCTCGCTCATCGCTCTGACCACAATGTTCACCTGGACATGTACACCAGACATAGGTATTCCAGGAGTCGTTTTGATGTTCAAACGTGAATGATTCACCAAGCGCAACCATGGCAGCCGTAATTACAATATGCTGTCTATTATGACCGCCGGGCTGTGATCGACCATCCCCACGACCATTGGGATCTACATCTTTAATCAGAATCCTGCCTTCGCTGACTAATCCGCAAATATCTCCATATTCGGAAGGGAAAGTATCCGGAATAGTATTAGCATTATAGCTGGAATAAATAACATTGTCCCAAAGTTCAAGGTCACCGGAAGTACCAACAGTCACTGATCCGTGAATGACTCCATTAATCCCGCCAAAACCTGTGGGATGTTGACCCATTGAGGCAGCTAACTGACAATTGCCCTCAATAAATATGGCAACGTTCGAGCCATAGGAGATGGACACGCTGTTATCAATCCGTGAACTATCGTAAGGGATTCCCGCAGACCATTGTTCCAGGAACCAACCGCCGTTCAGACCGCGCAGCCGTGACTGCACTGCACCGTCCTGATTTGTAAAGAATGTTCCACCGGACGCAGCTCCACCACGAAGATTCTCAGCCGTACTGGGAAAATACACATGCGGTGCATTAAAAACCGGATCGAAGGCAAAGTATGGATTTGCAGAGAAATAGACGAATCTATCCTCAGTGGTACTGATCGGACCCAGGAATTGTGGAGCAAACTTGATACCGATCTGGCTGTTAGAATGTACCCTGCCATATAGCGTATCAGGTGTCCAGAACCATATAATCTCATTGAACATGGTCGTTTCTTCGTTCGTCAGGTACATATAGCTTGCATAGGTACGCAGTTGAGTTCTCATGGACACTTCGCGCTCAATAGTGGTAACTTGACCAAATGGTCCGCCTACCGCTACTCTTCCTGACGCTTCAAGATCATACTGGTTAATCGTCTGGAAGATATTTACATCCTGATTACTATCAACTCGACGGATACCGGCATCAACAAAGCTGCCGATAGATTCAGAGCTGGCTTCAAGATTCCATGTCCCGTCCGTTAAGCGCTCATACCCGGCAGGGAGAGCGTTTTGCGTACGGGTACGCATGGTCTTCAAAACCTGCGACAAGATACCATACTGAGCGACATAGTAAGCTTGTGTTCTTGCCAGGTCGAAATCAGCCTGATAACTCTCGTCAACAGCCCACATCATAAATGCTGTTCCTGTTGCTATCAGGAAAAACACTATTATTAACGTGTTTATCATAATGCTGCCGTGACGTATTTTTAACAATTTAACCCTCATATCAGTCTCCAAAGTATGCTTGGGGTAGCGCATCACCAAAGAGACGGGTGTTTTTTCCTCGCCGGATGGAGCGAGTCCGGAATTTTCCGGAATTTTCAATTACGATGGCCAAAACAACTCCCAGGTTCCGGTTTACGGAACCAAAGAGCTATCCAAATAATTCACCGGCCAACTTGTATTAACAGTATAAGCCGATGCGGTAAATGGAATTTCTTTACTAAACCAGCGTCCACCGGTAAATGTCGGTTCACGCCGGTACAAAATTGTAAATGACATAGTCAGGAATTTATCACGATAAGATGCTGGAATATTGGCTCTTGTGCATCTCTCAATTTTAAAGCCTTTTCTTCCAGCTCTATATACCTCAAAGTTATCTCTGCGATCCGTTGAAGGAGGAAATTTTGTATAATTATCCGCAACTTCAAAGTATCTAACTCGTCCATTCACACGAATTTCAGGAATGGATTTAGCATTGTTGAATTTGAAAAGATAATCCTTAATGCTATTGTTATGAATTGGATCATCAGGATCCATATATTCCGCTTCAAACTCTGCCGGCGGACCAACTCTTCTTATTCTGGTACCAACCGCATTACGGACAACTTTTTCCCAGGTATGGCAATAATTCTTTCCGTACTCTTCTGCATTCCTTAACTGGGTGTTGATCCAAATGTTTTCCCTGACAGAAATCACCAATATACCTAATCCAAAAACAAGAATCGAGCCGATAGCGAGCACTAATATAGCTTCCATCATAGTGTAGCCGCGCCGTTTCCTGTTCAATTTTAGCAGCCTCAAGGAGGCGGCAATACGAGAAATACTCATTTTTCAGTCCTCCTTATATTGAAGATGGTAAAAATGGTACAACCAATTCCAAGTACACCGTTTTAGGCTTGGGATGGCGCCCTGTAAATTGAATAACTCCGTCAACCGGTTCCTCATCATACTCCACCGACACAACTATCTCATACCAGTCTGGTCGTAATGCTGTTTGTGGAACGTCCACCGCTCTGATAGACTTTTTCCAAACCTCTGCATAGGTACGATGCATTCCCGTCACATCAGGATCCAAAGGAATAGGGTTGTTTGGATTTGGTATCGGATGCTGCATTTCAAATGGAGAGGGAAAAGCAGAATGTATTCTCCCCTTCCAGAATTCAGCTTCGGCTTTCAATAGCTGATTAGCGACAGTTCGACGTCTTTGACGATTTAATTCACCGTTCGCCGTGTAAAAACTTGACGCAACGGCTACGCTGGTTGCCGTAATAATAAATAAGCTGATTACCAGCTCAAACATAGTCAGGCCCCCATGACGCTGCTTCAACAGTCCGCCTATTTTTCTCAGCTTGCTTATAACTTGGTATCTCATGGGCCACTCCCTCGTAAAAGGGTTAATCAGGACGACAAATCGACTTCGAAAAGTTTTGGATTATCCGCCACATAAGCAGCAGTTTCTCTGTCAATTAGTCCCTGGTGCATCAAACGCTGTAGATCCTGATCAAGTAAGTGCATACCCTCTTTGCCGCCAGCCTGCACGACGGAAGGTATCTGATAGATTTTATCCTCACGGATCAGGTTCCTCACTGCAACATTGGCAATCATAACCTCAGTCGCAACACACCTGCCTTTGCCGTCCTTATGAGGTAACAGCTTCTGGGAGATGACTGCTTCAAGAGATTCTGCCAACATTGATCTTACTTGTGTTTTTTGTGATGCGGGGAAAATATCAATAATCCGGTCAATAGTTTTCGCTGCCGAACTGGTATGCAAGGTTGCTAATACCAGATGTCCTGTTTCAGCCGCAGTCAGTGCGAGTGAAATAGTTTCAAGATCACGCATTTCACCAATGAGGATCACATCAGGATCTTCACGAAGCGCTGATCGCAAGGCATTTGAAAACGAATGTGTAGTGGCCCCCAGCTCTCGCTGGTTAATCATGCAGTTTTTCGATGAATGGAAAAACTCAACCGGATCTTCAATTGTTATTATATGTAGTTTTTTCTTTTCGTTAACGTTATCTATCATAGTGGCAAGGGTTGTGCTTTTACCGGAACCTGTTGGTCCCGTTAACAGAATCAGCCCACGATCACGCATAGAAAGTTCACGTAAAACCTCCGGCAACCCAAGCTCTTCAAAAGTCTTGATCTCCGTGGGTATTACACGAAAGACTACAGCGATCCCCATGATCTGCTCGAATACATTTACACGAAATCGAGCAAGTTCCTCTAACCTTTGACTAAGGTCAATCTCTTTCATCTCTTCCAGTCGCTCAATCTGATCCTGCGTCAGGATAGTATAAATCGCTTCTCTGAGTCCCGCATCGTCAGGAGCAGGCAAATCCAGTCTTTGAAGATGCCCGTCTATTCTAATCATCGGAGTGGAATTCGTTGAAAGATGAAGATCAGATGCTCCATTCTCAACCGTAAACCTGAGTAATTCTTTAATGTTTAACATCTCTTCGCCACTGTCGGGGTTAATGTGTTGATGAAATAACTTGACCAAGCGCCGATCCCTTCCATCGGCGCTCGATCAACTCAAACTTTAACTAAAAATCTTCCGTCTCACCATCTGTCGGTAATCCATAACCATAGAAAATACCCTGGAGGACGTCATAGGTAATCATTTTACCAGCGCCTCCTCGCATCTCATCAGTGGATACCGCTTCGATCGTTTCAGGCCAGTTGACAGTGAACTGCCATGACCTGTGTACCGATTCATCGATATTGAGATAACCAAACTCTTCGAGTTCGTTAATATCCGTCGGCGAACGATCACGATCCTGGACATACATTTTTGCGGCATTGTAGATAGCGCCAATCTGGGATTGGGCATCTGCGGCGCGCGCACCACGAACGTATTCAATGTAGATCGGAACTGAGATGGCGGCAAGAATAGCAATAATCACAACCACTACCAGAATTTCGATCAGCGTGAAGCCCTTACGGCTCCGATTCAGCTCCATGTGCATAGTAAGCACCTCCTAAAAAATCGGTTGTTTGCGCATTACCCTGAATTGGGAAATGCAGAATTTAAAAACTACAGATTGCGACTTAGTCGATATAATGTCGCGGAACTCAAAAAAGAAAAGCAAAATTTATATACCTTAAATGAATAATCTTTTTTCAACAATTTCGCAATATATGTTATTCTTATCTTGTAAACAAACCTCTTTTAAAATATTCTCCCTTAACTCCAATGAATACTCTCTC
This sequence comes from Candidatus Electryonea clarkiae, assembly GCA_030765455.1. GTDB lineage: Bacteria > Electryoneota > Electryoneia > Electryoneales > Electryoneaceae > Electryonea > Electryonea clarkiae. Next base: position 34,936 of record JAVCCM010000073.1, on the reverse strand, counting down.
CTCGTAGAGAAATGACAAGTATTTAGCATTTAATTTACATGCAATATTTATACCATAAAGAAAGGCTCCTGAGGCATAATTATTTAAGATGGCTTATCGTTAAAGGATTAACTATTAAGAGTTTGAAATGAAGCTGGAGAATAACCCGATGCCAAAGGAATGAATTCCGCGCAAATAATGCGAAGCGAGCGCAAATAATGCATTGAAATTAACGTATTGATCGAACGGCAAGCCAGGCACCGACACCGAGGAAAATAACAATCCCCATGATAATGCACACGTAGAAACCCAGGGCGTTCCCTGCTGCTAACTCTGCTACACTAAGCAACAATTCGCTCGCCAGAGGCAGATTAATACGGCTGGTTAATAATTGTGCGACTGCAGCGCAAGCAACACCTACTCCAATTGCGATTAGCAGGGTTTCAATACTGAGCCAGTGTTTAGGAGGATTTTCACCAGCCGCCTGCATTACAGCCCGGGCAAGCAGTTTTCTTGGTGGTGGGCTTTCCTTTATTTCAGATAAGGTATCCACTATGATTTTTTCCCTCTCAGATTCAAGCGCGAATTCAGTATCATCTGCCAGCGCTTTTGCTACTTCATGAGCGCGAGCAGGCGTCAACTCTCCACGTCTGTAAGCCGGGATCAGTTCAAGAAGATTATCTTTCTTCTGCTCCAATTATTACTCCTGAGGGAATCCGTTTACTTTTAAAATATTACGTAACTGCGCACGCGCCCTGTGCATATAGACCTTAACCGTATTTACAGGGTGTCCGGTTATATCCGAGATCTCCAACATTGACAAACCTTTCCAGTAGTACAGTATCAACATGGTTCTCCATTCCGGATTTAACTTGTTTAAACCTTTTTCTATTGCATCACGCGCCGCAATATCATTCTCGATTTTCTCACCTGACGAATCAATAGATTCAAACTCAATACCTTTTTCTTCCAGAGATTCATCAAGACTCTTTTCTCTGCTTTTCCTCTTCCCGGCCTCTATACCGTCAAGACAAATTCGGTATGCAATCTTATATAACCAGGTTGATAGTTTGCTCTCCCCCTTAAAAGATGGCAGTCCTTTCCAGAAGCGTATAATTGTCTCCTGAAAGTAGTCTTCCGCCGAAGCCGGATCCAAGGTCATACGATTTATTACAGTCCAGATGACAGGCGAATGCTTTTCAACCAGCCTGCGAAAAGCTTCAGCATTCCCGGACTGGGCTTTTCTAATCAAACCCGCTTCGTTCAGCACTGCCTCCCTTGATTGCCTGCCGATGATCTATTGCAGACATCTTCATTTCCTCATAACATATGACCCGCAAATTAGCTGAAGGGTTACAGTAGTACAATTACAGGAACGCTGAAAACAGAGACCCCTACAGCTATTTCCATATTGATAAGTTTTAGCGTCAAAGTCAAGCTATCGAGAAACTCTTACTTAATAATGATAGTCTCTCAACTGAAACCACAATGTAACCTTCCAGATTATTGACCCGTCAAATGAACGAAAGCAGAAAGTTGCACCCTTCAAAACAACGTTAAATTTAAGAGGTTATCATGGATTCAGGAAACTTGGCATTGATGATTCCAATAATAGGACAAATTATTGGTATTATTGCTTTTCTCGCTGTTATTTCAATTTTCCTTTTCGCTATTAACCGTAAATATAAAATAAATGAGCTTGAACACAAGGAACGGATGCTCGCTATTGAAAAAGGTCAGCCTTTACCGATGAGGATTCCTGATTCCAAACCAAAATCCAAGTATCCATTTACCTGGTCTTTTGTATTGATCGGATTCGGTTTTGCAATAACAGCGATCTACTTCATTGGCGGGACAGACATTGAAGCTTTAGGTTTTGGATTAGTTGCATTATTTGTCGGAGCAGGTTTGTTTGCTTCCAGGTATTATGGGGTGCGGAAAGAAAATTCTCAGGATTCTGAGCATGCAGAAATAGCAGGAAAGGCTGTTACATCCAGCTTTTCAGATGAAAACGCATCTCAAGTAGAAAAGTCAATTGAAGAAAATCTGGCGAATGAAGAAGAAGTTGAAAAAGAATCATAATTTATCGCTGTGATTTAATCCTTTGAAGTTTAATAATCTAAATTATCAGCCATCTATAATATGTTGCGTTCTCGCAGCATTATTACGATATTTCACCTGTGAACATTCTCTGCCAACGTTTTGTCTCATGTTTAAGAAATGAAGGAACCTCATATGATTTGTGCGCATTTCTCATTGCTGTCCACGGGTGATCCATCTGAAGATTGGGTACCACCGGCTATTAGAGACGCAGAATGTCTCTTGCGTAAATCAGATCCATCAAAATGGTCAAAAGTCTTAAATTCCTTGGGGGAGGACGTAGAACCTGATGATTGCCTCTGCATGAGAAACATTGACAGCAACTGGGATCATTGTCCGCTTTATGTACCTCGAGGTGGTCGTATCAAACTCAGTACCGGAAAACCGAAACCATATTCGCTCCTCCCAGGTGCCTTTTAATTGTAGCTTCGGGCAACCCCAAGATAGTACAAAAAAACCGCAACAATTTCATTGCGGTTCAAATTACCAACTTCTTGCTGTAAAGCATTCAGATAAGTAAAACCTGTCAGGTTGTTACACCTTTTGCCAGCATTTCTTTGACGTAATCAATCCCAATCGACAACGCCTTCATATTATACGATTCAGTTCCTTTAGGTGCTCTTGTTTTCAAAGCCTTTCGTATCGATTCCTCAGAGACAACATCTGTCAGGGCAACCATTGTCCCTAACGCAACAGCAGAAGTATATACCATCCGTCCCATTTTATCAGAGGTAAGCTGAATGATCGGAACCTCATAGACTTTGTAAAGCTCCCGGTGTTCATCAGGAATTGTGACTAACGCCGGATCGATCATTACTATCGCGCCTTCTTTAAGGTCGGTACCAAATTTTTTGTATGAATTTGTTGCCAAAGAAAGGAAAAAATCTATTTCTGCAGTTCGTGGGAAAAGGATCTCCTCGGAATCAACAATAATATCTACTTTTGTAGGACCCCCACGGACCTGAGCAGTATATGTAGGAGAACCTGCGGCATACAACCCTTCAAGAAAAGCGGCATCCGCAATGATTGTTCCAGCCAGGATAATACCCTGACCGCCAACGGCTGAGAATCGAGCTTCAAAATGCATTTTTACTCCAGAATGATAACTGCCCGGAATACCCGGTAGTCTTAAGCACTCAACTTCTTAATCAGTTTTTCGTAGGTCGCGGTATATTCCGGACGGTCTTTTTCTTCAAAAAGGACTCCCACTGGAAAATACTTTGCCTTATCGTCTTCTTCCATTTGCCCGAATTTTTTCAATGGTTTTGCTCGGTCGGAAATCCATTTGATCATATTCATGGGATCGGCCATTCTGTTTCTCCGTCCGAATTGAGTATGGCAGTTTGATACCACTTCAATGAATGCAAATCCGTTGTGCGCAAATCCTTTTTTCAGGATAGTACTTAGCTGTCTTCCATTTCCGACATGCCCGCGTGCGACAAATGAAGCCCCGGCACCTCTCAGCAAATGTGGTAAATCAAAACTGGGTTCCAAATTTCCATACGGAGCTGTAGCTGCTTTTGCACCAAGTGGAGTTGTCGGTGAATACTGACCGCCGGTCATTCCATAAATATTGTTGTTGTTTACTATCATGGTAATATTAATATTTCTTCGCGCGGCATGAATCAGGTGATTCCCGCCAATGGCAGTCGAATCCCCATCACCTGCGATAACAACAACATTGCCATCAGGACGATGCATTTTTATTCCGGTAGCAAAGCTTAAAGCACGACCGTGTGTGGTATGTAGTGTGTTCATGTTCAGGTATCCCGGAGCACGACTGGTGCATCCGATTCCAGATACTACCGCTATATCACGCGGATCCCATTCCAGATCATCAAATGCACGGATCATCGCTTTTACCACAATGCCTATCCCGCAGCCGGGACACCACATGTGCGGAAGTTTCTCATAACGCAGGTATGGTTTATAATCGAATGACATCAGGCTGCCTCCTCTATTCCGGCTAAAATCTCTGAGGGGTTAATAGGCACCCCTCCGACTCTATTAATTCTATGAATCGGCATATCCGAATGAACCGATCTTTCAACTTCATATACTATCTGCCCAAGGTTCATTTCCGGAACAATTATAGTCTTGACTTGTTTTGAAAAGGCAAGCACCTGATTGTTTGGGAAGGGCCATATTGTTAAAGGTCTCATCAACCCAGCTTTAATCCCTTTCGCGCGTGCCTGTTTCACTGCAACCATTGCCGCGCGCGCTGTCGAACCGAATGCAAATATCCCAATCTCAGCGTCGTCTGCCTGAAAATATTCGACCTTGTCAATCAATTCTCGATTACCGGTTACTTTACGCATCAGACGTTTCTCGTCAAATGTGACAGTATCAGGATCAGTAGTCGGAAATCCCGTACGATCATGATTTAATCCGGTTGTATGCCACCTGTACCCGGCGAAATAAGGAGCAAAAGGCGGAACATCGCCTTCAGAGGTATCATACGGGACATAGTCCTCTGGAGAAGCTGTCGTTTTAGTCCTGTTTATAATTTCAAAGCTGCCCGGTTTCGGTGGAATAACTCCCTCAGAAAGATGTCCCAAAACCTCGTCCAGTAACAGAATTACAGGCATCCGAAACTGTTCCGCAAGATTAAAAGCGCGAATAGTTTCCATGTATATTTCCTGATGGAATGCCGGTGTGAGTGCGATAGTGGGATGATCTCCATGAGTACCCCATCTCGCCTGCATGACATCAGCTTGAGCCGGTTGGGTCGGCAATCCGGTAGAAGGCCCACCTCTCATAACATTCACGACCACACAAGGCGCCTCAACAATATATCCAAATCCCAGGTTTTCCAATTTCAGACTAAAACCCGGACCAGAGGTTGCCGTCAGCGACTTGGCACCAGCGAGACTGGCGCCGATCACAGTACCCATTGCCGCCATTTCATCTTCCATCTGAATGAAATGTCCTCCCACTTTAGGTAGGAGTAGGGCCATGTGTGCAGCGACTTCAGATGAGGGCGTTATCGGGTAGCCGCCGAAAAAATTACATCCGGCAGCTACTGCAGCCTCAGCTACAACGATATTTCCCGGCCAAAATCGAACATCATCCATATTTTTTTTCACGATTTCCCCTTCAGGCTGCCGTTTTTTTCTTTTTTGTTACTTTTTTTGGTGGTTTGTCAATAAGTATTGCGAAATCAGGACATTGTAACTCGCATAACATACAAGCAACGCAAGTTTCGATATCTTTGATTACTGCAATATTTCCCTGCCAACGGGAACCGATTGGCACCATCTCGAGGGAATCCTCAGGGCAAACATCCACGCAGATTGTACAACCCTTGCAGAAATCCTCAAGAATTTCAATGGTAATGCCGTTTTTCCCCTTCTCTTTTAAGTTAAGGGGAATTGTCTCTTCCATCGGAAAACCTTTCGCTGTTCTTTTCTCGCTTAGCTATCTTTATGTACTAATTCGATAATTTCTTCAACTGGTAAGTTATGCCAAGGTACATGTGAAAACCAAGAACCTTGTATGAGCCCGGTTCATTGTATTCACGCTGATCGCTGACTTTTTCTATTTTCAGTTTGTTTATTGATGCATAACGAAATCCAAAGCCAAATGTTGCTGCCACATTTTGATTGTACAACCATTGTGATTCAAAAAAGACACGAAATCCAGGAGCAGTACCAGATGCCTCGAAGGAATAATAGACAGTCTCAGAATCAATTATATTATAATTATTATCATACGTGTAAAGAGTATAGGAACCCTTCTCTTTTACCTTGATGGGCACCAGGTTTAATCCCAGTCCTATATAGTTTCGTACGTCATCAGCTTGATTAAACTTGAACATCGGCGCTACTTCAAATGAAAAAGCAGACATATCACCTGAACTGGTTGGATAATCATAATCATATCCATCTGGTGCGGCGGCGCCGATTTCCCAGAATTCATCTTCACTAAGTGTGGCTCTTAGATAGGTAAGTCCAATATTGAGCTTGTGCTGTCTCTCCGTAATCATTGCGCCGGAGACAGTGAACCCATAACCTGGATCAAAAAGAGAGTGATAAGTGTAATTTCCTGAGAAACTTGCCTCGAGGTCAGCCTGAGCAAAGCAAACTGCAGAAGGAAGTGTTAATAAGATAATCAGTATTATTGTCTTATTCATATTTGTTCTGTCACGCCAAAAAATACAACGACAACCAAGCCTTGTAACACTGTTTTTACAAACTTCCGCAATATGTTCAATCCTTCACAAGGAAACAATAATTTGCCTTTATTTATTAAAGAATAGCGTAAGGAGTTGTGATTACCAGTCATAAACAACATAAACTATAGAAAAGACTCCAAAAACTATCGATCAGATTGTTACATATGTAGCAAGGTACAAAAAAAATACCGTTAGGACATAAAAATCGGGACGCCCCAAGAGGAGCGTTCCGATTTTTTATTTAATGTTCCTTTTTGAGCAGCAGATCACTCATAATATTTTCAAAAGGTCGCTTTTACTTGTTGATTACAAAAAACGCTTATCCAGATTATGCATTCAACACTTCAAGCATTGTTTGCCCGATTGTTGCTGGGCTTTCTGAGACCCTGATCCCTGCTTCCTCTAATGCTTTTGTTTTCTCTGATGCAGTTCCTTTGCCACCGGAAATAATCGCTCCTGCATGTCCCATACGTCTGCCCGGAGGCGCAGTACGTCCGGCAATGAATGCTACTACAGGCTTAGTAAAATATTTCTGGATATATTCTGCCGCCTGCTCTTCAGCCGTTCCCCCTATTTCACCGATCAGGACAACACCTTCCGTCTCTGGATCGTCGTTAAATAGTTTCAGCGCATCGACAAAGGTGGTGCCAATCACCGGATCTCCACCGATCCCCATAGCAGTTGACTGACCGAGACCTAACTCGACCAATTGACCAACTGCTTCATAGGTCAAAGTCCCGCTACGGCTGATAACACCGATACCACCGGGCTTGTGGATGAATCCAGGCATTATTCCCACTTTCGCCTGACCCGGAGTAATTACACCGGGGCAATTCGGACCGACAAGACGGGTTTTTCCTTTTATCGCATGAAATACCTTCAACATATCAGAGGCTGGAATGCCTTCTGTAATACAAATTACCAGTTCAGCTCCTGCGTCCGAAGCCTCAATGATACCGTCAGCCGCGAAAGGAGGTGGAACAAAAATCACAGAAGTATTTGCGCCGGTCTCTTCGACTGCTTCTGAAACTGTATTGAATACCGGTCTGTCGAGATGCATAGTCCCGCCCTTGCCGGGAGTGACTCCTGCTACAAGGTTAGTGCCGTATTCAATCATCTGCTCGGCATGGAAAGTGCCTTCCTTGCCTGTAAAACCCTGGACTACCAGGCGTGTGTCTTTGCCTACAAGTATCGACATCAGGCTACTCCCTCCGCCGCTGCAACTACTTTTTCAGCAGCATCTTTTAGATTCTTTCCAACTATAAAACTCAATGGTGAGTCTTCCAGCATTTGCGCTGCTTGATCCGAGTTTGTTCCTGCCATACGAACAACTACCGGAACGTTGACTTGCATATCTTTATCACTCAATGCATCAATAACACCCTGGGCGATACGGTCACAACGAACAATCCCACCGAAAATGTTTATCAAGACTGCTTTGACATTGGGGTCAAGAAGAATGATCTTAAAACCATTCTTCACAGTTTCAGCATTCGCTACACCGCCTACGTCAAGAAAATTAGCCGGTTCGCTGCCGGACAACTTGATAATATCCATTGTTGCCATTGCCAGCCCAGCGCCGTTCACCATACAACCGACATTTCCGTCGAGTTTTATATAGTTAAGATCATATTTTGAGGCTTCGATTTCTGCGAGATCTTCTTCATCCAGGTCACGATATTCAAGAATATCTTTATGACGAAACAGTGCATTATCATCAAAATTCATCTTGGCATCCAGGGCGATGATATCACCATCATCTGTCAACACCAAAGGATTTATCTCGGCAATTGTAGCATCTGTTTCTTTATAGGCTTTATAAAGTGCAAGGAAAAATGCGGTTGCTTTTCTCATTGCGATTCCTTCCAATCCCAATGCAAAAGCGAGACGGCGTGCCTGGTATGGAAACATGCCAAAAGAAGCGTCAATACTTTCCTTGATAATCTTATCAGGAGTTTCGGCTGCGACTTTCTCAATCTCGACACCACCCTCTGTGGAAACCATGAAAGTATCACGTACCTTCTCACGGTCCAAAGTCAAACCGGCGTAAAATTCCTGCTTGATATCCACGCCCTGTTCAACAAGAAGACGTTTAACCTCTCGCCCCTCAGGACCTGTCTGGTGAGTAACAAGCTGCATTCCAAGTATCGAATCTGCTGCTTTGCGAGCTTCATCAGCTCCTTTTACAACTTTAACACCACCACCTTTGCCTCGACCACCGGCGTGAATCTGTGCCTTCACAACAACTGTTCCACCACCCAGCTCGCTGGCAATCTGCTCTGCTTCATCCGGGGTAAATGCCACCCTGCCTTCAGGTAACGCTACCCCAAATTTGCGAAGTATCTCTTTACCCTGATACTCATGGATTTTCATGCTATCTATACTCCTCTAAATAAACGATCAAACTCCCTGACAATATATCTTTACTAAATAAACTATGATCTAAGACAAACTTGAACTCAAAACTATCATGGACTTACAAAATTTTTGTCTATGCTTCCCCGCCTCAAGGTGTGAGCAAAAACAGAAGCTATTGTCAATATAAATATCAGTAATGTCAAATATACAATCAGTTCAGCGTGATAGATGTCCCGGTTTTTCCATCCAGGGCATTGACAACTTCAGTTAAATTTGTAATAACTACCCGTTCTCCTCCGCCCTCGATGAAGTTAATAGCTGATTTCATTTTCGGACCCATGCTTCCGGGGGGGAAATGACCTTCATCAAAATATGACTTTGCTTCCTCAAGTGTTATCTGTTTCAGATCAATTTGCTCCGGTTGCCCGAAATTAAGAGCAACATTACTTACTTCTGTTAATATGAATAGTTCGGAGGCTCCAATATTATTACCTAAAACCGATGAAGCATAATCTTTATCAACGACTGCATCGACACCTTCAAGACTGCCGTCTTCTTCTTTGTAAACAGGAATTCCGCCGCCGCCGGCACAAATGACAATCCAGTTTTCATCGAGAAGCGACTTGACCGCCTGACTGTTCAATACCTCCAGTGGAAAAGGGGAGCCGACAACACGCCGCCAGCCATCACGTCCCTTATCTTTTTTAACAGTCCAGTCGAATTGCCTTGCCAGCCGGTGAGCTTCGAATTCAGGGTATGTTTGTCCAATAAACTTGCTTGGATCTTGCAGTGAAGGATCTTTCTGGTCAACGAGAACCTGGGTTACAATCGAGACTACTGATCTTTCAATTCCCTCTTTCTGGATACGGTTGATCAGGGACTGTTCGATCATATATCCGATCCACCCTTCAGTGCTCGCAACAAGCACACCAAGTGGCAGTTCCGGTACCCTATGACGTGAAAGTTCCTGGCGCATTAAGGCATTGCCGATCTGGGGACCATTCCCATGAGTGATCGCCAGTTGGTAACCCCGTTTCAGTAATTCAACAATTACTCCCAGACTCTCGCGGGTATGCTCAAATTGGTCAAATATTGTAGCCGATCCTTCAGGGGGGCTTATAGCATTGCCTCCCAAGGCTACGACGGCAATACGATGTTTCTTCTCGCCCAAGCTATCTCCATGACAATCGTTAAAATGTAATTAGTGAACGACCCCGCAGCAAGCTGCGAGGCATCAATTGGACTTGCCGGGACTTCCTTCAAACCCAAGTCCCGACTATCTGATTGCAACGAAGCAAGCTTCGGGGAATTAAACCCGAACGAGATTAAATAAAGAACTAATTACTTGCTGTTCAGTAACATAATTTGTGCCTGACCGAAAACCATGCTATAGCAATGCTGAGAGATAATAAAAACCAATACTACCTATAACTTTCCCCGAAGGGGTATAATGTGAATAGCCGTGGGTGTCAAACCCACGGAGACTGATTGTTACAACCATTTCGTCCCTGAAGGGGGCGCACAACAGTTTGTCCAACCCCTTCAGGGTTGGTATTATTGCGCTTACCAATCCTCCACGGGTTTCACCCGTGGCTATTCATGTTTATCTCCTTTGGAGATATTTTCGATCAGATACAAATTTGTTCTAAGATGAATATTATAGAAACTTCTTCAAAACATCACTCATATCCGGCTTACCGATAATCTGCAGGTTATACGAGACTCGCACTGCCGGTTTATTAATATTGATAATTCGTCTTAAATCAATGGGTGTTCCAATAACTACCGCATCACAGTCCGCTGCATTGATGGTTTTTTCAAGATCAGCCATCTGTTCTTCACCATAACCCATTGCAGGGAGAAGCTGACCGATTTCCGGATAATTTTCAAAAGTTTCAGCAATCCGCCCAGTAACATAAGGTCTTGGATCGATCAAATCCTCAGCGCCATATTTTGAAGCGGCAACAACACCTGCTCCGTATGTCATCTCGCCGTGGGTAAGAGTCGGACCGTCTTCGACAACCAGTACCTGTTTGCCACGAATAATATCCGGATCATCTACTTCCACAGGGCTTGCACCGTCAAGAACAATCGCTGTCGGGTTAATTGCTGCAATATTTTCCCGAACTTCCTCAATATCCTCAAAATCGGCAGTATCTATCTTGTTTATGACAATAACATCCGCCATCATCAGGTTCGTTTCACCGGGATAATACATCAATTCATGTCCCGGACGATGCGGATCGACAACAACAATTTGCAGATCTGGTTTATAAAATGGCGTATCATTGTTTCCACCATCCCAGAGGATGATATCCGCTTCTTTTTCTGCCTCACGAACGATGGCTTCATAATCAACGCCTGAGTAGATAACATTTCCACGGACTATATGCGGTTCATACTCTTCCATCTCTTCGATGGTGCATTCGTGTTTTTTCAGGTCGTCGAGTTCAGCAAAACGCTGTACTTTTTGTTTTACCAAGTCACCGTAAGGCATTGGATGACGAATCGCTACAACTTTCTTGCCGGCTGCCTGTAGAGTTTCCTCAACCAGGCGTGTGGTCTGACTTTTTCCACAACCGGTTCTGACCGCACAAATTGAAATTACAGGTTTGGTTGATTTAATCATTGTCTCTACTGCATTGGCTAAAACGAAATCAGCGCCCGCAGCATTCACGATACTTGCATTATGCATTACTCGAGTGTGGGGTACGTCGCTGTAGGAGAAATACACCTGGTCAACATTTAATTCTTCAATTAATCTTATAAGATTTTCTTCCCCTTCAATGGGAATCCCTTCCGGGTATAAACTGCCGGCTAATTCAGCCGGATATTTACGTCCATCGATGTCGGGAATTTGCGTAGCTGTAAAGGCGACAACTTCAAATTGATCATTATCACGAAATAATACGTTGAAATTATGGAAATCTCTGCCTGCTGCGCCCATTATCAAAATACGTTTTCTGCTGTTCATCAATCTATCTCCTAAAATTATTACGATAAATGTACTAAAGGTCATCAATCCTGGATATCAGGAGAACCGCCCTCCAAAATCCGCATGTTTCCGTAACTGTGCAGTGCTCAAAGCATCCCAAAAATAACGAAAAGCAGGACCATTTATGTCAGCCTGCTCGGTAAAATTGTGAGAATATTTTCTGCTCCAGCGCTCAATCTATTTACTCAATATGACAAACCGTTTCCATGCAAATCTTGTAAAGGCACACCTTTCCGGTGCGGCAATATACTTTTCTTCACAATAGGAGTCAATCTGATTGATCAGTGTCTGCTCCCGGTGGATACAACGGTACCTTTTGTTTCCCACTTACGGCTGCCGGATGTTTCTTTTATCATTACATGGAAAGGGTAGATTCCCATCGGCAAAACCCTGCCGGTACCTGTTCTTCCGTCCCAATCCCATGATGCATTTGAAGGCATCCGGGAATTAAAAAGCGGTGTTGAGAGCAGCCTTCCATTTACGTCAAATATACGCAGAGTAATCTCGACGGTTGCCGCATTGGGGATATCAAAACTAAAGACTGCATAATCCTCAAATCCATTACCATCAGGTGAAAAGGGATTGGGTGAGACATTCAGGATATTTTCATTCAGCCTGGGGCTGGAGGGCGGTTGATTATTTGTAGTGCCGGGCGTTCCACCAGGCTGCGAAAACTGCCAGTTATCATCTCCCTCGCCACCCTCAACATTAATGCGCTCTTCGCTGACACCATCAGGTGCATCCAACCTGTAAGTCCGGCTGCTGACAACCTGACCGGATGAAGAAATCAGTGATACTGATTCTGCAGTACTGTTCGATAATCCCCTCGATCCGATTGCTGCATCCGGAGTTGTTAGGAGTAAAGTTCCAGGAGGAATTACATTCTGATAGAAGCTATCCCCGTCAGTCCAGTATCCGGAATCAAGGATCAGCGCAAAATCATTTGGATTCAGGATAATCTCAACGCTTCCCGCTTCCGGTACTATGGAGTCTTCTGCCGTTCCATCGGAAATCAGCCAGCCGTTAAGCGATACTGGAGACAACCCCGAATTATAGATCTCCACATATTCAGTGTAGTTCTCATTTCCGGCAGGATTATACATGATTTCGTTCAGGATCACCTGAGCAGATGTAGTTGAGAATAGGAATAAACTCGGTAGCATCAGTAGAGGAAGAACAAATTTTCGCGCAAAGACGCTAAGACGCAAAGGATTATTATTATAAATTCTAAGAATCATTTCATCTATCTGAATGGGTTTTAATATTTCTATCAAGAACTCGCATAATAATTCCTAATTCATAATTTCTCATTCCTAATTCCAATTTTTTATCCAAAGTAAGGCACCGTTCCGCCGCGACCTCTTCGTTGCTCGAGTTTTACGTCCTGCAATTGTGATGCTTTGATCCCTATACGCAGGAAGAATCCCTGGTTATAACCCACCGGGCTCCATGAAAAACTTCCCTGCCAGCAATGAAGATCACGTTGGATGGAGAGCGATGAGCCAGTCAGTCGGCGCGTCACAAGATCCACTCCGCTGGAATAGGAAAAACTCCAGTTCTTGGTCAGGTTGATGCTGGTGCTACCGGTCAACCGTATAGTTTCACGCGGATTTTGCGGATCATTCATTGACAGGTTGTAACGAAGCGACCCGGTAACGCGCCAGGGAGATGAACCTCTCCCGCCTCGTGAAAAAGCCGGATCTTCAAACCTGTCTTCTAATTCATTACCAATTGGGGGAGGACCTTCTTTTTCAAAATCAGTGATCTCTTCCTTTTCTTCTCCTCCAACAATTTTTCTTCTACCGAACTCCATTGTAAATGGATTCTGACCACTAAATGTGAAATTCGAATTTGCACTGAAGCTTGTCATTCTCAGGAAGTTGAATCCGTGCCCGGACTCTTCCCAGTAGAATTTATCCACTATGTTCCGTTTCAAAACCCCGTTCTGACCTACACCTTCACCATATTGATAAAAACTATGCATGGCTGAAAGGTCGAACGATATTTGTTGTAAAATGCTGATACTGTTTTTGCTGCTGACAGGTGTGGCGCGTAATGATGAACTTAAATTTCCCCATTGAAGAGAATCTTTAGCGAGATCATAATTAGTTGAAAGGTTATAAGTAAATAGATCGGATTTAATTTCTTCTTCTTCGCCATCCTTGTTAATCTTCACCTTTTTCATCTGGAAAAGGTTGGTGACACTCATCGATAATGCCAACTGCTTGTTTTTGGGAGTGCCGCCATATACTGAACCCTGGTAATAGTCTTTTCGAATCCGGTTTCCCTCATCATCATACAATTCCTTATAATATCCCCAATCATCGGGGATGGAGAAATCGGGACGGTAGTTAAAATTAACAGAAGGGGATATAACATGACGTATTACCTTAATGCCTGCCCTGTTGATATTGAAGTAACCATACAATTTTGTGCTTGTATTTATCCCGGTGCTAAATGTACGTCTCTGATAAAATCCTCGTTCCTGTTCGTCTTTCAATTCACCACCGTTGATCGAATAGTGACGTCTCTCGTTAAACCAGTCTTCTTTATAGCTCAAGCGTGGATTGACTGTAAAGTACTTTGCCACTTTTTGTGGTGCATTGACAGATATGGAGTGTTGAATACCACTGACAAATTTTTCTTGGAGATAACCCGATCTTGGTTCACCAGCAACAGCGCCAATTCGATTTTCAGTGCGGCTGTTTTTCAGGTTGGTATTATAATTATATGTAATCGTTCTGTACCAGGGTTCTATCTCTTCCTCTTCTTCTTCGTCCGTTTCCCGGCGTGGTTCCGGGGGACGATAGATAACATTTGTCTCTTTTGCTACCCTGTCTTCTTTGCTGGGAAAAAGCTGCTTTGTTCCGAATGACATGGATGCATTCGGCAATAACTGGCTGTTCTCATCGTTGGATAGATCCTGCTTATGTGACATGTTTACTTGGAGTCTTCTACTGGTTCCTGTCCATGATTTCGTCAATAGCGCACTCGATTCCATTTTTTTATTCATGCGCTGTGCTGCATTGTCCGAATAATCCTGGTAATAATTACCCCTCGATAAAAAGGTTCCATTTGCTCTTATTTTTAAAGTCGGATCAATATCCTGATTATGGATTACTCTTAAATCCCAGTCGGTCTTTCTGCCGCTTCCGGCGGCAATATTCTGATTATCGAACGATCCCGAAATTCCACCATTGAGTTTGTATCTCTGATTATATTTCAAGCTTCCCTGGAATAACATTCCCCTTTTCTCATAAAAATTCATGGTGGTTTTGAGATCCCAATAGTCTGAAAAGGCGAAATAATATCCCAAGTTGGTGAAATGTCTGCCTCTATTGGAATCATCACCATAAGCCGGTACTATAACCCCGCTATGACGCCCGGGTTTTACAGAAAAAACAGCAAATGGAAGAGCAGCCACCGGTACATCACCGAATTTCATAATTATCGGTTTGCCCACAACCTTATCCTTGTGAACCATTTTCATGTTATTACCGGCAAAGCCGTAATGGGGTACTTCCAAGTCGCACGAAGTAAAATATCCATCCTGCACGTAAAGCACTTTATCCGACACCTTCTGGATCTCTTCACCTCTATAAAATCCTTCGTCCATGCTCGTTCGCCCGTTAACGATATATCCCTGCTTTGTTTCCATATTGACCCGGATCAATTTACCGGTCATAGTCTGATTTTTCTCAATAAAAGTCGGAATACCTATTACATTTATGGTATCAATTTCCGTCTCTGTAGTGTCCGTATATACAGTATCGTATGACGGTACAGCAGTCATCATGTCACGATCCCAGTCAATCTCTATTTTATGTGCTTCAAGGGTAGTTTCTTTGTATTTGATCTGAGCTTTACCGGTGAGAATCGTTAGACGGCGTTTTACGTCAAAATCAATTCGATCAGCTTTGTAATCAATTGTTGTGTCAGCCTGTGCATCTGCCTCCTTTTCTTCCGATACAATCGTATCAGGTTGTTCGGATTCTAATGCAGGGCTATCAATTAATGGGGTATCCGTGTCCAATGCTTTTAACTGATCAAACTGAAGTTCTTTGGCTACTTGTTTAGTGGAGTCCGGTTGAGGATTTTCTATTTGCAGAGTCTTTGCTGAAGAGGCTTGAGTCGTTTGTGCGATTAGACAGAAAGCACATACAACCGCAGATACTTTTATCAAGCGACTAAAAACTTTTAATATGTTGTCATTCTGAACGCAGTGAAGAATCTCTGTACTCGAAATAAGTTTTAAACAATTGAGATTCTTCACTGCGTTCAGAATGACTGAGATGTCAGTGATGAAATTGTTTATAATACTATATATGAAAGACAATTTCACTTCTCGCCGCCTCCACCCGGCTTGTCCTTCTTATTGCTATCCTCGATTGAATTATCATCCTCTTTCTCTTGACTTGCTATCTCTTCTTTCATTTTCCTGAATGCTTCGAGTCTCTCAGTTATTCCGCTTTCTGCTCCGTATTGTTTTGGACGGTAAAACCGGGTTCCTTCCAATTCCGGTGGCAATCCGGGCATAGGTGATACCGCTCCCACTTCGGAGTGAGCATAACGATACCCCTCAGCGTAACCTTCAGTTTTCATCAAACCGGTTACAGCATTGCGCAAGTGAAGCGGAACAGCAGGCTGCTTTCCTTCCCGCACAATCGCAAGAGCTTCGTTAATCGCCACATAAGAAGCATTTGACTTAAGGCTTGATGCGAGATATGTCGTTACCTGGCTAAGAATAATTCGCGCCTCAGGCATACCGATTTTGTGAACCGCCTCGAATCCTGCCTGCGCCAATAATAACGCATTGGGATTTGCATTACCGATATCCTCACTCGCTAATATTATCAGACGACGTGCAATAAAGAGGGGATCCTCCCCCCCGTCAAGCATCCTCGCTAACCAATAGACAGCGGCATCGGGGTCTGAGTTACGGACACATTTGATAAAAGCGCTGATGGTATCGTAATGCCTGTCACCCTGTTTGTCATACCGTGACAATGCCTGGGACGCCACAGTCTCCAAAATTTTCAGGTCGATTTTTTTTATTGACAGCGATTGTGCCCGCTCCATCGAACGTTCCAGGAGGTTCAACAATTCCCGCGCATCACCCAGGGACAATTCTAATAAAGCTCGACGAGCACGCTTATCAAGCTTCACTCCAGAGGAAAGAACTTCATCATCACTTTCAAATACTCCATCGAGGACTTTTTCCAGATCGCCTTCGGTTAACTGCTCAAAACGATATACCCGGCATCGTGACAGCAAGGGCGCTATAACTTCAAAAGATGGATTCTCGGTAGTTGCACCGATCAGGACTATGGTTCCTTCTTCGACCGCATGAAGCAATGCGTCCTGTTGAGCCTTGTTGAAGCGGTGAATCTCGTCTATGAACAGGACTGTCCTGCGGTTGGAACGTTTAGCATATAATCCCTGCTCGATCACTCTCCTGACATCCGAAACACCCGAAGCGACTGCCGATAATTGATGAAAATCAGCCTCAATTCGATCCGCCAGGAGCCTTGCCAGTGTAGTCTTCCCTACACCAGGACTGCCCCAGAATATCATTGAATGAAGTCGCCCCGCGTCAAGCAGTGGTCTTAACGCCCCGTCCGGTCCAACAAGATGATCCTGACCGACAAAACTATCAAGGTTCTTGGGACGCATCCGGTCGGCAAGGGGCTTAAAACCGGTTCCGGAGGCTTCACTACTATTCTGCTCATCCGTCCGGATGTGATCTTCATTATCGAAAAGATTTTCTTCGTTTTGATTCATACTCAAGCCATGTATCAATTGATAAAACGATTTCGTCTATAACTTAGAAAAGGTAGGCGATGAATAAAGGTTGAGCAATATGCAACTGGAACACAATCGACAATGTTATAGAAAAAGAAGAATCTACATATCCTACAAGATTTTCATATAAATGAATTTTAAAAATCTTGTCAGTACTCAGTCTCTTGAATTAAGGAGAAATGAAACTGCGCCTCGATTCTTTTATTGAAAAGTCGAGTAATAATCCTTTTCATATTAGTATATTGCCTTCCTCAATTTCTATAGTTAATAAATTACAAGGTATCTCGATTGCACGATCCAATTCCATCACCACTCCCTGTTGAAAAAAGCGAAAAGTTACCGCCTGCCGGTTGGTCACATCGTACAGAATTGAAGAAAGCGCTTATAGCGACTCTTTTTTTCGGAGCTGCCAGTGGAATCTTCATGGCTACTTTGAACAACTACCTGGCTGATGTTCACAATCTCGGTGCTGAAGCTCGCGGCTGGGTTGAGTTTCCACGTGAACTACCCGGTTTTCTCATGATGTTTGTTGCAGGTGCGTTGCTGGTTGTTATGAGAGAGACACAGATGGGAGCGGCGGCGATGCTGGCGACTGCATTGGGAGCCCTTGGTCTTGCATACTTTTCACCTGGGATAACTCTCCTCGTAGTCTGGATTATTGTCTGGTCACTTGGAGATCATATCATTTTTGCGGTCGAGGGTCCCATTGGGTTGAAGCTGGCGAAGACCGGAAATGAAGGCAAACGGCTGGGTCAGTTCGGCGGAGCGAGGAACCTGGGCACTATTATCGGAGTCGGACTTATATTCCTCCTGGCGAAAGTTTTTGGTGACCGGTATGATATTTTCTATTCTATCGCCGCTGGGTGTGCTTTTATTGCCGGGATATTCTACCTCAAGCTTTCCATCGGCAAGAGCGATCCTCCATCCAGAAAAATTGTGTTGAAAAAGAAATATGGAATCTTTTATGCCATCAGCGCTTTGTTCGGCATACGAAAACAGATATTCCTGGCATTTGGCGCATGGGTGTTGGTCTCAATATATAGTGTTCCGGTATCCACAATCGCGCTTCTTTTTTTCATCTCGGCAACCCTGGGTGTAATTCTTAGACCATTGCTTGGAGAAGTCATAGATATACTCGGTGAACGAACTGTGCTTGCTGCCGATGAAATCATCCTCATATTAGTCTGTCTGACCTATGCCTTTGCGTCTGATTTCCTGGCTTTACCCTGGGCATTATATGCGCTATATGCTGCCTATATCATTGATAATATTCTTTTCGCTCTTCGCATCGCCCGAACAACATATTTACAGAAAATTGCCGACGATCCCTCAGATATTACACCTACAATCTCAATGGGAATCACAATCGATCATGTGGTTGCAATGTCTTTGCCGGTGCTTTCAGGATATATCTGGGAAGCGTACGGATACCGCTGGGTATTTATTTTAGCAGGCGTTATTGCATTTGCAGGTTTCTTCATTTGTTTAAAGATACGAATACCAGCAACATCTAAAGCAGTATAATCTAAGTTTTGTTTTCCCGAAACTCGGGACTATTAGCAGGCGGCTCAGCCAAATCCTGAATGCACTGCGGGTGGAGGAGGTGGAGATGAAGATAATCCACTACGGCTAACACCAATACCGGCGCACTCACCGTAAAATCTGTTCGCGGACTTGTCGCATTTGGGGCAGATTTTTTCGCTCGTATCTGAAATTGAATGGAAGAGATCAAACTCGTAATCGCAATCATCGCATTTATATGTATAAGTCGGCATTCTGTATCCTAACTAACATGTTTCTCTATCACTTAACCTATGTAAATACATTCAGCACAGGGTTATTACATATTTTACTTTCACAGTTCTTTCTATTCGATGCCAAATCCATCAAGATGTTGCATATTTTATTTAGCGGCTCCGGTTGTCTCAGGTGGGCTTTCGAGCCGAATAAAGAGAGTTTTGAGATTCTCATATAGCGGTTTATAGAAATCCCACTCTTCCGGATGATAGACATCTTCGTAGTAAACTCTTGCAATTCCAACGGCTGAGATCATTTTAGCACAATTCCAGCATGGCATCAAGGTACAGTAAATATCGCATCCATCTACTGATGGCCCAAATCGAGCTGCCTGGGCAATAGCATTCATTTCAGCATGAACCGTTCGGACACAATGGCCTTTGAATATTGCATGTCCTACCTGATCACAGGTGTGGCTTCCTGATGGTGCACCACCGTATCCAGATGCAATCACACGTTTATCCCGAACAATTACAGCGCCTACATGTGCCCGGTCGCAAGTCATGAATTGTGCCCAAAAACGTGCAAGGTCGATAAAACGTTTCTGCCATTTGTGGGAAATTACAGTTTCTTTCGCTATCACAACGTCTCCAAATGAGTCAAATTTTCAGCGTACTGATGTTATATTTTATGCCTGCCTTCATTTACAAATTTTGCTCTCTCACCCTGAATGCAGGATTACCCGCTTAAAAAACCAAATATGGCAATCTGACAGCGAAAGACGCAAGCACCGCTTACGCTCTCCCCACACAGTATCTACGTTTGCATGTATGAAGGAAGTTCAATTTCGCCCAGGCCTGGATTCTGCTGATCCTTTTTTGAAAGAATCGGATTTGTTATACGCCAGTCAATCCCAATGGATGGGTCATTCCAAATCAGACCGCGATCATCTTCCGGGCTATACAAATCGGTGCATTTATATAGGAAATCTACTTCTTCAGACAGGACACAAAAGCCATGAGCAATACCGGGAGGAAGATACAGCATCAATTTGTTTTCGCCGGACAGAATCTCACCGTGCCATTTTCCGAAGGTCGGGGAACCTTTTCTAATATCAACGCCCACGTCGAAAACCTCGCCGTGCATCACACGTATCAATTTTCCCTGGGGATGATGCAGTTGATAATGCAGCCCACGAAGCACACCACTGGTGGAATGGCTGTGATTATCCTGTACAAATGACAGATCGATACCATTTGCGGCAAATTTTCCAACGTGATAAGTTTCCATAAAAAAACCACGTTCGTCGGAAAATACTTGCGGAACAACGACAAACATACCTTCAATTGATGTTTTTATGAATTCCATTCTAATACCCGCTCTGAAAATATATAAAAGTTTGAAAGTACAAAACCAGAAAGATACAAAATTCTTAATTGCTTTATTTCGGTGCTCGAAGATAAAGAAAGAAACCCACTATAAAAAAGATGATATTTCCCATCCATGCCGCCAACCATGGATCAATCAACTCCTTGTAGCCAAGGACTTTTCCTGCCTGCATCATTCCAAAATACAGGAAAGATATCAAAAGACTTATGGTTACCCCAAAAATCACGCCGCTTCTCCTGCGGACGGCAGACACCGGTACTCCAAAAAGCACGATGATACAGGCAGCAAAGGGTAATGCGACTTTACTGTGGATGTCAACTATCCACCGGTCTGCCCTGCCGCCGGTTTCGATTATACGGTCAACAAAATTACGGAGCTCTCGCAGTCCCATTTCTTCAGGTTCAATTTTTAATTCGACAAGTTGTTCAGGTGCAATCCCTAATTCCGGACTATAGCGTTCCGAAAACTCTACAACCTCATCGTCAGTCTCAAATGTTCTTAAATATGTATCACGGAATATCCACTCGGTTCCATCCCAGGACATACTCTTTGCACTGATTCGTTTCTTTATTCTGCTATTTTCAAGGTAATATAAATCAACTCCATAACCGATGAGCGTTTTAGGTTGGTACAAGTCGAGATGCAATACTTCTCCGCGTCCAACCTGAAGATATACCTGTCCCTGGTCAAGCATTCTCCAGTCTTGTTTTCCTTTCACCTGATGCCGCCAGATAGCGAGCCTTTCCTTGTTTGTATAGGGCACGATATTTTCACCAAAATAATATGCTCCCATACTCATTATGAAACTGATAAAAATCAGGGTGAATAGATGCCGGTGTAATGGAATTCCGGAGGCGGTCATGGCAAGTAATTCGTTCAGAGAAGTCAAACCACCGATACAGAACATTGTCGCAAGCAACATGGCAACCGGATAAACAAGATACAGGATATAGGGAACATATAGAATGTAATACCGGACAATGTCTTTCTTAGAAACACCTTTATCCAGAAACTTATCGAGGTTTTCGACAGGATCTACAACCAGGTAAATTGCAAGGGATGCTATAGTTGCAAGCATGAAAAACTGAAAAAAACGTTTCGCTACATATCGATCAATGATCATCATCATTTCCTGTTACTTCATTGTCATTTACGGAAATATCAACATTATCATTTCGTTTAGATAGCTGATCTCGAGAGTCCTGCGACCCTCTAACAACACTTCCGGAATACTTTTCAGATTCTATCCTTGCATATTCTTCTATTCTATCCGGGCTTATCTTCCAGTCTTCAGTATCTCTTGCATCATATTCATTCTTTCGCCTCCAGCCGAAGTTGATCACCAGATGCTGCTGCATTTCCAGTCTTATGAGAATAAATCCAAAAATAAATAGCAGCATATTTGGCGCCCACATTGCTATCCACGGATCCACCAGCCCCCTGTCGGCAATATCCTCACCACCGATAAGAAAAGTCCAATACAATAGAAAAAAGAAAATCGACATTCCTGCTGAAATCCCGAGACCACCCTTATGTAATTTGACTCCAAGGGGAGCGCCAATAAGCACAAAAACTATCACCGCAAACGAAATTGCATATTTCTTATGATATTCCACCTTGTAACGGTTTATCTGCTTTTGATGTCGGACAACGTCTTTACGGTTTTTCAGATCATCTATTCGTTTCTTCAGATCTCCAAGCCCAAGCTCACGATCTCCCCTGTATCCGCTTTCACGACGTTTTAACAGTTGATTCTCAGCGTTAAAACGGAATATTGCCTCTTCAAATGAGAGGATTTCATATCCCGAAGGATCTGTACGCTCCAACTGATGAATTTCACCTGAGAACAAGCGAAACTGATACATCCCCAGGCTATCGACAAAACTAAGTCTGCCGCTGTCTGCGACCACTGTGGAAGGTTTTTTCTGATCAGAATCATCAAAGATTGTAATTGAGTGAAGCATATCTTTTGATGGATCTTGAGAACCGACGAGCAGGGTTTGCTTTGGAAGATCGCGTGTAAAAATACCATCCTTGATAGCTATACTTGGTTTTTTCCTCCGAATTGAAATTGTAAGCAATTTATTACGATGGTTATAATCAGGAAGTATCTTATCCTGAAAATATAATGAAAATGCACCTACGACTATTGATGCAGCTATTGCCGGTATGATCATTCTGATCAGGCTTATTCCTGCTGCTTTAAGAGCTACTATCTCGAAGTCACCGGCCAGGCGTCCGAACGCCATCAGGCTGGCGACTAAAACACTCATTGGAACAGCGAGTGTCAAAATCCAGGCAAGATTCAGAAAGAAAAACTCGAGGATTACCATCGGCGGTAAACCCTGACCAACTATTCTGCCTAACATACGAAAAGCGAGGTTCAGGGTGAAAAGCAGCATGATCAGCGAAACACTTATGAAGAAAGGCGCTATCAATTCACGAATTATATATCGGTCTATGAGCTTCACTTATGTCTAAACTCCGGACTATGGAACATATCATTTGTTTGAAGGTACATAAGTTATGACAATTAAAATACTACTCAGGTTTCAAGTTGTTTTGACTCTGTGAGTTTTGTTAAAACTCTTGCGATAGTATAAATTAGACAATAAATTAAGCCATCCTAAATACTACAAACATATATTAGACAAGGACAAAAACATGCGTAAAACAAAAAAAATCTCATCCTCGGCAGAAGAGTATCTGCTGACCCTATTCCGGCTTGAGTTCGAAGGAACCAGGGCAGGAACAAGCTATTTAGCAAAGGTATTCGGTGTCAAACCACCTTCAGTAACTGGAATGCTTCGACGGTTAAATCTACGCGGCTGGATAAACTATAAACGTTATCGTCCATCCTCGCTTACAGCCGCCGGTCGTGAAATTGCAGTTCGACTGATCCGTCGGCATCGTCTGCTGGAAACATTCCTGGTGGAATTCCTTGAATATAAGCTGGAAGATGTACACGATGCAGTACAATCTTTGGAGCACGCTGTTACTGATGATCTGATGAAAAGAATCGACTCCAAGCTCGTACATCCGGCTTTTGATCCACATGGTGATCCTATTCCTGATGAGAACGGCAGCATGCCCGAGATGCATTATATCCCCCTGACAAAGCTTAAGGTTGGTCAGATTGCGACACTCCGCAGAATAGATAATCGCGATCGCAAACTTCTTGGAGACCTCCTTAAGGTTGGTGCGCATCCCGGTGTGAAGATCACTAAGACAAAAGATGCTGATAATGGAACCATTGGTGCAAAGATTGACAGTAAGGACATAAAACTGGATTCATCTTTGGCAGCATTACTATGGGTCGCGCCGAAAGAGAAAAAAGGCAGAAAGACTCAATAATCTTTTAATCTTTATCGAATTCAGCCGTTTTTTTCTATTACAAAAAATTGTAATAGCTAATATTATTGTACCCTGATGTTAAGTCAGGGTATTTTTTTATTTCCACGATCCTGGAAAGAAATCTCCGGGAGAATGAACAAATCTGTCCAAACAGGATTATAATAATAAGTGAGTTATAATTCCTGTTGAGTATCAAACGTTAATGGGCTTGGAAATTACTCGCTAATTATCGAAAATACTCAGGCAAGCTGAAAAAACTGCCTATAAGGAGGAGAAATGTACATTCAAAGAGGTTTGATCACTGTTCTCACAGTTAGTCTTTTAATCTCATCAAGTCTGAAATCACTGGCAAAAGATGTGGTGAGACCTGAAAAAATT
Organism: Candidatus Electryonea clarkiae; assembly: GCA_030765455.1. Lineage (GTDB taxonomy): Bacteria > Electryoneota > Electryoneia > Electryoneales > Electryoneaceae > Electryonea > Electryonea clarkiae. The sequence goes on along the minus strand of JAVCCM010000073.1, from coordinate 10,670 downwards.
GTCAGCAAACGTGAGGTAATTTACGATAAAGATACGTATTCTCAATTGGCTGATTTGTGGAAAATTTATAACAAAGAGTTCCCCTCTGAAGATGCTTACGGCAATTGGATGTATGCAGCAAGATATGCCGGTGACCCTGATTTTGAAAAGTATCTTGCAAAAGGGATCAGGAAATATCCCGCTAATCCTACATTGTTATATCTCTCAACTTGCAGGCAGCATGGAATGGAAGATGATCATGTTGCCCGAAACTACCTTGAACGTGCTGTACTCTTAGACCCCGATTATATGGATCCCTGGTTTTCCCTGGTTACGATATATATGGAACAGGGTGACAAAGAATTGACAAACAAAGCATTACGAAGACTTCTTGAAGGCACTGCTATCTCTGAAGAGGTAATGGATTACAACTACAATATGCTGACAGCTCTCGACAAAAATGCTATCCTCTACACCAATGGGGATAATGATACATATCCTGGATGGGTCTTGACAAAGATTCTGAATTTCCGACCGGATGTTTCAATCGTTAACAGATCCCTGTTGAATACAGAATGGTATCCCGGTGTTGTGATAGAAGAAGGATTACCGAATTTTATGTCAGGCAAAGACCTAAAAGAATTCCGAAAACGCATTATTAAGGAACTGAAAAACAAGAATGAACCTGTTCCATCCGGAGGTCCCTTCGGTGATACTTTGATGACGTTGATAATCCAATCGGCTGCAAAAGAAAACCGTCCGGTTTATTTCTCGCACACACTTTATTCATCACCAATGGTGGACAAATACAGAGATGACGGAGTTGATATCGGGTTAGTCACGCTGGTTAGTCCCCTTGACAGGTCTGATGTCGAAACGTTAAAACACTCAGGACAAGTATGGATCGAAGATTTCCGAACCGGCGGGATGGATAGTTGGAAACTTCACTACTCAAAAAAAGGTGATGCCGGTAGAGGACTGATGATGAATTACGCACATGGAATTCATGTCTTCATGAATGAGGGAAAGAACATAGAACCTGGAACGAAGCTCAAATTCTTCAAGTGGTATCAGCAACATGTTAAAGACTTGATTCCGAGAGAGATGCAGGATGAAATGATGTCAATGTGGCGTAAACACACAGAGATAAAAGACATCATAGAGATCGAGAATATAAATAAAATAGAATAATAATACGGTTACTGAGCATCTAATGAATTCTGATTGGGATATTCTTGAAAGCGCCCGAAAAGGTGATGAGGTCTCCTGGCGAAAGATAGTCGAGGGACACAATCCTCATTTGGTAAAAATTGCCTTTCTAATCACCGGGTCAATAGAGACTGCTAATGACCTGACGCAGGAAACATTCATCAAAATCTTTCGAAAAAAAGAAAAACATCATGATGGCAGCCTCAAGGCTTACCTGTCGAAAATACTTTATCATCTTGCATTGAAAGAAAAAAAACGTTTTGGCAAATTCATTGAGCTGGATTCTGAGGCGGAGGCTGTGAATCCCAGCAGCCTCGATGAAATAATTGGAGAAGAAAAAGATCGTTTCCTTGCCCTGGCAATTAATTCCCTCGATGCCAGGCAGCGTGAAACCCTGGTGTTAAGATTTTATGGTGGTCATTCATACGATGAAATTGCCAAAATTACCGATGTTCCTATTGGAACTGTGAAATCCCGGATATTTAATGCTGTAAATAACTGCCGTAAAGATTTACGTAAGAAAGGAATCCTGGAATGAAACATCCTGATGATGATACTATTCTCAAGCTTTCTCTTGATCTATTGGATGATGACGATACGAAAAATATCAAATCACATATCTCGCGGTGCGATGAGTGCGGCAAAAAACATCAAAAAGCAACTGACGATATTGAGCTAATAGGCAGCTTTGAATTACCTGTAAAAAGTAAAATAATTCCATTGCCTCGCTCGAGACACCACCTGCTGCGAACGGTTCTAAAAGCGGTCGCAATTCTCGTTTTTGGTTTTATCACCGGCTACAGTGTTTCTGAGCTGACACATGAATCATATATAAATGTCGTTCCCCATCATCCTGAAGTAGAAGCTACCCGAGGATCTGTCAATGACCTGGTGGTTTGCGAATCCATAGATTTAGTTATTAACCTGGATTTTCCTTAGTATTCCCCGCGGGTGCTCCTCTTATCATAAGATACAAAGTGGCATTAATGCATTAATTCACTGATTCAAGGGATTGTCATTCTCGGGCTTGACTCGTGATCATACCGGCATGAAAGACATTCCATCTTATTGCTTTAAATTTCAGACAAATTAATGCGCTTACCGGATTCACTTCGTATATTCTTAATCATTTTGTTAACTGCGATGGTAATAAATTCCATAATGCAAAAAATATTCTCACATATCTGGCTGCTGTTTTTCCTCACGATTTTAATCATTCTAAATCCGAAGAGTTCCACTGGTGAACCCAGTTCGATGCATCTAAGTTATGACGCTGTTAAAGAAGAAGTTACTGTAACTAAAGAGTGGTTATGGCGTTATCATGAAGGGGATGATCCTTTATGGTCAGCATCGAATTTCGATGATAGTTCGTGGCAATATGTTGATTCCCGTATCAACATGGTCGATTCTCCAATCAGTGACTGGAGGGGAATCGGCTGGTTCAGGATGCCGTTGGAGGTGGACTCCAGTTTATGGAATCATCCATTGGCGCTGGAGCTTGAGTACTCGGGTGCATGCCAGGTATTCATGGATGGAAAACTTCTTTATTCCCTTGGAAAACCCGGCAGGAGTGTTGATGAGGAAGATGCTCCCTATTACCCGCAGAAAAAGATACTGCCAATTCAATTCAGTGACACAACATCTCATCTCCTGGCAGTTCGATATTCAAATAATAAAGCGGATATCCTTAGAAAATTTAATGCGCATATTGGTTTCAGTATTGACTTCAAAGATCTGATAAATTTTGAAGAATCGATTATTGGCAATTCCATCCGGAACACCGCCCAATTGATGATTATTATCGGATTGTCTGTTGCGCTTGGATTGCTCCATATTCTCCTTTTCGTTTTCTTTCCAAGGTTGAATCAGAATATCTGGATAGCCCTGTTAGCATTTTTTATGGCGGGTCTGACCCTGACGGAATTTGCTCAACTGGATATCGCAAACGCTTCAGAATTCTTTTTTACCTATTACATTTTCAAGTTTTGTCTTCTCGGTATAACCGTTACCGGTTTAAGGCTGGTGTATTCCCTGTTCTATACAAAAATGCCTGTACAATTCTGGCCTGTTTTGGGTGTTGCAGTATTATTCCTGATTCTTATTCGTGGTTTAAATCATCAGTATCTATTAGTTTTCGCACTTCTTGTAATAGTCGAGGAATTACGCATAGTAATCCGCGCGCTGATTCAAAGAAGAAGCGGTGTCTGGATCCTTGCCATCGGATTTATCATCGTATGTCTTGGTTCCGGATACCAGATGCTGGAATCATTGGATAAAACCGGTGTTCTGCCCTTTATTCCTATGATATACATCTGGGGCATATTGGGATTGCTGTTAGCCATGTCTATCTATCTCGCACGAAGCGTCGCCCTAACGAACAAAGACCTCCTGGTTAAAATTGAAGACGTAAAAAAACTGTCCGAACTGGCACTTGAGAAAGAACGTGAAGCGAAAAAACAGGAGATAGAGAGGCTCCGTCTTGAGGAAGAGAATAAGAGACATGAGCAGGAGCTGCATGAAGCCCGCAAACGACAGCAAGTCCTCGATGAACTCGAACGTACACATGAAAAACTAAGCCAGGCATATAAACATCTGAATGAAACCCAGGCGCAACTGCTTCAATCTGAAAAGATGGCATCCCTCGGTATGCTGGTAGCAGGCGTTGCACATGAAATAAACACCCCGGTCGGTGCGGTTCACAGTATGCACGGAACCCTGATGAGTGCTACCGAAAAGTTAAAAGACGAGATGAAAGAGCTGCTGAAAAAATGCGGTGATGAGTCCGATGAATATGAAAAACTAATCAAGGTTATTGATGAAGCAAATAAAGTTATTTCATCCGGTACACAACGAGTCACAGAAATTGTCAGCCGCTTGAAAAGTTTTGCCAGACTGGACCGGTCGGATCTGATGAAAGTCGATATACATGAGGGAATCGAAGACACTCTTGCCCTGGTCAATCATGAGTTGAGAAACAAAGTTGAGGTGATTCGCAATTTCGGGGATATCCCGCCTATCCATTGTTATCCGGCACAACTGAACCAGGTTTATGTGAACCTGCTTATCAATGCACTGCATGCAATAGAGGATAAAGGTACAATTACCATATCCACTTTTATGAAAGACGAAAATGTACATATTCGTTTCGAAGATACCGGTACGGGAATCACGAAAGAACATTTGGACAAGATTTTTGATCCGGGCTTCACAACAAAGGGAGTAGGAGTAGGCACCGGGCTCGGTCTTTCAATCTGTTACCAGATTATATCTGACCATCAAGGTCAAATTTTAGTCGAAAGTGAGGTTGGTAAAGGCACACAAATAACATTGATCATCGACTCTAATCTTGATATCAGTGTTCGCAAGGACGTTTCGTAATAGGTAACTGTTTAATTCTTTCCTAAACTATTGGGTATTAGTCATTCTGAACAGTTACCGTAACAGATAACCGGTCTGTACATGAACAAAACAGGCTCACACACGAATAATTGACCTGAAAGTTGATTTACCTTACAGCGAAATTAGCCTGACAATCCCTTTCCCCGGATTCAAGAATCCGAGCTACATTTGACCAATCATCTTCGGATTTTTCAGAAGAACGTCTGCAGGAATGCCAAGTCCGGAGTGTAATCTTCTCATCATTCTCAAACTTAATGGTCTCTTCATGTTCAGTACTTTGGAAACCTGTCCTCTCGATCCGATGTATGGTTCCAAATCCTTTCGGGTCAAACCGCGTCTTTCCATTACATGAAGCAGATAGTCAACTGGATCAGGTGAAGCAATATCTGTATGCTGGATCTCATATTCGCGAATAAGAAGGGACAGGGCTTCGAACTCATCCCCGTCCGGCGTATCCCTGTCAGGATCCAATGCCATCAGTTCGTCAAAACGAGCCATCGCTTTTTCATAATCAGACTCGGTCTTGAGCAATCGAATATTGGTAACGGCAGTCATCATAAACTCCTATTCGTCGAATTTCCAGTTATACACTCTTCATGAGTACCTACACGTTTCACGCGGACAAATCCCATTTTGAAACTTATTATCGAATCAATACGAAATCGATGTCCAAACTTGAAAACGAAACGACGATCGTTTACCTGGCGAAGGCTGTTCGGGTAATCCTTCCTGATATCAGCAGGGCTTTCCCAGCCGGCATTCTCAACATCACGCTTGAAATTCCGTATATCCTTGACTGAAGTACGGTGCTTATTCAAAAACTTTTGAAGTACTATTGCGCCATGTAGCTCCATTTCAACAATCCATTTACGGTTTTAGTACTATGATTCATATGGTTTGACGAGTAACTCCCTTTCGCCGAAAGGGAGACGCACTTTTTCATTAGTAACAGTATTAGTTGTTATAATTATGTAGTATAGTCGCATCGTTCAAGCCGCTCCCTTTCGGCGAAAGGGAGTTACTTTTACGACTCACTACTTAGAATCAATGTACTGGTAGCTGTCAGTTAAAATATACTGTGTTTCCAAAGTGGAAACAAGCTGATAGAGTTTCCGGAAGTTTGGAAATGGTCAAGCGCAAAATTCTGGATTCTGGACAAATCCGACCCTGTTGGTGATATTCCTGAGTACCGTAGGGATACGGTCTAATCGGTTGAAAAGAAATAAGATAAACCCTGTTTGTGAACAAACAGGGGCACCCGGGCACCCGGGGTTCGCAATGAACCTACTTGATAGATAGCCGGTCTGTACACAAGTAAACCAAGCCACCCATCTAGATATCGTATTCTTATTTTAGCAAAACAATTTTTTTTAGTTTGACAGACACTTCAGTCTGCATCCTGATAAAATATATCCCTGACGATAATTTATTACGGTTACAATCTGTACCATCCCAAACGATGTTATGATTGCCTGAGGTTATATATTCATCAGCTAATTCAGTGACAACTTGACCATTAATATTTATGATATCGAGTCTAAGCTGCGACGTGTAAGACATTGAAAAAGTAATATTAATATAATTGTTGAAAGGATTTGGATATCCATCAAGCAGAGTATGAGTCGAGGGTTGACTGGAACTATTTATTATTTCTTCCACGATCAAAGGTTCACCATAAACCCAGACTCCTTGTCCATGAGTACCAACAGCGATCCTTCCTTCAGAGTCTTCTGCGATAGATGTAACTCTTCCATCATATGGGCCTTCTACTAATTCCCAACGGTTGGCAAAATCTTCCCGGTAATAGATACCCTGACCTGCCACCACCAGGTACATTGCCTCATCATTCTCAATACCGGATCTCAAGGAGCGGAGTGAGTGGGGTTTTATGATTTCGAAACCAAGATCTTCCACTTCCCAGGTTTCACCGCCATCTTCGCTCCTGAAGAGGTTATCTAATGTTGTCATATATACCGTGAGAGAATCGGAATACCCTGCTAAAAGATCGATAGGTTTGATCGAATCCGGTAATGGATGGCTTGCCCAGGTTGATCCATGGTCGCTACTGTAATGAATATCATTCAATGCCGTCAGATAAATTCTGTTCGGTCGGCGAGCGTCAACTTCGATGGGATAATAATTTTGATATGGTAAATTTTGATCTGTGTCCAGTATAATCTCAAAGGAAACACCGCCATCTTCACTTCGAAGAAGCACAAAGTTGTAAGCATGTTCGAGATGGTAAGTGCGTATAAAGACGAGGAATATTTCTTCTTCATCCTCAGGATTATTAGCCATATCGATGGCTTTATAAAATATCTCGTCTCTGTAAGTATCAGCTAAATCTATTTTTATTTCCCAATCTATCCCTCCATTATTGCTTGCGACTAACTCCGAATTATTTAAGGCTATTACACTTTCCGGATTATTGCTATTGACAAGAAGTTTTTTATAATAACGCGAGTCTTTCATTAGCCAAGAATTTCCTGCATTTGTTGTTTTGAACAGTCCGCTTGGTCCGGCGGCAAAGAAACTTCCAGGAAGCTCAGGATCTGCTTGGATATCCTGAATCCGACAGTCATTCAATCCATCAATTTTCCATTCTATCGAACTCAATTCATTATAAGCAACAACAGCTCCGGCAGAGGTGGCAAAAAGGAGTCGTTCAGATTCCGAATCCAATGCTTTGATGTCGTCGACCAGAGTAACGTCGAAAAAATCTTCGCGCTGAGCCCAGGGAATTCTTATAAAACTAGCCCCATAATTATAACTTATATTGCAATAATAGTTTCTGTCATTGATGAATACATGACCGAGCGGACAAACATACAATAGGGGTAAATCAGGCATAGCATAATCAATTGTATCAAGACTAAACCAGGATTCGCCTTGATCGTTAGTCTTCACAAGTTGCCACCACCAGAATTCATTTAATCCAAAACCATATAATCTATCATAATTGGAAGGATCTAGAACTATTGGTCTATAACTATGCCCCCCCTGATCTCGAATATTCCAATTAGCGCCTCCGTCAAAGCTTTCGAAAGTACCGTTTATCAGGTGATCTGCTTCTCCTGGGATTTGTACAAAGGTTGGGGGAGGGTTATTTTCGCAGAGAATTTCCCATGATTCGCCACTATCATCGCTGCGGTAAATCATCCCGGAATATCTTACGACGTGATAACAACAAACCAATACCTCACCCGGTTCATTCATCAGGTGCACTGAAGTAACCTGGTAGTTTTCTTCCAGAGGCAGTTCGACCTGCTGCCACGAATCTCCGGCGTTTTCGCTTTTAAAAACAAGATTGTGCAGGTTCCAGGTTAACCACACCACATTTTCATCTTCAGATTGGGTTAAAATTTGTGTGATTTTACTATAATTCCCATCCCAGGCATAGTTGGGATTTCCTTCTTCGTCGAAAACAAGATAGTCCAAATCCCACATTTCAGGTAATCCGTAGTTACACTTAGTCCAAATCCAATCTGAGGTATCTGCCCGGTAAATCCCGTTCTCAGCCGTTCCCATGAAAATTAAACCGGAATCCCATGCTGCCACTTCAAGAAGACAGGAATTACTGCCGAAAGGACCATCCTGTGTCCAATCCTCCTCTGCGTAAAGATGGCAGCAGATAAGAAGAATAATAGATGTAAGACAGATCGGATTTTTCATCACGAAACTGTGTCGCATCAGTCTCTCCATTTATTTGACAAACAATATCCTCCTAGACCCAGTGTAATCCCCGATTTTCATTTGGCAAATATAAAATCCAGAGCTTACATTTCCCAAATTCAATCCGGTTTCATACCAGCCTGGTTCTTTAATCCCGAGTTGGTCTGTAAATACTTTCTGGCCATTGATATTGTAAACAGTTATATCTATTGGAACTTTTTCTGCTACGGCAAACTTAAGTTTTGTGACTGCATTAAAAGGATTTGGATGATTCCCAGTGAATTGATGAAATTTTGGAAGGGTTAATTCAAGAACAGGAGCTTGTTTAGAGCCGCCTGGGGGCGATTGTTTATCAGAAACAGTGCTTACATAATCGGAAGCAGGATCACTTTTTTCGGATTCATTGTTCTGTTCATCAAGACTTGTGACCCAGTAATCAGAAAAATACACGTCGGGATCCAAGGGACCCCTAGTTGTTGTATAATAATCATCATCTTCATAGCTAGTTGTGGTAGTACCAACGGTATCTATTGCCCCTTCAGAAACAATCTGCATCTGAGAATTATAAATCCTTCGATAAATTATGTACCCGGCAAGGTCTTCATCTTCATCGTCCACTGCATTCCACTCGATGATAACATGACCTCCCGGATTATCATCAAATGCGACTCCCATTGGTCTGAGAGGGCGTCTATCTGATGCAAGCGAGAAATTCATCTCGAAATCTTGTCCCAGAGGGTTTACCGGAAGCCAGGAATTATCATGCCTGTAAGCGTAAGTACGAAGTTGGAATCCGTCTCCATCAAGTGAACCTGGAACTAGTTCTCCGTACGCTGTTCCAAATACATTGCCTATATATTGGTTATACTCATAGACTCCAGGATGATATTTGTCAAACCCTGTAACACCATTGTGAGTAACCCACGCAATTTTCTCGCCTCTTAACAATCCTTCCGAGAAATGATCATCAAACTCAACGTCAACTGTCACTTCATAAAGATCAGCTCCATACCATCTATAACCAGTCCTAACACCATCTACTAACCAAAACGCTACAATAAAACCTTCTTCTATCAGTTCGATAGATGGAGTATTCACTGTCGAAATGTTCTCAAAAATATATCTAGGTGGTGATACTGATCTTAATGCATGATATTCATCCAGATATCCCAATCCAAGTTTCTCATCTTGACTTTCATCAACAGTCGCTCTAATAATTCCTTGTAGATCACCAGCATGCAATTGAATATTCCTTCGGTCTAAAACGCAATCATAGATCAGAGCAGCAGTTCCTGTTACATGGGGAGTAGCGCAAGATGTTCCCATAGCTCTGTCAATATACTCATTGTTGTAATCAGAGTTTGGATAATTAACAGTCACAGGGACTCCTCCGCTTCTGTCACAACCACCTTGTTCAGTGCATACATTCAAACCCCCAGGAGCTACCAAATCAAGCGTCCCTCTGAATTTTGAATAATTAGCCCATGCACCATTAGCCTTGTGTGCTCCTATACTCATCATATAATCACCATTACATGCAGGCCAAACATAAGCAGTGTCAGCAGGTCTTATCGGGGGAGGATCGTGACGATCAATATTTGCCTCGTTTCCTCTTGCCGCAACTACCAGCATTCCACAATCATATAAATATGAAGTTATTAGATGTCCTAAAAAGCTATAACGATTGTAATAATGATTATCGATGTATCGCCAACTTAGATTTATTGCTCTACAGCTATAAGCCCGACAATTTAACATCAATTCTGAAGATGAGTAATCAGTATGGTCATCTTCATGTAGATTCATGTCTTGAGAAAATATTAGAACAGACGGATGTGCTCCAACAAGCGTTGAAAATCCCTGTCCTAACAGATCCATCTGACCAGCTGCTCCAATAATACCAGCCATTGCAGTTGCATGTACAAGCATGGTACTTGAACGACCTACGTCTTCATCATCTAATTCTTCACCAAGATCTCCCAAAATTCTATTTCCAAAAATCTCAGTGAAATCTTCATGATCATCCCAAACTCCACCAAAATCAACTAATCCTACTTTCGTAGTTGTTTCGTCGAAATCGTAATAGTTAAGAGCAGCATCGTTCTTTATTCCATGTCCATTATGCATATTCCATTGCCAATAATAATAATCATCATATGGAGGTGGATATAATGGTTCAGTATAGCCATCGTGACAGCTTACTAGCACGTTATCAAGAGTATCTAAAGCGCTGATTAAGTCATCTCTATCATCTTTATCCTCTAACCAGAATCTGTAAAAATAATGAGTCTGGCTCATTTCAGTTGAGATTACCTCATGCTGCATAGAGCCGTTGTTTTTCACAGTCAATATGGTATTTCCAATAGTTATCCCAGTCACCGTTTCTTTTCAATGCACGCAGATCGAGTACC
>JAVCCM010000097.1 GCA_030765455.1 Candidatus Electryonea clarkiae | reverse complement strand
TCACTTACCATTAGCGGTGGATTTTGAGAAGTACCACAATAAATATCATAAACTAATGGATCATCATCGGGGTCTTCACAGTGCCAGGAAAGACGAGGATTTAGTGAAACATCTCTTGCACCATCAGGTGGATTCGGGTTAGACGGCTCATTGGGTGGGCGGTTTCCTCCAGGATCTGCTTCAGATGTAAATGACCATATTGGTCCTTCGGTAGTACGATTGTTTTCATCCTTTGCAATAATTTTCCAATAAATTGTTGTTTCGAATGGTAGCACAGCTTCAGAAAAGAATAGTGAGGTTACAGTTGTGTCGGTGAACACTTCATACAGTGAATCTACGATCGGATACGCACCAGTAAGGAAAGTATAGAACAATTCAAGATCGTCTGGATGGCTGCAAGACCAGGAAAATGTAATATCATCAACAGAAACGTTTACTGCACCATCATCCGGAGATGGATTTGAAGGCGCTGCAGGAGGTTGCTGTCCTGCTTCTGCTGTTGTGAAACTCCAGGTATCACCTTGGGTCTCCCCACCATGATCGTCCATTGCCAGGATTTTCCAGTAATAAGTTCTGCTCGTCTCGAGGTTTTCCGGCGTAAATAATAGTTCTGGTATCCCCTGTCCAACCATATCGAGGTTGTTTTCAGCAGTTCCAAGATGAACAGTATAGGATAATTCATCGCCTTCATCTTGATCATAACATTGCCAAGAGAAGGTTGTGGATGTCGCTATATTCGATGCCTCATGTTCAGGGTTTGGATAAAACGGTTCCTGGGGAGGATGGTTCTGCAGGGTATCGGGATTTTCAACTCCATCTCCATATTCGGGGTCATAGGGATTATCCCGGATACCTTCGTCTGTTGGAAGCTCCTGGCATGATATTCCAAATATTGCTGCTACAATAACGATTCCCCCGAGGACTTTTAATAGCTTTTTCACCGTTCTGTCCTCCCGGTTGAACCGAATGTTATTCCGAGCGAAATTCCGATTGCCGGTTTACCTTGTGAATCGCCTATCGTTGCAAAATTTATATCAGCCGTGCCGGTATCATCATTAAATGCTACACCGCTTCCATCTCCCTTAAATATCAACGCGTCAATAATGTTCCAGACATATAGCGCACCCGCAATTCCGCCTGCGACGGCAACCATTCCCTTCGCACTCTCAGAATCGTCATGCGCTTTCACACGGTCGTCATATAATTGATCGAAGTTTAGTGAACCTAAAGGTTCATTGTCGTAAGCGTCACGTGCATCGTTATAATCATTCACGCTTTTATTATATGACATAGTAGAGACCACTAAGAAACCAACAGCGCCGGCTTCACCAATAGCATAAATGATTCCCGGTACTTTTCGCCCTATACTCATCTGACCCCATCCAGCCCAGAGTAGAGATTTTGGAAGTGCGCTCGCGCCGCCCACTCGTTTTTTGATCCGTTTAAGATCGTATTCAACAACGAATGTTTCATCTTCTAAAACCTCAATATCCTTATCAATGCTGCCGGTATATCCATTACGACTGATCTTGACAATGTGCCAGCCGGCATCCACTGTTCTATCCGAGAGAGGCGTTGAACCAATTTTCCTATCATCAAGAGTTACCACTGTACCTTTGGGGAGACGACGAAAATTGATCTTACCCTCTTGCTTTTCAAGTGCTGCTTGTTTTTTGATTTTTTGAAGATCGAATTCAACCACAAAAGTTTCATCAACTTTGACCTCAATATCTTTATCCATGCTGCCGGTATATCCTTTACGGCTGATATTGATTATGTGCCACCCGGCATCAACCAGTTTATCGGGTATGGGAGCTGATCCGATTTTTTGATCATCGAGAGTAATTATGGTACCTTTTGGAAGACGGTCAAAATTGATAGTACCCTGTTGTCTTTTCAACTCGGCTTTTACTTCTACTTTCTGTTCAGGCTTCATCAAAACAGATCTCTTGAAAACTGTATATCCCGGCAGGGTAACCTCAATTTCATATGTTCCGGGGGTTAATTTTTGCAGATTTGCGGGAAAACCGGGTTTTTGCTTTGTATCATTGACAACTAGGTCAGCCGCTTCGATGTTGCATGTGATGTATATTTCACCACCGACTTCCATCGGTACCTCAACCCGGTTAATCTGTCCGGGAATTATATCAACAGTGGTCGACCCGACAAGATCACCGCGTTCGAGACGAAGAGTATGTTTACCTTTTGTTAATTTCTCTACGGCAAATGGAGTCAATCCCTTCAACTTCTGATCATCGAGGTAGACAATTGCTCCTGACGGTGTTGATTTTATCAGGAGATCACCCTCACCAGATACAGAAGTTGCGGTTTGTCCTTCCAATCCGGCGAGAAGTCTTGCAGTTTCACCGATTTTTGTCGACAGCACTTCATCAATAGGGCAGGAACAGTCAACACCTTTTGAGTTGACAATTGACCCCGTTTCTACATTAATGTGACGGAGAATAATAGAATGAGTATTACCGACTTTTCCAATTGATCCGGCGATGATACCCTGGACGCCAAGTAAACGTCCTACTTCAACCGCACATTCATCAGAAGTACATCCCGACATCTGGAAACCTTGTTCACCAAGTACTTCTTCCATGGCGTTACGTTCGATCACGTTAAATCGACCGGTGTTCAGGAGTTCCAAGCGTAACCTGTCGGATAAAGTTTTCTGGTAGATCTCCGGGATGCCACCGGAAATTTCGAGATCGAGTACGGCAACGTTGAGTCTTTTTGCCACCTTTTTGTCTTGTGCAATTGTAACATTGCTCAAGAAAAATACTAATAATATAGGAATTATACTCAATCGAAGATAAAACTGGAAAAATATTTTCATCGTCTCTCCCGATAAAAAAACAAATAATTGAATAGATGATAAGTGGTTTTTCAAATCTATGTTGGCCACAAAAAAGGAATATACAAAACAAATCTAATGAGAAAAAGATCACAACCGGATAAATCGTATGTTTTAATAAGATCAGTGGTTTGTTTCATATTTTTAAACTAATGTAATTGAAAAGTCTACGGGATCACAGGGGAGGGATCTGTCCTCCCGATGTATTTAAGAGATAATTGAATCTCAAAAAACACAATGATTATTGAGAGAGCGGGTGGATAAAACCGGCACTTACAAACTGCATGTATTCACAAAAAAACCTGCCAGCTTCATACTGACAGGTTGTTGTAAACTAACAATTATGTATAAAGCAGGAATTAATCCTGCTGCATTCAACTAAAGTCATATCCTATAATCAGTTTATTCTTCCAGATCGATTATCCTGAGATCATCCACATATGCTCCTGGAACCTGATTATTATCCCACATAAAGAATTCAAACATAGAGGTTGTAGCTCGTAGTGGAAAGCCGTTGAAACCACGATCCTCAGCTCTCAAAACACCATTCACATAAAGATCGAAATTTTCGTTGCCGATATCAAATTCGATGGCAATTTCTACCCACTCATTAAAGTTGTTAGTGGTCGCAACATGCCAGCCATCAACATCCGCATATGCGATATTGCGGTTTGAAGTGAACTGGGTTAGAAACATTGTTCCGCCACCGTCCATGGCACTAACTTGGGAGAAATTACCGCCTTGTTCCATATAGACTTTGTACTCAAACCTCCCAAGGGAGATCTGATCAAACCTGCAACGGATATTTCCATTGTCAGCGTCAGTCGGATCATTGAAATAAAGGCTTTGGTTACCTGAGAATTACGGAGTGCGATTGCCCAATTCTTCCAACTGTACCGGCAATCATACGCTCAACCCCGAGAAGTCGTCCCATCTCGATAGCACATTCGTCACTCGTACAGCCGGAAAGCTGAAGTCCCTGCTCCTCCAGGATTGTATCCATGGCATTACGTTCAACAACATTAAATCGTCCCGTATTGTGCAGCTCCATCCTGAGTCGGTCGGAAAGAGTCCCCTGGTAACTCTCTGGAATTCCACCCGATATCCGAAGGTCCATAACTGCAACAAATGTTTTCACATCCTCTTCGGCTTTTGCTACAACGAATCCAAGAGATACTGTCATTATAAATTGCAGAATATTTCTTGTACATAGATGCAATTTGTTCTGTCTAAACACGTATTTCTCCTTCTTGACCTTTAAATAGACTATAGCACTGAAATTACACATAGTTACGACACGTTAAAAGCATACTTGTTGTCAAGATAACGGGAGGTGAATTACATCGGTTTTTTTACTGATTACAATAATGCTTGAAGTTATATCAGTACTTCATTGAGGAGCAGTTCTCCTCCAAAGTAAAACTATCTTTTACAGAAAAGGAAATGTTAGGAAAGGAATTAGAGGTTAACAGCTAACCAATTTAGAAATTTAAACTTCTGAAATATAAACCGATAGTCCTATGAGAATCAGCACAGAGTATTGATTCCAGCCAGATCGGAGGGTAGAATTTTGAAAAAGTATAGTCAAAATAATCCTTCAGGTTTCATTTTTTCCCAGATTAGCTTGCTTCAAACAAAAAACAGATGCAAATTATAAGATTGAGAAAACCTTGGTTCAAGTTCTGATTTTCATAATTCATTTCACTGTTGCACGGAGAAAAAGATGAGACATGTGTTACCGGTTTGTTTTGCGTTTTTAATGATTTCAATTGCATGCTACGGTGCTGTCAACAACAATAATGTTGCTGATGATTTTTTGCCGCTTAACGTTCAGGAGCTGACTTTGACGGATGATGGGATGGCGCTGACATTCGGTTTCAACGAGATTATCTGGAGCACCGGGGGTACAGGTGAGAATCCGGTTGAAGTTGCCGAAATATATGGCGGGGCGATGTTGGAGGTGGAAGGTGAACCGTCAGTACCGATAGCCGCGAGGATGTTTCGCATCCCACCACGCAGTGGAATTAGGATAGAGGTTCTCGAAGCCGATTATGAAACCTATACCGACATGGATTACGCAATTTCTACCGGTGATCATGAGGGACTGAACCTGGTTAAGGACCCTCATCCATCTGATGACTGGTATCCCGCTGTTGTTGCCCAGGCTGGGGAGCCTGCCATATTCGGCGATTTCAGGGTTGGAAGTTTAGCCATTAATCCTGTTCAGGTGAACACCGCACTGCGTGAAGTGCGCGTTTATAATAACATCCAGGTCGCCATACATTTCGAGGGGACTGATGAACGTAATACAATCGATCACTGGCCTGTTGCTATCAGCGAAGCAAAGCTTCCTCTCTATCGACTTTTTTTAGATTGGGACGAATCGGAACTGGATGAATACAAACTCTACAGGGGTGGTGTCCAGGTAGTAATGAGAAGCAGTCAGCAGTTAATGAACCTGATGGAGCCTTGGTTTGAATGGAAACTGCAAAGAGGTTGGGAACTGGAGCTATTGACTGATGATGACGTGCAATGGAATCGAACAGCAATTCGGGCTGAACTGATAAACCGCTATGAAGATGCTGAAACACCATTTGATTATGTGGTGATAATCGGTGACGATCAAGGCACATATTCTGTTCAACCGGGTACTGGAACCGGGAATTATCAGGGTGATGAATCTTATGCCCTGCTTGCAGGAGGTGATCTGCTTGCTGATGTTGGAATCGGAAGAATTTCCATCCAGACCGACACCCAGCTTCGCGCATATATCAACAAGGTTCTCGCTTATGAGCGTGATCCGAACCTCAATAATACTGACTGGTATCTTCGAGGTATGGTCAATGTTTCGGACGGCCATTCTGGCAATTCAAAAATGCTGATGTTGCGTTATGCCCGTCATGCAATGCTGAATATTGGTTACACACAGGTTGATACTACATGGCGACGCGGTGACACGGGCAATAATTTTGCGATTCAGAAAATCAATGACGGTGTCAGTCTATACTCTGCTCGTGGGTATATCTCCAGCGGTCTGGATGTCAATGAAATCGCAGGCCTCGACAACGATTTTATGACTCCAGTAGTGGTTGACGTTACATGTTATACGGGGAATTGGTCAAATGGTCTTGGAATCAGTGAAGCCTATATGCTGTCAGGTTCTATTAATTCACCTACCGGTGGTATTTGTGGTATGGGGACGGCAACAGCCGGCACCCGGCCTGACTATAATCATGTATTGTCCGCTGGAGCATATTGGGCAATGCTTGATCTCCGTATGCTAACGATTGGAGACATGAAGCTCACATCTACATATAATGGATGGAATAATTATGAAACCGTCAACAATGGAGGCTGGCGTATATGGGCGCAGTATTTCAATTTGATGGGTGATCCTACTGTGTGGACCTGGACTGCTATTCCGGAGGAAATTACAGTTACTGCAGAGGATCAAATCGAACTCGGTATGAATAATTACGATATAATCGCTGAGGACGAAGACGAAAATCCGATTGAAAACGCGTGGGTGACTTTTTACAAAGTTGATGATGATGAAGAGATAATTGTCCGGGGAGTGACAGACAATGAGGGTTATGTATCTCTTGACATTCAAGCTCGTTATTCCGGTGATGCTATACTGACCATCAGCAAACAGAATTTTGCTCCAAACCAGGTTGAAGTTGAAGTTGTTTCTCCAAATTCACGAGTGGGTTTCTCTTCTATTAATATTGTTGATAACGGCAACAACGGTACGGAGGGAAATGGCAACGGTATTCCTGAAGCAGGTGAAACTGTCGGGCTTCAAATCCAGGCAGAGAATTTCGGAAATGCACAGGAGACCAATATCGAGTTCACCGGATCAACGGATGATGACTGGGTGGAAAGTGTTGAGGGGAGTGTAACTATCGCTTCTCTAAATGCCGGGCAATCTACAGCCGGAAACGGTTTGATCCTGATAGAAATTGCATCTGAGTCACAAAATGACTGGATTCTACATATCGACCTGGAAGCTGAAACGGATGATGATACTTATGAGGACAGCTATCCTGTAACTGTAGCCGCTCCTCAATTCGCCATGACGGATATTGATGTTGATGGCGATATGGAACCTGAGGAAACGGTTGATCTGAGAATAGAACTCGCAAATGTTGGCGGTAGCGATGCTGATGACGCAACCGGTGAATTGATCAGTAATGAACCTTTTGTCAGGGTTACAGAAGCAGAAGCCGATTTCGACGCAATGGATATTGGAGATGATGATCGGGGAACCTTTGAGATTTTGCTTCACGAAGCGATGATACCGGGATACTTCGCACATTTGAGTATAGTTATGACAACAGAATCGGGACAAGTAGATACTGTTGGAATAACTGTACAACTTGGTAGTAAGCGCTCGTCCGATCCCTGCGGTCCTGATGGGTACGGTTATTATGCCTTTGATAATACTGACAGAGGATACAACGATATTGTCCCAACTTTTGATTGGATTGAGATAAATCCTGATGCAAATAACAACGATTTTGAAGGAGATGAACTTAACCTCAGTGACGGCATTGAGAATCAGGATGAATCCATTGTCATTGATCTTCCATTTAGTATCCAGTATTACGGTGAAGAATTTGATGAGTTGACGGTCTGCACAAACGGCTGGGTTGCAATGGGCAGCCAGGAGGATATGTATCATTCAAGAAACTGGACTATCCCGGCGCCTGATGGACCTTATTACATGATTGCCGCTTACTGGGATGATTTACGTTTAACTGGCAATTCTGGAGTCTTCACGTATTATGATCAACCCAATGGAAGATTCATCGTGGAGTGGTATAATGTTACTGCCGGGGGGCAGAATAACAGGTTCGAGATAGTTTTCCTAAGCCAACAAGTTAGACCAACCTTTTCAGGTGATAACGATATACTGTTTCAATTTGATGATGTTGGCCGCTCCACAAACAGTATGCAATATGACGTTCCATACTGGACAACAGGTATAGAGAACGGAAGGCAGGACGATGGTCTGCTCTACTATTATTACAACAGACCTGCGCCTGGCGCAGTCTCATCCAATAATTTCGACCAGGGACTTGCAATTCTATTCTCTACTAATGTCGCCTTGATTACTGGAACTCTTGAGGGTACTGTTTCGGATTTAGCTACAGGTGATCCGATGGAGGATATACTGGTTTATACACCGGATACGACCTATTCTGCCGTTACAGATGCTGAAGGTTTTTATAGTTTTGATGAAATCCCGATAGGGACATGGGAGTTTCATATCGATATCGATTGTTACAATCCCATTTCACATGGTGACATTGAGATTTTTGAAGATGAAACTGCAGAGGTCGATATCGCCCTGAGACATCCGGAAATAGAACTTGATCCTTCAGTTCTGGATCAAGACCTCCAGGATGTGGATGAAATCACCGTGCCAGTTGCTTTGATCAATAACGGCAATGGTGTTCTCACATACTCAGCTACCTTATTTCTCCAGGATCCGAGAGAGAATCCTGATCTGTTAAGGAACAGGAATTCAAATGAGCTGGATGATCTCTTTTCACCTTGGGATTTCGCCGCGTCGTATGAACTTGATCCAAATGAGACCAGACACAGGGGAGTTGTATTTGTTGACAGGTTCTTTTATGTCTCCGGTTCCAATAATTTCGATCCCATCGGGGCTAACAAAATCTATCAGTACAGTCGTTATGACGCCGAGCTGATCGCAACTTTTGATCAACCTGTCCCTGAAGACGAAAGAAGCGCTCAGGGAATTTATGGTTTGGCATGGGACGGGGAATACATGTATGGAATTGATGATGATAAAATGTATCAAATGGAGGTGCGACCGACACTTGGAAATAACGAAGGTTCGATAGATTTGGTGGATTCCTGGGAAATACCTGTTAATGATACCCGCTTTTTAACTTTTGATCCGGATAATGAGTTGTTTTGGACGGGTGAAGTGAATTCCAACATCTATGCGTTGAATTATGAAGGCGAAATTGTATATGAATATGAGCAGGATTTTTCACCGCGTGGTGTTGGCTGGTATCCTGATGATGATGCGGAGTTTAACCTCTATTTTATCGGCAGGGCAGTAGCCGATACTCTTTCAAGAATGATCAGAATGGACCCTGAATCCGGTGAAACAGAACTGATGTTCCAGTATAGAACTTTTGACGATGGCTATGTCCCGATTGGTGCTGATGTATCCGGAAGCTGGCATCCGCTCATCTGGACTTTTGTGACTTTGCAGGATGGCGGTCCGCAGGATGCAATTCAATCGTGGGTAATCGAAGGTAATACATCATACTTTGAAATCTCGAATCCCGATGGTGAGCTTGAGGGTGACTCCGAAACTGATATCGATTTAGTATTCAGAGGTGCTGATCTTCCCATAGGTGAATATCCTTTCTTCGTTGGTTTTGAGAATAACGCCTGCGAAGAGGAGAACAATTATATTGAAGTCACAATGATTATTCCCGACACAACACAAGCTGTTGAGCCGAAAGAATTAGAACAACCCCTCGAATGGGCATTCAAGGGAGTGTATCCCAATCCGTTCAATCCGCTTGTAAATATCAGCTTCTCGCTGAAGGGAAATGTACTTGTTCAAGCCAGGGTATATAACTTGTTGGGACAGCAGGTTGCGAATATTGTCGATCATACTTTCGAGGCAGGTCATCATTCTATCACCTTCGATGGATCTGATTTAGCGAGTGGAATGTATTTCCTGCAATTTGAAGCGGGACCGATTCGCGAAATGAGGAAAGTGATTCTGATGAAATAGACTCCTTTGATGCTTGATCAAGCAGGATATTGACAATTTTGTGTGATTTATAGATTGAGCTATAATTTTCTCTAATCAAAAACAAACGCCGGCACTCTAATGAAAGATGCCGGCGTTGCTTGGTTAAGCAGGGGGGCACTTAACCAATTATTGAATTATTTTTTATTAGATGAATCAATTGTATTGAATTAGTTACTGTATTAATTGGATACTGCATTCATAATATTAAATATTACATTCCTTTATGGTCATGCCCTTTGTTTTCATTCATTTCATCTTTTTTGATTTCCATAAGTTTCATTTTGCACATCGAGCATTTCTCGGTATCACTTTTACCATTAGCCACTACCGGATCCATCGGACACCCAACGGGGTGGGAATCACGCAAAGATTTGACATCTTCGGCGCTGAGTTCTGAAAGTTTCATATTGCATAATGAGCATTTTGCATCGGCATTATCGGTGATAATTTCCTTGTGCATTGGGCAGGTAAAAAGATGCTCAGCAGAAAATACCGTACTCATTGTAGCGTCTTTGGCTTTGCCGTCAGCATCTACTTCACCATGAGTTTCGTTATGTTTTTCCATTGGCTTCGCGTGAGCAGTGTGCATTTTGCAATTGGCACAAGCATAAGAATTGCTTGCAATTCCAAAAACGAAAACTAATGCTGCTAAAGCAGCTATGATTCTTATGTATTTTACCATCATATTCTCCAATTTGTTTTTAATGATTAAATGTTATATCTATATATTGCAACTCGAATGCCAGTTGTAAGTGTAGAAATAACTTGCAACTACAAATATGATTGTATAATCTGTTTAAGAAAGATTTGTTCAATCATTGAATGAATCTTTCAATTTTGGATTCTGCTTGTTGTAACAGCAGCACCTCTCCTGATCCAACGTTAGGGACACTATTAAACTCATGTATGAAGCAATAGTTTCCAATTCCTATGCCGGATCAGGAGTTCCAGTAACCTCATGTTGATCCTCAGCCTTGGGTGGATCGGGTTTTACTTCTTTTCTTTTTACCAGGTAATAGATTGCCGGAAGAATCAATAATGTCAGGATTGTTGAAGATATCAATCCACCGACCATAGGCGCGGCGATGTGTTTCATCACCTCCGATCCTGTCGAAGTTCCAAACATTATCGGAAGCAGACCGATCAAAGTTGTAGCGACGGTCATTAATTTTGGACGCACTCGATCTACAGCTCCTTCCATGATGGATGCTCTCAGGTCAGAATAATACCGCATCCGGTTTTCATTGGTGAAACGTTTGAAGGATTCATCGAGATACACCAGCATCACAACACCTGTTTCCGCAGCTAATCCGAGAAGAGCAATGTATCCAACAGCAACCGCTACCGAAGTGTTGAAGCCGAGAATGAACATCAACCATATCCCGCCAACCATTGCGAAAGGCAGGCTAAGCATAACTATCAGCGATTCGGTCACATTCCCGAAATGCACATAGAGAAGGAAAAAGATGATCAGTAAGGTTAATGGGATGATAAGCCTCAGCCGTTTGCCGGCTCTTTCCATGTATTCAAACTGACCGGACCAGACGATGCTATAACCGGCAGGAAGCTCAATTTCACTGTTCACAACATCCTGTAATTTATGTACAAATCCACCAATATCACTGTCACGAGTATCCACGTACACCCAGACGGTTTTCCTCGCATTTTCAGTTTTGATCATGGGAGGTCCGTCAACAATTTTGATGGAGGCGAGATGTTGAAGCGGAATCTGTCCACCACCTGGAACAGGAACTCTTATTCGGGCGATGTCTGACAGATCGTCACGTCGCTCCCTGGGATACCGAACGTTCACCGGGTATCTCGCCTGCCCCTCAACAGTCCATGTGACATTCATTCCGCCCATAGCGGATATGATAACTTCCTGGACGTCGCCGGTTGTCAATCCGTAACGTGCTATTCGGTCACGGTCAATATCTATATCAATATATTTTCCACCCACCGCGCGTTCGGCATAGACTGATGTAACGCCCGGAACCGGACCAACAATACCTTCTATTTCTTCACCAAGTTTTGCCAGCTTTTCCAGGTCGTCTCCCATAATTTTAATGCCTACAGGAGTTTTTATCCCTGTCGAAAGCATATCAATCCGGGTTTTTATCGGCATAGTCCAGGCATTAGTCAGTCCGGGGAACTGGATTGCAGCATCCAGATCTTTGATAAGGGAATCAAGCGTAACACCTTCACGCCATTCTGACTTGTCTTTTTTCAGTATAATTGTCGTTTCGATCATCGACAGGGGCGCCGGATCTGTGGCGGTTTCAGCACGTCCGATTTTTCCGAATACATGCTCGACTTCAGGAAAACTGGCTATAATCCTGTCCGTTTGTTGTAATAATTCCCGCGCTTTCTCGGGCGAAATTCCGGGTGGCGTCGTAGGCATGTAAAGCAAATCACCTTCGTTCAGCGGAGGCATAAATTCACTGCCAAGTTTACTGTAAGGTAGAAGGGTAATGCCCATGAGAAGAAGACTCGCAAGTATTACAACGACAGGCAGACGCAGTACACTCTTGATTAGCGGACGATAGAGCCAGATGAAAAAACGTGATAATGGATTACGGTCTTCATGCATGATTTTGCCACGAACAAAAATCACCATTAAAACCGGGACTATTGTGATGGCGAGAATCGCTGATGCTCCCATTGCGAATGTCTTGGTGTATGCAAGCGGTGAGAATAGCCTGCCCTCTTGAGCTTGCAGGCTGAATACCGGGAAAAAGCTGACTGTTATAATCAAGAGACTGAAAAACAGGGCGGGACCTACCTCGCGCGCCGCTTCTGAAATGATCTGGCTATGCGGTTTATTCCCTACGTTTCTTTCAAGATGTTTATGAGCATTTTCCACCATCACAACGGATGCATCGACCATCACCCCGACCGCGATAGCAATTCCGCCTAATGACATGATATTCGCATTTATCCCCATTATTTTCATCATCATGAACGATATCAACACACCGGCAGGCAATGCGAGAATAGGTACCAGCGCGCTACGGAAGTGGAGGAGAAAAATAATTATTATCAAAGCTACAACTATCATTTCCTCTGTCAACTTTTCCTTAAGTGTGTCAATCGCACGATGGATAAGGTCTGATCTGTCATAGGCGGTTACAATCCTGACACCTTCAGGCAGACCGGCTTCAAGATCTTTTAGTTTTTCCTTGACACGCTCTATTACTGCTAATGCATTGTCGCCAAACCGGAGTAAGACAATACCACCGACAACCTCACCTTCACCATTCCACTCAACAATTCCACGCCTTAGTTCCGGACCGACAGCAACATGTGCGACTTGTCTGAG
The DNA here is from genome assembly GCA_030765455.1 of Candidatus Electryonea clarkiae. Taxonomy (GTDB): domain Bacteria; phylum Electryoneota; class Electryoneia; order Electryoneales; family Electryoneaceae; genus Electryonea; species Electryonea clarkiae. The sequence continues at coordinate 10,372 of JAVCCM010000097.1, read as the reverse complement.
CAGGATCGGGAAGCCCTTCGAATTTACGCCAAGGGCAATATTTTCTATCTGATTAATGATTTCTTCTTCATTTTCGCCTTTCAAATAACCTAAACCGCGTACAAAGAACTCCGTTTCAGCCATCTCGATCAATCGACCGCCAACATCATTATTGGAAGCTTTTACCGCCATTTTTACTTTCTTGAGCGGGATGCCAAGTGAAGCCAATTTGTCGGGATCAACCGTAATTTGATATTGTTTGACAAATCCACCGACACTGGCAACTTCAGACACTCCCTGCACGGTCTGCAATTCATAACGCATGTACCAATCCTGCATGGAACGGAGTTCTGCCAAGGAATGATTATCCGATTCAAGTGTGTATTGGAAAATCCAACCTAACCCGGTTGCATCGGGACCCAGCCTGGGTGTGACACTTTCCGGCATTCGTTGTGCTGCCTGGTTCAAATATTCCAATACCCTGCTTCTTGCCCAGTAAAGATCTGTACCATCTTCAAACAGGAGGTAAACCATTCCGAAATTGAAGAAACTGTAACCTCGAACATCTTTTACATAGGGAACTGAAAGTAAAGCTGTAGTGAGGGGATAAATGACTTGGTCTTCCACGACCTGGGGCGATTGACCCGGATAGTCAGCTATCACAATAACCTGTACATCCGAAAGATCGGGGATAGCGTCAACCGGAATAGTGAGCAATGAGTAAACTCCCACACCGACAACTGCAAGTGTCACAAGGATAACCAGCAACCGGTTTTTAATGCTTCCGTCTATTATGCGCTCAATAATATTCATTTTAACTGCCAGCCTGCTTCATTTGTCGTCTCTGTTCAATACGGCGCTGGATTGCTTCCTGGAGTTTGGACTCGCTGTCGAGAAGGAATTGCGCTGATGTCACAACTTCGTCACCCTCGTGTACTCCGCGAGTGATCTCATAATACCTGCCTGATTCCAAACCAATCTTTACTTCAATCGGTTCAAATCGACCGCGTCCCCGCTGGATAAAAACAATATCTCTTTCGCCGCTACGGATTATCGAAGATTTCGGAATAGCAATTACTCCGTTCCGAGATGACGTATTGATATGAACATCAACATACATTTCAGGTTTGAAGCGAATTCCGGGATTTGAAAGTACAATTCGAACATCTACGGTCCGAGTGCGAGGGTCAAGTGTGGGATAGATATAATCGATTCTTCCTTTTACACTTACAGAAGGATCAAAAGGTGAATTTACTTCAACCAAATCTTTCAACTTTATCCAGGGTAACTCGTATTCATAAATCTGCGCGATTACCCATACCTTTGAGAGGTCTGCAATACGGAACAAATCCATTCCGGGTTTTATTGCAGATCCGTTGACGACGTTCTTATGCAGAACAATCCCATTCCCCGGACTTACCAGGATCATTGATCTTTTCACTTTCCGGGTTTGTTCAAGAATATCAATTTGTTCGTCGGATATATCCCACAACTGGAGTCTGCGTTTAGCTGCTGATAATAGAACATTGGTATCGGAATTATTTTTTCCCTTGTCAATTTCACTATTATCCTGCATACTATTTAAGGCAATCAGGAATTCCTCCTGCGCCGCAACTAATTCCGGACTGTAGATTTCAAGCATGGGCTGACCCTTGGTCACATAATCACCGGTACGGGAAACGAAAAACTCCTCTACCCAGCCTGAAACCCTTGAATTCAGCTTGAATTCAGTATCCTCTGCCACCTGAATGATGCCATTGGATCGAATCGTCCTCGTAAGGTTCTGTCGCTGCGCCTTTTCCGTGCGAACACCGATACTTTGAAGGGTAACAGGATCAATCTGAACTGTGCCTTCGTTCAATTCATTTTCATATACCGGTACAAGGTCCATACCCATTGGCGATTTGCCTGGCTGATCGGATATATAGCCGGGATCCATCGGGGCGACCCAGTAGGCGACTGTTCTCTCACCTGAACCACTCGAGGAACCTGAACTTTTTATAGGAGTCAGGTTCATTCCGCAGATCGGGCATGTACCCGGCTCTTCCTGGATCACATCCGGATGCATTCCGCATGTATATAACTTTGAGGCTTCATCTGTTGCCGATCCGGCAGAACCGCTATCATAAGTTTGATGCTTACTGTGATCATGTTCATCCATCGAAGAAGACACATCCTGGGAATGTTTATCTTCCGGTTCCTGGTAATAAGGCGACTCTTTTATCGGTATCAGTTTATCACCTGTCTTGGGATCATTACCGGGCCCTTCATGCACATACATCGGATTTGAAGGGCTGACATAAAGATTATCGACAGGTGGCAAGGGAGTACCATCTTGATGACCATCTACCTTACTCAGCGCCATTCCACAGATATTGCATTCACCTGCTCCTTCACCGGCAATCCAGGGATGCATTGAGCCAACATGCAGGTCATCATAATTTTGAGTTTTGTCTGCTGCATCCGAGTTTCTAACAATAAAACTTGTTCCTGCTATGATAACCAGGAGTATTATTGCACCGAAAATGGAAAAGCGTATCGCTCTTTTATTCAACATCTTATCACCTTCTTAAACCAGTTGTTTTTTTCGTACCTTTGCGACTTTATAAAATTGCTCGAGAAAAATCATCAGTATATATTAATTCTGCAATTGCACAAGTTCAGCGCTTCCCACCAATGCGGCGATTCCAGCACGTACTTTTAGCCTGTCCCTGATCCTGGCAAGTAATTCCAACCGTGAGCTGAATAATGCTGTCTCAGCCATCAACAGCGCTTCGATATCAGTCTTTCCTACTGAATAGGTAGAAGTCGATGCAGCTAAGGTCTGATTAGCTCGTGGAATAATCTCATTACGGTAAATTCTTAGCTGTTCTGCAAGCCTGTTGTCTTGATCAATCAATGCTTGCAGTTCGTAGTTTAATTGCAATTTCAAATTACGATCCAAAGCTTCCGACTGACGAATCACAGCCCGCGCCTCTTCCACAGCGGCACTTTGTTTTGATGATGCATAAATAGGGATTGATAAACCCGCTGTCAGGGTAAAAAAGTCGGGTCTGTTCATTCCGTTATCAGCATCCTGGCGATAACCGTATCCGGCGCTTAATTTCAGATTGGGATACCATAGGCGTTTCTTCAATTCAACCTGTTCTTCCGCTACGGCGACATCTGTTTTCGATGCCCTGAGGCCCGGATTATTTGAGAGCAGATTATTAGTTAAATCAATACCATCCAATGATTTGAAATCCATCGGGATTGCTTGTGGAGTATCAGGCACATTATCAGGATCGCGCCCTAGATACGTAGAAAATCTGCGTCCGGTGGTGAGTCTCATTTGTATTAAACCTGCCCTGCGGTCACTCATTCGAGACCGTTCTGTCATAACTCGAAGATAATCCTGCTGTAAACCTTTGCCGGTTTCATACCTCGTTTTTGATATATCAAGAATCTGATCAAACAGCCTTATAGTTGTATCTATGATGGATACCGATTCATTCAGATACACCCAATCATACCAGGTCGAAGCGATTTGCTTTGATATGTTTAATTTGCGGTTCTGATAAACTGATTGAATTCCGTTCACTTTCAGCGATGCAATGTTACTCTGAATATTCAAACGCCGATTGAGTGGTATTGATTGCGACAAGGTCAGCCATGCACCGGTCATCGCTTCCTGGTTAAAATCGAAACTATTGACCGGGAGGTTCATCAGACCGGCGGAAATTGTTGGGTCAGACCAAGCCCCGGCTTGTGAGATTTTCTCTTCCGCTGCCTCTATTCTCGCAGCCCAGCTCTCGAGGTCGGGGTTGTTCTGCAACGCCTCCTGAATGTGATCGTGCAGTGCCGGTTCAAGTGTTAAAACCTGCGCAAATGTGAAATTCGCAAATACAAACAAGGCAACCAACACTTGAATTTTGATTGCTATTTTTGTTCTGATTGTTCCAGTCATTTTTAATCCTGAAAAATTCACCCGCTTGATGTTTCGAAGCCATTATACAGTGGATAAGTTCATATGCGATGATGGATATAATATGGAGTGCGCAAGCCAAGCTTGCGCCTTTAATACGAAAGTCACACTTTCGTAATTGCAAAGCGTGGCTTTGCAGGATGAAAGCTGAAGCATGGCTTCAGCACTCCAAAAAACACAATGAATATGAACTGATCACTATGCACAAGATGGCAATCAATATGCCAACATCAGGAAATGTCATAAGGTGTGTATTAACTATGTGCTACGATGTGGTTGTTATGTAAGTGTGATTACAGGAAGTCCGGATAGCAACAAATGAACAATTAATAATTGAACAAAACGTTCAATTTTTCTTCAATCCGTATTCTTCCATCTTACGACGCAGGGTTGGTCGTGATATGCCAAGAACGGAACAAGCTTTGCCCAATCTGTTTGAGCATTTCCGTAGAACTATCTCAATATGTTCCTTCTCAATCTCGGCAAGGCTACGGTGCCATGAGACTTCTAATCCCGTATTTTGATCTATCTGAGGTTCAGTTCTTATCTTTTGGGGCAATTCGATCTGTAAAGTATCACCGGGTGACGACATCACTCCGGCGGTCAAACGGTTCTCTAATTCACGAACGTTTCCGGGCCAATTGTATTTCTTCAATTTTTCAATAATATCTTCAGGGACCTGGGATACACTTCTACGCAAATTCCGATTGATTCGGATGAGGAGATGTTCAGTCAGCGCTTCAATATCCTCGATCCTGGTTCTGAGGGGAGGAATGTCGATTTCAACTACCTTTAACCTGTAATAGAGATCATCACGAAATTGCCTATCATGGATCATCACCTCAAGATTTCGGTGAGTAGCCGATATTATTCTCGCGTCGAAGTTGATCTGTTTCATGCCCCCGACTCGCTCAAAATTCCTTTCCTGCATGACACGCAGGAGTTTTACTTGAAGTGCCAGGTCAAGATCACCTATTTCATCAAGGAAAAGAGTACCTTTGCCTGCTAATTCAAAACGTCCCGGTTTGCTTTTGTCCGCTCCGGTAAAAGCGCCTTTTTCATGTCCAAACAACTCACTTTCGAGTAATGTTGGTACTAATGCGCTACAGTTAACCGGGATGAACGGTTCGCCTGGAGAAGTATAGCGGTGTATTGCCCTCGCAACAAGCTCCTTTCCCGTTCCCGATTCACCGGTGATCAGAACGTTTGCATTCCCACGGCTTGCAAGACCGATTTTCTTATGAATCTCTATCATCGCCCGGCTGTTACCGACAAGTTTCTCTCCCGAACGATTACTGGCAAGGTCCGCTACAAGCGCTAACTTTTTTCTTTCATTGATATGTTCTATTGCGTGATCAACCGCTATTTCGAGTTCGTCTATATTCAATGGTTTATGAATGTAATCGTGTGCCCCGTTCCGCATTGCTTCGATAGCCAGGTCAAGATCCTGATGACCTGTAATCATGATGACAGCTCCATGAAGTCCCTCTGCTGAGGCATTTTTGAGCATATCGATCCCATTGCCGTCAGGAAGCATTAGATCCAACAGGATTATATCCGGTTTTACGGATTTCCAGCTATCAGTTCCTTCACCGGCATTCTTTGCTGTTATAACCCGGTGTCCCTGATCGGTGAAGGTCAGCTCGAGTGTACGGCGGAAGGCTTTGTCATCATCTATGACCAGGATCGTAGCCATTTTATTCTCCAGATGGAAAGTTTAGACGCACGGTTGTCCCGCTGCCTTCTGTACTCATAACATCAATAGATCCATCATGAGCCTCAACAATTTTCTTCACGATATTCATTCCAAGACCGGTTCCTTCTTCTCGAGTTGTGTAGAATGTTTCGTACATCCTTTCCAAAGCATTAGCATTCATCCCACAACCATTGTCGATAACGTTAATTACAATTTGTTCATTGTCAGTTTTATACAACCCAGTTTTTACATCCTCCCCTTGTTCAGAGGCTTCGATTGCATTGGAGATCAAATTTATCAATGCTCTTAATAACTGCTCTTCATCACCCGGCATAACTATTGATTCATCATACTCGTCAAGAACAAGGCGGATATTCTTCGCATTTGCTTTTTCGTTCAATAATTCAAACGATTGTTTTGTAAGATTGTAAAGATTTACTTCTGTAATCACCAGTGAAAGAGGTTTGCTGTAATCAAGTAAATCACTTAGCATGGATTCAAGCCTGTTTACTTCACCGGATGCAAGCTGCAGATGTTCGGCGTTCAGTGGATCATCACAGATCTTGCGTTCAAGCAGTCTTAAGTTCATTTTGATAGCAGAAAGCGGATTACGCATTTCATGCACCACGCTGGCAACAAGTTCCCCGATTGCAGCCAGTTTTTCCGACTGGACAAGTTGTTGATGTGATCTTTCCAATTCATTTTGAGAACTGACCAATCCTTTCACCATTCGATTAAAAGCAACTGCCAGCGTACCTATCTCATCTTGCCTGTTTTCTTCCCGTACTTTTACAGAATAATTTCCTTCAGCAATGTTCCTGCTGGCTAACGCGAGTCTTTCCAGCGGACGAGTCCAGGTTCGCGCGAGAGCCAGGGCGGTCGCCAGCATAAGAGCCAAAGCTATCACTGCTGTAATTATCGTATTGAGCATTATCCTTCTAAGCGGCTCGAAAGCTTCACGAATATCTATCTCAGCAATTATTGCACAATCAAATTCAGGAATAAAACTATATGCTCCGATCACCTCACCACCAAGAAAACCCTCATAAGTCATTGTACCGGTTTGATGTGTCAAAGCTGCCAGCACCGGTGGAATAGGCATCTTATGTGTCAAAGGTTGAGGGTGATGATGAAACCTTGATGGTGTCAGCATCGTGGTGTCTGAGCCTACAAGGTAAACTTCGCCGCTGTAACCAAGTGACGTGGTATCAGTGAGTATTATATCAATGGTCTTGGATGTAATTACATGATAAACAAAAACATCTTCGATATCTTTTCCTGAATTATTTCCCGGCGCAGCAATATCAATAACCGGAATTCCAGATTTATTGACATGTATTTTCCCTGCGCTCAATTTTCCGTTGAATGCTCGTTCTACTTCGGGTAATTCTTTCAGGTCGTTTGGAGATGTATCTTTTTTGTTTATGTGATTAATATCGAACAGGTCAGAATCAATTCCTAAAATCCCCGAAGAGCCCGAATTTACTTGTTCTATTTGATAGTTGTCATATTGATTAAATAACAGATTGTATGATTCAATCAACTCAAAACGTTGTTGAAGCCAGGTCTGCAAATGCGCTTTCCGCTCCAGGACTATGCCAAGGACATGACGTTCCGTTCCTTCGAGGATCGCTTTTCGGGCACTGCGATATCCAAACAGGGCAACAGCGGCAGCGGTTATTAATATTACCAGTGCGCTTGAGAAGAAAAGTCTGAAACCAAGAGTTTTAAGTCGTATAATCTTCATGTAATCACAATATTTATACCTGTCTTTCAAATATCCTTGACTAAGTAAGCATATCAAAGTATAACAGGATATGTATTCTCGCATAGATTTGCAACATGCATACACTTGCTAATGAAAAATAATGCATTGCATGAAATCTTGACTGCTAACTAATTCATTTTTTTTGATAAAAATACACGGAGATCAAATTCTTGAAACTCCGGTTTTGATGTATACGAGCAATTCATTGACTATGATGAATGTTTGTGCTTATATTCACAAATTGAAATTCAGATAATGAATATAGGTTTCTGTAAATATGCAAAATTATTGTCTTTACAAGTTGCATATATAACAATAACAAAGTGATATCACAATGTATTCAGAATGGTATGATGGATTGATCGGACATTTTATTGCATCATCAATATGAAGACAATTATTATTCAGCATACTAAACGGTTAAGAAAACCTTAATATTAATCTTTGGAATTTCGAAAGAATATCTTACATTCATACGAATATTTCAGTAAGTACAGATATTTTAAAAGGAGTGGTAAATGCCAACTAAACATGCAAGGGATATTATGATTCCCCTGGATAAATATCCGCATGTGCCTTACTGGTTCACAATTCGTCAAGCCATCGCAGAAATGGAGATGTCAACGATAGAGATGAAAGGCAAAAAATCATTACCGCGTGCGATCCTGGTATTCGATGAGACATACCAGTTAATGGGTGTAGTGAGGCATCATGATATTTTTAAGGGTTTAGAGCCGGATTTTCTACGCACTATGGCGGTTCAACACCGTAAACAAATGTTTAATCTTGAAGCTGATCCAAACCTGGTAGATTTATCATCCGGAAAGATAGCTGGTGCCATTGAAGAGAGAGCCAACATTCCGGTTAGTGAGATAATGCAGCCAATAGTTTCGATAGTTGAATACGATGATCATCTTGCAAAGCTGATATACCTGATGATTACCAGGGATATCAATCTTTTACCGGTAATTCGCGACAACAACATCGTTGGAGTGGTTAGAAGTATCGACGTGTTTCACGAACTAGCGCATGTAGTTCTGTAAATATCATATTATGATCTCTCGAACAATAATATTGAAAATTTCCTTGTGAAATATTGGACAAAAACTAAACTTATGGTGTAGGTCTGGAAACTCAAGATACTGAAAAGCACATGCATAGTCCTGTAAGGGGTGGCATTCAACCGATTCCTGAAGACGTTCATCTTCTTCGCAAGCGGCGACGCTTGGATTGGAAGCGATTGTTTTTTATGTTATTAGGTGTCGGGTTATTCTTTGTGGTCTATTTTGCCCCCCCCTGGCGCGATGCTGTAGATCCTAATGGTGAACATTTTGTGCTGTCCCGAGAGGGAAAAGCCGCATTAGGTTTGTTTCTTTGGGCAGCTACCTGGTGGGTATTTGAAGTTGTTCCAATTGGTATTACAAGTATTACCATTGGTGTAGTTCAAGCTCTGTTCCTTATCCGTCCCGCAAGAACCGCTTTCAGCGACTTTATGGACCCATCTGTCTGGTTTATTATCGGTTCTGTTGTAATCGGCATGTCTTTCAGCAAATCCGGCTTAACTAAACGCCTTGCCTACAAAATGCTGATGCTGGTCGGTGAGCGAACGAGCATGATTTATCTTGGCAGCTTCATTATGACTGCTGCATTGACACTGATTATGGCGCACACTGCCGTTGCTGCAGCGATTTACCCGCTTCTTATGGCGATATATCAATTGTACGGAGGTAGCTCTAAGCCGACAAGATTCGGTAAAGGGTTGTTCATAGGCATGGCTTTCGTAGCCGGCGCAGGAAGTATCGTAACCCTGCTCGGCGCTGCCAGGGGAGCGGTAGCGATTGGTTTTTTCAAGGATATTGTTGGACGAGAAATATCCTTCTTCGAGTTAAGCTACTACATGTTTCCTATTGGTTGGCTCATGGTTTTTATACTCTGGGGCTTTATCGTTATCGTTTTCAAACCTGAGCAGAAAACAATACCGGGACTGAGAAAAAGGGTAGCGATCCTGAATAAGCATCTGGGTCCGATCAGCCGGACTGAAATCACAACAGTGATCATTGTTTTGTCAGCGATTATTGTAATGAGCCTGCGATCATTCGTGCCAATGTTTGGGGCGATTGATAAAAGCGCGATAATTTTGGTTACCACGATACTGTTCTTTGTATTTAAGATTTTGGACATTGACGATCTTGAGGCAATTCCCTGGAATATCATATTGTTGTTCGGGGGTGCGATGAGCATCGGTTTTTGCTTATGGCAGACCGGCGCGGCAAGTTGGCTGGCTATAATATGGCTGGTAATGCTTCAGAATGCCGGGTGGTTCCTCTTTGTCATGGGGATAGCGTTTTTCGTACTCATAATGACTAATTTCATCATGAACGTTGCCGCAATAGCCATCTCACTACCTGTTGCACTTGTGTTGGCACCCTATCTTGGAGTGGCGCCGGAAGTTATTCTCTTCTCTTCGCTTGTGGTCGCGGGAATGCCGTTCCTTCTGTTAGTAGGAGCTGCGCCGAACGCAATAGCGTATGAAAGTAAACAATTTACAGCAGGTGAATTTTTCCTAAAAGGAATACCGGCGAGTGTTGTCCTGCTTCTGGTCCTGGCGGTTTTTGTGCGTTTTATATGGCCCATGATGGGAATGCCGGTCACTGTAACTCCATAGAATATTAATGTGCTTGTAGATTTCAAACCCGGTGGATACATTCATCGGGTTTTTTCGTGTGCCCAGCATGGTGTGGACACCTTTTTATTAATACACCCCGATTTGGGGGAAGTAACTCCGATTGGCAAGGGCGTTGCTGGCAACGGCATTGTCTGAAGGCAGCCATAGGCAGCATACTGAATCTGTTGCTTCTGTTCCTCAAGAGCGGTGTGATGACGGATGAAGGATGGCAGTCGAGCGAGACAGGAAGTCCTCAAGGTGGCGTAATCAGTCCCTTGATAGCCAATGTTTACCTCGATT
>JAVCCM010000034.1 GCA_030765455.1 Candidatus Electryonea clarkiae | reverse complement strand
TTATACAATATATTCAAGAACTCCAATAAATATCTCCGAAGGAGATAAATGTGAATAGCCATGGGTGGAACCCATGGGACATTGTAATCAAATTGAAGGAACCCTGAAGGGGTTCGACAATACTATTTATCCAACATGCAGTCCTTGAAAATCAATATAGTTCAACTCCTTCAGAGTTGTTATTATTTCAGACTTAGTCCCACAGGTTTCACCTGTGGCTATTCATATCATTCCCCTTCGGGGAATTTGGTCTATAAGAGTTCTCGAAAGTAATGCAGCTTAAGTAATCATAAAATCATGGGTCATCTTAATCTATAGATAATAATTATTGCGAACATGATGCATTATGTTCAAGAAATATTATATGATGAAATAAACGTGTGTTTTCCGCGTAAATAAACACTCCTGTTTGTCACGTTTTTCCCTGTAACTTTCAGGTTCAGGAGAAGATTCATATTCAGCTTTTGCAGAATTGGCGCTGAATGGTTATCTTTAACGCTTTACTCAAGAGCGGAGATTCAATGAAATCAGTATCAGAGCTTACCTTTCGTGCTGTTATATCGGGGCTTTTTGTCGGATGCCTTATCGCCGCCTCCAATGTCTGTATTGGCCTGAAGATTGGCTGGACTTTTGGCGCTTCAATTACTGCTGCAGTAATCAGCTTTGCCATATTTTCTGGGATTCGTAACCTGAAGAATCCTTACACCGCCGGGGAGAACCTGATCTCTGCTACAGCCGGATCATCAGCCGGGACAATGGCATCTGCGGGTGGTTTTACCGCTGCTATTCCCGCGCTTGAAATGATAAGGCTGGAGAACGGACAGGGACCTCTTAGTATCGGCGCGCTGATGATCTGGGCGATTTCCATAGCCTTCCTCGGTGTGCATTTTGCAGTCCCCCTGCGCAAGCAAATGATTGTTGTCGATAAGCTTCGCTACCCCACCGGAACCGCTGCTGCTGAAACAATCAAGGCTATGTTTGCCTCGGGCGTTGAGGCTATGAAAAAAACGAAAGTTTTACTCTGGTCAGCAATTTTCGCCGCATTCCTGAAAATTCTGTTCGAGGTTGAGGATTTATTTGATTTCCAACTGATAGGGCTCAGAAGATTCGAGAATCTCTCTTTTGATGATTTCGGTATATTCGGTATAGTTATTTTGGGTGCAAGCGTGCCTGCATTGTACCTTGGCGTGAACTTTTCTGCTATGATGCTTGGCTCGGGAATCCTTATAGGTAAAAAAGTCGGATGGAGCCTGTTCGCCGGCTCTATCATTGCATGGGGGATAATTACACCTATCCTTCTCCATAATGGAACTGTCGAAGTAAAACCTAATATGGGAGCTGTCACAAGTGCGCTGGTAAGTGTGCAGGAAGCTGAATCAAAGAGCGACTGGGCATTGAAAAGAGCCAAGGCTGCATCAGCTCGTGAAAACACTGAGGCTATCCGCCGGGCTGATTTACTTGCCAGTCATCGTGAAGGTGTTAATACTGTTGATATTCTGCGTTTCTTCGAAGCTCCACCAGAACTTTTGAGGCAGGCAGGAATGCATCCCGGTGAAGATGCCCAACCTGTTCCTGTTATTACCAATCCGCCCGATACTTCCAGTATGTACCGTGCCGGATTCGTCTGGGTGCTTTGGACTGGTGTGTCGCTGATGATCACCGCAAGTTTTGTCAGCCTGGGAATGCAATGGCGTTCTATTGTAAATACATTTACATCGTTGAAAAGCGCCGCCAAAGGAAGCAAATCAGATGGTGAAGAGGAAGATGCTCCCGACCCATATCCGATGAAATACTGGGTTGTAGGGATGGCGCTGGCGACTTTCTTAACTTCATTCCTTGCCTATACCTACTTCGGAATTCCAATCTGGATGGGTATCCTGGCAGTGATACTCTCACTCTTGATCGCTGCGATTGCGGTTCGGGCAACAGGTGAAACTGATATTAATCCTGTCGGTGGAATGGGTAAGATTACACAGGTAGTTTACGGCGCATTGGCGCCGGGTATGATACAGACCAACCTGATGGCGGCGGGAATCACAGCGGCTGGTGCAAGCCAGGCAGGTGACTTGATGCATGACCTGAAGGCAGGTTATATCCTTAAGGTTTCAATCAGACGGCAGGTGATAACACAATTAATCGGTGTTGTTGTAGGAGTCTTTGCCGCGACGTTGACTTTCCGTGTGCTGACCAAAGCTTACGAGATACCGGGTCCTGAATTCCCGGGTCCAGCGGTTCACGCCTGGCATAAAATGGCAACTGTTCTCGCTGTAGGGTTCGACGCCCTTCCTGCCGGAGCGTTGTGGGGAGCGGCGGTTGGAGCTGTTCTGGGTGTGATTCTGCCTCTACTCGCGAAAGCTTCTCCAAAGGTTGGGAAATACCTTCCAAGCTCCGTAGCATTTGGAATTGCATTTATGGTTCCGGCGGTATATTCCATAGCCATGTGGTTAGGCGCAATACTGTTTGCATCTTATGAAAAAAGAAATAAAGACAGGGCAGACCGTTACGGTTTCTCCCTGGCATCAGGCCTGATAGCCGGTGAAGGGTTAATGATGGTGGTGGTAGCGGTTATAATAGTATTAAAAGAAGTTGTTTTTGCTTAGAAGAATAATGTAAGTGTGTAGTTTGCTGTCATTCTGAACGAAGTGAAGAATCTCATGTGTTGAATTCGCAATCTACAAAGTTGAAAACCGAGATTCTTTACTTCGTTCAGAATGACTAATTATCAAGAGTTTACATAGTGAACAATACAGGCACAATTTAATCCTGTAAATCATGTAAATCCTATCGATTCAGGAGGGGATAATGTTTAAAAGAGTTCTAATTGCCAATCGCGGCGAAATTGCGGTACGGATTATTCGAGCCTGCCGGTCTATTGGTATAAGCCCCGTGGCAGTTTACAGCGAGGCGGACGCTTCTGCACTGCATGTCAGGCTTGCTGATGATGCGGTTCTGCTTGGACCTCCGGAAGCAGCAGAGAGCTACCTGTTGATGGATAAGCTGATAGATGCAGCGAAAAGTACCGGCTGCGAAGCTGTGCATCCGGGTTACGGTTTTCTCGCGGAGAGGGCTGAGTTTGCCAGTGCGGTCATTGAAGCCGGGCTTGTCTGGATAGGTCCGCCGCCGGAAGCGATAGACCTTCTCGGCGATAAAGTTCGCAGCAGGATTGCCATGGAGAACGCAGGAATACCTGTTACTCCCGGATTTTCTTCTGATGATGCTGATATCAAGACATTGCTGAAAGAAGCTGACCGAATTACCTATCCCCTGTTGATTAAGGCTGCCGCAGGTGGTGGTGGAAAAGGTATGCGTGTGGTCAATGAACCTTTACAGCTCGAAGAAGCGGTCGAAGGAGCCATGCGTGAAGCAAAAGGGGCATTTGGTGATTCACGGGTTTTTCTTGAGAAATGGGTTGAAGAGCCGAGGCATATAGAATTTCAAATATTCGCCGATTCACATGGCAATGTTATCCATCTTTTCGAGCGTGAATGCTCTATTCAACGCAGGCATCAGAAAGTTGTCGAGGAAACGCCATCGGTTGCTGTAACCCCTGAACTTCGTAAAGAGATGGGTGATGCGGCGATACTAATAGCGAAAACTGCAAATTATGTAAATGCCGGTACAGTCGAATTCCTGCTGGATAAAAACGGCAACTTTTTTTTCCTCGAAGTGAACACAAGAATCCAGGTAGAACATCCTGTTACTGAAGAAGTTGTTGGGGTTGACCTGGTTGTCGAGCAGTTCCGTATCGCTGCCGGGGAACCATTGCAGTGGAAACAGAGTGAGTTAACCCAGCGTGGTCATGCGATCGAAGTTCGTATATATGCAGAAGATCCCGCATCGGGATTCCTTCCTGCAGCCGGACCTCTTCTTCACCTGGAAGAGCCGCGTGGTCCGGGTATCAGAGTTGAATCAGGGGTTGTGCAAGGTGTGGAAGTACCTATATACTATGATCCTATTATGTCTAAAATAATAGCCTGGGGTTCAGACCGGGAGATGTCACGTAAAAGACTGGTCGATGCCCTGGAGCATACTGTTATTCTTGGTGTTCCCACAACAGCACCTTTCCTGCGAGATGTATTAAAATCGAAATCTTTCATTGATGGAGATACTCGGACTGATTTTATCGAGAGGAACTTCTCTGAGTGGACCGGAGAAGATGAAACAGAATTAAAAATAGCGTTAGCCGCAGCAACGGCATTACCGGAAAAAGTATTCGGGGCAGTCGGTGAAGATGCAAAACACCGGCTTCCATCACCCTGGGAAACCATTGGATCGTGGCGTATTGGAGCAAATTCATGAGAACAAAAGAATTACGAAAAAACAATGAAACAATAAATGTAAAAGCTGAATTCATTGACGGCAATATGCGGGCACAAGTGAACGGCGACTTGCTTGAGGGACCATTATTGCGAACTTCCCATGGCGCCGGATTATGGAAGGTAAACGGTACTTCATACCGGATTGTCGCAACTGAACATGATGGTAAAATCTGGGCGGCGGTAAATGGCAGGGTATATTCTTTTGAAGACGCCCGGGCACAGGATGAAATGGGTCAAAGCGCCGATAACGAAAACTCTGTAACCGCACCGATGCCTGGGAAAGTGATTAAGGTATTAGTTCAGACAGGTGATACTGTCGAAGAGGGCCAGCCGGTAGTTATCGTTGAAGCGATGAAAATGGAACATATACTCCGCGCGCCGAAGGACGGCACCATAACAAAAATCGACTGCGCAGAAGGACAACACGCCGATCCGGGAGTGCCGTTGGTGGAGATTGAGTAGATGCGACACTAATGTTAGTTTTCGTGTGCCCCGGATAGCTTTGATATCCGGGTTTGTTTTGTATATGAAGTTGATCTGAGTCCCGACAGCAAGCAGTCGGGCCACCCATCCGGTGGATATTGTACCAAGCTGCAACTGATGTATTGACCCAGCAGTAAAGTTTCAGTGCTGAGAATTTGAATAGACGTGTTTCACAATATTGTCCTTCACGGAATCAAAACGAAAAGGCTCTTCTTGTCATAGTGTGGGGCTTTTTTAGGATAAAGAGCCTTGCTTAGCGTCCCTCCTTTATAAAAAATAACCCAAGCACAGCTGTCTCCTTAATCAGAGGATGTCAGCCATTTAGTCCGAACAACAATACCAATGAATTCATATTTCACAGAGAATGCGGGAATTGCAACACGGAATACTCTTTTAGCTTTTGCTCTAATATCCTTTTCAAATACCGGTCTAGTCTCTATTTCTAATCCTTCATTGTCAGTGAAAATAATCGTGAAATACACAGAAGTGCAGTGTTTGTCCCCAGTATTGTTTATTGTTCCTTCCAAGTAGCCATCAGCTTCTACTCTTATTACGTCATTTTGTACACCAAAGGGCATTACTTCATTCTTAACTTCTATTCTAATTGCATCATTATACGATAAAAAAGGGATGGAATCACGATACCAGAATAAACAATAGATGATGAGTATAAGAACAATAAAACCGCCCAAACATCCTGAACCCCCTTGTGCATCACTTGTCTCTTCTGACTTATCACTCATCTCTTACTCTGATTTCACTAATCACACGTATTAATTGCTCGGTGTTTTTATAGGTTGTTTGATCATTACCAATTCTATTCTTCACGAGTATCTTTTTTCACATTAATCAATTTTATGCGGAGTAAAAGAACCTATCCACCTAAGCTCCTTCCAATTTGACAAAGATACCGAAATAGGGTTGCATTCTTTTCCATTATTCTTGCGATAGGTTAAAACTTTATCTTCTCCAAAAAGCTCACCCATCACAATTGGGACCAATAACCCAAAATCACGTTTAATCTGATCGAATTTCTTGTTGCAATGATCTTTAGCAATATCTTTCGCTATTTGGCGTAATTTTTGTTCTCCAATATTGTTGAAACAAGCTAAAGTGACCTCTTCGCCGCTAGGATTATCTTGAAAATATTCGTAAATGGTTGTCTCGATAGCTTTGCGATCAATATATGATTCAAGATATTCAACTCGTTTTTTCGTGCTTGGTGTCTTAGAGGGTTTTTCAAACTGATATACCCAGATAGCCATTAATACCTCCTATCAAACCTCAACAGATTGTGTAATGAGTTTTAACTATGAACTTTATTCTCAATATAGTCAAATTGGAATCAGGGAACAGTATATACTATTACTTTGATTACAACTATTGTTTCAAATTATCATACAATTTTTCTATCTCTTTGACATATTGTGGAAATTGACTAAATATTTTTTAGCATAGTCTTCGTCGTAAATGTGTGACATGAGGTTCCTGTCATTGAGCATTGACAACCATGTGTCCTCATCATCTATCAGTTGGTAGGAAAAAGCAGTTTTGAGAACATTCCTCGGGCTGGATATTTTGTCTTTGCTTTCACCGGACAGGTATCTCCGAAGTGATTTCCATGCTAATTCACATGAAATTTCGAAACGATAGATCGCTGCATCTTCGCGTTGGGGAGTTCCATCGGGATAATCCAACGCTTCATGCAAACGGTCTAAAGCATTTTTTAAATTCTTAAGCTTCTGGGGATTTAAGTTGGTTAGTGACATGAGAAAGATGTTTTTATCAGCACATACGCTTCAATAGCATCTTTTATATTTTCCAAAGCGTCATTTTCATCAGTACCTTGCGACCAGCAGCCGGGTAATTCAGGTACCCATATAGCATATCCTTCATCTGTCTTTTTCAATGCTACCTGATATTTCAAAACAACACCTTAAAAAGTTTACTTGAATAGTATTGTTCAATCTATTGGTGGTTTCAGTTCCATTTATCTATAATTCATATTCTTTTAAGTCAAGATAATCATTCCAGATTCTACAGATTCTTAATCTCTTGGAAATGGTTTAAGATTCATTATTATTCCAGGCTAATTCGAGTCGGTTTCTGCCTTTTTCCTTTGCGAGATATAATTTTTCATCTGCGGCTTGAAGGAAATCTTTTTCAGTTTTCCATCTTGAATCCGGGTAATAGGATGCTCCTAACGAGATAGTAACCTGGCGCATCTTTTTCCCCTGCAACTTGCTTTCGGAACAGAATTTGAACTCTTCTACTTTGTTTCTTAACCTGTCGGCAACCAGGGCGATACCTTCACGAGTCGTCTCCGGCAACAAAATCACAAATTCTTCACCGCCATAGCGAACAGCCAGGTCAGCACGACGCAGCGTATCTGAAATAATTACGCCAAGCTCTTTCAGAACGACGTCACCGACCAGGTGCCCATATTGATCGTTGACTTCCTTGAATAGGTCAATATCAAGCATGACGCAGCCAAGATGAGACCGGTAACGTTTTGACCGTTCAAATTCACCACTGAATATTTCCTCGAAATACTGACGATTAAATAGTCCCGTCAATTTATCCGTTATGGCGCGTCCCCATAACTCTTTATTCTCTTTTTCAAGAGTTTCACGCACTTTCAATAGTTTTGAATAACCCAGGACCCGTTCGACACGAAACTTGAATTCTTCAATTCTGAAGGGAAGATATAGAAAGTCATCAGCTCCGAGCGACAATGCCTTGGGACCCATATCTCCACCATAGGCGGTAGCAATGATGACAGGTAAATCAGGACTGGTTTTCCTGATTTCTTTCAGAAGTTCAATACCGTCCATGTTTGGCATTTTTACGTCGGAAATCACCATGTCAAAAGTGTTTTGTTCGAGTTTTTCCAGCGCATCTATGCCGTCTTCAGCTTCAATGATGTCATAAGTTCCCTCAGCTTCAAGAACTTGGCGCATCAAACCCCTGACTTCAGAATCATCGTCCACGACCAATAAGTTCGAACGATTGTCCTTTTCCTTCGATTTCTTGTTCCCTTTTTCCTCGAACATTCCAGATAAGTCCTCAGTTTGCTTTTCTAAACCTGCTTGCTGCTTGATGCGCTGCTCTGATTGGTTCAGGCAGGCGATATTTTGTTACGGTTCGTAAAACCCAATGTACTGCTGCATCCTGATCAATGAGATGCCCGGCAGATACCCACACAGGAGAAACATTGTTTCGCGTACGAACAACTGAACCTATTCTGTCTCCCCTGTCGATACAATGAGCAAACTCACCTTTTTCAGTACCAATTTCTTCACAACTTCCGGTCAACCTTCGTTTCGCGCAGCCAATCGTGACCAATCCTGTTACAACCCCCAGGTGGCTTGCGATACCTATACGCCTTGGGTGAGCAGTACCATGACCATCGACAATAATTAAATCTGGTGTAACTGTTAATTTATCCAGGGCAGAAAGTATGACCGGCAATTCCCTGAAAGAGAGATACTCAGGAATGTAAGGAAAAAATACCGGCTCTGTGCAATTCATTATTGATAAAAGTTCAAATTTTGGCCAGTTGAACAACACAACGGAGCCAATCATACTTTTATTGTCCCTGCTGATAGAGGCATCCACTCCGGCGATGGTGCAAATCCTGTCTGGCAAGGGGTTTCCGGACTGAACGACTTCCCCGGCAAGCTTGAGCTGTAGATTCTTAGCTTCTTCGATATCATAAGCCGGTTTACTTTGAATCTCTATTCTGAGGGATTCATTGCCTTCTGGCACTATTGTATTCCTGTAATTAAAAAAATTTGCCTGCTCTCTGCTCAATTTCAAAATTTGAAACTCAACAATGAAAAGACAAGAAAGCGATATCTTCTAATGCCTCCTCCGGGAAGATTTTTGAATAAATGGTTTACTGAATAAAATGAAACAATACAAGATCACATAAGTTAATGAAAAGAATGTGGTATGCCGTGAAAAAAGGGGAAATACAAATTTTTCAAGAGGTAGGTACTATTCCAGGTTTCACATTTTCCGATAAACAAATAATACTCAGCTAGATACAATTACCGTTCTAATCCAAGCCGTCGATAATCTGTTTAAGTTCTTCTATTCCAAAGGGTTTCGCCAGTATTCCGGCAATACCTTTTGAGGCGAGCTGTTCTTCAAGTTCATCCCCACCGTAACCGCTTACGATATATACCGGCAGATCGGGTACGATATCCTGTAGTCTCGCCAATGTTTCTGTTCCATCTAATCCGGGCATGGATAAATCGAGAAACACAGCCTGGTATTTTTTTGGGTTTTCCCCGACAATTTTAATCGCAGACTCACCATTTTCAGCGCATTCGCAATCTTTCCCAAAGAGAACAATCATCTCGCAGAGAGTTTGACGTATAATTTCTTCATCATCCACTACGAGCACATATCGATCATCCATATCCCAACCTTTATTTGCTGAAATAAATCGTTTGCCTGTTAAATTCATCGAGATATAATTGCTATCTCTCTAATAAGTTGATTCTGTCTTCCAATCAAGCACTAAGTGATAAAACTGCGTGTATTGGAGCCATATTATAGAAAACCTGCATTCATATGCTGAATCATTTGAGATATTTGATATTCAGGTTATTTTCATCGTGCAGAGACTCAACCGAGAATGAAGTTTCTTCCGTATGCATTTAAGAAATTAATTCTTAATTGCCTGCCACATCATTTTCCAGGGTCCCGATCATAGGCGATTCAATCGTAATTTTGTCTCCAGCCTTTATCTTCTTCACTCCTGCAGGAGTTCCGGTTGCTATGATATCGCCCGGATTTATGCCTATTGTCTCTGCGATCGATGCCAGTAATTCACCTGCCGTCCATATCCAGTCTTCTACTTTGCCTTGTTGGCAGGTTTCACCATTCAAACTGGTTGTAAATGTTAATTTATCAATAATGTCTGTATTATCCACAACAAGTATTGCCGGTCCGCAGGGGGCGAATGTTTTTAAACCCTTCGCCCTGACCCAGGGTTTTCCCTCCTTTTTCAACTGTTTCTGCTTGCCCCGGTCAGTAACATCATTGAGGAGAGTTACTCCAAAAATAGCCTCAAGCGCTTTTCCAGGTTCAACTTCACCAAATAGACTGCTGCCTGCAATTAAAGCCAATTCACCTTCCAGCTCTACATGTTCAGAGTCCTTCGGCAAACAAATATTTTCTCCTGATGCAACCAATGATGATCGAGGCTTCATAAACAGAACAGGTTCAGCAGGGATAGGATTATTCAGCTCACGCGCATGTTCAGCATAATTTCTTCCGATACAGAACACTTCGCCCCTTTTCAGCGGGATATCATAAGCCCACTCCTCACCTTCCAGTAAGGGAGCCGAATCGAGGTTATTCTTGATAAATTTCGTAGCTTCCCATGGATTTCGGGATTGTAAAATGGTATCAAGCGAAAACTCATCTCCACGGTCGATAAGCCTTTTGTCATAAGCACTCTTTAAAGGTTCAATTATAATGCGCATATTTCCATCACTATCAGTGGCTGCAGGAATACTCTTTTCATCAGGAAAATCTACTCTTTTTATCATCATCAGGCGCATCGGCATCTCTTTTTTGTAACTGTTTAGTTGGATCAATCCACTATGTCATTCCTGCGAAGGCAGGAATCCAGCAACTGTTTGATATTATTAAAACTATGGATTCCTGCCTTCGCAGGAATGACACCAAATTATACAGATTCTCTTCTTTTTATCAAGTCTCGCAAAATCTGAACCTGTTCGATTTATATTCTTAATGAAATAATCAGCTTTTATCTAGAGACAGTCATATTGCCGGGCATAATATCCTCGAATCCGGATGATCCTGTGCTCCAAATGATTAACGTAAGAACATTGACGATCTCATTCCAACAAGGTACTTTTGTCTCCTATGTTAAAAAACAGCCAAAGAGAATCATTCTGGATCGGTGCGCTGGTATTTTCCATTGCATTTGGTATAACAATGGCAGCATGCAGAATTACAATTGCGCCAGGTGTTGGAGCCGGATCTGCTGCGGGATGGGCAGCGGAATCCATAGGTGAGGGCAATGGACATACGGCAATCCTGGCTCCACTTTTTCGTTTGATGGTTCGTTTTACCGGATCGTTGGGACCTGTAAAAGACGCTGCTCTTAGACTGAATTATCTTACCACAATCGGGCATTCATTGGCAGCAGGTATCATCTCCATTGGGCTGTTATTCTTCTTTCGCCGATGGAAGATCTGGGGCGCTCCCATGGTTGCAGCCTGGGGTGGTATTCTCGCGGGAGTTACCCGTCTTGGATGGGCGTCGGCTTTGCTGGTCAATCCTGCCACATGGTCACTTGCATTATCCATATTATCATTTGTTCTATTAGTCTATTCTTATGATTCTCCGGAAAAGAAATTGAGTAACCGGCTTTTTCTCTTAGCCGGATGGACAATGGGGTTGTCATTGGCGGTTCATCTCGCCGCAATTATAATTATGCCGTTATTCCTTGGAACTATCATTCTCAATAAGAATAAGATCGAGAGACACGCCTTTTTGATGTTAATTCTCGGTATTGCAATCCCCCTGTCACTGTTCATTTTGTTAAAAGCAAAACCGTTTTTCCTTGTTTACGGTCTTTTCGTTGCTCCACCCGGAATAAGCGAACTAGCAGACTTGAAGTTTGTTGGATGGTCGGGGCTTTGGGCGCTTACACCCGCAGCCCTCCCCTTTGCTTTGTGGGGATTGGTAAAACTGCTGATACAGTACCCGAAATTCAGGATTCTTTTTGTATTATTAGCATTCGGAATTATTGCAGGCGGCTTTTCCGGAACGGATTTTTACCAGTTCGCAGCCCTGGCTCTATCAACAGTAATCGCAATCCTGGCTGTAACAGGCATAGCTGACATTCTTAACCGTTTAGCCGGTGGGTATGCATTTGCCCTCTGGCTCCTGATACCGTTTATATGGTGGGGTCACGGCAGCCTCTTAAACAGGAATGATGAGACTATATGGGAAACCCATGTAAGCAACGCCATCAGAACCGTTCGCCTGAATTCGCTGGTATTATCTGTTGACGACGAGCTTATAAACGCTCCATACGCCTACCTAAGAATAGCAAAAAATATGAGGCAGGACCTGGCGGTATTCAACCCGATTCATTTGAATGAACCGGGTTATCTTGATAGACTCGAAAAGAGAATGGGTTCACGATTGGATATCGTTCGCGGTGAATTTGATGCATTGCGTAAGGTGGCAGACCAGTCTGAACCCGGTAATTTCGTCATGGAAAAAACAACCTCCGATTTCCTGACAGGACTTGTTCGAGCTGAAGTAAAACGTTCCGGGGTACTGATTGCACCGGGAGTCAGATTTCCGGCGAAGGAATTCAGCCAGGTGGCTGAAGGATTATTTGTCCGGCTTCTTGATGACAGGGATCCATACCCTTTCCATTTTACAGGTCTTGATATGGAGCCAATCGAATTTTCACCCGGCGATCCTTCACTCAAGCAGCATCTGGTGGCAATGTATCCCATGATGTTCGCCTCACGCGGTTCATGGATGCTGAAAAAACGTTTTACCGCTGAGGGAATAGATTATATCCGCTGGGCGCTGAAAATCGACCCGGACTATATCCCGGCAAAAATCCTTGCCAACGATTACGGAATATCAGGCCCCCCACAATATTTAGGAAAATGAGTGAAACACTCCCCGATCATGTCATAATCCTGCTTGATCAGTTGATCCACAATTCTTTTTACCACTAAAACCAGAGACGGCTTTTTGGTTCTCAGGCTCTCCGGCTCTCTTAGAGGCAAACCCTGAATATCCCCAATAGTTAGTCAAATTAAGTGGTTAGAATCACGATTTTCCCAAATCCAAAGAGTCAGGAACGGCTAATATGGATTTATTTTATTTTTTAGCCAAAAGGTCTTGACATGTAATAATATAATGCTTAGAGTATATAGCAACAATTCTTGTCAACTAACCGCATCCCCCATGTAATTAGTAGCGAGCTATATGTATGCTCTGTGTTAAGATTGTCTCCTTCGACTGGAGTCGAAATGATTAATCTGTATGATAAGATGCAATTATGGTTAGATTTACTTTTCGCTGGTATTATACGTCAGCGAAGTGAATTCACATCACAAAGGATAACCTCAAACATATCTCTTGTTACCTCTTTTTTACGTCTATTAATTCAACCAATTAATTTGTTCAAAAGTAGAGTGTTTCTTGTGAGTACTCGGATTTTAATCCGGAATATTCTGTCAAGTTTGCTTATGTTAGACTTAAAAATAAATCATTTTACAGATTTGGAGTTCTAATGTATTGTGGCTTACAACTTGATGTAGCTTTCTCTAATAGATTCTTTGATTCTAAACTATTGAAGTCATTATTTATTATTATAATCCTTCAAATATTCTTCAGTATCTCCTTTTCTCAAACATGGACGAATAATGGCCCCGAGGGTGGTAATGTCACTACAATTGAAGCGGCAGCCTGGGATGAAGACATCCTGTTTATTGGAACCGAAGAAAGCGGAATATGGAGATTTGATCCAGATATTGAAGAATGGGAAAGTATAAGTGAAGGTCTTCCAATAATTTATTATTCATTAACTGAATATTACCCGGTTAGATTTATCAGAACACATCCTGAAGCAGAAGGAAAATTATGGGCAGTTACTGCTGGCTTGGATGAAGTATTTTGGATCAGCGAAGATGAGGGAGAATCCTGGAATGCATCTGAGGATATAGATTTTAGATTTTTAGATATTTTTATTAAAGAAGATGATCCTGATTTTATTTATGGATGGACACATGAATTTTGGTATTTGTATATAAGTGAAGATGGTGGTAACACCTGGCGAATCGATCCCGATCTTCCCGGAGGACCGGTTACTGCTATTCCAGGCAATCCGAACCATATTTTTATTGGCAATACCTTCAGTGTCAATGGTGGAAATACATGGGAACAAATCGGTGACTTTCCTATTAACGAGAATGCAAGGTTATGGCAACTTGCTGTTGATCCAAGTGATACTTCAAGAATATGGGCAATAATTTACGATCTGGATGGAAGATTCATGGATAGCAATATATTGATTTTGTCGGAAGATCAGGGTTCTACCTGGTCATTTATCAAATTTGTGTTCCCAAAATCTTCAGCGAGGGAAAGTCTTTTATGTGTTGGTCACAATGGATCAGTACTGATTCGTTCACTTGAATATTTAGGCGATATTGTATTAAGTGAAGACAATGGTGATTCTTGGTCTGTAATATCCATAAATGGAGATGTCAGAGAAGAAGGAAACGCCTCTATTACTATTAAGGATATTTTTTCCACAGCCCAAGAAGGAGAATATTACTTCGCAGGCTACTATGGTGTCTATCATACTGACAATTCTGGAGAATCTTTAACATCTTTTAATTCACACTTTGTCGCGTCTAAACTGCAAAGTCTTGTCATTTCCAGTAATGATCCCAATCTTTTGTATGCCGGTGGTTGGACAGGGTTATACATATCTGAAAACGGAGGTATTTCATGGGAAAGACTTAGTTTTTTGTACAGTTATTATATCGCAAAACCTATTCTACATCCTGATACATTGTATTTCGTTGGTGCTGGAGAAGATATAATGCGAACACACAACGGAGGAATCGACTGGGAAAGGGTATTTGAAGAACCTTATGAATGGGATTGGTCAGTGTGCCGAAATATAATTACTAATCCTTTTAATCAGAATTTTATTATGGCTGTTTATTATAATGATACAATTTACAGGGTTATAAGAAGTGAGGATGGAGGTACTACCTGGGAAATTATTAGAGAAAGAGAAACTGTAAATGATGACCTTAATAAATGGTGGCTACTGCCTGACATGATAGAGAGAGATCAGTATTACTTATTCTGTTCAGATCTCTTGATAAGCAGTGATGCAGGCGATAACTGGCAAACTATTAACATCCCGGATGAAATAGTTCGAGTCAGAGATATTGCGCTTCACTATGGTGAGGAGGAAAATCTTGTCTTAACAAGTGGGCGAGAAATCTTTATCTCATATGATAGCGGTGATTCCTGGGAAACATATAGTGAGGGCTTACAACTTGATAGTACAACAGTTCTCCAACTCAAATCTACAGGTGATAATTATGATTTATTATTCTTACGATTGAATAATGGAAGAATGTACTATCGTGTCTATGGTGACGAGGGTTGGACAATTTTTGAAAATTTCCTTTACGATGATATTGTTGATATTTCAGCAGGAGATGTAGATAAAATTGCTATCGCTACCACAAGACATGGTGTTGTAATTGGTGAGAATTTCCTGAACGTTGGCGGTGGATCGAGACAAAGGGATGTTTCGATGCCATCAGTCTCTGGTTATTCTTACCCGAATCCTTTCAACTCATCAGTTAACATAATCGTTCAATTGCAACAACCTACATATTTGAATCTCAATATTTACAATTCAATTGGTCAATTAGTACATCCAGTTGTCAGTGGCATATACCCTGCCGGTGATAACCAGATTTTGTGGACTCCTGAGAATATGAGTTCTGGCTTATATGTTATATATATAGAAACTCCCAAAGAGATAAAGACAGTAAATTCGTATTTTGTGAAATGAATGGGAGATTATTTATTTCATAAAACACAAAGATATAGACAGCGTTAACCTTAGATCGTCGTGAAAAATAATCTTAAAATCAACAACAAGAATTAAGGAGAGAGTCATGAGCAAATTTTACTTCAGGTTGAGCATAATCATAGCAACAATGCTGATTTTTGTTTTTTGCCTTCCTGTCTTTGGTTACACTCCAATTTGTCAAATGACAATTGATTATCCAGACACAATTGCCTGGCAGGAATCCATAAGGGTAGATTTTACAGTTGATGCTGACAGTGTCTATCAGGACAGTGCACTTTTAGCTGCGACTAACGTAGTAGTAGAGGTAGTCCTGATTAATGATTCATTATCACCCGTCACAGAAACGGCAAGCTTGGGAAACTTGGTCGCTGGAACACAGACGGAGGGATTTATTAATATCCAACCTCCTGTAAATTTTCAGGGCAAGCTTTTAGCAAGATTAATTGAAAATGACATTTTGGTAGATGAGTATTCATTAATAGCTGACTTATTGGGAGAAAATAAACCATTATGTTTGGTGGGAATCAGAGAATTATCCGCTGATCCAAACCTGCATATATTATCTTGGGCAGATAGTGGAGAAGTTACGATTACTGCACCACTTCAATTTGTTAATGCTACGTTTGTTGAAACGACGTTTGTTATGCCGCCTGTCTGTACTTCGGCGGATCTATCGGTCAGGTTCCGTGATACCCTGATAGTAAATCAAGGTGAAGAAGAACTTGATGAAACTCTTCGAATTAATATGTCAATCAGATATCTGGGTTATGATGATGATAATGATGATGATAACAATAATAATCCACGTTTTAATCATGATCTTGATTATATGGGATTATGGGGAGCAAAGATTCGGTTATTTATTTATGAAGATGTACCCGAAGGAGCAGCATATGAAGCAGAGATCTATTTAGACGAAAATGGTGCAGCTAGTTATGAAATTGCAGATCTTCCACTAAGTACATTTCAAGTATCTGCAAGACTAATATTTGAGTATCATGATGATCTTATAATATTGACTGATTTACTCAATGGTGAGGATCATCCTCCACTGAGAATCTTTTTAGGATCGCAAACTATTAATCTAGCAAATGACAATGTATTAGACTATGGGTGGAACGATTGGGATCATGATAATGAAAATGCGAAACTCTTTGATACTTGGAACGGATTGGTTCAGGGATTTAACTTTCTTTATAATTTTTATGAGGATGAACCTCGTAAGTTAATTGTGGCTTGGGCGACTTATAATTATCTTGATGATGATCCTATAGATGAACAGTTAATCAGTATCCGCAGTGCCACTCCATTGCAAAATTGCAGGTACAATGCGAGTCGAGTGTATGGATTTTTTGCCCATTTTTTAGTAGTCTCAGGGAGTTATAGAAATCAGGTTCTAATTAATAGGACATCAGTTCCAGATCAAATGTGGGCTGAAATTTTGCACCAATCAGATGTATTCCAAATTGGATTCGGTTGCTGGTTTGCGGAGATATCGAGTTACTTTGCGAATAGAGAAATTCCGGCAAAATATAAATTAGAGAAATTATATAATGAACCAATAACATGGACAGTTCCTGGAAATATTGGCGGATTTTTCTGGGACTTAACCGATGATTGGACTTTAAGTGGTGAGTTTTACGAAGACCTTAGTGAAGAGCGTGGAGGAAGATTTACAAACCTCAATGATTTTGAAGATAATGGATATGTTACTGGGGGTGGATATGGGCCTGATACTTATTATGATCAAATTCATATACCAATTCGAAACTTCTTAACAACATTTTCAAATTATTATAACAACACCCAAAGGCATCTCTTGACTAACATGTTTTATGCAATACTTGAAGATTGCATCTTCGATATTGAAAAGCATTTTGTGGAAAGTAATTTTTTTCTTAATACTGGAGTTGTATGCTTTGATCCAATTGATCTCGAAGAACAATTAGTAGATCTAGTAATCTATGGAGCAGATGATGAAGTATACTACTATCTCGATAATATAAACTGTAACATCGCCCCTTTAGGTTTTTTTGCTGATCTGCCGGGCTTAAATTTCACTTGGGAAAGTAGAGGACATTGGGGGGGAGTTGGACCTGCCGAGGATTGGACTTGGCGTTCTTCTCAATTGTGTGGGGGGATGAATATGTCAATCATTCGTGATACAGACATAAGACTTACAGTATCAACAAATTATCTTCCAAATGATTTAAGTGATAATATTATAAAAGAAATAGATGTATTTAATGCCAGTGGTGAAATAAACCTAAACAATAACCATTGGGAGCATAATGTCGTAATGACAGGTAATGTGAATGTTCCAACTGGTCGTACTTTAGTAATCGAACCAAATGTAATAATTGCCGCATTGGATCATAACGTATTGGTTGTAAATGGTGAACTTGATGCCGTGGGAGATAACAATCCGAACGATGAAAACGATACAAGGATATTATTCACAAATAATACTTTTGTGAACGAAGGAGACGCCAGTGTCAAAATAAGACTCACAAGTAATTCATCTGCCAACTCAAAAGTCCAATATTGCCGTTTTGATAACAATGAAGATCATGCTCTACAAATCTATAAATCATTAAACAATCCTGTGTTAGCAGATACTTTTGTTAATTCATCTGAAATCGCGATATATGCCCATGGAGTTTCCGTCGATATTCGTGACTGTAGGTTCAAAAACGACGAATTTTTACCTGTTGATCCTGTATGGAGATTTGAGAATAATCAACAATTGCCAAGAGGTGTTCATATGCGTAATTGTGATGATTCAAAAATTACTGGGTGTAGTTTTGATGATGTTTGGATGGGTGTACAAGCTGTAAATTCAGATGTGGACATCATTGAAAGCGTATTTATAACCAATTTGGAGGATTCGCAATTAATGTCTTATGGAATCCAATTGACAAGTGGAAGTAGAGGATTGATTGACAGAAATCTTATGCAAGGCTATTCCAGAAATATAGAAGTTAATGGTTCCTGGCCGAATATTTCGAGAAACTACACAAACGGATGTCGTGGGTATTCCGAACATAGAGGTTATTGTGTACAAGTCTCAGGGCAATACGGTCCTATACTTAGAGGTATTGGCGGAAATAGAGGATTTAATCACTTCAGGTCAAGATCAGTTTATGGATATGGACTTTATTATAACACTAATAATATACCAAATATGTATGATTTCTATAATACTGTTCGTCCAAATCCTGGAACAAATTTCGCAATACGAGTCAACTTCGAGCGTGATCCAGGTGCTAATACTATTTACAATTATTCTGAAAATTATTGGGGTGATGAAGACCCAGGACCTGCTAATTTTCATGAACATGGTCTGTCCTATGCAAATGGAATGATTTTCACAAACCTGAACTATTTCTATAATACCAGGCTAGAGCATTATAATGCTCACAATGATTTATTTCTGATTGATAATGATCCTCTTACTCGTGAATGGCATCCACCAGGTGAAGGTTACCTATGGGAAACCGATGTTGATTATGACGATCCCGGACCTGTAGATTTACCAGGACATTTTTTTGCATTTCATGAAGGTATTGAAGATCTAAGAGAGGGTCGTATTACAGATGCAGTTGTCAATTTTCAAGGAGTTGTCGAAGATGCAACTGACACACACATTCGGGTTGGAAGCATAGCGCGACTTTTTGAATGTCAGATTTCTGATGATCAGCAACAAACAGATATGTCAACTTTCTTCGAAGATCTTGCCGACACTACGGCTGACGGAAATGTGCGACAAGCTGCGCAGAATATGCGAGCGCAAATTTACGCGTTCGATGGAGATTATACAACTGCGATTGCCTACTATGAAGGTATCCTCGATACATGTACTATCCTTATGGACAGTATTGAAGCAGTTATTGGCGCATATGATATATGGGTACAAGCCGCTTCTGCTGTATTCGCTGAAGATGGAGAAGATATTGATTTGACAAGTAGGCTTAGTGGATTATCATTAGGTGATCCAGATTATAAGCCAAGTTCGCTTTGGGAAGCATTAAGCAAATCTCAATCTCTTTACGAATTGCTGGATACAGGAGCACCAAATTCCAATATCACCGGCAGCGAACAATGGGGCGCTGACATTTATTTATTGAAAGAAGATATTACGATTTCTCAAAATGGTTCTTTGCAACTTAGCCCTGGAACAGAACTGTGGGGGAATGGGCATAAAATTCATGTCTATGGTGAACTAAATGCTGTCGGGAGTGAAAATGATCCGATAAAATTCGTAGCTGCAGATACCAATGATTTTGGTGTTGATATAATACTTTATTCTGGATCTTCAAGTAACACTGATATAGAATATTGTGAATTTGACCGTTCGGAATATGCAATAGATGTACAAACAGATTTGAATAATCCTGTTGACAATTGCACCTTTACTAATTGTGAATACGGGGTTTATGCAGCCGGTTCAATCCCTGTTCAATTGGATGTGCTGAATTGTACTTTTGAAAGTGATTCGGAATTTGTTCATCATGGCGTTCATCTTATTTATCCAATAATTGGAAGCTCAATAAATAACTGTGATTTTAACGGCGCTATGCATCCTATATTTGCAAGCCTTGGCGATCTCGACGTTATAGATTGCTACATTTCAAATCAGGACTCAGTTCTTACCAGTACAGAAGTTTATGGAATTAAATATGAATACTGCAACGGACTCATCGATCACAATACAATTCTTGATTATCCTACCGGAATACTCTTGTATGATTCTGATCCGATGTTAACAAGGAATAAGATTGAGGGTTGTTTCAGAGAAGGATTGTGGCTTGTTCATGACGCATTTCCTGAGATGTGCAAGGGCGGACTGGGCGCTTACAACTGGCTAGATGAAAATGGAGCTGACCTTGGAACACCATCGCAAATCAGTATAGAGGGCATTATCTATCCACTATTGATAAATGGTCATAACAATATTTGGCAGGCTGAGAATGGTTATGCGATTGTATCTACCAGCGAACCGGCTGGTCCAGTTCCAATGCATTTCAACTACTGGGGAACAAGTCAACCGGATATTGACGATCTGTTTTCGCCTTCTACTCAGGATATGCTAATAGCGCCATGGGATATGCAGGAACAGATTCCTGTTGGTGGCTACAGAACCCAGTCCGTATATACTGATTCACTTTTTCTAAGTCTTGAATATATGCGTAACGAAGAGTACGCGGTCGCAATGCGTTTATTGCAGGGAATCGTAGAGAACGATTCAAGCCTTTCCAATCGAGTAGGAGGTATTTCGCTACTCTTTAAATGCTGGCTTGAAACAGGAGATGATTCTGATGATCTAATTGATTTTCTGGAAGATATAGCAGACAGTACAGTATATACAAGAATTACACGTGGAGCTTTGCATGTTGTTGCCCAGATACAAGTCGAAGAGGGTGAATACGAAGAAGCAATTGAATACTATGAAGAACTTATCGAAGATGAAAATACTTCATTTGAAGACAGTGTTTGTGCTGTCATTGATGCAGGTGTTGTCTATCTAAGATCAATTGGTGCGGAAGAAGAACTGGATTCAGAACCTGATGATCAGGGTATTGGTAGGATCAGTTCTTTAAAACCTGAATCCTTCGCAGCTCATCAGAAAAAATCAGGAGAATTATTAGCGGCGCTCCGTAATAGTAGTTATGGATCAGAAAATGAGGTTGTACTGCCTACAGTATTCAAGCTTCATCAGAACTATCCAAATCCGTTTAATCCTGTGACAGCAATAAAATTCGATCTGTCAGATAAAGCACATGTTAAGCTGGTTGTCCATAATATTCTTGGGCAAAGAGTTTTTAATCTGATCGACAGGCAGATGAACGCTGGTTTCCATCATGTTACTCTTGACATGAACAATATGGCATCAGGAATGTACTTCTATAGTATCGAAGCTGGAAAACATATTGAAACAAGGAAGATGGTGTTATTAAAATGAGTCGTGCATATTAAGCGGCTTCATTATTATTTTAACTCCTCGTTTTCGGGGAGTTTTATTTTGAGTCCTAATTTGGATTTTACTTTTCCCGGAAATAATCGTATTATCACATGTAATGCAGAAACATAGTAAAATAATCAAACTGCTTTCTTACCAATGGCAGATTAAAGCTTACCTGTTTATTCTTGCATGTGCTTTGTGGGTATTTGTAGTTACCAATCAAGTTTATGAGACTGAACTTGAAGTCCCGCTTGTCACCAGGAAAATTAAACCGGGCAAAATAATGGTATCAGAACTTCCGCCTACCGCTAATATTCGAGTTTCGGGAAGAGGTAAAGATTTATTATTCCTTAAACATATCAAGCATCCCCGGCTTGAATTGGACATTCATACCATCAACTATTTTTTTGATTTTCCGGTGGAACCTGAGATGGTGACAATTCCGCCGGGAATAAATGCTACAGTACACGCGATTATCGAACCTGAGACCTTGAAAGTCATTCTTGAGGACGAGAAAAGTGTACTTGTTCCTGTAGTACCAGATGTTTCAGTTCATCCGCTTCCCGGCTATACTCAAGTTGGTCTGATCAGGACTTACCCGGAGAGCTGACAAAGAGTATTTGAAAATCCTTCATCTGGCAGCGAGGGAAAATGAATCAGCAGTAGATGATGCTATCCGTCAGTTGATTGATCATGATAAGATGATCACTTTTGATGCTATCTCTGAAATAGTAGCGACAGGAGTATCTGTGAATGTCCCGGCAGAAG
>JAVCCM010000119.1 GCA_030765455.1 Candidatus Electryonea clarkiae | reverse complement strand
TCACCTGTTTGTCGGTGACCATCCAAGTCCTCCTATGTTGAGTACGTGGACAGTCTAATAATTCCACATTATAAACGGGAATTATAATTGTCGTTAAACAGGAATTCTAAATGTCGCTAATCAAGGGTCGATTACCTTTGTTTAAAGATGTGTTGATGTAATTGTTAATGACATTGCTAAGTAATCTGCTTTTACTGTTAATGGCTTCATTGCCACCAGTAGTTCTGTGGTCACCTTTAACATCCCAGTGTTCCCTGGGATCAATCCCACGCCTTAGAAGTGTTTCAGCTTCATGGTACCATTCTTCAGCTTTGCGTTTCAGTACGGGGCCAAACGTTATTCTACGATAGCGATCATTATAATAATAGCGATAGGTGTACGAAACACGGCCACTGGGGTAAGTCCTTTTCTTTAAATTGCCCATAATACATCCTAGTGAACATTGCCTGTGTCAAAGCCTTTTCCGCGGGATATGAACTTCTGTTCCTTGTCGATTTCACGCTGTAAAAAAGATTCCAAGTCCTTTAACCTGATCATCCATTTATTCTTGCCTGGCCGGAATGCTTTTAGGCGGCTTTCGATTATGGCATCCCTGATGAAGTGTGGGGATAGACCACTTAGATCAGCTGCTTCGCTGACGGAAACGACCTTCAGTTTTGAATAGGTTGATGCTGGTAATTCCTGAACTAGTTTGCTTGTTTTTTGCCTTCCATCGGAAACGGCATTATGCGCTGTCTGTCCTGTTGACATACACACCTCCACAACTGGTCATAGCGCACCCCGCGCACCTTTTGAAGGATGTTTACCAACGCCAAACCCATGACATCAGAGAAACAGATGTATTTCTCTTTCAGGTAAAACTTATACCTTTGTCCTTATGGACTATGTTCCACCAATACAATGGTTTATACGGAACTGAATCTAACAAATCTATTTGTTAATCACAACAAGAATGTATTTCTATGTTATTTATCCATTTACAGTGTTGATAAATACATCTGACTTTTGGCGGTTTTGGCGACATTGGCTACAGATTTTAAACAAGACCATATCTGACCCAATGAAGCTTGTGTTCCCGACTCAACTGCTCCATTTGGATAATTTTTACCGCCTATACCGCCAATACCAACAAGACTTCCACTAGTATTTGAGAGTAGGACCTTCATCTTCATATTCACAATCCCATTCAATATCATCCTCCCATTCCAGATCAATTAACTTATGTCCTTTATTATCTCTGGAAAAATTGACAATGATACCGTTTTTTCGAAGCACGGGAGATAGTCGTCTAAGCTGACTACTTAAATGATTTGCACTCCCTGGCCATTTCTTTACCTTTTCTGTACGATACAAAATCAGTTCTTCTAATAATTCTGTCGCTGTTCCAACCCAACACCCCGTTCCCTTCTCCTGTATTTTATCCATCATCTGCCAAAGTGCTTGGCCAACTGGACTCGCATCTAATTCGATCTGCGCACTTCCATCTTGGTTGTCAATAAAGGCCATCGAAAAACTATCTTGCTTCCAATTAAATGCTTCACTACCTGCTTCAACAAACTTTACAAAATCAATCAATCTTGGTGCTACTGATAATTCAGTGGTTGAAATATTATGCAAGGCTGACTGAATCCCTTTAAGAAAAGCACCCAAGATAAATGGATGAAGCCGCTTGAACTCTTTATTCATTTCATTTTCATCTTTACGATCATCTGAACTTATTTCAGGCAAGTTCATAACAATGGACCTCTCTAAGAGATCACCATTAATGGCAAGGTCTTCTATGCCATTTATTACGGCTGGTCTTCGCAAATGAAGGGTTGACTCATCAAAGTCTGTATATAGTGTTCGTTTCCCAAAATCATCCCCTGTTGACAGTCTACATAAAGTATCAGATTGTTCTCGATACAAAGTTGACATATTATCGAATGTAAGAATGTAATTACTCCTAGCTGCGATGGCGATTTCATGATGTTTCTTTGGGAATGGACGAAATCTCTTGATATTAGGATCAATGACATCGCATAAATATTTTGCAGTGCATGATTTAGCTGATCCATGTGTCCCATGCAGAGCTAAATGCGCATAGGGTCCTTTAGAAAAGCAACCTAAAAGCCACCCGACTAAAAGCTTGAAATCATCTTTATCTGAATAATTCAGGAAACGTTTCAAGAGTTTGATTGACTTCCCAAACTTAGGTTTTGGCAATGGCAGTTGACCGGTTCTCCGTCTAAATACAACAGGGCATTCTTTGTTAGAATAGACATTAATGCTTATAGCAGTTATTTCAATGAAACTTGACGCCTCATCTACCATATCGATATATACTGCGTCTTCAGTCCAACCCACTCTAACGAAGATATCAATTACTTCACCTTTAATCTCTGTCTCAGCGCATAACTGTTTTATCATTGAGGTTAGCAATTCATTGGGTGGAATCAGACCAGTTTCTTCTTTATAGATAGTTCTGAATAGTTTTTCGTTACTCGATCTATTTTCATTCAAATCATATGTCTTAAAGCAACCATTATACTGGAATACTACAACCAGTTCACCATCACTTGATTTATAGTATTTCCCTCGCTTTGATATCTCCCCAAGCACTTTGGCAGGACTGAACTTCTCCTCAGTATTCTCATCTTTCGAACTTTGAGTTATGATCAATCCATGTATTTTGTCTTCAATATCACTTTGTCGATACTTGGTTTTCTGACGGATAAACTTTGCAATATTTGTGATAGAGAGAAGAGGACCCCAAATTTAGGACAGTGTGTTAGTTGATGGATCTGCTCTATCTTTCATTCACAGTAAGGAGTAGAAGATGTCAAGATCACGCAGAAAGTTATCCCCCGAGTTTAAGGCAAAAGT
>JAVCCM010000005.1 GCA_030765455.1 Candidatus Electryonea clarkiae | reverse complement strand
TGAATCAGGAAAATGTCACCGATTTTTCCATGCGAGACGTGATGGTTCCTGACGGTGAGGGCGGGATTATACAGGGATATTGGGCATTAACACATCCACCAAACAATGCGAGCGTTCATGCCGCCCGTATGGATTCTTCCGGTGAGGTATTGTGGACTGACGCAATAGTAGCGAACGCTGGAATATTCCCGCATCCATTCCACGCCCAGGCGATATCCGACAATGCCGGGGGCGTGATATTCTCATGGGAATGTGATATTCAAGTGCGTGATGGTGAAGAGCTTTATGTTCAACGGCTTGATGCGGACGGAAATATGCTCTGGGATGAAGTGAATCTCATTTACGATGAAGAACCAAACCGTTATGCCGCTATGTGTTCCTGGGAGCCGGGCGAGGCGATGTTAGCTGTTCATGACGGGGAATATATCGGAGAATGGCGGATTTTTCATCTCGACAGCGAGGGAAACCAGACATTAGGTGAAAATGGTATGTTCCTGATTGAAGCCTCAAGATATTCAGACATAAAAAGGATGGCGGCGGCAGACGGTTACCTTTATATACCCTTTGCCGACGAATACCCTGATAAAAAAAGAAAGCTGTTTAAAATAAACGAATCCGGCGAACAATTCTTTGGCGAAGAGGGTATTAACTATGACACATGCAGATTCCTTTATACAGGCGTTCATATCAATATTTTTGCCGATGAAGACCGTGTAACAATCATATTTCCTAGTTTTAAGAGTAGTGAACCCTGGAGCCCCGCGGCACAAGCAGTAAACACAGATGGAACTTTCCCCTGGGGTCAATGCGCTCGTGATCTGATAGCAGAAGATCCCGCCTGGATATATTACAGTTATTCATGTGAAACCGGTTCTGATACCTTTTTCGTCGCTTTCAGCGAGGGTGAGACAATCCGGGCAACCATCCTATATCCCAATGGTTATTCGGCTTCACAACCAGACCTGGAAGTCAAAACAATAGCAGAAGAAAAATTGCCTGTTGTTTTTTCAATCTTAAGCGCTTATCCAAATCCATTTAACTCTGAAGTCGTTGTTAAATATAATATTAATCAACCCGGTTTATACCAATTCAAGGTGTTCAATCTTAACGGTCAAATGATTTTCAGGAATGATGTAAAATTAGAAGAAACCGGACAATATGACTGGAATTGGAACGGTGCAGGTCAGGCATCAGGTATTTACTTCATATCGATAAACAAATTTGATAATACCGGAATTAAATCTGAAATAGTGAAAACAGTTCTTTTGAAATAGTTACATTCGTGATACTACATAACATGTTTGAAGGGAGAAAAAAATGTGTATTCAAAAAACATCGACCGCATTTTTCAAAGTTTCAATTGTATTATTGTTATTATCCTGTTTATTTATCGGAATTGCCGGTGCTGTGGATTATCTTCCAATTGGATGGATGCATCCGTATGATCCTTTCGGTACTGGTGATGCTTATCCACCACCAAATATGAAGGATGAGTGGAGAGCAGTTTGCTGGATAGATATAAATTATCCAGGGGCGGATATTTTTAATCAAGAGTATAGCAAATTTCATGATTCCAACGGACTGGTATTGATAAAATCCACATGTGCAGAAGACAGCATGATGAAATATGTTTTGCAGGATGGTACTATAAAGGTAATTTCAGGTGTAAATCCAAATCCTCATGATGATGACGTTGATCCTTCATACCCAAACTTTTTTTACGATGTTGGTCCAGGTGGTTTAAATTGGTCTGACGGCACAAAAGCAAATTGGTATAAAAGATCACCCTTTTCAATTGAAAAGCTGACAAAATGGGGAATTGGGAATGATCCCGTGGATTTTGAAGCAGATAATATTCCCAAACTGAGTAGAGCTTTTCAGAACATTACAAAATATTATGGAAGTAAGCCGGATTTTGGAGGTTATTCGATATCAGAGGAATTTCCTTTGAATTCTGAAAGAGGTGAATATTTTGATATATGGGATAATCCGGATCTTTGGACGAATATCGAGTCAATGATTGACGCGGCGACAGAATCTCGCGATCCTTCTAACAACCAACCATTAGTTTTCGGAAACGGTTTTGGAAATTTTGCTTATGAATTTGGTAGAACTTCAGATTATGATCATTACGGTCAAGTTATACCAAATTATGGAACCAGGTTTTTTGATCGGGATATTGATCGGGATATGGATTGGGATGTAATATATGCATGGAAACATGCTTTAGACATTAATTTCAGGAAATTTTATCAGGGTGATCCGGATGGCGATGGATGTGATAAATACCAGTATGTTTGGCATCGTCACATGTATATGATGAGATGGTTGAGCGACAGAATTCGGCAAATGAATGATGAGTATGACACAAACAAGGAATGGTGGTACGGTCTTCAAGCCGATAAACAGATAGTTTATCAACCCGTGGCATTGCCCGAACCAAGTATGTACGACCCGATAGTAAATGAACTCGATGATCATTATAAAAAACTACACAGAAGGATGACGCCAAGTGAATATTACATGCTGCCAAATCTCGCCTTGGCTTCAGGCGCAAAAGGGATATTGATCTATACTCTCACCGGAGCGCATGGAAGCTTTGAGGAGGGACACTTGAATTGGGATGAGTTTGATAGTGGTGATTTTACAGATTTCAGACGTCCATATGACAACACCTTCCCGCAACCTGTGCACCAGTATAATAATGATGATGATGAAGTTGACAGGAGATCTGTATTGTCGCATGAACCTTATGAGAATGCATCCGTTATGATGGAAGAACTGAAGGAGCCGTTACGTCTGCTTAGAGAAATGACATGGGTAACGACAGCGAACGCACACACCAATATTCTAATGCATACTCTTGAACAGGAAGATATAGAAGACGAATATACTTCTGGTAATGGGTATCCGGATAGTGATGATTATGGTTCGGATCTTAATAGAATTGGTGATACTGAAGATTTTTTCTTTTTAATTGATGTCGAGGATGCGGGTGACTACACGTTTAATGACGCAACAAGCGGATTGCGTTACAGCGCTAACATTACCGTAGGTTTTTTCAAATGGCCTGAACAGGATTTTAACTCGCAATATTATTATGTGGTTAATACAAAATGTAATCGGGATGATCCTGGCAATGAAGAAGACGAAATATATGTGATTGACGCAGAACCAAAAACAATTCAATTGGAATTCGAGTTGCCGGATGGTCCGAATTATATGCTTACTGATATGATCAGCGGTGAAGAGATAGATATGTATCAAGAGGGTAGGGATTTATGGATATCCGACGATATTGTTATCGGCCCCGGAAGAGCAAGACTTCTTAGATATTCACCTGTAAGAGCCCCGGTGAATACAGTTATAACCCAAAACACAACCTGGACTGGAATTGTAAATGTTGAGAATAACGTAAGTGTTCAAGACGGGGCAACATTAACAATTGATCCTGATACACGTGTATTAATGGGTGCAGGCACA
Source organism: Candidatus Electryonea clarkiae (assembly GCA_030765455.1). GTDB lineage: Bacteria > Electryoneota > Electryoneia > Electryoneales > Electryoneaceae > Electryonea > Electryonea clarkiae. Next base: position 10,976 of record JAVCCM010000005.1, on the reverse strand, counting down.
GAGATAAGAGTCTGGGAAAACAGTAGTATTCAAGCCGGGGATTTAGAAGATGATCCGGTATATTTCTATCCCAGCACTTATAGTGGTGATCCTGAAATAAGAGATTGGCACGGTATCTTTATCCAGAATGTCAATCATAACGACTTTTTTGAGAATTGTGTAATCAACAGGGCTGAGTACGGAATCGCTGTTGGAAATTTACAAGGTATAAACGATGAAGTCAGGATTGAAGAATGCCTGATTGAAGACTGTGATACTGGCATTCTCTTCTTCAAGGCACGAAATACAAGTATCATTAATACCGAAATTCGTAACTGCGGCATAGGAATCTCAAATGAGCAGTCAACAAATCCTCCTGATGACGAGCATTATATGGAAGAGGTCACAATAGAAAATATGGACAATGTCGGGATGAGGTTTTCAAACCTGAACAAAGTCGTCATAAAGGATAGCAGAATCCAGCGCTGTGGTGATCAGGGCATAAGTTTTGAGAATGTGGGGATCGCTCATATTGGACCTGCAATAGAAGATAGTTTTGTGCCGGTGGTCATCCGATATAATGGTAATAACGATCCTGATGTATTTGCCGCCCTTGAAGTTTCCGGAACATATATGTTCAGGTATCGAAAATCCTTTGTTTATGAAAACTCTGGTACCGGGTTACACGCTCTAAACAATGCGGCAGTGTCACCGAACAACCAGACATCCGGGATACATGACAGCAACATACTTGGGAATAATGCACTCCAACTTGATTTTAATCCGATAAGGAGAACTCAGTTATTAATAGATGGTGACAGTAATGCCTTCTGGAATATCAGGTATGCCGGATACGATTTCTTTGATAATTATTCTGCTAATCCACCATGGTATCTGTACTACCTGAAGGAATTTATTCCGCCACCTTTCTATCTGTATATCGATCAGAATTGGTTTGATATTGATCCTCCTGATAATAATATTAATGTGAGTGTGCAATATCCTGCCGGTTTGGATGCCAACGCAAATCGTGATGATAATGACTACTGGCAGTACAGCATTATGGATGAGAATACCGACCGATTAGGTCGTGCCTTGTACAGAGCCTACGTAGTACTTGATTCTTTGGATGATCCTGAATCAGCTATCGAAATATTTGATGACCTTGTCAGTCTGAAACATCCACCGGCTCTGAAAGGCATTGCTACAGCGATGATTAGAAACGGTGAACGTGCTCGGTCTGTAGTCGGATATTTTGAAAATATTCCACTTGATTCTACATACGAAGATTTCAATCGTGAAATTACTTTTGCCAAAGCTTCCCTGCATCAGTTTTTGGGAGATTATGATGAATCAAGACGATCTTTCCGGAATATTTCAGACAGAGAAATGATTCGTGTTCCCGACTCCTTAAGAGCTTTGCTTGGAGTAGAGGAATGTAACCTATTGGAAGAACACGGAAACTTGTTCAATATACGTCGTCGAGGACCGATGTCTGCCGGTGTTACCGAACGTCAGATTGAGGTAATTGAAGACCGAATCAAGGAACTCAAAGATGAGCTTGCCGATTATTATTCAGGCACCGGCAAATACGAAGAGCGATTGATTCCGAATGATTTTCAATTGAGCGCCGCTTATCCTAATCCCTTCAACCCGACAGTGAATATTCCATTTGGATTACCGAAAAAAGCAAATGTTAATATCGCTGTTTACAATATCCTGGGGCAGCATGTCGCAAATTTGATCGACAGGCAGTTAATGTCGGGGTATCATACCGCGGTATGGGAAGGCGTCAGCAAAGAAGGCATTCCTGTTTCTTCCGGAATATATTTCGTGAAGATGGAGGCAGGTGGATTTGTGAAGACTAATAAGATTGTTCTATTGAAATAATACGTGTGGTTTAAATAATTATCGAGTCTAAAAAGACAGAGTTACAAGTTTAGAGTTCAACCTTCAGGTTGTTTTATTTGCACACTGAAGTGTGAACTCTAAACTCAATAATTTCGTCTCCACCAATCAGGTTTCCAGGCAGAACAAATGATTCCCAGAATGCAACATGATATAAATATATAGAAGTAGATATTATCGCCTTGTATAATTATTCACAAATGTTAGGTATCTCTAACTAATTGGTTTCCCGGAGCTTCTCTTCCTCGCAACCCTTGACTTTAAAGTGCAAGGTTGTACATCTTTGTGGTGTGATAATTATGGAGGGGCGGGTACGGTATTTCCGTTTTTGATTTTCGGGGGACATTTTTTCGGTTTTCGCCATTTGCTCTATTTTGTTTATTGACGTTGCTGTTAACCAGGATTCAACGGTTTAATTAATCGGTCAGTCGTCTGAATCAGGACGAGATAAACATTAAGATTTTAAGAGCAAAGTAATTATTGGCGAAAACCGATTATTTATGAAATCAAGAATCATTAAGAACAATTGACGACATTTCTACCAGGTTTATTAATTTGACTTTTAGATGAGCGATAAATCAAAATTCAGAGACTGGCTCGAATCTCATGTTCCGGAAGCGGGACAGGATAGTCTTGATCCGTCTATACCGATTGGTGCTGCGTCCCGTTTAACCGGTTTGAGTGAATCAGCTTTACGTAAATATGAGTCCGCCGGATTAATCAATTATTATCGCACAGAAGGCAATTACCGGATGCTTTCCACGGAAGACATCGACCGAATTCTCCTGATAAAGAGCCTTGTCAGAGAGAAAGGTCTGAATCTCGAAGGGATTCGACGTTTATGGTCATTGATTCCATGCTGGGAATTAAAAGAGTGTTCGCCTGAAATTTATAATGACTGTGGAGTACGGCTTGATTCTGACCGACCATGCTGGGTAGTACGTCGCGAAGAAAACATGTGCGGTGGAGAAGAATGCAGGGAATGTGTCATATACCGGTTTGGCTCCTACTGTACTGATGATTTTAAAACACTTGTTTATTCAAAACTACGCAAATAGATATATTTGGCATTTTACTGATAAAGATTTTAAAATAGATAAATAGAAGAGGCTTGCAGTAATCTTTTTAGGGGACTGATTATGATTATAACATTATCGGTATATCTTTCACTCTTGATTTTCCTGGTTGCAATTGTTGCCAGGGGAGTCCGCATTGTCAATACACCGATTCATCTTCGCTGGGAACTATATCCTGTTCCACATGAAAAGGGCAGGAGCCAATACGGAGGTTCCCGGATGGAAGAAGTTGACTGGTGGACAAAACCGGCTAAAAAAGACTCCATAAATGAACTTGTCGTGATGCTCAAGGAAATCCTGCTGCTGAAAGGAGTATGGGAGCATAACCGTCCATTATGGTTTGGTTCATGGACCCTTCATTTCAGCCTGTATTTGCTGATCGGTTTAATGGGATTGCAGGTACTTTCCGCAATATTGTTATTAAGCGGGTTTAGTTTTTATGCAGAGATTCCCGAGCTATATCGTCTTCTACTCAAGTATATCGCTGCTACAGGATTCACAATGGGTACTGTTGGGGCGGTAATAATGCTCAAACATAGAATGTTCGATAAAAAACTGCGCATGTATAATACCAAATCGCATTTTTTCAATATCATACATCTAGGAGCCATATATGTAAGCGGGATTTTCTGGATGATTGCTGACGGTGGTTTTGTTGAGCAGCAGGCTGAACTATTCAAGGGGGTGCTTTCATTTTCACAATTTCCAGCAGTTCCAACAGCCGGGATTGTTCATGTAGCAATAGTTATGCTTTTCTTCGTCTATCTACCCTTCACACATATGACGCACTTTTTTACGAAGTATTTCATATATCATGATATTCGTTGGGAAGACAAACCAAACATTCCCGGTGGTAAAATTGAGAAAAGGATCGTGGAAGCAGTTACTCAGCCCGTTTCCTGGTCAGCTCCCCATATTAAGGCTGACGGAAAGAAAACCTGGGCTGATCTGGTTGCCATGACCGGAGCGGAAAAGGAGGAGGAAGTTTAATGCCTTGCCATTGTAATACAGGACGGTTGGAACCTTCGAGTATTGAAGATATCAGCAAACCGTCAGAACAGCTTGCACATGTCTGTCTTGAAGATTTACCTAAGCTTCCTCCACCATATGATGATTTTAATGATTTGCCTCCATACAAACCATTAACCGAATCAGCACGTGAAGACTATGAAGCTACTCTTGATGATACCATGACTGTCGGGCTGCCTAAGGCGAAAAGCCCTGAAGAGGAAAAGGAAGCTGTCGATAAATTCCTGACGGGATTGCAAAAGCTGTTTTCAAAAGAAGATAACTGGACTTTCCTACAGCCTCTTATGCTTTCGATGGAGCATTGCGCTAAGTGCCAGAGTTGTGTGGATGATTGCCCGGTTTATGAGAGCAGCGGTTATAATGAAATATATCGTCCCACATACAGATCTGAAGTATTACGACGTTTATATTTTAAATACATTAAACCTGGAAATAAGTGGTATAAGAAATTTCAACAAGGCGATATTGAGCTGAATTATACTTTGCTGGTACGACTCTGTGAACTCAGCTATAGATGTACTCTCTGCCGTCGTTGTGCACAAAGCTGTCCTGTTGGCGTGGATAACGGATTAATATCACGTGAGATCAGGAAAATATTCAGCCAGGAGTTGGGTTGGACACAGAAGGATTTGCATGAAAGAGGTACTCTCCAGCAGATGACAGTCGGTTCCAGCACCGGAATGAATACCCTCGTAGTGAAGGATAATATTGATTTTATTGATGAGGACATGACGGACCGAACCGGTATCGAGGTAAAAACACCCTGGGATGTCGAGGGAGCTGATGTTCTGCTAATTGAAAACGCCGGTGAATTCTTAGCTTGGCCCGAAAACCACGGTTGTATCGGGCTGCTATTGGATGCAGCTGGAATTTCCTGGACGATGTCAAGTGATATTGTCGGTTACGATGGAGTTAATTACGGTCTGTTTTATGATGACATGCAGCTTGCACGGGTAGCAACGAGGCACTTTGAAATTGCAAAGAAATTAAAAGTTAAAAAAATCGTGATGGGTGAATGTGGGCATGAAAGCAAAGCGCTGGCGCCGATTTCTGATAGAATCGGATTAGATCTGACCCCGCGCGAAAGCATTTATACCCTGATGCGTGATATTGTTTTCAGTGGAAAGATCAAATTCGATCCTACAAAGAACGATTTCCCGGTTACGCTTCATGATCCATGCAATCTTGTACGAAGCATGGGAATTGTTGAACCACAGCGTGAGATTCTCAGGTATCTCACGCCGAAATTCAGGGAAATGACTCCTCATGGGGTACGCAACTACTGTTGCGGCGGTGGATCTGGCTTTGCTATTCAGACTCCCTTCAATTTCAATGACTGGCGCAACCAAATCAGCAGCAGGAAAAAATTTGAACAGATATTAAATGCATTCAAGGATGAAGGTCACGATCCGGATCAGCCCAAATATGTCTGCGCTCCCTGCTCCAACTGTAAAGGTGCTATACGAGATTTATTCGATTATTACGGTGCGAAGGCAAAATCAGGCTATTATTACGGTGGACTTTCTGAAATAATCGTAAATGCAATGGTTGACGCAAAGGAACCAATTCTTGACTGGGAAATGATGTAGATTGTTGTTTTATAAAATTATCTATATTATGAAGTATTTAGAAATCCGGATTTTCACAAGAGGATTATGAAATGACTGATGATAAAAAAACAATTCTTGTCGTAGATGATGAAGAGGATGTTCGTGTTTACTTTACAACTCTTTTTCAGGATAATGGGTATGACACAATTGCAGCATCGGATGGCGCTGAGGCTCAGAAAGCGGCCCATGAGCATAAACCTGACCTGATAACCCTGGACATTACGATGCCGGAAGAATCGGGTTTACGCGCATACCGAAACCTGGTTGAAAACGAAGCCACACGGGATATTCCTATAATCATTATTACCGGGATATCAATTGAATTCAAGAAATTTATTCATCGAGGAAAACAAGTCCCGCCTCCGGCTGGATATTTTGAAAAACCGGTCGAGACCAAGGATCTGATTGCAAAGGTCGAAGAATTATTGGCTGGTTGATTTAAGGGATTCGTGACGTAATATTGGAAATATTTTAGGGAAAATGATCGCCGCCGTCCGTTCATTTTTTAAAATGAACATCTTTACTTGTAGCGTACTTCACTACCCTATTCAGATGGGTGGCCCGACTCTTCAGAGTCGGGTTTCTTAATTAAAACAGGCAATTAGCATGAAAATCTTTGGCAGTCTATTACAGCGATACTCCACTTAGAGCTCTTCTCGCCAATATTTGCATTATGATATTATAATCCACAATTATACCAACAATTGCTAAGAAATTTCTTGTTGTATTTTTCGTGTGCATGGTGAACTTGATAGACTTAATTTCTTCCCATTTAATGTTGAGATTTATATACTGTCGGTCTATACCTGAGGGAGGCTGCATAAGTTTTATATATTCGCCATACGTGTACTCTATAATTTCGCCTTCATATACTTTTCCAGATTTTAGGAACACTTTCAATCGCCTTCCTCCTAAATGATGCTCCTGGCTATCATTGGGATCAATGATAATTTGTTCACCTTGCCTTTCATCAAATTCCCGTCCAACAGAATAACCCAACGCTGTACACCCACAAATATTTATTACAAAGAATAAACATAAAATGGATAAGATTAAGAAGACTGTAAATGAATTAAATTTCATATATTAGCTCAGGTTATAATTGTTCGTTTCAATGTGATCCTATAATTTTACTTGACTTCTAAGTTACAATAACAATTTCATAATAATGTCTCAACGGATTAAATACAACAGGTTTGTGAGATTGAGTAAATCAAAGAAATATTTATTTCTCAGTCACTTTCAAATCATCGAATCGCGGGATACCTATTCTGAGCTGACTCTTGTGCTCTCGGGCTCTCTTTGATGAAAATCCCAAATATCCCCAAAAGTTAGTCGAATTTTGCGGGAAAAATCCCAAATATCCCAAAAAGTTAGTTAAATTTGCATAATCGGTGCCAAATATACCAATATCAAGATATTATGATCGACAAATATAGAAATAATTTTATTTATTTAGTTAAAAGGTATTGACTCGTCACTATTCAATGCCTATTATAATAAGCAAATATTCTTGTTAACTAACCGCATCCCCCATGTAATTAGTAGCGAGCAAAGTAGGCACTGGTCTCCGAACCGGGCAGTTTGCACGCTCTTTGTTTAGATTATCTCCTTTGACCGGGGTTGAGATGATTAATCAGTTTATTAAGATGCAATTATGGTTAGATTTACCTTTTGCTGGTCTTTTACGTCAGCGAAGTGAATTCAGAACACAAAGGATAACCTCAAGCCCATCCCTTGTTACCTCTTTATTTTTTCTTCTGAAGATGATGATATACAATCATCGAATCTTTATGGTTGGTAGCCAGTTATCAGAGAAACGAGGTTAGAGTGCGTCGGCTATTTATAAAGACAATTATTATATCAATAATCTTGTGTAACAACCTCCATGCTCAGTGGGATTATTCTCATCCCATTCCCGGAACTGCAAGTTTTAACAACCATTCCAATCTTTTTCCAAATAATGATTTAGATATAACTAATAGAAACGGAATTCCGGTAAGGGAGAGCAACCTCATTAACTGGGGGGAATATAATAACCTCAGCAGCAACGGCGATGACATCGTCGGTTTCACTTGGGCTCAAACCCGCAAGGGTGCGATGAATGTGTTCGTACAATTGTGCGATCTTGATGGAAATACTCTCCTAATCGAAAACGGTTTGCAATTGACTAACGATCAATGGGCACAAAGAGAATCCTGTATAAAATATGCTGGGAATAATCAGTGGATCGTAGGGTGGTACGATTACCGAAGAGAAGCACCTTGCGGCAATCCTCTCGATACCCTCAATCGTTTACACAATAAACCGTATTTCTACCTACAAAAAATTGACCGATATGGCAATCTGTTGTGGGGGCTGAACGGGGTGTCACTTTGGAATGATTCGCGTGAAAATTACGTGACTGATTTAGTTTCTGATAATAATGGCGGCTGTATCGTTGTGTGGGAAGATCGCGCTAATTACAGTTATTCAGGGCAGCATCTCGGTGCTGATGGTGCACTGCTATGGATGAGAGACGGTTTTCAACTGACTGAGAATTCGTCCGATATCTCAAAGATTTTGGTATATGACAACGAGTTGTATTATAGTTGGACAGCAATAGAATCAAGAATCAAGAATATATATGTTCAGAAAATGAATTTTGAGGGTCAAAAATTATGGGGAGACAATGGTGTTTATTTGAGTGAAGGTTATGAAAGAAATTGGTATCCACAAATCATTGAAGATGCTGATGGAGGTATATTTGTATCCTGGATTAGGGAGGGTTTAGTGTTTAGAGGTCCTCTTTTTGTCGATATTTACCTTCAACACCTGGATTCTAATGGATCTATACTTTTTAACGAAGGAGGGATTTGCCTGGAACAGGGTGGAGGGCCTATTGGACATTATAATTTCAATTTTGTTAATACACGCGTAAATGAGTTTGTTTATTCCTTTCGTAGGGAAGATTTAACTGATTGGACAAATAAAATATATTATCAAAAATGCCAAGTATTAGATGGTGAAATTGTACTTGGATGGAATAATAGTGAATCTGATCCAAAATTAGCTAAGGAACTGTCAAGCCTTATGTATAATAAGGAGTTATATTTATGTAATGAAACTTCAGTTATCCTTGTTATCGAAAATGAAATATATAAGATTGGTTTTGATGGAATATTAAGTTGGAATCAACCTTTGTTTATTGAAAATTTGTCTTCTTCATTTTCAATAACATTGCTTGATGATAATATTTGTGCAATTGAAAGTTATCATGATTTTTATAATGTTGCTACAAATTATATTCAGACATATTCTCTTAATACAAAGAATAAAATTTTTGAAGGTAATGGATTAAAATTATTTGATTATGAATCAGCAAAAATCACTCATTCCAAATTTAATCGTAATAGTAATACTGCGTATTTTTCCTGGATAAATACTAATATTGATAATTCAATGCTATATATGCAGCTTTATAACCTAAATAATAATTCTTATTATTTTTCAAATAGCGGCATTCCTGCCTTAGAAATAGACTCTGATAATGGTGAAGATTATTCTATATTTTATAATTGCGGTGTAGAAATAATGTCTAATGGCGATATCGAAACAGCTTTTACGGTTAAGGACAACAATAATGATGAATCCAGTTTGCGATGTCAGCGAGTTGACAGTAACGGAGACTATTTATGGCAACATGATGGTATAACTGTTTCTGATTTTAGGGACAACTTTTTCTGTTATATTATGTTTACTGAATTGGATAATGATGAGTCTTTGTGGCTGTTTTATGAAATGTCTCCACAAAGTGGTACTGATGGTAACTCCAGTATTAGAACCCAGAAAGTGAGTCCCCAGGGGGAAAAACAATTTCCTGAGCAATACGGAAAACTGGTTTCGGAAGACGGTGGATATGTGGATTATGAGATTTGTGATGTGCATGTGACCGATACTAATGGGATTGCAATAGCATATTCTGCAGAAGACGAATTTCGGATTGTGATGATCGATTCTTTGGGAAACTTGCTCTGGAAGGATGAAGCTGTCTTAACCGAAGAATTTAATTATTACGCTTCTTACCTGGATGGCTTTAAAATTGTGACTGCCGGAGATAACCTTATAGTGTTATGGTTAGCCAGGGATGAGACTGAATCGATAAACCTGTACGGTCAAAAATTGGAAATTCAGAATGGAAACAGAATTTATGTAGAAAACGTCGAATTGATTTCAAATCTGCCTTCAATGGTCAATGTCGATATTCTGTGTCAGAATTTATCAATCTGGAGTGCATGGGCGTACGAAAATGAGGTTTTTCTACGTTGTCATGATTTTGATTTTCAACCTCTTAATGATGAGAGCAACTCAAAATTATTTTGGATCGGCGATTTCAGATGGGGAGAAGTTGCATTAGTAGAAAATGGCGAGGGTGGCGTTTACCTGATTGCCAAAAATGGTCGCCGCACAGCGGACCTTGATTATAACTATTTCAATATTGACAAGACATACCTATATGAAAACACCTCTTGGATCGAACCCCCCGATACTCTAATACACATGTACTCTGCTCAATATAATTTAGAAGCAGCACCTGATGGAAAAGGCGGATTCTTCTACATGTGGGAAGATACAAGAATCGGGACCAAAGCGTATCGAGAGAGCGACCTTTACGCCGGCTGGATTAAGAACAAAGCATATAATCCTTCTATTCCTCATAAATTTAGTATCTACTCGCCATATCCTAATCCGTTCAATCAATATATTAATATTCAATATGACGTGCCGGAAAAATCGCTGGTTGAAATTTCTATTTATAACCTTCTTGGACAGAGAATTACCTTTTTGAAGAATATGGAACTAGAAGCAGGTAAGTACTTCGATCTCTGGGATGGAAAGACGGATACCGGCAAAACATTAGGTTCCGGTACTTATTTTGTCAGATATAGATATGGTAATATAGTAGAATCTAATAAGATTATACTCCTAAAATGACTTAAATGGATAAGGCTTGAGTAGATAATATTAATATTTTTTTCTCGTGTCTAAAATTTCGAATCAAAGGGATTCGAATATTCATAAAATAATAGCAGGAGGTTGTAATGATTGGTAAGATTTGGTTATCTGTCATTGTAATGCTTGTTTATAGCATTATAGTTGCAGAGGCTCTGGGAGTTTCCTGGACAGAAGCAGAAGCAATTGATAAGCTTGAAGATGCTTTAGTAATTCCTACTCCAGCAGGATTGCAGTTGGAATGGATTGGATATGTAGGGTCTCCTGAAAAAGTATTTTTCAGGCAAATATGCGCTTTCAGACTTATTAAATCTTCTTGGTTATTTTGCATAAACCATGTTTTTCTGTTCTTGGCAGTAATACTGTAGCAAAACATACCCGG
>JAVCCM010000115.1 GCA_030765455.1 Candidatus Electryonea clarkiae | reverse complement strand
CTTCAATATAGCACGCCAAAAGTGATAATTGGAGCTATTGCCGCAGGAATGCAAATTGTCCAAAAAATATGGACTATTCGCATTGAAAAACTGGACGAGAAAGGTACTCGTGAAATATCCGGGCTAACAGGATTCTCGCGAATGGGTGAATATCAATTGTAGATCAGATCAATTTCCCTGCGAAGAAAGAAGAGTTCTTTACAAAGATTACTGTTGGAAGTTTTTCTACCAGGTCCATTAGATGTTCTGCATAAACCTGTTCATTCCCATTTTCCGGTACAGCCAATCCGAGGAAGCTGATTTCTGCTTCTCGTGATTCCTCAAACAGAATTTGTTTAAAGCTTTTATCACCAGGTTTCACAACGATGTGGGGAGTTGCTTTAATCCTGGTGTCCTGGAGAAGCTGAAAGATGGAATCTTCCATCTCCTTTTTTAGCGTTTCAGATTCCACAACACTTTTGATTGATATCATGCTTCCATGCCAGTCCTGACTAAGGGAAAGCAAATGTGCCATCAACAGCATCATATCCCCGTTATTCTCTTTTCCCCGCCACCAGATATCAATATTCTTTGAACGCTGTAAAGATGGACGCGGAGCAATTCTGCTTATCAACAGGGATTTGTATAACTTTGATAGTGGTTTTATCAGGCGAATCATACTGGTCAGGCGGTCAACTTTTTGGGTCCAACCAAACATCACAGTATTAGGACTGAGATCTCCGATTCCACTGGATTGTATAATCGAACGAACTCCCTGCTCGAATGAGGGAGTAACATATACCGATCCGAAAGCAATCATTCCTTTTGAATCAAGGTAGGAATTGAATTCATTACGCCACTCGGTTAAATCATCCCTGCTAACTGCATCTATTTCTTTCTCGATCAGCCGGCAGACATTTACCAGCCCCCTGTCCTGGCTTAACCACATTGAAAGCCGTACAAGGTCAAGTCTCTTGTGAATATCACCGGAAAATACAAGTATATTTGGTCGCCAATCTCGTGGATTAGGCGGCAATGTCTTTAAATGTGCGAGAGCATACCGCGCTGTTGAAATCCAGAATCCCCGCCTCAGGTCTCCAAATGATGATTTCAGAGCCTTTCGTCTCAATAACAGCCATATACCAAGTTCCAGAACCCCGGCAATTATACACGCCGTCCGGTTAATCAGGAACATGACTGCTATACTTCCCAGCGCACCACTCAGTGAGATTATCCAGGGAATCTTTATCCGTGGTCGAAACGAGGGGTCTTTGATCATATTCTCAAGTGCAGCGATCAGGTTAATTGCGGTGTACAGAGTCAGGAAGAAGATGGTTACAAGGGGAGCGACAGCATTTAAATCACCAAGTAAGACAAAAATCAAAGCAAGGAGACCGGTAAGCCAGGTTGCGAGATAAGGTTGTCCGGTTTTCGAGGTCTTTGCCAGGAATGGAGGGGCAATCCGATCCTGGGCGAGGGATTGAAGAACGCGAGGTCCTCCAAGCAGGCTGCCTATTGTTGAAGATAATATCGCGCCTAACATACCCGGAATAACCAGGGCTGAGATCATTGCAACTTTCATCCAGATCAAACTGTCAGCGATGAGCTGATCAGGTGAAGCGGCAAACGCTAGTGCTACAGCCAGGCTCATATAGATCACGTAACCTGATAGTACTGCTGCAATGGTACCAGAAGGGATGGATCGAGAGGGATTTTTCAAATCCCCTGATAAACCAACACCGGCGCTGAATCCTGTCACAGCGGGGAAAAACACCGCAAGAACAATCCAGAAACCACCAGCGTTGGGATAACTACCTGTCAGATGAGGCGGTGAAACAGGGTGAGAGACTATTCCTGCTATAAAGACAATGATTGACACCCCGACTGCAACCATTAAAGGAATTTGAAGTTTCAGAGTTAAATTAGCGCTTTTCCCGGCGAGGAGAGTCAATAGAATAATGATAATTGCCGCAACAGGCTGAACCGGTACATCTGGTACAATGAAACGGAATGATTCCGCCAATCCAAAAGCATATAATGTCACAGATGCTGTACGGGCGAGAAATAACGGAATACCGATAGCACCGCCTATCTCAAGCCCCAGGCTCCTTGAAATCAGGAAGTATTCACCTCCAACTCCGACTTTCATATTTGTTGCTATGGCGGACAAGGAAAGAGCTGTTGTTAATGTGATTGAGGTGCAGAGAGTTATTATTAACAGGGAGGGTATCATCCCCGCGTTACCAACCATCCATCCCAAACGCAGATACATGATTACGCCAAGGATTGTCAGCAGTGACGGAGTATAGACGCCAAGAAATGTACCAAACTTCTGACTTGATTGATTCTCAGAAGATATCAATTATTCAAAATCCCTCTTTACTATTCTTATATTGTTTCGATACCTGGTCAGGAACAGCTAACTGTTTCCAAATGGCTTAGGCGTGCAAGTGGCAATGTTTACTTGAAAACATGGTTTAATCTATGTGTTATATAAACTTATGATATTCTCAATATCTCTATCCTAAAAGCACCTCTTTAAAAAACTTTTAAATCACCACATCTAACTATCAGTTGATTCAGATCAAAATATAATACTCCTCTTGCATATTGACAATATCATCAGTTAGTATTGATAAAATAATGAAATCCCTTTTTGAAACTCCGCCAAAAAGACGGACAAGTCAAACTGGAACAAAACAAACGAATACAAGGTCAACTGGCAATAAATGAGGTCATTATGAAAATTGCAGTGACAGCGGCGAGCGGAAATTTAGGCGCTGAAATAATCAAAGCAACCGTTCGGCTCGTTGGAAAAGACAATGTTGTTGGATTAGCTCGCACTCCTTCTAAAGCCGAACATCTCGGAATTGAGGTTAGAAGAGGTGATTATAAATCCAGGTATGAAATAGAGGAATCGCTGAAGCAGGTTGATACACTGCTATTGGTGTCTGGTATGGATGCTCCTGAGAAACGTATTGATCAACATCGTAATGTGATAAATGCTGCCAGGGATGCCGGAGTGAAGAAGATTGTCTATACAAGCGTCCAGGGCGCTGAGAAAGATACTTCTTTTTCTCCTATAATCCAGAGTAATCGCCAGACTGAATATGATGTTAGTAACAGCGGATTAGATTGGGTAATTGGACGCAATGGAATCTATATCGAGCCAGATATAGAATATATTGAAACCTATAAAGAGAGGGGAGAAATTGCAAATTGCGCTGGTGATGGGAGATGTGGTTACACTACCCGATCAGAGTTAGGGTATGCATATGCTCGAATGTTGAATGAAGCCAAACACAATGGCAATACATATAACCTGCATGGTGAGCCCATTACCCAGTATCAATTAGCTGACTATCTAAACCTGGCATTTGGAACTAAACTTAATTATAGACCGATGACGGTGGAATTATATCGTCGTGAACGAGTAGCTGAATTGGGCGAATTCCTGGGTAACATTATAACAGGCATTTACCAGGGAATTAATCAAGGTGCATTGGTAAACACCAGCCATTATGCTGATGCAGCCGGCAGGACGCATCAGAGCTGGGAACACTTTTTCAAGAGTCTGGAAGTATAAGAAAATTACTTATTCCTTTTTTCAAGCTAGATCTCAAATAAATTTTGCACACAGCCAGCTTTGAAATATAAATATAAGCAGGAATCACCAAGCTGATGATCCCTGCCTTCAATGATATTTGCTTTAACAACAATAAACTCGAGGTATTCTTTATGTTTTATTGTTTTACTAACTTGTCGATGCTAACAGTACCGCCCGCCCCGTTTTCCATAAGATAATCAACTGTCAGTGTGTCATTTTCAAAAGTGTAGTAACTGCCGAATCCAACTTCATAATTAGTTTCTTCCGGATAATAGATCAGATAATTAATATTACTGTTCCAGGAGAAATTCATCGTGTCTTCTCCAGCATAATTACCTGTAGTCTCCTCAAGGTGCATCGACTCATCAGGCAGATCAGGATCTGCAACGCCGTCTTCTGATCTCCAGACGAGTGTCCAGTCACCAATCAATTCCGGATCTTGATCACCCGTATCTTCCACATGATGCGTCTTAATAATTTCTGTATTGAAGGAATTTATTGATTCCATCTTAGTTTTTCCATCCTCGAGAAATTCGAATTTTGATACATAAGTAAGACCATTCAAACCTTCGATTGCCAGGAGCATGTATGATCCTGTTATACTCCATAATACATTCGCAGTCTGAGCCTGGTCCTCGTAAACATAACCGCTGGTACCGGATCCATCTTCGTTAAAAACACCTTTTCCATGATCTTCACTATACACATCATCAATCGTTCTCCAGGTCGGTATCCAGGTGCCTACTGCATTTGGATCAATATTGCCGGTGTATTTGACGAAAATATCCTGCCTTATGATGCTCAGTCCTTCCATTATATTGATAGTCAGACTAACTCCTTCATCCTGAAAACTGTATGTTCCTCTCCATTTTTCAGTATTATCTGATGCATCATAGATGATCAGGTTTGAACCGTCAGCGGTTTCCCATTTTATTGATTCAGTAGTGTCATCGTCACCTTCCCAGTAGCGGAATGAACCCGTTCTATCTTCATTAAAAACTGAAGTGTAGTATATTCCTTCACCACCAATAGAATATGCTTGCCATGTACCGACTATGTCACCCGCCACAGGAGTAATGGTTTTTGACCAGGTGGTTATTATACTTTCACCTCTCCATACATCATTCTCAATTCCAGCGCGGTTGGAGGTTAAAGTAAGAGTGCTGTCATTAAATGAAAATGCGAATTGTAATACATGAAAATTAAAATTAGGATTGTTGTCAAATTTAGCAACAAGATAAGCTTCTCTGGTGAACCACGTTCCGTTATCAGGCATACCGCTCCAATATTCTGCAAAAGTGCCGTCATCATTAAACATGACAGAATCCGGGGCATTTTCAGAATTCAGAACGCCATCCTCAGGTCTCGATGAGATATACCACGTGTTTTCAAGCCTGTTGTCGGTTTCACTTGCACACTGTAACAGGATTTCATGATGACCAACAGAGTTCGTGAAAGTACAGATCCCGTCAGCCACTGAATATTGAAGATCAAAAATTGTCTGGTTCTCCTCACCATATACAGTTATCCAATCATTATCCGTTACCCATGTAAAGTTGTTGGTTTCTTCTACCTGGTTTCCGTCTTCTATAGCGAAAGTGTACATGACTCCAGTACTGTCAGCAAGAATTTCAAATTTGCCCGGATAAAAATTATTGCGTGTACCATCCTCGGAAAGTGAATATCTGTACCAGGTACCAACAAGGACTTCATCATTAGGTTGGGTATCATCATCTACAGGATCATTATCACAACCCGGAAAGAAAACTAAACCGCCTGCAACAAACATTGTAAGCAGAAGGATAATTAATGGTTTCTCTTTGAACATGCGAACTCCCTTCAATACTTTATTCAAAATCTATTCTTTTTCATCTACAATTCATCTAAACGCTTATTCTCCAATGAATAAGATTGTCAAATCTAAGAACTGATATTTCGATTAGCAAGCAAACTTTAACCTAAATTGTATTCTTTAATATTTTAATTATCAATAGAAATACAATTCAAATTTAAACTGCTTTAATAAACCAACTACAGTTTGAACCCTTACTTATCGGGGACTTCAAATTATGAATGGAGTATATAATCATTTCAAAGAGGATTGTTCGAGGCGAATGAACTATGTTAAAGTTATTACTTATATTAAGATAGCTGTAAGCTCTCATGCTCCAGAACTACGTGTTGAAAGAACTTTGATGATTTCGTATCCTTGACAACCGAGTTTTGTATCAAAAATCAATACACAGCAGAGCGCCATTAGCTCAATTGGTAGAGCAACGGACTCTTAATCCGCAGGTTCGGGGTTCAAGTCCCTGATGGCGTACTTTAAGAAACAAAAGGTTACAGGGTATTCTGTAGCCTTTTTTTATGTCATATATTGCCACGGGCACGTCACGGGCACGACAGGGGCTAGTCTGCAACTGGAATAATAACATCGACTTATGCGATATTGATCCTTATTTATAAAAGTACTTACTTTTGTAAAATAGTTTTATCCGGAATTACTACTTGGATAATATATCGTCCATTTGTCAGAACATCAGCATTGAAGGCAAATTGATGATATCCTGTATTGTACTTACCATCCGCCAGTATTGCTACAATTTCACCCAATATGTCATTCCTGATAATACAAACGAGTGGCTGGCATTCAGGAGAATTGGTAAATACTTTATCAATCTATTCCAGCCAACTTTTTCAAACGATTTCGAGATAGTACCCAGGTTTCTACAACCTCTGGATCAGATTTGCCGTAATGCATTTTTAATAGTGGAATCAACCGGTCACAAATGATAACCGCATCCCGATACTTTCTTTGCTTATCATATACGGTTGCTATCATTGCAATGGGTTTTATGATGTGAATAGAACTTTTGCCAAACTTTTCTTCACCAATAGTTAGCGCTTCTTGATAGTACATCAATGCCTGAATGTAATGTCTATCAAATAAAGCCTGTTGACCTGCAATACACTTGAGCTTGATTCTTCCGACTGTCTTAATGGAATCAGCAATATTTCCTGCTAATACTGATTGGCTGAGGCAAAGGATGAATAGGAAAAGGATTGAACGTTTCATGACAACCTCCCTGTAGAGTTAGAAAGCCCCCGGCAAACAAAGGCTGATGGTTAACTTGTGTCCTAAACAAATACCCAAACCGTCATCGTACCGAAGGCTATACCTATTGGAGGCATACCATCAGCTTTGACGAGACGATATTTGGGTACAAAAGTGTTTAGGACACGGGAGCAATATAGTAAGGTTTATGCGATTAGGCAAGAAAAATGGGCAGGCTTACCCTTCTAATATAGTAGAATTACCTATTTTTCTATAGTGGAATAATTGGGAATTGAACCCAAGGCCGTTGGGTCACGAGCCATCGGTCAGCACCAGCTTTACCCCTTCCATTTTCGAAGCGGTCTTGCCATAATTAGTAAGACCGTTTTTTTTGACCCCAATCCCTTAAGCGTTAAAACTTTCTTATAAGGCTTCTAAAAGGCTCTCCTGGCTCTCTTTGGGGATGGAAAAGGGATAGAAAAGGTTGTATTAACAGAAGTTAGGGTATGGCAACCACATTGAATATAGCCATCTGGTGTTCAATGCTATTGTGGTTCACCCTCACTATGGGAAATTAGTATCTGTAGATAAATATCTTGGTTGGTATTATTGCATGGTAGTTATAAAATCGTCAGGTACGTTCCACCAATATCACATACTAATGCAGTAAATTAATCAGGTTTGTAAACCGGATAATTCCTTAGTTATTTATCAGATCATACTGTTCAATGGCTTCAATATTTCAGCCATTTGATTAGCCGCGTCACGAATAGGCTGCTTCAAGATATGTGCATAACTGTCTTCTGTTACTTGCACGCTGGAATGTCTAAGCAGCTTTGATACCCAGAATATGGAAGCACCGTTAGCTATCAGTTCAGTCGCTACCGTCCTTCTGATGGCATGAAAGGTCTTGTCTTTTTCCAGCCCAAGCTTATCCCTAAGGTCTGCAAAATCATGTGCTAGATTGCCGTTACAATTATAATGCACAGGCTTTGGGAAACCAGCCGATTTCCACCCTTGTAATAAAATCCCAAGGTCGGGTGAAATTGGAACAGTTTGATGTTTACCGCTTTTGGTTTGCGGAAGGTGGATCAAGTCATATTCAAAATCTATATCACCCCATTGCAATCCAACTACTTCACCTGATCGCATACCAGTATGTAATGCAATCAATATTGGGCGGTATAAATGATTTGCGGGTGTTATTTCTTGGAATATGCGTTGTATATCTTCTTTGCTGAAAACAGATTTTACAGGATCATTTGGACATTGGATGCTTACAGCGCGGTGGGGTGACCGAAGAATGATTTCACGTTTTTCAGCCCACAAGAATAAAGCACGGACTTCGCGGAATCCACCATGTTTAGTGGCAGCTGATTTACCCTTGCCATATTTTGATAGCCACCCTTCTATGTCTTCGGTTGTTATCGACTTCAAATCATTATCACCAACATGTAGCAGGAATTGACCAAGTAAATATCTTTTCCGATCAATGGTATAGGGTCGTGTTCAACGTCAACTATAATTTCCCTCCAACGACAATTAGAGTTCCCGTTTTTGTTTTGTTTGTTTAAGGCAGTTCTCCCCATGGGGAGAACTGAACATTTGTTAAGTGGTGTTTGCCTGTTTCTT
>JAVCCM010000002.1 GCA_030765455.1 Candidatus Electryonea clarkiae | reverse complement strand
TCATTTCAATAGAGCAAAAGAGCGTGATCTTGATGGGATACCAGCAGACTGGGAAATTGTGGGTATATACCCGAATCCTTTCAATTCCAGCCTGACAGTAACGGTTGGATTACCTCAAAGAAATGAATTAGGTATCAGCATTTATGATCTGTTAGGACGTGAAGTCAGGACTCTCCTGGACCAAACGGTTAATCCAGGATACCGTCAATTCAGTTTTGATGCGCAAGGGATGGCGAGTGGTATTTATTTCCTGAAAATCAATGCTCCGGGCAAGTTCGATAAAATGAGAAAAATCGTTTTGGTGAAATAAGGATCCGTTCTTTAACTCGCACAAGCTGGTGGGTGGCTCGGCTTACTTGTTAGCCGAGTTTTACGAAATTTCAGATTGATAAAAAGAAACTTGGGCAACAAGTAGCCCAAGCCACCCTTCCAAAACTGGATTACTATGCGGCAACCCATAAAAATAATACCGGACTGACTCTCCGACTCTCAGAGCCCTTAAAATCACCACAAACCATTAACTTCTTGTTAATATTACGATTATAGAAATTCAGTAAATTCAAACAAGATGCAAAAATCCATTTATTTGATAAATCTTCAAATATGAGTTGCAAACCATATATATATATATAGCTTAGATTAATTACCAATAGGTTGCATGAGGCAACCAAATTATTTAGAGGAGAGAGAAATGAAGAAAAAGCAAAAAAGGATTGCATTCGTTTTAATGCAAATGATTGTGTTGACAATGTTATTAGCAACGCCAGTAGTCAGCACACAGATTCATCGTACTCAAGATGCTCATGCTGCTGAATGGACGAGCAATTCATTTTATCCAAGTCAAGGTGAGAATGCAACGTGTGGTTCTATGATTGATATGGCTTCGGCAATTGGATTTTACGAGAATCTTTATGGACGAGTTCGTCTTTTTAATGGTACTACTGAACACGGTGAAATACACGATTATGTTCCACCTAATGAAGATGCCCTGAACGATTATCAGGGACCTGGTGTATGGGGAGAAGTCACCTGGGCTACTGGGAATTATGTTATAGTGTGGTTTGATTCAGCGAATTGGGGACAAAACGGAGATATTGCAGATTTTGAATTTACTACTTATTAATGAAAAAATATAGGACTTCGTAGAAATTGACTTTATTAAGTGATAAATTGATAATTTTCAATATTTAAATAATTGGCGAGAGTCTGGTAAGGCGGCATTATGAATATAAAGCACAAATTGTGCAGATATTTGATAACTTCGTTTACTGTATTTTGGGTCATCCTGATCGCGATCAGCAATGCTGAGGTGATTCGAATTCCTGAAGACAATAATTCTATTCAGGACGCAATTGATGAGTCGGAGCAGGGTGATACGCTTCTAATCGCTCCAGGTGAATATGATGTCAGCCTTGAAATAGAGGACCACGGCTTGACTCTCGCCAGTGAATATTTATTTGATGATGATTCCACAATAATAGAAGAAACCATTCTTTCAGGCGGAAACAATTTTACAGTCCTTACTATAGATTCCCTGGGCGCCGATACGGTCAATATTATTGGCTTGACCATTGCTAACGGCATGAACCTCCATCCGGTGGACACTGGTGCAGGTATAGTTTGTCTTGGTGCAAGGATAAATTTAACCAATAATATCATTCGTGATAATTATGCCAGTTACACTGCTGGAATAAATTTGCGTAATTGCACCGGTACAATCATAAACAATAGAATTGTCGACAACACCGCTACTTCATCGATTGGTGGATTAAAAGCAGGTCATTGTAATCTATTTATAGAAGGCAATTCTTTTATAGGAAATACAGCAGGTTTTCATTCAGGTGGAATGTATGGTTACTCAGGTAGTTTAAATATTCGAGATAACTTGTTCGAATTGAATTCTTCACCTATTGGAGGAGGTTTGTATTTAGCATTTGGGCATCATCAAATAGAAAATAATGTTTTTAGACAAAATTCTGCTCCCACTGATGAGGGTACAGGTGGGGGATTATCGGTACGAGGTTCCAATAGGAGAGATGAATATATGGGAAACGTAGTTATACGGAATAATATCTTCTTTGAAAACTCTTCTGGTTCTATGGGGGGAGGTTTGAACGTTACAACATTTTTTATTAGCTTAGATATTTATAATAATGTTTTTGAAGACAATAATGCATTGTCAGGGGGAGCTATATTTATTCGAGCAGGATGTCATCTTCATAAAAATATTTTTCGAAACAATCACTCTCCTCAAGGTTCAATAATAGCAAGTGGTTCGTCTAATGGGTCAAACCCAACAATTTATTGTTATGAAAATACTTTCATCGATAATTATCCTGAAGATGACTTATATCCATATTATGCTGCAATTTCAACTACCTCTTTGTCAGCAATATATGTATCAAGGTGTGATTTCATGGGTAATCTTCCGGCTGCCGTAGGATTTAATCGTGTAACAAATTTGGGTACCATTACGGCATTAAACTGCTACTGGGGCGATCCGTCTGGTCCTTATCATCCAATAGAGAATGAGGAGGGATTGGGTGATTCGGTAGATTCCGATATGGATGAAGAAGATTTTATCCCATTCTCCAGGCAGCCTATATCAGCATCATTTAAGCTGGCAGTACCAGACAGCGGCGCCGAAAGGAATGAAATACCGGTTCATTTTTCATGGTTTCCCTCGGTTGATTATCTGACTGGTGATA
>JAVCCM010000095.1 GCA_030765455.1 Candidatus Electryonea clarkiae | reverse complement strand
TTCCCATCCTGAAGTGCAAAGGTTTTGGACTGTTTTAATCAGTATCCTTGCACAAAAGATAGGAAAAACAACGCTCAATCTCTCCCCTTATAAGGGTAATTGATTTATTCAGGAGACCCTAAATAATACAGAATGCCTGAGGTAAAACCTCAGGCATTCTGGCATTCAGCAAGGACCTCCGCTCCCAAGTCGCCGGTTGACCCCGGCAAAGCCAGGGGTTACAACCGTGAACCTGGCAGTTAAGGCAGTAGGTGTTAACTTTTAATCGTTACTTACCGGTTATCCAACTAATCCTGCCACAATCTGCGGCACCATATTAGCTTGGGCAAGCATCGACGTACCGGTCGAGAACAATATCTGGGCACGAACAAAGTTGCTCATCTCAGCAGCAATGTCGGCATCACGAATCTGCGATTCTGCCGCAACCGCATTTTCTTTGCTGATCTGCAGGTTGAGAATTGTATTCTGCAGACGTTCGACATACGACCCGAGTCTCGTTCTTTCGGTATCCTTGGAATCAATCGCTGTATCAAGTGTACCAATAGCAGCTTGTGAAGTAATCGTATCGGTAATTTCAGAAGCAGCAATACCAAGTGCAGTACCTGTCATCGCATTCAGGTTGATATGATAATAATCCTGACCGCTGACATTGTAGGTGCCGATATGGAATTTTAATCCTATACCAGCGCTGTACTGACCATTCAACAAATAATTACCGTTGTAGTTTGTCGTATTGGAAATACGAGTGATCTCGCTTTTCAGTTGTTGGAACTCAACATCTAACGCTGCGCGGTCACCTGATGTCAACGCGCCATTGGAAGCCTGAATAGCCAAGGACCGCATACGAATCAATTTTTCATCAATTACGGACAAGGCACCTTCTGCTGTCGCAAGCAGGTTGACGTTGTAGTTCGCGTTGCGCTCTGCTTCCTCCATAGAAGCAATTTGCGCACGCATTCTTTCACTAACAGCTAATCCTGCAGGATCATCCCAGGCATAATTAATCCGAAGACCTGAGGATAAACGAGTTATCGCAGTGTCCAGATCATTCTGGGTCTGAGAGATATTGCGCTGTGCAGTAAGTGATAGAACGTTGTGGTTAATTCTTGTACTCATGGAACTCCTCCTCTTTTTAGAGGTTTTTTCAACTTAGCCAGGAGCATCCTAGCCCTTGCTAATCACAGTATCGGATGTTTAAAGGATTAACTTTAAATTATTGTTGTCTTAATTAGCAATATTATCATTATAATTGATTAAAATAAACCATTTACATTAATTATCAGGCATATTATAGTAGTAATCATTGACTATAAACTTTAAACATACTTAAATAATTACAAGTAATCCTTTATCAGTTACTTTAACTATCAAACGGGTTTGACTCGTAATCTTTGAGCATATACTTGAGGTTTTTAGATTAAGTTGTCTAAATAAAAGATTTATCCGATAGAATTCATTTAAAGCAAGTGTGAAGGATTCTTAAAAAAAATGACCTCAACTCTCTCTGTTAACCTTAAAAAACGGAGACGAGAGGCACCGAGAGCCTTACAGTTTTTTTAAAATCCTGTTGAAAATGAATGGCAAACTGAAACGATTATAATAAATATCACTTAAGTCTTGTATATTAAAGATATAAGGTTCTGAGAGATAATTGTTCAAGCCAATAATATCTTTCAAGCTATTTGATCATAATATCTTTGTGATTGTATAATGGAATATCTTTTATAAGCAGAAACGTTTGGCCGTAATAATGAATCTCATTTCAGCATCTGATGCAGCACAGGGTACATGAAATCCTGCTTGTCTCTAGCCTCTATGATTCTTTCATTCTTGAACAGGATGGCGGGGTGCATGAAATGATCATGGATGAATATATAGGTATGAATCTCTATCACACTCCAAGTATCACACGTGTGCCGACTGGTGATGAAGCTCTTCACCTTCTCAAGACCGGTCTCAGGTTTAACCTGATAATAACCTCTATAAATCTTGGCGAGACTCATATTCAGAAATTTGTTGAGTCTTTACGAAGTGAGAAAAGTCATATTCCAATTATACTTCTTGCCTTTGATGAACTGGAAATCGAGGAATTCAAGAAATTCAATGATCTCTCGATGTTTGATCATGTCTTTTTGTGGCAGGGTGATTTCAGGATATTATTGGCAATTATTAAGCTGGTCGAGGACAGTTTTAATGTTGATCATGACACCGCCCAGATGGGCGTACCTGCAATTCTGCTGGTTGAAGATAACCTTCATTTTTACTCATCATATTTGCCTATTATATATAAAGAGGTAATGGAACATAGCCAGAATCTCCTGTCAGACAGTCTGAATATGCCTCATAGATTACTTAGAATGAGAGCAAGACCGAAAATCATTCACTGCCTTACATTCGAGGATGCGTGGGATGCTTACCTCAAATATGAGGATCATCTGCTTGGTGTTATTACCGACGTTGAGTTCCTCTATAAAGGTAAGAAGAATTCTGATGCCGGGAAAAAGCTGACTCTGAAAATTAAGAAGAGAAGACCTGAAATTCCTGTCATAATGCAATCTTTTCAACAAGAAAACGCTCAAGTTGCGGAAGATTTGGGAGTAAGTTTTATCAGGAAAGATTCACCGACATTATTGCATAAGTTAAGATTATTTATGCGTCATAATTTTGGTTTCGGGGACTTTGTCTTCCGCAATCCTGACGGTGTGGAGATTGAAAGAGCTAAAAATTTATCCAGTCTCGAAGAAAAACTTCATCAAATCCCGGAGGAGAGTCTTATTTTCCATAGCGAGCGGGATCACTTTTCGACATGGTTTAAGGCTCGCACTGAATTTGAGCTTGCCGCAAAATTCAAGCCCCGTAAAGTGCCAGATTACAAGAATCTGGAGGAACTCCGGCAGGATATAATTAATTCCCTTCGTGATTTCAGACGTGAACAGGTCAAAGGAGTAGTTGTCGATTTTGACCCATTAAAATCTGACACATTTGGTTATTTCGCCAAGATCGGGAACGGTTCGCTTGGTGGAAAAGCAAGAGGATTGGCGTTTATTAACCGTTTGGTAGAGAGAAAAAATCTAAATAACATGTTCGACGGTATATTGATCACTACTCCTCCAACCGTGGTATTGACTACTGACATATTTGACAGATTTCTCGATGACAACAACTTAAGAGATTTTGCACATGAAACAGAGGATGACAAAGAACTTCAACGTCGTTTTCTGAATGCTGAAATAGATAATGAAACTAAAGGGTATCTACACAGTCTTCTTACTCAAATTAACTATCCGCTTGCTATTAGATCATCCAGTTTGTTGGAAGATTTACAATTCCAGCCTTTTGCAGGAATGTATGAAACCTGCATGATCGTAAATAATCACCCGGATATAGAAGTGAGGATGGCAATCCTGTTAGAATCAATTAAGAGAGTCTATATTTCCACGTTTCTCTCATGCACCCAATTATATTTCAAATCAACTTCTTATCGTCTGGAAGAGGAAAAAATGGCTGTCATTATTCAACAGGTTTCCGGAGCGAAACACGGCAGCCGGTTTTATCCGGAACTTTCAGGTGTAGCGAGATCATATAATTATTATCCGGTAGGTCCCATGCAAGCGTCCGACGGTGTTGCAAATGTAGCCCTTGGATTGGGTAAGACGGTTGTTGATGGGTACAAATCTTTGCGTTTCTGCCCGAAATATCCCCTGCATCTGCAACAATATGGAACTATTGAAGACGTTCTGGAAACTTCACAGAAGGATTTTTTCGCTCTGAATCTTGAGCCTGATGCTAAAGATTCAAATCATGATCTAAATTTTGAGCCGCAACTATATTCATTAAAACATTCTGAGCAAGACGGTACTTTATATGCCGTTGGTTCTGTTTATTCCGCTGATAATAATGCCATTTATGACGGATTATCCCGTTCCGGACCGAAAATCGTTACTTTCGCGCCGATCCTGAAACATAATCTGTTCCCTCTATCGGATATACTGACCTTGCTGTTGGATATTGGTGAGAGAGGAATGGGTCGCCCGGTAGAAATTGAGTTTTCCGTCAATCTTTCCACGCCGAAACCTGAACCAAAGCAATTTAACCTGCTCCAGGTTCGACCTATGGTTCTAAACCATGAACTTGAAGAACTTGAGATTCATGATATAAAAGAAGATGATACGATTTGCCATAGCAATACGGTAATGGGGATGGGAAAAATTGATGATATTTGTGATATACTGGTGGTCGATTTTGACAAGTTTACAAGGGCGGATTCTCGCAAAGTGGCTGATCAAGTGGGAAAACTCAACGCTAAACTTCAATCAAAAGGAATATCCTATATTCTTATAGGTGTTGGACGTTGGGGTACAGCGGACCCCTGGCTGGGAATCCCGGTTGCCTGGGCACAGATCACCGGCGCAAAAGTTATTGTGGAAACCAGCTTTAAAGATATCAAAGTTACACCATCACAAGGCGCTCATTTTTTCCAGAACATCACTTCACATCGGATCGGATACTTCACGGTCAATCCGGAAAAAGAGGAAGGTTTTCTCGATTGGAACTGGCTATTGGATCAAAAACCAAAGCAGAAAATGAGCCTGGTAAGACATCTTCATCTCCCCAAACCGTTGATTGTAAAAATGAACGGTCGTAAGAACCGGGGAGTAATATATAAACCGGGAATCTCAACAAACAAAAGTTCCGTTTGAAATAAAGGCACACAATCAAACTTGTGTTAATGTAGGGGCAGGATTTATCCGCCAAGTCCTATTGACTCAATCGCGGGCGGATAAATCCTGCCCCTACAACATGCGAACTTACTTCCGAGCAATGCTATAACCTTGCAGGAACACCCATTCAGAGCCTAAGTTATAATCGGACCGGAGTAATAAATACATTTCATCGGAGGTAATGTGAAGAAGACAGTACTGATTTTGAGCTTGTTGTTAAGCCTGATTTTTTCATTCACTGCGAATTCCAGCAACGTTGGTAAATCGTCAGTGATAGATGAACTCGATGATTATATCGGTGACACCCTGGTTGTCGGAAAGTCTGCATTAGACAATCAGCATAATGTCGTAATCGGAAGAACCATCGCTTATAATCCCTTTGGTGACGATGGAGCTGGGGTAGCGACTATGATTTTTACTGATATGGCGTTAGACCGGTCAACACGTTACGTAAAAATGAACCGCATTCATTTCGATGAAGGTGAGTTGGAAATCGAACATCAGAACGGTGGTCATCAGGTCAGCTCCGGGCAGTTTGGTGGTTATGCAACCATCGGAATGGCAGTAAACATGGAGACCCCGATTCCGATCCCTGCCTATCATGACCGTGCTCAACCCGGTGGTACATGGGGAGGACGTGCAGCGACTGAAATCAGCCAGTTCCCCGGAGTATTCAACATTTTCGAAGTTCCATACGAAAACGGAATATCCCTTACGCAATTTAAAGTGGCGGTTGATCGCGACAGCATTGTACATCTTGTAGGCGGCGAATCTTTCAGCGAGGCAGGTCAAAGGAAACAGCTCCTTTATACCCGGCTTCGTCATAACCTGGCAAACAGGACATTTGAAATTATTAATCCCGACGAAATGCCGGAAATGGTGACAGATTTAACGTTCACCAGCGCGGGAAATATCGCGGTCAGTCCCAGTGGCGAACGAGTCGCAATCAGTAGGGCTATATCACGTTATGAGCTGGGGCTTAGCGACACATCAGCCGGCTCCGACCTGATCATCTGGTTGAATGAAGATCGTGGACTGGATTGGGATTTTGATAATTCCATGATCAATGTAACGCAGTTCCAGGGACCCGATCTTGAACTACTACCTGACACCACCGCTTCCGAAGTTGACACACTAAGATCCAGTTCTGGAAACAGCATGTTCTTCGATGAAGAAGATTATCTTCACGTCGCTTTTGAAACCAACAGGTACTACTACGTAGATAATACAGGATATATCTATAGCCAGATTTACTACTGGAATGAAGAAGACGAGGAATATATCAGGATCGCTGACGGGGACTTCTACCTTAATGCCGGAGTTACGACCTACGGTCTGGTTGCAGGTATGCCAAGCCTGTATAAAGATCCAGATACCGGGTTCTTATGGTGCCTTTACCAGCAATTCGGAGAACCGGGAGATACGCTTGAAGACGGCACAGCGATGGATGCCGGAGAAGAGTCGGGACGTCTGAATGCTGATCTATACATTACCGCTTCACCTCCAGGTGAGTTCAATGGCAGACTATGGTACAAAGGGGTAAACATAACCAATACCAAGGGAACCACCGGAAATATCGCTATCGGGGATTGCCGTCATGAGAGAGACGCCAGCCTTGCTCTGAACAATGATGGAGATTACCTGCATGTATCCTACCTGTTGGACTTGAACGCCGGAAATCATGACAATGCCAGTGAATATTCCATCACGGACAATCCGTTGGTTTATCAGAGAGTTTCCAAGCAGGAATTGATCGACCTGTATCTCGAGAACGAGGAGTTTGTGACAGGGCTTCCTATGCATGTGGATGAAACCGGTCACTGGGAAGATGAACTCAACTGGGCATGGCGGGATATTTATGATTCCGCACCGGAAGGCAAAACACTTACTCCGGACGATTTCGCTATAAATTCAGTCTATCCCAACCCGTTCAACTCGATGGCAAGGATAACATTCACCCTGAAATCGGCGGGAAAAGTAGAGCTGAAAGTATATGACGTTCTCGGCAGGGAATTAACTACACTAATCAACCGTACCCTTGAATTCGGCAGGCACGAGGTTCAGTTAAACGCCGATGATTTCGCCAGCGGAATATATTTCATAACACTTGAAAGCGGTAACTACCAAACTGTGAAAAAGGTGGTTCTGATTAGATAAGAGTATTATTTCAAGTTTCTTTACTTAGCGTCTTAGCGGCTTTGCGCGAAAAAAAGATTAACAACCTGTTAATCCTGGTGATACTATTTTCTCACGCAAAGACGCCAAGGCGCAAAGGGTAAAAAAATATCACATCTGTTCGGCATATTTGAAATTCTGATCACAAAATCAGGAGGAAAATTTCCCGTTACTGTTTTCAATCCCTAATTTCTAATTCATAATTCATAATTGTTTATTTATGATTTCCGAAAGCAGATTGTCCACTTCCTCGAGATGGCTCTTTGCCGCTTCACTATTTTCTACAAACGGTTCGAGGATTTTCTTTGCATTATTCAGGTATTCCTCCGCTTTTGCTGTTTCCCCGATGTCTGTAAGAATAGGGACAGAATACAAGCAAGCTTGTATATAATAAGCAGTATTATTGGTGTTGTTAGTGATGATAGCTGATAACGTTATAAATTTCTCAAACCATTCAACTGCCTCCTTTGTTAAATCAAGATTTTCCAATATGACTCGAAGATTCTCGAGGGACTGTCTTACATCCTTTAAATAAGCATCAGGATATTTCACTGAAAAAGTCATTCCTATATTCAATGCCCCTTCCGTCTTTTTCTTCGCTTTTGCAAATTCACCAAGGTTTTTAAGGTGCTGACCCAAGTTGTTAAGTGTCTTTGCAATGTAATGCATATATGCATTCGGATGTTCAACTGCAAGTTTCTCGAAGATTTGCAGCGCCTCTTCTGTCTTTTCCTTCGCGCGTCTAAAATCATCAAGCTTCGAAAGAATGTTACCAATGTTGTTCAGCGTTATTGCCACGTAGGACATATAGGCCTCCGGGTGTTTCTTCGCCAGTTCCCGATATATTTTCAGCGCCTCTTCTGTCTTTGTTTTTGCTTCCCGAAATTCGTCGAGTATTGACAATCTGTGACCCAGGTTGTTCAACGTCATAGCCACATTGGGTATATATGCATCCGAATGATTCTCGACTAGTTCTCTGTATTTTTCAAGCGCTTCTTTCGTCTGTTTCATTGCACCATCAAAATCGCCAAGATATGATAATTTATTACCAAGGTTGTTAAGTGTCATTGCCACGTAAGGTATATAATAATCAGGATTTTTCTTCGCTAATTCCCTTCTTATTTGCAACGCCTCTTCCGTTTTTGTGATCGCACTTTTATGATTTCCTGTTTTCTCGAGTTGTTCACCCAAGTTGTTCAGTGCAGTTGCTATGTTAGGTTTGTAGGTTTCCGGTTGTTTCTTTTCCAATTCTCTTAATATTTCGAGCGCTTCCTCTGTTTTGTCTATCGCGCCTGCAAAATCGCCTAGCATTGACAGTCTGTACCCAAGGTTAATTGCCCACCCTGCTTTAATATCTTGATCAATGCATTTGTCGAGCATCTTTTCAGCCACGAAAACGCTTGCCTGCAGCTTGCCTGCAAGTTCTAGATAAGCCATAAAATTGTCTGCTATCAATTCACCAGAGGTAAAATCAATTTCAATAACCCATAAGAAAGCATGAAGGATATTGGGCTCTTCGTATTGCAGTGCAGCAAATGCCCAGTCGTGCATTTCCGCTAGTATTTTTCGCTGCTCTTCCGAATTTTCAGGAAGTTTCAGTTGTTCCATCCATTCAGAATTTTGGACAGGATTTAGATAGAAATCACTAATTTCAGTAAATTTCGCCCATTGTTTTGATGCATAGAGATAAAATTTATTCTTTTCCTCTTCGGTCATCTTTTGCGCTGCGTATTCGCGAACCGGGTTGAGCATCCAGTACTGCTGTCGTTCAGCGTCAAAGCGGCATAATCCTATATCGGTCGCCTCCTTCATGCTATCTCGCCATTTTTCACCAAGCAGAGGATTAAGAGTGTTAAAGTTCCTGAACATTCCGCCGGGGAAGAAACTGCTCTGTTTAAATGTTTCTTTTGCTGGCTCGGTGAGACGATTATAAGATTGATCGAGACAGGCTTGCAGGATTTTCTCGCGGCCCGATAGACCCTGTATTTCCGGTGCGCTTAGTAGACCTGTGAATTCATCCTGCGCCTTTTCCAGTTGTTTCTCTATTGGATCATGATCGAATGACATCCGGTGAGCCGTAATAAAAAGACTTAACGGATGTCCGCCGAGTGAATTGAGATAGGCTTTTAATAGGTGTATTGTTTTCTCCTGTAATCCTTCCACCTGATGAAAAACATCTTGCTCAGGTAGAAAGTGAAGAAACAGCGCCATCGAAAGATCAACATCAAGCGGATCGACCTGGTAGTCTATTCCATATCCTGAAATGTTCAGTTTTGAACGGCAGGTTGAGAGAATTTTTATTTTATCACACTGCGAAAATATTTTCCTTATAAGTTTTGCCGGATGAGGATCGAGATTTTCACCATCGGCTGAAAAGAGATCATCAAGATTGTCTAACATGAGAATAATTTTACCGTTATCTCTTGATTTAGTATCCAAAAATTCAGGCAGCTCATCAACCGGAAATGCTGTCAGCTCATCTTCCCTTTTACCCAGAGCCTTGAAAATTGCCAGTGCAAGGTTTTTGGTATCCCAGATTCTGTCGCAGTCAACTTCACATATACCTCCGGGGAAAAGCCTGTATTCAGCAAGACTGTCGCATATCGCCTGGGCGAGTCGTGTTTTGCCAATACCGCCCTCACCGTGAAGATTTACCAGGCGGTATCTTGGTTCGTTTATTCCGCTAAGAGGCGGACGTAATTCATCCATCATCCTCGCGATCTGAACATTACGTCCAATGATTTCTTCAACAGTACGATCTGTTTTTCTATGGAGAGGTTGTTCATCTTCGAATCTTTTTATTGATAGTTGACCGTCTTCGAAATTGGTGTATTTAATTGGCTGGTTTGAATTGAGTCTCAGACGTTTATAGGGAGAAGGTCCTTTATCTTCGAGAACACCATCGGATACAATATCAGCCCCGATAACGCCATCCTCTTTTACCTGTTTCTTTCCATATTTAAACGCATCTGAGGAATTCGCACCCTGGGTAAGATTTCTGAAAAAGCCCTCAATGAAGAGCTGTACAGCACGGGCGAGCATAGGATATTCACCGTCCCCGTGAATGATTACCTGAGGGCGGTTTCCATCATTTTCATTAAATAGGGTATGAAGCGTTTTTTCACCATAGCAGGCGCTAAGGATGAGAATGGGAACTTTATTCCCGACCATCTCTGCCAAACCCTGTTTGTCCAGCGATTTTGCCCAACCGGGGCAATTTTCGTCCTCAAGATAGATTGTGCCATTCCCGCTTCCGTGGCAGGAAATATGTAATACGTCATAACCGGGATTGGATTCCAAGCGGCGGCTAATCTCTTTTTTCGTGGCATGAGGAAGGATATGAAGCTCTACCGATTTGTCCAGGTCTTTTAAACCTTCACGTACATGTGTTTCCTCTTCACCGGGACGCAAAACGTCCAATGCCGCAGCGTGTTCATTGTTTAACCTGTTAGCTAACGGTCGGGCAATAGCAAGAAGAATGCGGAGCTTATCTTTATTGTATGTTTTTATACTCATTCATCTTCCCTGTCGGTTTTCTCGACTCCTCTTATACCGAAGATATAGCCTAATATTGCCATTAGAACAGGCACAAAGTACTTAAAGATCAGGTCGAGCAGGTTGTAGGTTCGCTCCTGCACCAGGTCGGAAACCCTCTCAAATGCATCAAGACTCATAGTAACCGAAAGGCTGTCGGATTGAACTGTCGAAGCCCAATCCGGAGTTTTGGGAATGTGAAGTCCGTGGTAAGTTAAAATAAAAAATGAAAGCGAAAGGATAAAACAGATTAGAAATATTGCCAGCATGAAACCGATTTTCAACGCAGTACCTGAAGTAGCAAATTGTTTTTTAGAGGTTATTTCATCAACACTGACAATCTCTTCTGTGGAAATAACTTTTGTATCGGATTCTCCCATGATTTCCTCCCCTTACAGCTATTTCGTAAAGACTATTTTCTTTAAAACCTTATCTTTTTTGTCGGTTACCGCGATATTGTTTCCTTGATCTTCTTCCTCACCCAGATACTGATACAGAGCGAGGGCACGTCTAATGATGTCGGTTTTACTGACTTCTTCTTTCTTGGCCATTTCGCTTAGTATCTTACTCGTTTTGGACGGGAACTGCACCGTCATTCTTGCCATGATAATACTCCTTTTGTTTTGGTTAATGCATGAAATGTATGCATAATCTATGCATAATACAAGCATAATTTATGCATATAATGGACATTTCTCTCGAGAATACACAATCTAACGGAGATGCAGAATCAGTTTTTTTAGAAGAATACTCAGAAGCGTTCTTTTTAAAATCAGGCGGGTTTGTTATCTGGCAGGTTTTTATTGTTCGATTATCCTGAATTCGAGTTTTTGGATTGGTTTTCAATACAGATAAAGCAGGGTTTGATCTTCATAAGCTAAAAGCTGTATTTCACTTTCAAATAGATCATGTCATTGTTGTCATAATAGCCAAAGGCTCCGGTTTCCGAATCTTCATCACTGGCAGTAAAAATATTTGCCCCGGCGAGGACTTCGAAGCCGTCTGTCAGGTCATATGCCAGGGTCGGACGAATCAGTGCGTCCTGGTTGTTCATTCCAACATATGCGAAGAGCTGCGCCGTCAATGTCTCCTGTAAAAAGGTTCGGTTGGCTAAAAAGGTCATCATATTATCCTGCTCATCCTGCAGAATTGATTCTTCGTAGTCGAGCATAAGCATCTGGATGAACTGGGCGCTGAGGCGGGTGCTTCCAATTGAAAAATCAGTCCCGACCAAGTAGTGCAAGTAGTTTTTTCCCAGCACATCAGTTGGCAGCCCCAGGGCATTGTTTGATACGAATTGTTTGCCACTGTAGTATGCCGATTCACCACGGATTACATAACCAGCCAGGTCGGTGCTGAAACTTCCGCCGATGAGGGAGAGTTGATGGTGCTGTGGAGTGAGAGTCAAACCCACCGGCAGTGGGTTTCCGGTTACCATATCTGGCGTAACGTGCATTGTCGGGTCGTCATCCCACATTTGCCCGGCTATCAGTTCATAGTCCAATAGCGAAGACATACCGGAGAACTTGAGGAACACTTCGCTGTTCTCCAGCCTGCCGGGAACCTCCGTTTGTGAATAATCAAATGTCACCGGCAGAGAGAATTCCGGCAGACGTGACCAGATGGATGCACTGTCCGGCATCTTCGTCGGGGTAAAAGTTGGGATCCAGACGAATTCCAGGGTATTGTCCGCCAGGTAATAGTCCGCTTTAAGGGCGGTCACCCCAACCCGTATCTCTTCAAACTCGCGGAGCAGAAACTCGCTCAGGTCTTTGGGGGAGATGATGTCGGTAATGAACACACCATCAGCTTTACCCCAGATGATCTGCTGTTTTCCAAGTCTCATGTCCATGTTCGCGAAGAAAACATCCAGATAAGCTTCGCGAAGTCCGAGATCCAACTCCTGGTTTGGGTACTGATAAATGTAAGGATTAGCCAAAAACGCAACTTTTCCGGTGCCCTGGCTCATCCGCAAATCGAGTGTGTTCTGGATAATTGCGTAGTCCATCTGCTCGTTGGCTAAGGCACTAATATAGGAACGGATATATCCGTTAAAATTAAGGTTTTGGGCATACGAATCCGAAGCCAGGAACAGCAAAGTCAACGCCATCCATATAACGCGTTTTGCCAACCGGTTCTTCATCATAACCCCCGCCGCATGATTCGCTCGGTAAATTTGCTGTCCTCAATTCCCTTGTTGAGAGCTATGTTCGAGAAGGACATGACAGTGGACTGGTTCTTCTGGATATGGGTCATTTTCGTCCGTGTCAGGACAATGATTCCGTCATGATCTTCCTGCTCCTCCACGGTGAGGATTTTCAGCAGGTCGCCGTCTTCGTCATAGTACTCCTTCTGGTGTCCAACCCAGGTACCGGCAACAACCCAGGTGACCGTCCGGGAGTACATGTAGTCCTCATCCTTTGACACACTCTCGACTACGTAAACGCTCTTCCCTTCCAGCTCCTCCATGCGTAGAATCTTATGCGTGTCTTCCGATGGGTGACGGTCTCCAAGATCGTCGTAGGTGAAATCAGAGCCCATGAAATAGTCGCTGTTGCTGTCGCTGGATATCCGCTTGACTCGTTTCAGGGCTGGTAAATATATCCACTGGTCGTCGCTTTTACTCTCATCGTCATAGCTCCAATTCATGAACGAAGTATTGCGCACGTCCGCTGGCGACAGGAAGAACATGATCTTCTTCTCCTCGTCACCGAAGTCCTTGACGAATTGCTTGATTTCGCGTACCCGGGTGTCGCCGCGTGAGTTCACAAGCGTCATCATCAGGTCGCCCTGTATGTCATCGCCTGTGGGACGGTTATAAACACTTTCAATCACCTGTAAGCCTGTAAGGTCACCAGCCAACAACTGACCGGAAAGCATGGCAATCGCCACAACTGCTATCACTATTCGCTTCATCTTTATACT
>JAVCCM010000163.1 GCA_030765455.1 Candidatus Electryonea clarkiae | reverse complement strand
TCACTTACCATTAGCGGTGGATTTTGAGAAGTACCACAATAAATATCATAAACTAATGGATCATCATCGGGGTCTTCACAGTGCCAGGAAAGACGAGGATTTAGTGAAACATCTCTTGCACCATCAGATGGATTCGGGTTAGACGGCTCATTCGGAGCGTGGTTTCCGCTATGATCTGCTTCAGATGTAAATGACCATATTGGTCCTTCGGTAGTACGATTATTTTCATCCTTTGCAATAATTTTCCAATAATATGTTGTTTCGAATGGTAGCACAGCTTCAGAAAAGAATAGTGAGGTTACAGTTGTGTCGGTGAACGCTTCATACAGTGAATCTACATTCGGATACCCACCAACATAGAAACTGTAAACTAATTCAAGTTCATCAGGATGGCTACAAGACCAGGAAAATGTAATATCATCAACAGGAACGTTTACCGCACCATCTTCCGGAGATGGATTTGAAGGCGCTGCCGGAGGTTGCTGTCCTGCTTCTGCTGTTGTGAAACTCCAGGTATCACCTTGGGTCTCCCCACCATGATCGTCCATTGCCAGGATTTTCCAGTAATAAGTTCTGCTCGTCTCGAGGTTTTCCGGTTTAAATAATTGTTCTGATATCCCCTGTCCAACCATATCGAGGTTGTTTTCAGCAGTTCCAAGATGAACAGTATAGGATAATTCGTCACCTTCATCCTGATCATAACATTGCCAAGAGAAGGTTGTGGATGTCGCTATATTCGATGCTTCATGTTCAGGGTTTGGATAAAATGGTTCCTGGGGAGGATTATTCTGCAGGGTATCGGGGTTTTCACCTCCATATTCCTGGTCATTGGGGTTATCTCGAACACCATCATCTGTTGGAAGTTCCTGGCAGGCAAAGCATAAAACCAATACCAAACCTGCCAAAAACCAAGAGACTATATTTTGTTTTTTCATGCTACTGCCCCCTAAAGGGAAATTTTAAAAATTACGAAAACTGAACCCAGATGTACCTCCGGAATCAATCCGAATCTAATGGTTATGTATAAAGCACCATCCCCCAGTGTTTATTTTTTATTAAATATGCTATTGCTCCCAGTCAGCATCTATCCATTCATATTGACCTTCAATAATACCGCCATTATCTGTCGGTGAAGAATCCCCGAATTGCCCCCCGTTACCTTCATTAAACTGCCATAGCGCTTCCAGGTCAGTTTCATCGCCCGTTAACTGTTGCCGGTACCGATCTTGAATCTGGTTCTCGGTGAGCGCAGTGCTCCAGATACGAACTTCATCAATCGCACCATCGAAATAGTTTGATTGGTCAATAACTCTTGCTCCAATACTAAATGGGGAGCCCGTCAGATTGATTTCACCGCTCAAACCTGTTGTATCTGTACTGATCAATTCACCATTGATATAAAAACTGAATATTCCAGCATGAGAAACTGCGGCGACATGAGTCCATTCACCGAGGGTGATTTCATTTCCGGCTCCCGGCATAATCGTATGTGAGTTACCATCTGCTGATGCCATCTTGAATGTTGGTACTTCAGGAGTACCTTGAGCGTCATCAGGTGTAACGAATAAAACAATACTTTCACGTCCTACTAATCCCGCGAAGAAGATTGTTGAAATATCAGGTTGCTGGGCAAACGATTCGAGTTTAAAGATCGTCTCTATTGTCCAATAACCTCCATTATTCCCAAACATTTCAAAATATGGTCCAGTATTTTCAATCATTCCAAATCCGCTTTCACCATCATATTCAACTGCCGTGTTGTCCCCGCCGCCGCCACCGTCACCAGTGGTGAATGACCATATTGGTCCTGCGGTTTCGTTATAATGATCATCTTTCGCGATGATTGCCCAGGAATATGTTGTGTTTTCAAGGAGGTCTTCACCCCCGAAGGTAAAATTAGTCCATTCTAAATCATAACCCCATTGTTCCAGTGTATCTATTCCGAAATAAGTGTCATAAGTCAACTGATCACTTTCGGGATCACTGCACTGCCATGATACTTCGGGTTGATGAATAGTCACTTCTGTAGCTTGATCCGGCGGATCAGGATTATAAGGTTGGTTTGGAGGTTGATTTCCTCCACTACCTGTAGTAGTAAACTCCCAGAGATCTCCTTCAGTCTCATTGCCATGATCGTCTTTAGCAACGATTTTCCATTGATACCTTGTATCATCAAACAACGGTTGCCCCTCCCGAAAATAATGATATTCAGGTGAGGTCAAACCATGCGCCAGTAAATCCAGCGTTCCGTCTGCCATGCCGAGGTAGAAGTCGTAAGTCAATGGATCCTGATCAGGGTCGTTGCAATTCCATGAGAAGTTTATACTATTATTAGGTGCGACATCATTATCGTTATTCTCTGGTTCAGGATCGTAAGGTTGATCGGGCGGTTGGTTTTGAACAGTTGAAAGTGTGGTGAAAGACCAGACCGGTCCTGGAGTTTCACTGTCTAACTCACCAGAGAGTATTTGTTTCCGATTTCCTGATTTATCCATCAACGAGATGTTTGATATTTTCTTTGTTACCTTTCTCTTTGTCTTGAAAGCGGATAAAAGCGGATTGGTTTTGTTACGCTTCCCGTTATCCGGTTCTTTCATTAATGTGATTCCACCTTCTTTAGCCACTATTTTCCAGTAATATGTTGTCTCTCCATCAAGATCCCCCAGGTCAATACTTGTCATGGAACCGTCACTTACCATTAGCGGTGGATTTTGAG
>JAVCCM010000075.1 GCA_030765455.1 Candidatus Electryonea clarkiae | reverse complement strand
GGTATCTTGATGAATTCGAATTCCGTTTCAACAGACGCTGGAACCTATTCAATATTTTCGATAAACTCTTGACACGTTGTGTTCAAAGATCGACTATTACTTTAGCTGAGCTAATGACATAACCGGATTTCAATAAATGAACATTAGCCGCAAGCTTGACGTCCCATGAAAAACAACAATGAAACTTGGCTAACAAGTAAACCGTACTACCCGTCCTCATAAAGAGGACACCGAATTATTTCAGAAGATTTACCTTTGCTACTTTTTTCTGGTTATTCCAAGCGGCTTTTACCAGGTACACTCCTGAAGCGACCGGTTTATTGTTGCTGGATAAAGCTTTCCAGGTGAATTTGTGGCTTCCGGCGGTTAGGTTATCTTGATGGATCAGGGCAACGTGGCGTCCGAGGATATCTCGTACCTCGAGGGTTACAAATCCATCGTCCGGCAGGTTCAGGGTCAGGTTAACCGAGTTGTTGAATGGGTTGGGATGGGGGGGGGAGAGGCTGAAGTTTGACGGGAGGTTTTCGGATTGGAGCGGCGGCTTCGAGGGACCGTCTCCTGCTATGGTGCGCACTCGTCTTGTTGCATTGAACAGTTCCTCCTCAGAACGTCCGGCGATTATGGCAAACCGGGCTGTGGCTGATTCATCAGCAGCTATTTCGCCCAGATCGACTGCAACGATGTGCGACCAGTCTCCCGGATTATCGGATTCAGGCATTGTCATTCCGCTGGTAAGCATTAAGAGTTTATCATAGTCATTGAAGTCAGGGACGCCACGAGGGTAGATGTAAAGAGTATTATCAATTGCCCGGATATTTAGGGGCAAATCGTTATCAAGGGCAGTAATTCCACCGGCGCCAATCGTCCCGGTCATATAAGATAACTTCAGGTCATGATTATAAAAAACTTCATTTTCCATGTTCGGACGAATATCCCAGTCGCAAAAAATACCGGCTGTAACTTCTTCAGTATCATTACCCTGGTTTTTAATATCAAGGGTTATAATAAGGTATGATTCATCATCAGGGAAGGATAAGGTGGTCTGCCTGATCCTGATATCTCCATCTGCATATTCCGCGACATAAACCTGGCTGTCGGACGCGGTTTCTACCGGACGGATATTGCCGCCGATAACAGTATTAAAATCGTAACTCCTGTTGTCCATGTCCCCAAATGCACAATCCGATACTTCATCATTGTGCGCAACCATCACCGAACCGTGAAATAAAAGACCCTGTGGTGAATCTTCAAACCGGACACCGCCAGGACTCTCCCTGTGATTCACGTAATCCCAGTACCCGATAGCGCCAAAATCGGTAACGCTGATCAGCATTTCACCTGCCTGGTGAGTACGCCAGGGCGGATCGACAGGGACGTTGATAGTTAACGTGTCGCTGTGACCGTCAACTGTAATCCCCAGACCTAACCGGTAACTGCCGCGATCAATGATTGAACTGACGGAGGCGGGCATAGGATTAGAAGCGAATCTACCGACAGTGATATCGGTTTGAAGGTCGTTTCCCCAACCGGTTACAGCAGTGTTCATGTTGAATAATCCGAGGCGAATGTTTTCAGCGTCTCCGCCGAAGAGTTCGAGGTTTGCTATCACCTGGAATGATTCGCCGGGTTGCAGTATTCCATCGTCATTCAGATCCTGGAGCTGAACGCTTTCCAGTTCCAATGTCGGCTGGTCGGCTCGAACTGAACGCCACGCACTCGCAGCGCCATTACTTATATAATCGAGGGAAACCGGGTAAAGCGCCATGCTGCCGAACATCAATCTCGACCGAACTTCTCCAGGAGATATACCCGGTTCATTGGCAATAATCAATCCAGCGATACCGGCAATAATTGGAGTCGCCATTGATGTTCCCGACGCGTAACCGTATCCGGTAGGGATAGTACTGAAAATGCCTTCACCCGGAGCGGCTATATC
This sequence comes from Candidatus Electryonea clarkiae, assembly GCA_030765455.1. GTDB lineage: Bacteria > Electryoneota > Electryoneia > Electryoneales > Electryoneaceae > Electryonea > Electryonea clarkiae. Next base: position 14,524 of record JAVCCM010000075.1, on the reverse strand, counting down.
CACCCATCGTCCCCAGTTTGAAAGCGATGATAGATTGTTGTTAGCGTCAGTCGCCCCCACACTGATAACTCCCGGATACGCAGCCGGATAATTCGCTTCATTTCTCCCGTTATTCCCGGCGGCAGCTATGGTTACGACTCCCTGTGAAGCGGCATAGTCCATGACGTCTTTTTCCAGCATTGAAGCCTGGGTGCCGCCATAGGACATGGAGATTATATCGACACCGTTCTCGATAGCATACACTATCGCATAAGCATCCGGTCCCGCCTGGAAAGAGCTTCCGCTCCCGATACGCAACGCCATGATTTGCGCACCCGGGGCTACTCCCGAAACGCCGATACCGTTATCATGGCTTGCTCCGGCTAACCCGGCAACATGAGTTCCATGAATAACACCGGCTGAGGGCGAAGGATCTCCGTCCCATTCAACAGCATCCCAGCCATGAATGTCATCTATATAACCATTGCCGTCGTCATCGACTCCGTTAGTTCCATTCAATTCAGCTTCATTCGTCCAAAAGCTCCGGATCAAGTCAGGATGATTCATCTGAATTCCGAGGTCAGGCAGTCCAATGATCACATCGGAGGCATCGTTCACCATGTCCCAGGCGGCATAAGCGTTGATTGCATCGAGATGCCACTGGTAAATGATCAGGGGATCGTCAGGGAGACCGTCAAGGGATGAGCCGAAGATTTGCCGCTGGGGAGCTTCTTCGATCAGCTCGACAGATGGATTATTTGAAAGCGTTTCGATGACAGCCTTTTTGTCGGCATTATTATCCAGGTCTATTATATACCACCTGTTAAGTCTGTTGGTATTGTCTAAAATTGAGGTCGTGTGTAAAGGTCGAATGGTTTTAATGCCGGTAATTTGATCAAGCGAAGTATCTGACGAAAAGGCTGACGATTCAACATTACGGAGGAGAAATAACCGCTCCGATGCATGTAAAGTTGAAAACACCGTTACGATGATAATTAATATAAGGAGTGCTGTAAAACGTAAACGCATCCTGCCCTCTGAAGGTGTTCGACAGTAAATTCTCGACTTCTCTGCAAATTCAAATATATAAATCATTATTCTAACTGCTTTTTTCACGCAAAGGCGCAAAGACGCAAAGAAAAAAAGGAGCAAAGGAAAATTTATTCTATCCTGTAAATCTTTGAATCCTGTAATCTTTTGGTTTGTTTAAGTTAGATAATTGATGAGGTTATTTCAATGTGTGCTTATAAGATAAAACAGTTCTTACTGCCAGTAAACATCAGGCGGGGATTTAAAACGATTAGTCTTCAAAAAACAATTCGGATATCTCCCGGTGCAGGTCTTTGAGTCCATCTTCTTTATAATACTTCATTACTTTCGGCATCCATTCGGACCTGTCAACATGTCCAACGCTTTTTTCTACATATTTCTGTATTACAGCAGGCCGGGGACCCCAAGTTCCGACAAGATTATTATCATCATCAAGTACGGCAACCTTGGGAATTGAGCGTTTACCATTCGTCAGCAATTCATCCATCAATTCAGGGTACTCATCACGTGCAAATATCTTTGCATCGAGAACAGAACTCTCGCTTATTAATCGCATTATATATGGAACCGACCAGGCGCAGTCTCCACATGGAGGGTGTACAAGTATGATTATTTTACGATTAAGTTTCAAGTTTTTGAAATGTCGTAAAACGGCAGCTTCTATATTCTGATCAAACCGTCTCTTCTGAAGAGCAGGTGCGTATGTATTTTCCAGGTACTCTTCCCAGGTAAGTCCCTGGGAAAGGATAGAGCTGGGTAATGAGAATGGCATAGTTATAACCGTTGCAAAGAATATCCTGGATAAAAAACAATTAAATAGACTCAGCTAATCTCGTTCATTATGCGACGTTATCAAGTCGAACCGCAAGAGTTAAATGGTTTTTTCCGTCGGGAGTATAACGGTATCGTATATTATCGGTAAAATGACGCATCAGCAGGAGACCAAATCCGCCTTTATCTTTATCATTTATAGATTTAATCATGGCAGATTTTATAGCTGTAGTTGGATTAAATGGTTTGCCGGAATCGTACATTTCAAGCTGGATCTCCCCATTCTGAACAGAGCAGACCATATTAATTTCGCCATTGCCGCCTTCATTGTAGGCGTGATCAATGATATTTGATGCAGCCTCGTCTGCGGCTAATTCCAGTCCGAGAGCAATATCACTTTTTAAACCTGCATTGTCTGCAAAATTCCGCACACACATTGTCAAGCGAGGTAATTCTTCTTTACGCGTTCTAAATGTTTCAAACAATCTCAACTTCCTCTCCAAAAATAAAACTATGTTTCAAATGTTGAGCCAAAAAACAAATTATGAACATATCAAGCGAGTAAGCTTTATATTTATTATCGACAAAATTATTGAATCAAATAGCTTGAATATCATTGTATTCCATTATTGCGCCTACAGGATTTCTGAAAATACTATCATCCAAAACATGTTTAACATCAATCAAGTAACCGCTCTTGATCCATTCCCTGACCGCATCCTCAACTGAAATGCCAGGAACCGGTAATGGCATCCTTTTAAAAACCAGTGCATGTTGGTGGATCATGATCTCAGAATTGTCAGTTGAAGCGTCAGGATGAAGGTAAAAAATACGGTTTAACTTTTCACCAAGTCCAGTCTCCAACATGTTTTTCGTATTTATTGCTACACCTATTATAAGAGCTACTCTACCATAAAAACTGTGATTTGCATCACGTGAGAACCAATTATCGTAATTCTCAGGGTCCGAAATTGCCTTTCCTGATGATGGGGCATTTTTTGGAATTGGTGGTTTTCGTAGGCAAGTACTTCGAAATACGGATACTTCAGCAAACCATATCCCTCCGAACAGGTTTGTATTTACACCCTGTATCTGCTTTTTCCTGATACCTGATTCCCAGAATGTCCTGGCAGTAATCACTGAATCTTGGCTTGGTGTTTCAATGCCTCCGAGAGTCTCGGATGACATACCCTCCATGATTACGTTAAATGGTGTGAAATACCTGTCTAACCTGTTTGTAGATGAAACAACTTTATAAATCCCATCTCCCGGAAGTACTGCCGCCATTCCAGGACAAGTTACTAATTCACCGAGATGGGGTAGGGCTTTTTCTTTTGATGCCGCGATTGCCCCCAGGCCTAAAGAGAATGCAGTGTTTTCAATGGAAACTTCAGTAAGGTTCTTTTCTTCAGTACGGCAGAAGAGTACGTCTTCGATGGAGCCGTGTAGAAGGATTTTTCTTTTTTCAGGTTTTAGATCATTCATCATTTTCTCATATATATTAAAAAAACACAAAATATAACAAACAGTTTGTTTCATCTGAAAATTAACGTAAATTATAAATAAGTGATATTTCAATGGGTAAGAAGGTAATGCTGCTTTCGTCAAATAAAAAACATAAACTGGAATTGTTGATTCTGTGGAGTTGTTCAATTCTGATAAGTTTTATGTTCTGCGGTTGTGACAATGATAGCACAACTCATGTTGATTTTTCAATTCCTCCGGAAATTGAATGGCTTGATACAACTTTAACTGTACAAGGTGAGATTGTCTTCGAGTTCAGGGTGGAAGGCAATTCTCCCTGGAAATTAGCAAGCGGATATATAAACGGCAGGCAGGTTTGGGAAGAAACCGAGCCAAAAAATGATACACTCTCTTTTGCCTGGGATAGCAGAATTTTTCAAGATGGAACACATGCGCTTGAAACAAGAGTATGGGATAGGGATGATCAAGTAGGAATCAGTCCGAACAGGATGATATGGGTAAAGAATGACACTACAACATCTGATCTGAATCCTCCGGTAGTGCGCTGGAGCTACCCGGAGAGTGGAACGAAACTTCAAGGAATAGTCGGGTTGCCGTTTAATGTTGAGGATGACGGCGGTATCCGATCAATCAGGATTTTTAAAAATGGCATCAGCGAACCTGGCGATACACTCGATTCGGTAAGAACCGGTAACCTGATGTATGAATGGGACAGCGAAACAGTAGATGATGGGTATTTGTCATTCGAGATATTTGCTTATGATTCAGCAAGCAACCTGGGACGAAGCCCTGTTCTGTTGACTGAAACTGTGAACCAGTCTCTTCCTCAGACAGTATTTATACCTGCCGATTATCCGACTATCCAATCCGGTATCAACGCAGTCCGTGAAAATGATATAATCCGTGTATCCCCGGGAACATACTATGAGGGACTGAATTTCTTCGGTAAAAACGTATGGCTGGAAAGTACACATGGACCTGAACAAACGATAATCGATGCATCTGGATGGGCAAGATGTATATATATCGTTCATGAGGAAGATACAACCTTGGTCATCAGGGGATTTACACTCAAAAATGCTGAAAAGCAAGGAATTGCATCATTTCAAGGTTCATTTAAAGTGTCAAATTGCATATTCCGATCAACTTGGGAGGGTATAAGAACCGGCAACAGCGAACTGATTGTCCTCAACTGCATTTTTACGGATATGCGTAATGGACTTGAGATAAGTTATTCGTGGGGAAGAGTAATCAACAATATTATTATTAACCAGGATAATGTAGGGCTATGGGATGCTGCAGGCTTATCAAATCCAGTATATCATGGATATAATTTATTCCATAATAACTATCAAGATTTCTTCGATTTTGAGGCAGGAGAAGGAACTTTATTCAGCGACCCGCTATTTGCGGAGGACAGCTATGAATTAACACCAGAATCACCATGTATTGATGCCGGGCATCCAAACATTATTGATTACGATGGTACAAGAAGTGACATTGGGGTCCACGGGGGACCCTATGCGTATACAAGATAAAGGAGTTAAAGATGAGTAGCTGGGGAAATCAGGCAGATAATCAGTACGATCAGGACATGGTTACTACAAACCGTAGACTGCTTGTGACAAAAAACTCGAACGGAACGACAGTAGCAATTACTAACACAGATGGCGGAGCGCAGGCGAGAGCACTGGACGTTCAGGGGGATGTAAAAGTTAGTGGTGATGTTGATTTTGACGGAAGAACAGAGGCGACCTGGGACGCTAATGTTGATCCGACAATGAAATTGACAAACACCACTGAAGAGATGGGTGGAGTAGCATTAGACGCCACCGGTATCGCCAAGGTAACCCACAACAAGAATGAAGCTGCCACACATTTTACAAACACGGATACGAATTCAAATGCCCGTGCTCTAAAAGTAACCGGTAGATCTGAATTTGACGACAGGATCGAGTGTGATAATGACAGTGGCACCAATCCGACTGGAAAGTTTACCAACCATCATTATGCCACTCTCGGTCCAGCTCTCGATGTGTATGGAAGTGTCGATATAGACGGAACAATTGACATTAACGCTGATGCTGATTCGACGACTCCTGCTTGTTATCTGAAGAATTTAGGTGAAACTGCATTAAGAGTTGATGATCTGACAGATTTGAATGGACCTGTAGATATTGATGATATAGTAACAATTGACTATGATCATGCGACTATCCCAGCTTGTAGGATCGCAAATGAACTGGGTCCCGCATTAGAACTACTTGGCCTTACACATTTAGATGGTGCTGTGAATATAGAAGGAGCAACGGAAATTGATGGTGCTTTAACTGTAGATGGAGCAACTAACCTTGGTGGTAACTTAACAATGAATTCCAATGAATTAGTACTCGATAATTCCGCGGCGCTGGGATCGGGAATAAAATACAATGTAAACGGTCCTAACAATGAACCATGTATTGAATTCTACGTAGGTGGAACACGCATGGGATATCTTGACTCAACTGGGTGGCAGAAAGGGTAATTGATTGTATGAAATATTATTCCTGTGGGCTGCTTTATGGCAGCCCTTTTTATTCATCTTCGTTTGATGAAGAATTTACTTCCAACGCCATCTGTCATTCTTTTCGACAGGGACACCCAGGGACAACCTGAACCGTAACCCTTCGGAACCATATACGAATTGCATGGTTCCGAACTCTTCATTGCGTCCGTGGAGAATGAAAGAGGTTCCAAGCGCCCAGGGGGAATTATCAAATGAAATAGACTCTGATTTATCGCCAACAAATAGCATATCATAAAAAACACTCATCGAGAGCCTCTTATGAAAATGCCAACGCTGCTCTACTGAAGGGATAAAATTAAATTCATCATTTCGTACAAGGTATCTCGTTGATACACCGCGAAATGTAGGGTGACGAGGATAATTATAAAATGCGATATCGTCTTCTTGATCCAGGTTTACAACACTATTAGCAACGAGGCGAGGCAGAAAAACAAAGTCTTCATTGATGGTTGGGATTACCCCGCTGACATCTCCGCCAAAGCGTAATAACCGGCTGCCATCATTCGAGATGCCCTGGGTATAACCAGTGTACCCTTCAAGACTATATGCCGCTTCAGTTTGCCAAAGAGCCAGGCGGGTATCAAACCTGTATGTAATTTCATTGTACCATTGGCTGTGTATCCCGTAAACCCCAGGCAGATTGATATCATCGAAAACATTTCTCAATTGAGCAAATTCGGATACATCACCCGAACTATGGATATTCCGCTCAATGATCTGACTCAAGAAATACCATTCTACTCTTTTAGAGCTGCGTATTCCGGTCAGCAGCATCGCCATTCTTTTCCGTTGGAAATATTTACCACGTATTTCTTCGGTGCCTGGCCTGAAATGACTCCTTGGATCACTTCCGGGGTTAGCACCAATACCATAGAACCATAAATCATCATCTAATCTTTGCAACAGGTTTAAATGCATCTGAAGATCTTTTTCCCAGATAGTTTCTCTATTCCATGTGGTTCTAAATTCAACGTTGTATTTTGCATGGTCGGCGTAAATGCCGCGAACTGAACTGGATAAAAGGTCTCTTATATAGAATAATCCGAGTCCTGCCCTGATGCGTGTTCCGGATGTGACATCAAACAAAGGAAACCAACCGACATACTCTCCATGAGGTTTGAAAAAATTATCAACCCGCTTTGCTATATATCCCGGTTCGAGAATATTCGAATAATCAGCCTCCCATGTTAATTTTAAACCACCCCAAATCCTGTTAGACAAAGATTTTAATAACGGTTTCGAGGAAGAGTCACTGCTTTCGGTGGAAATAAGGCTGTCCGCGTATTGTCCTGTATCCGTTGAATCTTGATCGGAGGCCTGAGCGAACAGAGATACATGAGTTATGAGAAGAGATATTGATATGTAGAATGCTATTTTGGAACCACTCATCTGGACAAGATACGTTATTTCAAATTGTGTAGTGCAATAAGATCGAGTAAAAGTATAACCATAAATTCTGTCATGGAGATAAAAAACCGGTTCGCTAAGAAAAATCCTTTGACGAACCGGTTTAAAAATTAAAATAACTGGTTACTTCAATTTGTCTGCTGCGTCATAAATCTCATTATGTTCAGGAAATCTGTAAGTTGAAGCTCTTGAGAACAACAGTTTACCATTTAGTGTAACATCAAATGCTCCGCCGCCGCTCTTGATAAACTTAACTTCACATCCTGAATACCGTTTTTTTAGTGCATCCGCCAGACTGGCGGCTTGTGGATAATAATTTCAAGAAACACAATAAGTAATCGAGAATTTCATCAGTTATTCCAAAAAGATATCAGCGGCTACAATTGATCCAATGGAACCTGAAGAGCTTCTTTTATCTTTCGTCCCGGGCGGAAATGGGTTTTGCGACGTGCCGGGATATAAATTTCCTGACCAGGTTTCCTGGGATTACGTGCTTTTGGTTTCGGTGCAGTATTTTTCACTTGCAAAACACCAAAGTCACGGATTTCGATGCGGCATTCACCTTTGGTTCCGGTGATCATCTCGCGCATCGCTACAAAAGTAGCATCAACAATAGGGGCAACAATTTTAGGATCAATTCCAGATTTTTGAGCTGTCCTCTCAACAACATCCTTTTTGATGTAAGTGCGTGGACGGTTTCCCATGGCTCTTCCTTTCCTTAAATTATGAATAAGTACTGCTTACGTTTCGTAAACGGAAGTTCAATTATAAGAATTTCTCAGTGCGCCGCAAAGTGGATTGTGCTCCAATTGGAGTCATAACAACTTGTTACTCCAAGGGATTTTGTTATCCAGATTTAATAACGTACCTTCAAGAGGACAAATACAGGAATCCAAATATGGCAAAAATCCCATTATATTTATTTGAAGATCCCGGATGGAGAAGGTTCGGTCCATTAACCACTCTCCGTCCAGTGTGGGATTTACGAATAGGTCTCGAAACTTTTTTAGAAAGAATAACACGTCTCTATGACACCACCCCTTCCGGTTATTTCCCAAGAAAAGAGCTATACAATACAGTAAAAGAGGCTAATGCCGGCTCCAAAGTGGGTGAGATTAAGAATCGTCCCTACGACCGTTTAAAAGCTGACAAAGAGGTATTACTGGTAAATGGCCGCTGTTGGAAAAATCTTGATAAGAAGGGATTGGCAAGTGCATATAAATGGACTATCTGGACTGATGGTCCTGATGTGGTGGCTGCCAGGGTTCCGAACGAGATTGCCCGTAAATGGTTATCACAGGATATTCATGATCCCGCAGATTATTCAGCTCGAACTTTATTGGCAGTATGGGGAATAGAGAAGACTGCTCCAGAGATAAGGGTAGTTGAAATTCCCGGTTCTCTTGTTTATTGGCCCTGGGAGATGTTAAAGCTGCAGGATGAAATTATTCGTGAAGATTACAAACGGTTTGGGTCTGGAAAAATAGAAGGAGAAGTTGAATACCGCACCATTCTGATTGAAGATGGTAATATGGTCATTGAAGCTGGAGCATCGGTAGATGCCGGAGCTATTATTGACGCCTCAAAAGGACCGGTAATAATTTGCAACAAATGTCGGATAATGCCCGGAGCTTTTGTGTCAGGACCGATTGTGATCAACGAGGGTTCAGTGATACGCACTGGCGCAAAAATTTATGGTCCTTCAACAATTGGACCGGCATGCAAACTTGGTGGCGAAGTAGAAGATTGTATTATACAGGGATACAGCAATAAACAACATGAGGGTTTCCTCGGTCATGCTATTCTTGGAGAGTGGATAAACCTTGGAGCGGATACAAATAACAGTGATTTAAAGAATAATTATTCTAACGTAATTATATCACTGGATGGAGAAAATATCGATACCGGGGAAACCTTTTTCGGTTCTATCATAGGTGATCACGTTAAGACTTCAATCAATACTCAATTGAATACTGGAACGGTTATCGGTATCGGGAGCAATATTTTTGGATCAGGTTTTCCACCAAAGTCTGTTGGAGCTTACCGATGGGGAGGAGCGAATGGATTTGAATTATACGATTTTGACAAGTTCCTGAACACAGCGCGTGCTGTAGTCGAGCGAAGAGACAGGAAGTTAAGTTCCCTCATGGTTGCGTTATTACGAGAGAATCATAAAAAAGCAATGAAAAATGAGATTTGATATAATCATTTCCCGGCAGGTATAATTCATATATTACACAAACCTTTTACATTATCAATTTTGCCTTGACAGTTTTCCAGGATAAACCAGGGAGAGATGCAATAAATCGAATCGTGTGATTTAGTCACAAAATGCTTGACATATGAGTTAACATTTGAGAAAAACTGGGTACTGGATCAAAATCGAACAAAGTGATATTCGAGTATGAAGTATGAGACTCGCTTTTCAAGGTTTGGTAATGTATCTTTTGACCTTCATTAAGTAGAAAAAAAGAATAGATAATATATTTGGAAGCGAGGATTTCATGGCAACTGAAGTTGACAGCAGCGAAGGTAAAATAAAGCGTAGTAAGTTCCCACCGACATTTTATGTCGCAAATGTAATGGAGATATTCGAGCGACTTGCATGGTATGGATTTTTTGCGCTTGCAGCTTTGTATATCACCAGCCCGGTCAGGCAGGGCGGATTAGGATTCAACGAAATCCAACGTGGTATGTTGATGGGAGTCATTCCCTTCCTCTTGTACCTGTTCCCGGTTATTACCGGCGCTTTGGCAGATCGTTACGGGTACCGCAGAACGTTTCTCGTTGCATTCGGGATCATGACTCCCTCTTATTTCCTGCTTGGTCAGATGCACAATTTCTGGTCGTTCTTTGGTGTATTCCTGTTGCTTGCAGTAGGAGCCGCCACATTCAAGCCGGTTGTTGTGGGGACTGTTGGACGAACGACTGATGATACAAACCGCGGACTCGGTTTCGGAGTGTTTTATACTATTGTAAACGTTGGTGGATTTATCGGTCCGATTGTAGCAGGGTATGTCAGGGTAATAAGCTGGGACCTTGTTTTCCTGATGTCCGCTATCTGGATTGGCATTAATTTCATCCCGACCATCTTCTTCTATAAAGAACCGACCTCCGAATCGACTTCAGAGGAGAAACGTACCCTTAAGGCTGTTCTCACTGATGCACAGGAGGTACTTGGTAATGGTCGTTTTGCTCTCGCTGTCGCACCGGTTGTTGTCCTGTTCATGCTTGCCGGGGGCGGTTGGGTCGGATGGTGGTGGTCTCTTGGTGGCTCAATTGCCTGGGTGTTTCTCAACCTCATATTGAACGGACGCTTGTCGCTGATTCTTATGATTCCATATCTCATGGCATTGTTCGGCTTAAGCGGTAACAATTTCAATATGTCAGCTTTAATGCCATTAATAATCATCTCCGCCATCTGGATCGTTTTATTCGGTTTTTTATCATTCAGAAAATCCAGCGCTGAATTGACCGAGGATCCCTGGCACAAACTAAAGCCCAAAATTGGGAATTGGCCCTTTGTTCTATATATTGTGATATTCTCCGGCTTCTGGACAAGTTTCAACCAGATATTTATCACCATGCCTGGATTCATCCGCGACTTCGTGGATACTGCTGATCTTATTCGCTTTTTCAGTATGTTCGGGGATAATTTCATTCATTTCTTAGCCGCAGTTAATATTGAGCAATTGACTGAAGAGCTTGGGAGATTGTTAAATGAATACGGCGTTATTGCCAATCCTGAAACAGCACATGAAGTCTTCATGCAACTGGTTCATTATAAGGTTAGAGTCCCTGAAGAAGTAATCATGGCTGCTTTCCAGAGCTTACAGGCTTCGGGAATGACTGATCCAGCGGCAGTGACTGCCCTTGCTAATGAGTGGGCTGATAAATACCGCCAGGTGAACCCGGAATATATTATCAACATTGACGCGGGCTCTATAGTTGTTTTCCAGATATTGGTCAGCTCGATAATTGATCGTTGGAAAACTTTCCCTGTATTGATTGCTGGAACCATTGTCGCCAGTATAGGTATCGCAATCGGTGGTTTAGCACATGGTATAGCCCTGGGTGGATTCTTCGTACTATTCGCAATAATAGTCTTCGCTTTTGGTGAAATGATCGCTTCTCCGAAAAGCCAGGAATATGTTGCAAGGATAGCGCCGAAAAAGAAAACCGCATTGTTCATGGGTTATTATTTCGTTTCATTTGCCCTGGGTAACCTGTTCGGCGGAATCCTCAGTGGATGGGGCTACCAGAAGATAGCCCTGGATATGAATCGTCCTATTCTAATGTGGGTAGTATTTGGACTGGTAGGTTTTATTACCCCAGTTGCATTGTTATGGTTCAACAAAGCGGTAGTACCCATGCTCGAAGCGCAGAGGGAAACAAATAACGAGTAGGATAAAGAATACAGAATACAAAGATAAATCAGGAAAAACAGGATTTGGTATAATGGGGTTTTGAAACCTGAACCCGGAATTTCTTTTTTCGGGTTCAAAATTCCCCTGCATACCTTTTCATAATCATTGGGAAAATGCAGTGATCGCAAAAGTCGTAAAAAAAGGCTCTCAGCAGGATTTGTCCAAGCCAGACAAAGACCTTGAGTATTGGCTTTCAAGACCTCCGGAAGAGCGTATTGCGGCTGTTGAACTGTTAAGGAAACAACACTATGGAAGTTCACACAAACTTGAAAAAGTTGTCAAGAAAAGAAAACTAAAATAGACATCTGTAATGCGTACATGAGGAATAATCTGCTTCTAGAAAAAACTTGATTTTTAGTTCAGGATGTAATCGCTACCTTGATACATTAATTCAGAATATATAACAAGTTACTCGACGAAAAAGCTTGTATAAAATAATTTCCATGCGCAAAATTAACCCTTTGCATCAAATATCGCATCAGCCAGATTCGCGACTTCTCTGCCATTAATGTTGAATACGGATAATTTAAGCTCGGATTTATCCAGAAGTTCCTCTTTAACCAGCATACTCGAATGAATAGATCTTCGTATCCCCTAAATCTCATTGGAGCTGGTTTTGACTGCTTTCTTGCTGCCAGGGCAGTAGGCGAAGAGGGTTCAGTTATCGGGGTAGATATGACGCCATCGATGATCAGCAAAGCCTGTGAGAACATTGAGAAAGCCGGGATAGAAAATGTGGAATTCCGTCTGGGTGAAATCGAAAATATCCCTGCGGCAGATAACTCTTTTGATATAGTTATCTCCAACTGTGTCATAAACCTGTCCCCAGCAAAGCAAAAGGTTTATGATGATGCGTTCCGGGTTCTTAAACCGGGTGGCCGCCTGGCAATTTCGGATATTGTCGCATTAAGAGAGTTCCCTGAAGGCCTGAAAGAACAAATTGCTCTTTACACAGGCTGCATATCAGGAGCATCTCTAATCAGTGAAGTTGAAACCATGCTCACAAAGGCAGGATTCACCGAAATAAGTGTGAAACCTAAGGAGGAGAGTAAGAGTTTTATCGATGATTGGAGCAAAGAAATAGCGCCTGATCTTAGGAAATTAGAAGACTATGTGATTTCTGCTTCAATAGAAGCGATTAAACCATAAGGTCTTCTTATAAAGAGTTTATCAATCCCGGCATCATCTAAGCCGGGTTTTCTGTTTTATTCTTCCCAATCGGCATCTATCCATTCATATTGACCTTGAATAATGCCGCCATTATCTGTCGGTGAAGAATCCCCGAATTGCCCTCCGTTACCTTCATTAAACTGCCAGAGAGCTTCCAGGTCATTTTCATTGCCGGTTAACTGTTGCCGGTACCGATCTTGAATCTGGTTCTCAGTGAGTGCAGAACTCCAGATACGAACTTCATCAATTGCACCATTAATAATGTTTGATTCGCCTATAACAGTTGCGCCAATTCCAATGGGAGCAGCATAAATACTGATTCGACCACCCACACCGGTTGTGTCCGTAGTGATCAGTTCACCATTGATATATAAACTGAATATTCCATCTTGAGAAACTGCGGCGACATGAGTCCATTCACCGAGGGTGACTTCATTTCCGGCTCCCGGCATAATTGTATGCGCGTTATTGTTTGACACTACCATAAACGTGGGTACTTCAGGTGTACCTTGAGCATCATCAGGTGTAACGAATAGAACAATCTTGTCCGATTCTCTTCCCGCAATGAAGATTGTTGAGACTTCAGGTTGCTGAGCAAATGATTCGAGCTTAAACATCGCTTCTATTGTCCAATAACCTTGTTGCGCAATAAAACCATATGGTTCAACGTTTTCAATCATCCCATAACCGCTTTCACCATCATATTCCACTGCCGTGTTGTCCCCGCCGCCACCGACACCAGTGGTGAATGACCATATTGGTCCTGTGGTTTCGTTATCATGATCATCTTTTGCAATGACTTTCCAGTAATAGGTAATACCGGGCTGAGCAGTATCAACAACACATTCTGAGTTAGTATTATCTTGTGCGATGTTCCGTAAATTGCCTTGTTCGGTACCAAATAAAACATCATACCTCAGCGGGTCATTCTCTGGATCATCACCATCCCAATTGAGGGTAATCTCCGGGCTTGAAATATCCTGTTCTCCATCAGCCGGAGATGGATTGTATGGTTGACGAGGTGGTTGATTGTCACCACCATCTGCTGTTGTAAATTGCCATATATTTCCTTGGGTCTCATTACCATGATCATCCTTAGCAACGATTTTCCATTGATACCTTGTATCATCAAACAACGGTTGCCCCTCCCGAAAATAATGATATTGAGGTGAGGGCAAGTCTTGCGCCAGTAAATCCAGTGCTCCGTCTGCCATGCCGAGGTAGAAGTCGTAGGCAATGGGATCATGATCAGGGTCATTGCAATCCCATGAGAAGTTTATACCATTAGTTGCGACATCATTATCGTTATTCCCTGGTTCAGGATCGTCAGGTTGATCGGGCGGTTGGTTTTGAACAGTTGAAAGTGTAGTGAAAGACCAGACCGGTCCAGGAGTTTCACTGTCTAACTCACTAGAGAGTATTTGTTTCCGATTTCCTGATTTATCCATCAACGAGATGTTTGATATTTTCTTTGTTACCTTTCTCTTTGTCTTGAAAGCGGATAAAAGCGGATTGGTTTTGTCATGATTCCCGCTATCCGGCTCTTTCATTAATGTGATTCCACCTTCTTTAGCCACTATTTTCCAGTAATATGTTGTCTCTCCATCAAGATCCCCCAGGTCAATACTTGTCATGGAACCGTCACTTACCATTAGCGGTGGATTTTGAG
>JAVCCM010000159.1 GCA_030765455.1 Candidatus Electryonea clarkiae | reverse complement strand
AAGTGAAGAACGTTTTAATCAAATTACTGAAAGTGCTTTGGAGTGGATTTGGGAAATTGACAAGAATGGTTTATATACCTACTCCAGCCCGGTTATCGAGCAGATTCTCGGCTGGAAACCATCAGAGATAGTTGGAAAGAAGCATTTTTTCGATTTTTTCGATCCTGAGGTAAAAGAGGACCTGAAAAGACTCGTCTTTGCTGTATTAGAAAATAAACAAACTATCTTCCGGTTAGAAAATTGCAATATGCATCGTGATGGAAGAATTGTTGTCCTCGAGACTAGCGCAGCCCCAATTGTAGATGATAGTGGAGAGTTGGTGGGATACCGTGGAGCTGATACCGACATCTCAGAGCGCAAGGAGGTGGAACGGGAGCTTCTCGAATCCGAGGAAAAATTCAGAACTCTTTATAATTCATCAAGAGACGCTATCATGATATTAGAACCTCCCTCCTGGAGTTTTTCGGCGGGAAACGAGTCAACTATTTTAATGTTTAATGCAGAAAATGAAGCAGATTTTACTTCCAGAGCCCCGTGGGAATTTTCGCCGGAGTATCAGGCAGATGGCACCTTATCTGAAGTTAAAGCAAAAGACATGATAATAAAGGCAATGAAAGAAGGATCAAGCTTCTTCGAGTGGACGCATAAGAGGTTAAATGGAGAGGAGTTTCCCGCAATGGTATCGCTGACCAGAACTTTAATCAAGGGAAAAAAGGTGCTGCAGGCTACTATAAGGGACATGACAAAGCAAAAACAGGCAGAAGATACACTGCGTGAATCTGAAACTAAATTCCGTAATATAATCGAGCAGTCGAACGACGCCATATACCTACTGTATGAAGACAAATTTGAACTAATCAATACCAAATTTTCAGAGATATTCGGGGTTACATTTGAAGATGTGTCTTCACCAGAATTTAGCTTCGAGCAATTGATGACGCCCGAAAGCAGGGAAATAATTGAAGAACGTCAAAGGAAACAAGAACTGGGCGAGAAAACTCCCGATCAATATGAGTTCACCGCAATAGACAGAGACGGTAATTCAATTGATGTTGAAGTGTCGGTTAAGCAAATAAGCTATCGAGGCGGTACTGCTACCCAGGGAATATTGCGTGATATTTCAGATCGCAAGCGGCTGGAATATGCGTTAATTAAAGAACGGAAAAACCTTGAAATTACAGTAGTAAAACGTACAAGCGAACTAACTGATTCACTTGAACAAATCAAGATAATAAATTCTAAACTAAGAGAAGCCGACATTCACAAAACACAGTTCCTTTCATCAATGAGCCATGAATTGCGAACACCTTTGAATGCAATCCTGGGATTCAGCGATCTACTTGACAGACAATACTATGGTCCTCTCAATGAAAAGCAAACGAGCTACGTGGAAAAGATCGATCAAAGTGGAAAACACTTATTAGAATTGATAAATGACCTGCTTGACATATCCAAAATCGACGCTGGCGCAGTCGTTTTGGATTTAATGAGATGCAATCCAACTGAGATCATCGACTCATCTTTAGCCATGATGAAAATGATTTTCAAAAGTAAAAGTTTGAATGTTATTGTCCATCACATTCCGGAGCCGGTATTAGTTAGTGCTGATCTTCGCAGAGCAAAACAGATTCTACTTAATCTGGTGACAAATGCAGCGAAATTTACTCCTGAGAAAGGTAAAATTGAGATCAGAGTATCAAAAGTCGATGAAAACATTGCAAAGTTTGAGGTTAGCGATTCGGGATTAGGGGTAGAATCAACTGATATAGAAAAAATCTTTTTAGAGTTTCACCAGTCAGATCGTGTTCGTGATGAACAGTTGGGTGGTACTGGAATTGGCCTGGCATTAGCGAAACGGCTGGTTGAGCTGCACGGGGGAGAAATTGGAGCAGAGAGTGAAGTTGGAAAAGGAAGTACTTTTTGGTTTACATTACCGTTGGCGAAAGTGGAACCTACTGAGAAATCTGTAGATTTTAAAACTGACAAAAAGCTTGCGCATACAATAAGTAGTCATAAGATATTAGTCGTTGATGACAATGAGAATAATATTTCTCTGATGATTGATCTTCTCAATATGTTTGGACAAGAAGTATTAGTTGCCGTGAATGGTCAAGAGGCCATAGATGTCGCCAAGATAAATAAGCCTGATCTAATCCTGATGGATATTAAGATGCCGGTAATGGACGGTGTAGAAGCGACACGGAAACTGCGGGAAATTACCGAATTCAAATATACACCGATTATTGCATTAACTGCCAGTACTGCTGCCGGAGCGGAGCAAAGACACTTGGACGCAGGTTGCAATGATCATATGGCGAAACCGATCCAATCCGACGAACTAATTGCATTGCTGAAAAAGTATTTAGATTAATGATCAAGAAAGATATAATATATTGTTTCCATGAAAAGGAGTATCTGGTTTGAAAATAAATGAAGCATCAGCATCAATCCTGATCGTTGACGACATGGAGAACAATCGAATCTTGCTTCAGGATATGATCCAGGCATTAGGTCATAAAACCACGCTGGCGGTTAATGGGCTTGATGCATTATCACTAATGAAGTTTCAACTCCCGGATTTAGTTTTGCTTGATATCTTGATGCCTGAAATGGATGGTTATACGGTACTGGAGAATATAAAAGCTGATGATAAAATGAATCATATTCCGGTTATCATGATTACTGCTGTAGATGAAACAGAAAGTGTTATACATTGCCTGGAATTGGGTGCTGATGATTATATTGTAAAACCATTTAACTCCTCATTACTGGAAGCTCGAATTCGTGGTAGTCTTGAGAAAAAGCGATTGTGGGATGCAGAGCAGGATTTACTGGAAAAAACGCTAAAAGGAAGTATAAGAGTTTTAGTTGAGATTTTGAGTTTATCAAATCCAAAGGCATTCAGTCGCAGCTTACGAATCCAGAAATATGTGAGACTAATTGTCAAATCGATGAAACTTAAAGATCAGTGGTCATTTGAGGTAGCGGCTCTTCTATCCCAGTTGGGATCTATCACTCTGCCTGATGAAATATTGGAGAAAAGTTACGAAACTGATGCCATGAAATTGAGTAAGGGAGAACTTAAACTTTTTAAATCTTTGCCTTCATTGAGTAAAAAAATCCTGGAGAAAATTCCCCGGCTTGAAATGATAGCAGCAATGATTGGAGAACAACAACGGGTATATGGATTTGACACTGATTTAGATGGTGTTTCAAAGAAATCTAAGAATATATATTTGGGTGGTGATATCTTAAGGGTCGCATTAGAATATGATAATTTAGTCATGAATGGAGAACCAGGTAGAAAAGCTTTAGAAATTCTTGGTCAGAATTCTTCATACTGTAATCCGAAAGTAGTAGAAGCTCTTGCATCGCAACTATTGAATGAAATCAAAGTGCAGGCTGTTCCGCTGAATATCAATGAATTAAAACCAGGAATGATTCTGGATGAGCACGTTCGCGCCAAAAAATCAAAAATGATGCTGGCATCCAGAGGGACGGTAATTACGGAAATAATGATAGAAAGGCTTAAGGTAATGTCAAAAACAATAGGAGTAATTGAGCCTTTTGATGTATTTCTGTCATGATATTAGCAAAAACAAAAGACGTAATTTATTAGCATTAGCAGGATACCGTGTGGTCACATAAATTAATATTCATATCAAGCATTATTTCGGATGGTAGTTATGTACGTAATTGATTCAACATCAGAAGAAAAGAACTCACAAGGTTCAAATTCATCTGTGCAAAAGCCACGAATATTGATTGTCGATGACGAGCCGGACATCGGTGAATTTCTTGCTGATTTCTTTAAAAGAAAAGATTATTCAACTTTACAAGTTTTTAACGGTGAAGATGCATTGGTACAATTAAATATGTATCATCCGCATGTCATATTACTATACATTTTTATGCCCGATATGGGAAGATAAGATGCAGGGAAGATGTATGAAGATCAACTTATTAATTATACAAGCAGAGAAGAGATTACAATGGATGCGCAACCTTTGATACTGATTGTCGATGATCAAGAAAATAATCGAGAACTCCTGTATGATATGCTCAACGTATATGATTATAAACAACTGTTAGCAACCAACGGGCAAGAAGCTCTGGATATCATGGAGGAACAAATTCCAGATATCGTATTATTAGATATTTTGATGCCTGTAATGGATGGATATGAAGTTCTGAATATAATAAGAGCCAATGATAAATTTCGTCATATCCCAGTTATTATGATTTCTGCAATTGATGATATTGAAAGCATCGTGAACTGTTTAGAAAAAGGAGCTGATGATTATTTGACTAAACCTTTCAATTCGGATTTGCTTAAAGCTAGAATTACAGGTTCACTAGAAAAAAAACGGCTACATGATCTTGAACAGAAGCATCAAGAAGATTTAATACAGAGTTACGAAGATTTACAAAAAGCTGAAAGAGCTCGTGATGCTCTTACCCACATGATTATTCATGATATGAATTCGCCATTGACAATAATGCTGGGATTTGCTGAATTATTGGAAGCAGTTATTTATGAAGATAGTGCCGGAAAGGAACTTCTGCTCAAATACGTGTCCAGGATATCCGACTCAGCCAATGATTTGAGTGCGCTTGTTAATACAATTTTAGATGTTTCAAAGTTGGAAAGCGGAGAAATGTCTGTATCATTAGCCAAATTAGATGTTATACCATTTTTTCAGAAACATTTGGAACAATTCAACTCTCAGGCAAGGAAAAAAGGAATTCAGCTCAATTTTGAAGCTGACAAGGAACAACTTTTCCTGAATGCTGACGAAGCTCTTTTATCACGAGTGTTAGATAATCTAATCTCAAATGCTATTAAATATACCCACAAGGAGTCTTCTGTTATTGGTTCTGTTAAATATGATGACAACCAGATTATCCTTGCTGTTCAAGATACTGGACCAGGAATACCCGAGGAGTATCGGGAAAAAGTTTTCGACAAATTTTTTCAGGTAGAAGCGAGAGCCACCGGGAAGAAATATGGAGTAGGTCTTGGCTTGACGTTCTGCAAAATGGCAGTTGAAGCTCAGAATGGTAAAATATGGGTTGAGAGCACGGACGGAGAAGGTTCTTGTTTGAATCTGGCTTTCGAAACAGCTGGCAAATAGTTGTGAACTAACACGATACTATAACAATCAAAATTGGTAATAAATTCTATAGAAACATTATCGGCTTAATCAACTACCTTTAGAAGCATAAATGTAAAATCATCCTCAAAATCATGATTCCCGTGAAAATCTGAAATGTCTTCAGACGCGCACCAAAACAGGATGAATAATATCCATTTATATCGGTTTCGAGTTTGCCTCCTCACATAAAGCAGTATTGTGTTATGAAAGTGATTCTCATTACTTTTAAGTTTGCTTCATTTTATATAAAATAGTGTCTGGATGCAGTAATGTTGCCGACATTTTCAATGGCGCGTCATTAGATAACACCTCCCCGGGAGAATAGTTATGTACGAAATGTTTGATAAAACTAATCATGAATACATTGAGAAAGCCCGTCACATCGCGGAGACTTATTTGCGCCCGGTAGCTGCTGAGCTTGATCGCGAGCAGACTTACCCCTGGGAGATAATCAAACGTCTTCAAGAAGCTGAATTGATGGGTGTATGGATTCCAAAAGAATATGGTGGGCATGACGCCGGAATTTTGAATCTTTGTCTTGTAGTCGAAGAATTGTCCAAGGTTTGCGGTGGGGTAGGGGTGGCGTTCGCTGTAAATGCACTCGGCTCTTTCCCTATTATACTTGGTGGAAGCGAAGAGCAGAAGAAAAAATATCTGCCTGAAATAGCACAAGGGCGCAAACTCATTGCGTTCGGTTTATCAGAAACCGATGCAGGCTCGGACGCAGGATCGCTTCAAACCCGTGCTGAACTTGACGGTGATGAATATATCATCAATGGCGCCAAAAAGTGGAACACAAACGGTGGCGCTGCTGAACTTTATACTATATATGCGTCAACCCGACCCGACCGGGGGACTCGTGGGATTTCCGCAATAATCGTAGAAAAAGGAACAGAAGGTTTTGAAATTGGTCGTCTTGAAGATAAGATGGGTATCAGGGCAGCTAATGTCGCAGAACTATATTTCAAAGACTGTCGAGTTCCGGTTGAAAATCGCCTCGGACTGGAAGGGAAAGGTTTCGGCAATGCCATGATGACTTTGGACCGCGCTCGCCCAGGGGTTGCAGCGCAGGCTGTTGGACTCGCGCAGGGAGCGTTGGATCTTGCTGTTAAGCGTGCCAAGGTAAGCCAATTTGGACGTGAACCCCTGGCTCATCAACAGGCGGCACAGTTTAAACTTGCTGATATGGCGACTGAATTAGAAGCTGCACGTCAGTTGGTTTACACCACTGCAAGAGCGTTGGATGCAGGGGTGAAGAACGTCGGTAAACACAGTGCAATGTGCAAATTAATGGCGACTGAAGTAGCAATGAAGATCACCACAGCAGCCATCGATTTTTACGAGGAATGGGGGATGCTCACTTCAGAACCGATAGAGAAATTCATGCGTGATGCAAAAATCACACAGATCTACGAGGGTACAAACCAGGTACAAAGACTTGTTGTTGCTCGTTGGTTATTGAAGGAATACAGCGCATAGATTGGAAGATATTAGAAAGCGATTTTCAAGTTTTCAGAGGAATGTTCTTCAGTAACTCCCTTTTGACTAAAGGGAGTTGTTTTTACATGGTATAGGAACGACATTAGCCGATTGATAATTGGAGGGATTTCTCTAAGGGGTAAAATAGCAGCTTGCCGGGTTTAGGCGCTGATAGTAATTTCCTCGAATTTCAAATAAAATATTAATGGCGGGATAGCTCAGCTGGTTAGAGCGTGCGACTCATAATCGCAAGGTCGGGAGTTCGAGTCTCCCTCCCGCTACTTGAATATAAAAGGGTTAGGCGAAATGCCTGACCTTTTTCTGTTTGTTTGTATCACTTCTGTATCAGTTATTCACAATAAATCCCAATAATACTTTCAAAGTAAGACTCCCTGATATTGTCATTAATACAGGCAGAATAGACTATAATCGAGAGTCAAGTGATACAATACTGATACAAATATCCTTGTATCACTCCTAAGTAGCAGTAATATAAGTACTAAAAGAAATAAACCCTATGATTACTAATCGTCTGTTGCTTTTTGTCATTAGTTGTTGTAGATTGTAGTAAACAATTAGGGAGAGTGATTATGGCGAACATTTTGAAGCGTACCAGTGAATACACCGGAAAGGTTAGTTACAGAGTACTGATAAGATTAAAAGGGCATCCGAGCGAGGCTGCTACTTTTGACAGGCTTACGGATGCAAAACGTTGGGCACAACAAACTGAAACGGCAATCAGAGAAGGAAGACATTTCACTAAATCAATTGCGAAACGTAAAACCCTTAAAGAGCTAATAGAACGCTATGAAAGAGATGTTCTCCCTGAGAAAGCAGAAAGCACTATTATAGGGCAAACCTTACAATATCGCTGGTGGAAAGAGCAGATAGGGCATTGTTTACTTGCAGACGTGACTCCGGCGCTTATTTCAGATTGTAAGGATAAGCTGAAAGCAGAGGGAAGGAATGCTGCTGGAGTGAATCGTTACCTTGCCGCTCTTTCACACACTTTCACCATAGCCACTAAGGAATGGGAGTGGGCAGAGGATAATCCGGTTAAAAGGGTTTCCAAGTTAAAAGAACCACGAGGGAGAGTCAGGTTCTTGTCGGACAGTGAACGTGAACAATTACTCCAAGCCTGCAAAGAAAGCAATAATAAAGACCTCTATATGGTGGTTGTGTTAGCACTATCTACCGGAGCAAGGAAAATGGAGATTTGGGGATTAACTTGGAACCAGGTTGATTTTGAGCGGAAAGTCATCACTATCCATGAATCGAAGAATAACGAAAGAAGAGTGCTTCCCCTAACTGGTCACGCTTTCGGTTTAATGTTGGATAAATCTTCTATCAGAAGATTAGATACTGACAGAATTTTCCCCGGATCTTCAAATCCAGAAACACCCTATGATTTCCGGAGACCTTTTACTATTGCTCTCAAAAAAGCAAATATAAATGATTTTCGTTGGCATGATCTGAGACATTCAGCGGCCAGCTATCTTGCCATGAACGGTGCAACACTTGCTGAAATCGCTGAGGTATTAGGACACAAAACTTTGTCGATGGTCAAGAGATACAGTCATTTAAGTGAAGCACACACTCATTCAGTAGTAGAATCTATGAATCGTAAAATGTTCAAAGGAGCATAGTTAACAACGATATCGTATTAATAACATTAGTATCCAAAAAACACATAATACGATAAGTAAAATTACAATTAATCAAGGGAGTTTGGCATGAAAACAGATAGCAATATTCAATCTGAATATCTGACTTGGGAAAGTGCAATTGATATCTTGAAGCTAAATAACTCAAGATTGTATGATCTAATTCTCCAAGATAAATTTGTATTGTATGAATTTAAAGAATTTAAATATGTACAAATAAGTGTTGAACAAATAAAGAAAGATGTGCAAAATGAAATTTTTAAATATAATACGTCAAATTTTGATCCATCTAATAATTTTAAACATACATCTACCTTCATTGTTAAAAAGAGTGAGAGAACAATTGCAATTGAGTATTTATCTGATAGAATAAGTTTTAATGCAAAGGATATTAATACCTTAGCAGTGCAGCTCGTGCTAAACGATGATCCTGAAATCACAAATACTTCATCACACAAAACATCAAATCTTTCAGCTAATGATGAATTGAGACATAAACAACGTGAGGCGGGAGTCAAGCGCAACCAGCCCTATCGTAGAACAGAAAAATATGTCGTGAACTTAGCAATAGATATCATTACGAAGGATCCAGATATCAATTACCGTCAATTGAAGAAAGATATCTTTAATAATTTGGAAAAGAATGATGATTGCCAGAATGTAAAAGTAATCACAATTGACAAATATCTAAAAAGAGCCCACAAATCCAGAAAATTATCTCTCCCCGAAAATGCTTTTTCCAAAGATCCAACGAAAGACCGTGAAAGTAGTTAGACATTTATTCAGTCAAACAATGTTGTCCAATTGTGCTTGATTATAGTCATAGTCTCCATTGTGCTATTACACTAAGGTGTATTCCTTGCACTTACTTAATTCCTGAAAATCTATCCTTCTAACTTCCAACAGTGCTACCAGTAAGTGAACTTAGTACTACCAGTGTCTTAAGTGATTGTAATATATGCGCTTGACTACAATTGGTTTGTTGCTGTAGATTGTTGGAAGAGAGTTATTCTTGTCAAATTGTTTCTTGAAAAGCAAAAATCCGTTGGAGGAAAAATGCAAGTAAATGCAACAGTCAAAGCAGAACGCTTGTTATCAATTAAACAAGCAATCGAACAAGGTATCTACATTAACGAATCAGGTCTTAGGTGGTTGGTTTTCAATAAGTTGACAAACGGATATGCTTCCGCTTTCCTTAAAGTCGGAAGGCGGGTTCTCGTTGATCCAGATGAATTTATCAGGATCACAAAACAAAAGAACGGAATCGAGGCACGAGATGCAGCTTGAGTGTGATACAAATGAAAATAGCGATCACAAACAAGTAAAGTGCATTTGGTATCAGTATAAAACCCTCGTGCAACTGTTGCGAGATTTACGAAGACGTTCTAAAAAGGATGGTGAATCCATGCTTTCAATTGCCTTAACAGGAGTTGGAAAAGAAGTGGACGGACGCAACACTGTCGAATCGTTTGAAAGATCAGAGGGAAGCAAAGGATGACAGACTCACCTTTTCAATTGCTTCAGCAATCACTATTGAATGCAGGCTGCAATCCGAAACGGAACGGAACCGGTTGGCAAGCGTCTTGTCCGGTTCCTGATCACGGAAGAGGCAAAGGTGATAGGAGTCCCTCGCTTTCCTTTGGACAGGACAATCAAGGGAATGCATGGGTAAAATGTTTTGTCGGTTGTTCAACTGAACAGGTATTGTCTGCCCTTGATTTAGAAAAACGTGACTTGTTTCAGAAAAAGAAGCCTGACAAGAAAATAGAAGCTACATACAGTTATCAGGATGCTGAAGGGAAACTACTGTTTGAGGTGGTTAGATTCATCCCTAAAGGCTTTGTACAACGAAGACCAAACCCAGATAAACCTGGTGAGTGGATTTGGAACCTGAAAGGGATTAATCCTGTTCTTTACCACCTTCCTGACATTATTGATAAAACACACGTTATTTGTGTTGAAGGCGAAAAAGATGCTGATAAACTCTGGAAACTTGGAATCCCAGCTACCTGCAATCCAATGGGTGCTGGTAAATGGAAAGATTGCTATTCAAAATCCCTTTCTGACAAAACTATTTATATTATACCTGACAATGATAATCCAGGTTTACAACACGCTCTCAGTGTTGCGCAATCGTTGGTTAATACTGACGCTATTGTTCACTTGCTTGACCCTTTTGAGGACGCTAAAGACGTTAGTGAATGGCTGGGCAAAGCACATACAAAAGAAGAATTAAAAGATTTATTTCGTAAATCGAACCTTTTCGATCCCGACAATATCCCAGCTTGGGCTAATGACTTAGAGGAAGTACAGACACAAGGGAATAATGGTAGTACAGCGTTATCCTGGGGAACTCCTGAACCATTACCCTCAGAACTCCCTCAGTTGCTTCCCTTTGATCATAAACTGCTTCCTGACAAGTTTCAACCCTGGGCTATTGATATCAGTGAACGAATGCAAGCACCAATTGATTTTATCGCTGTAGGAATTATGATAGCGTTTTCTGCTGTAGTTGGGAAAGGTGCAAGTATTCAACCCAAATGCAAAGACGATTGGACTGTTATCCCGAACCTGTTCGGTGCAGTTATCGCTCCACCTGGGGCTATGAAAACCCCGGCGTTATCAGAGGTGATGAAACCTCTAAAACGTCTTGAAAACCAAGCTGCTGAGGAATATGAAGAAATTTTAGAGAATTATGAATATAAATTGACTGCTTACAAAGCATTGAAGACTGAACGTGAAACAGAAATAAGGAAAGCAGCAAAAGAAGGTAAAGATACAAGTGAATTGGTAAGAAATAACCCACCTCCTGAAGAACCTATCGCAAAACGTTTTATAGTTAATGATGGCTCCATAGAGAAAATTGGCGAGCTGTTACAAAACAACCCCAATGGGCTATTAGTCTATCGTGACGAATTAAGTGGATTATTGAAAAGTCTTGATAAACAAGGCAGCGAGTCTTCAAGAGCTTTTTATCTCGAAAGCTGGAATGGTGATGGAAATTTTATTTATGACAGAATCGGAAGAGGAACCATCCGGATTAAATCTTGTTGTTTGTCAATTTTAGGAGGTATTCAGCCTGGAGTATTACAAGAATATATACGTCAAGCAATAGGTTCCGGTGCTGGTGCTGATGGTCTTTTACAGCGTTTTCAGTTAATGGTTTACCCCGATATATCAAAAGATTGGGAACTGGTTGACCGTTGGGCTGATACTGATGCTAAAAACACTGCATTCGAGATATTTACCTGGGCTGCAAACATACCGGAAAAGAAAGACTCTTATCGTTTCGATGAATATGCTCAGGATTTATTCTACGAATGGTGGGAAGAGCTTGAATTACGTCTCCGGAAAGGTGAAGAGCTACCAGCCCTTGAAGCACATTTATCAAAATACCGTTCTCTTGTTCCCTCGATAGCACTTTTGTCCCACCTGGCTGATAACAAAGGCGAGGGGAAGGTCACTATTGAAGCCTTGCAGAAAGCTATCGGCTGGAGTGAATACCTTGAATCTCATGCCCGCAAAGTTTATTCAAGTGTAGTACAGAATGATATTGGAACTGCTTATCGCATAGCTGAAAAGATTAATGGCGGTTCTATTGAAGATTGTTTTTCAATTAGAGAGATATATCGAAATGGTTGGGCTGGGCTTGGTAATCGAAAAGAAGTCGAACAAGGCTTGGAGATTCTTGAAGATTATGAGTGGGTACGATCTGAAAGAGTTCCGACCGGTGGAAAGTCAAAAATAGTGTATCATTTGAATCCGGAACTAATATGATGAATATTTTTTTACAAACCCAAATGGTACTGCCATTACTGACAAAAGGGTGCTTATGGCAGTTTTGGCAGTTATGTCAGTTAGTGGAAAAAGAAGAAATAAGGCTTTTGTCAGTTTTGGCAGTTCAATCTGGCAAGAAAGAAAAAAATATTATCTACCTGTAAAAACGAGAAAAAATCAGGATAAATATGATGGCTGAAAGAGACACACAAGGAAAATTCAAACCAGGGCATAGCGGCAATCCTCAAGGAAAACCAGTCGGAGTGCTGAGCAAAAAGACCAAAGTAAGAGAAGCATTTCTTGAGGAGATATCAGCCAAAGTTTTCAATGAACTCAAGTTGATGCTTAAAAGCGAGGAGGACTCTGTAAAACATGAAGCAGTGAAAATCCTGACAGACCGGCTCTTGCCTCGTTTAAAAAGTGTTGATATGGATCTAACTACTGCATTCGATCTAATTGACAAAATACCTGTAGGTTACAGAGCAAAATTTAGAGAATGGCTTGAATTGGTACTAAGCATAGACCCTGAACTGATTGTATATTTCGTTGAAGAGTTCAACTATGCAACCTTGCATCAACGTTTTAGAATGTGGAAGGAAATGCGCTCAATGGATGAAGAGGAATTGAAGAATTACTTACATAGCGAATTGCAAAACAGTCACGTGTTTAATAGTATTTGATTTATCAGGGTTTTTTTGAGCTATAGGGGGAATACTCCACTTACAACTCCAGAAGGTTTATTTAAAAAATAGCTGGCAACCGACCAAATCCGGTATTGCTATCGAGATTCCAAAGTATAAGGCGGAGTTTACCGATATGATTAATTGCTATTGGCTGAATTGAAGAACTTTGCTACTGATTAATGATTCCCCTTTGCATTCTTCATTACTGTAGTATCCGTATTTGCTCATATTTGAGCTATATATCGCTTTTGAGAGGCGTTCTCCTGTTGAGTGACAAGTTTATGCTCTGAACTGGTTTAATGATCTCCTGGCTCACGTAATGCTGATTCAACCGGCTGGGAGTATTGCTCTGCTAAATCCTAAATCGCTTTGATTCCAACCTATTGCTTATTATTATCAATTTAACCTAATCTTTCAATCCTCAGGGAGGGTATGATGAAAGTCTCTATAAAAACTGCTTGTTCTATTCTTGCCGTTCTGTTTTTCATTCCTCATATATTAATCGCTCAAATTGAATTTATTGAACATGTAATAGTAGATGATTTTGACGGTGCGCAATCAGTTTATGCAATTGATTTAAATGATGATGGATATGTTGACATCGCAGGTGCAGCAGAAAGGGATGATAGAGTATCCTGGTGGGAAAATGACGGTGATCAGAATTTTACTGAACATATTATTAATGATGACTATGATGGAGTTCGTATTTATGGAATTGATCTGGATGAAGATGGAGATACAGATTTTCTTGGTGCGCAATATTTTGACAGCACAATATTATGGTTCGAAAATAACGGAGTGGGTTCTTTTACTTCTCATACCATTGATACTGATTTTCCCCAATCAACATCCATATTTGGTGTCGACTTAGATAGTGACAATGACATTGATATTATTTGTACTTCACAACAACAACATACTATAAAATGGTATGAAAACAATGGGAATCAAATCTTTACAGATCGCTATGTTGATGAGGATTTCAATCAAGCCTCTTCTGTCTATGCAGCCGATTTGGATAATGACGAAGATGTAGACGTGATTGGTGGAGGTGGAGATGCTGTTGCATGGTGGGAAAATAACGGGGATCAGGTATTCACACAGCACTCTGTTAGAGAAAACTTCATGGGGAATCCGAATGTATTTGCGATAGATTTAGATTCAGATAATGACGTTGACCTGATAGGTTCAGCATATTCTGATTCATTGATTGTGTGGTGGGAGAATGATGGCGATCAAAACTTTGATGAACATGATATATCAACAGAATTTATTCATACACTTGATATTTATGCGATAGACATAGATTCAGATGGCGATATTGATATTACTGCTGCAGCAAGTGACGAAGAGATGACTTGGTGGGAAAATGACGGTGACCAAAACTTTACAGAACATTCAATTACTGAAAATGTTGGTGGAATTTATTCTGTACATGCTGCGGACATAGATAGTGATGGTGATTTAGATTTAGTTGGTGCATCTAACCATAGTAATTCCATTGCCTGGTGGGAGAACTCAGGAACACCAGATATTTCTTTACCCGATATAAACCACGATTTCGAAGCGGTTGAGTTAGGACATACAGCAGATTGGTATTTGCGTATCGAAAATGTTGGTGGCAGTAGTCTAATTATTCATGCTGTTGCGTCTGATGTTGAAACTTTTATGGCAGAGGATATCGACTCTTTGATCATAACTTCAGAAACTGCTGATTCAGTTCAAATTACCTTTACACCTACGGAAGAAATCCATTATGGAGGAACAATCACCATCATAAGCAATGATCCAAACGAGAGTGAACGGATTGTAACAGTTGAAGGTTGGGGTGGTGATACCAATGTAAAAACTCAAGACTCCAACATACCGATCATCTTTGATATCTCTTCCATCTATCCAAACCCATTTAACCCGGTGACATCAATAGTAATAGCCTTACCCGAACCATCAAATCTAAACGTTAACGTATTCAACATATTTGGTCAACAAATCGCTGAACTTGCTACTGGACGGTATAGTGCTGGATATCAGCAATTCACTTTCGATGGAGCAGAGCTTTCAAGCGGAATTTACTTCATCCATGCCAGTGTGCCGGGGAAGATGAATGAGGTAAAAAAAGTTGTGTTGATAAACTAAACTAATTATGTATCTGTAAGGAAATAAATCATGAATAAAGAAACACAGCAGTTTATACAAGATGATGAATTTAAAGTATTATATGAAAATCTCCATAAGAAGTTTAATCCCATTAAACCCAACATTAATCCAGAAAACTTACAAGCGATTGGATTGATAATAATAAAATTTCAGAGATTAGAAATGAATATTCTCACATTTGTCAGAATATTAGCGAATTTGGGCGACGATCAAAAATTGGCAGATATTCTAACCGCCAAAGCATCTTTTGGGAGTTTGTTGGTAATATTGTCTTCATTAGCAATTGAAAGAGAATTTCGTCAAATGAAAGAATTGAAGTTATTAATTAATAAATCAGGGCAAGCTGAAAAAATAAGAAATCAAATTGTCCATTCTGTCTGGTCTTCAGAACCAAGACTGAAAAAAAATATATCGATTCAGAAAGGTATTAAATACCAGAGTGAAACCTATGAAAAAGGAGAGTTGAGGTTGGTTGCAGAAACAGTTGATAATTTAGATACCGCAATGGCTGCTTTATGCCACGATTATATGGATTATTGTTACAATCATGGGATAACACTGAAAGGAGTAAAATATATCGATTGATATATATTGAGAGTTTATAGGTGATGGATAAAGAAAAGTGATACAACCTACCTTGAATTAATCTCAAAATAATACTGAGGGCTATGGTAGTAGGATTGCAATCATGGGACTCCGAAAGTGGAGGGTACACCCCTATCCTCAGAATTATAGAAATATTGCGTGTCACTGTATAGGTACTATAACCGAAGACCCATCCCCCCCCTCGACCCACACTGATTTGTATCACTTTTGTATCACTCAGAGATAACTACCAGTGATAAACCATGACAATTGACAAAACAGGAATATTGGTAAGTATTTAATATTATTGTAGTCAATGGTCGTGAATTGTTGTGAATATTCACTTTCTTGAGACTCATAATCGCAAGGTCGGGAGTTCGAGTCTCCCTCCCGCTACTGATCAAAAAGAAGAATTCCCCAAATTGACGATTTTTGCCAAAATTGTCGGGGGTTTATAGCGAGGAGTGTTGCAAACCTTGGTTCTTCGCCTCTTTTTCTCCATAGTTAATTAGAATAATAAGTTAGAGTGAACATTTATGAAGAAAATCATCTTCACCTCAATCACAACTAACAGCTAAACTCCTGCTTTCAGTTCGAGTCCTTTCCGGTTCCCCGATGTAACACCACTTGATGGAAATAATTGGTATTCTTGGAAACATGAATTTTCGTTACCTTAATATCTCGGAAATGGGTTCATTGTAAACAACAAAATATACACAGCATACAGAGCACGGAAAATTTCGCAGGTAACTAAGGTAACGACAAGTTGTTTGAGGTAACTAAGAGGGTAACGTCAGCATTGCTACTTGATGTAACGAAGGTAACGCCAATATGTTCGGGGTAACGAATAAGGTAACGTCAGAAATCCGACTAAAGAAACGAAAAGAAAACAGATGAAATCCTATATTCATACAGCGTATAACGTTTTGACGAGGCATACCACCCAGCGCGAATTGAAAAATCTCATACCATCTGCATCGTATCCAAATCTTCCGGTCGGAGCATATGTTTGGCATCCACTCCCACAGGATATCCATAGGAATATATGTTGTATAGCTTTTTTGTTCTATGCGATTGAAAAATTGTGATTTCTCGAAGCATTAGATAGTAGAGTGCTTCTTTGATCGCATTGAATCCCGCTTGATCTGGATGTGCCATTTCCCATTGCGACATTTTGCCGTGTTTCTTAAAAATGTGCATGCCTATTTCAGCCATATACCTAAAAGTCATTTCATATGCGACTTCTTCCAAGGCTTCTCGCGACCACGAGAGTGTAATTTTCCAAAAACGTGGGCTTATCTCCTCAATTCGTGTGGGTCTTGGAGGTATTATCCTTTCGTAATAATCCATCTCTCGTGTATCGTTATTATCAATCCACTTCCATTTCCTACTAAGTTTCCACTGGGATGGTATTACTATCACTCTGTATATGGATTTTTCCGATAACTTCTGGGTGTCCATAGGTACACCATTCAACCGAACTCCACCCTCCAACCTTTTAATGTGTTTTGAGATCTGACGAGAAATCCTTGTTACTGAAACAGGCATCGACTTTATTTCAAGAACACCACAGATGGCAGGTTGGATAGAGGGTGTTAACTGACCTGTAGGTAAAACGAGCATCAGACCATCCGCACCCTTCGCATATCCCTTATACCTGATTGATGCCGTTTCTGCTGAGTTGTGTATCCGACGTGGTTCTTCAATTGTCTCGCCCCAGAAAAGTTGTATATCAGTTGACAACTTACCTTCCTCACGAAGTTCTGAAAGGAGTTGAATACAAGGTTTGAGTGCGAGCAGTTCCGCCAACTCTCCCTTAAAACGATTCACCAAATGGAAAAATATGAAATTTACACACTGGACGCATTCAGGGTCAGACAATCTTTCTTTACCTTTATCCCAAAATTTTTCAGTTCCAATGGGGCTGTGAGGACCAAATTGCAGAAGTCGACGTAATAGAACTCCCCGGGGATGATTATCAATATCACGAATTGATGCGTTTAACGAACGAGTGAATACATGGGAAACGCTTCGTTTCGTTGGAAGATGAACGAATCTGCACGATATCGCTGTGGATATAGAGTTTTGAATGGAATCTGCCAATTCCCGATCAGCTATGACATCCTGAACCCTGAACCTATTACGGTTGGTCATGTTGTACCATTCCTCTTTATAAACTCAAGAGATTATATTAGATATCCCAAAGATAAACAATCAAGCCTTGAACATATTTTTTATTGGAAATGTTGAAGGCGAGTTGTGCCTCATTATATTGTTGTTAGGCACATGAATATTGGATTTCAGCGTTTTAACGCATGTCTGTTCAACGTCAACTATAATTTCCCTCCAACGACAATTAGAGTTCCCGTTTTTGTTTTGTTTGTTTAAGGCAGTTCTCCCCATGGGGAGAACTGAACATTTGTTAAGTGGTGTTTGCCTGTTT
>JAVCCM010000123.1 GCA_030765455.1 Candidatus Electryonea clarkiae | reverse complement strand
TTATCGCGAGAGGGGTTCAATACCCCGAAGCTTGCTTCGTTACGATTAGACAGTCGGAATATGGGTCCGAAGGATATTCCGGCAAGTCTGCTTTGATGCCCCGTAGCTTGCTGCGGGGTCTTTCACTTTAGAAGAATCATTTTTTTCGTTTCCAGTTTCTGGTTTCCGGATATTACCTGTAAATAGTATATCCCGTTGGCGCCATCAGCTTTCCAAGACAATTGCCTGTCACCAGGTTGCATTACGCCATTAAACAGGGTCTCAACTTTCTGCCCCAGTACATCATAAACTTCTACAGTTAAATGATCTTCTCTCGGGATTGAAAGCGTAATCGAAGCAAACGAGTTAAAAGGATTTGGGAATATCGAAGAGATAACATAGGAGTCAGTCCCCCCATTTCGATTATCTCCAAATACGACATTTGCACCATCTTCTGCAATGGCTTGATTGATAGCATAGATATAATCACCGCTGCTATTACCATTATTATTGGCTGCATTACCTGCAATGTAAAAAGTAACAGTACCGGCTCCTGCGGATGGTGCAGTCCATTGAAATGACCATTCTCCCTCGGTTTCATCTGCAAAAGTTCCGGTTCGTGTTTGTTTCAGGAAATCAGGCTCATCTTCGTTATCAGAAAGTTGAGTGTTTTCCTCGTCGGATACAACAAGATTTCCTGCCTGGTTGCCTTCCATATCAATCACGGCAAGCTCAAATCCCCATCGGCTTTGATCCTCATCTGAGAGCGATACCGATAAATCGTAAGTTTCCCCAGAGATGTAAATTGTGAGGTCAGTAAAATCCAGTGTACCATCACCACTATTAAGCCCGAAAGAATTATGGCATTGTGTGCAGTCATTGGTGCCGGGAATTCCGCATTTGTTATCAGGGGGACCGCCTGAATATGCAAAGAGCACAGAAACTGAACTGATAATAATTATACTAACCATGAGATACTTATTCATAATTTCTCCATGTTGATCAAGAATTGTGATTACCCGCAATGATTTCAACAACTTTAAAATATAAAATTCAGAGATTTCAGGAAACATCAGCGACTACTATAATGAGAGTCCTTATTTCAATTGTACGGATCCTTAATCCACCAGCTTAGATTCTGGTACTGCGTTTTCTTTCTCCGGTAATTTGAACTTATCAGGATTTTCGCTGATTACCTTACGAAGCCATTCATCCGGGTATCCTTTTTCCAGGGAACGATATTTTTCATCCTGTACATAGCCGTCGCTGTATTTCCGTATCAGGAACTCTCCTAATTCACGCCACTGTGATACAGTCATCTCGCCGCGAGTAACTGAATAATCAGTTAGATACTTAGTCAACAACTCCGGATCAGTCCCGGCAAGTTCAATAGCGGTTTTTTCAAATTCCGGTTGAATGGCAAAATTTTTGTTTTCGAGATCCTGTTGAACTGCCTTGATATCTTCAATCATCAGGGAATATTTCAGGTTGGCGTAATTCGCCACGAAGTTGAATACCCACCATGCCGAATCCCATGTAAAGTTCTGCAGGCTGCCACCTGTTTTTTTTGTATAGGACGACGGAATGGAATCAATACCGCAATACAGGGGAACGTAGCAGGTAGTGTAGGTATCATCCACACCGTACCAGTAAACACCACCTATCGGATCGGGAAGCCATGAACGTGACTGTGAGACGAATGAAAAACCCGTTTGCTGTGTTGAGATTGGACGTTCCCAGACATATTCGATACTGTCAACCTCCCAGACCATTGGACGCCAACGATTAGGAGCGCCATAAGGACCGGCATCCATGCCCTTTGTCATATCAAAATCTGTTCCCTCGTAATGGTCGCGCATTAATGAGAATACATCTGAAACCGTTAGTTTCTCGTCAGGTTTAATCCACAATGGATAAGGCTTTGCTCCCTCAACGGCACGGTGATAGTCAGGCGAGAGATCCAGGGAGGGAGCAGCGCGGCGAAACAGACTCCAGACACGCATAGCGCCGTAACGTTGATTTCTCGGGGTGGAAGGACAATAAGCCTCATTAAAACGAAAAGGTTCGCCGGACTTGGGATCGTAATAACCGTTCTCGATGGCAAAAGAAATAACGTTTTCGGAATAAATGCAGTTATCCGGGTCATCGAGGGGGAATTCGCCTATAACGGCTTTGTTGGCATGAGCACAGATGTAACCGTCAGGAACCCGGCGCGCAACCCAGACAGCTCCTTTTCTTTCCGGTCCAAGCCCGATTATCTCCAGCAGCCATACTTCCTTTGTATCAGCTATCGAGATGGATTCGCCGGTAGAACCGTAACCGTATTCCTCAACCAGTTCCGTCATCATTTTTAATGCTTCACGCGCTGTTTTTGTACGTTGCAGCGCCAGGTTCATCAAGTCCCAATAATGAAGTATGCCATCCGGGTTACGCAATTCCTGACGACCCTCGAAAGTCGTTTCACCTATGGCTAACTGGTGCTCATTCATAAGGTCAACCACTGCGTAGGTATGCTCAACCTGTTTGATTATCCCCCTGATTTCTCCAGCCCAATTCTTAATCTCAAGTGAATCTTCCGGCTCGTAGTCCATAGCAGGTGTGTAATCGAGACGAGGATGGAAACGCCCGTCACAAGTATAGGTGATCATCACTGATCCATCAACAGTAGCGCCACCAGTCACTAACATACTGGTACAAGCAGTAGCATCTGAAATGATTAGATAAATAATAACACAAAAGGTAATAGCCAAACGGGAAAACCAATTCTTCATAATCACAGCCCTTCACTTTTCAATCAGTGGATAATGTAAATTGTAAAATATGAGAAAGGTTTCATTGAATCAACTGATTCCCGGATTCAAGAATCCGGGCTACTTTGTTGCTATTTCATTAATTACGGCAAATATTCATGTTTGAGAGTTACTATGGTCGCACCCCATCCACCTGCATTAGAACCGGCTAATCGAAATGCTTCTACTACAGGTAGTTTACGTAGAATTGAATGAACCGTTTCGCGAAGCGCGCCGGTTCCTTTTCCGTGGATAATCCTCACCTCGAATATTCCCTTCTCCCGGCAAGCGGTCAAATATTCAGGAACAAGATCTTTGATATCCTTTGGATGAAATGTGTGCAGATCCAATGTGCCGTCTATAGGTAGCTCGACTGGCTGCTCCAATCCTTATCCCTTCCTTTTTATCCCCAGCGATGATAATTTTTTGTGGAGATGGGTTCTTTCCAGACCAACCAATCGTGCGGCTTCGCTGACATTTCCCTGGGTGTATTTCAGCACTGCTTCGAGGTACGTCTTCTCGGCTTGCGTCCGGACTTCGGCGAGGGCAGTTCCTACCGGCGGCAAGGATGAAGTTTTCGATGATGATACAATAGTTGACACCGGCTGATCAAAAATTTCAGGAGGCAGATCTTCTTTTTGAACCTCCGGTCCCACAGCAAGGATCGCCAGACGCTCGACAACATTATGTAATTGACGAACATTGCCGGGCCAGGTGTATTGTTCCATCAGGGCAAGTGAAGTTGGCGACATAGTACGTGCCGGGAGTCCCTGTTTATGAAATTCACGGAAGAAATGCCTGGTGAGAACAGCAACATCGCCTTCACGTTCCCTTAATGGCGGCAGATCGAGAACAAGGACAGCGAGACGATAATACAGGTCTTCCCTGAACTGTTCTTTTTCAACTTCTTCCTTTAGATCATGATGGGTAGCTGCAATTACACGGACATTCACCTTTTCGGTTTTTGTCGCTCCGACCGATTCAAATTCGCCTTCCTGAAGAACTCTCAACACTTTCGCCTGCGCCTCTTGTCCCATATCGGCTATTTCATCGAGGAAGAGAGTACCGCCATCGGCTTGTTTGAAAGTCCCAATTTTATCACGTAACGCCCCGGTAAACGCTCCCTTGACATGCCCGAATAGAACACTTTCAACCAGTTCTTTAGGTATGGCGGCACAGTTGACCTTGACAAAAGGACGTTCCGCTCTTTTCGATTTCTGGTGAATCTCCCGCGCTACCAGTTCTTTTCCGGTTCCGGACTCGCCGTGAATAAGGATTCTACCATCAGTAGGCGCCACCCGGTCGATCCAGTTTCGAACCTGGTCCATCTGGGGAGAATCGCCTATCATCTCACCGGTGACTGCAAGTCTCGCAATTTCTTTACGAAGACCGCTTGCTTCTAATGCATTACGAAGAGTAACAAGTACCCGGTCACGCTCAATCGGCTTCTCCAAAAAATCATAGGCGCCTCGTTTCACTGCTTTCACAGCATCTTTAAGGTTTCCATGACCACTGATAATTATAACCGTCAAGCCGGGAATTATTGATCTTATATCTTTGAGCAGATCAATCCCATTACAATCCGGCAGCATCAGATCGAGAAGAAGTCCGTCTGTGTTTTCGTCGGAAACCATACGTTTCGCCTCTTCACCATCAGCCGCTTCCCAGACGATATAACCTTCAGATTCGAGCACCATCCGAAGACTGCGTCGAATATTTTTCTCATCATCGATTATACCGATAGTAATTGCAGTATTGTTCTTCAATCTATAATCCTTAAACTTACAGAGAATACAACATGGTTAATATAGTTAACTTGATATTCGTTTGCTTAGAGAAAATAACCTGTTCTCAAGGAAAAGACAGGTGCATGGAAAGAAATATGTTCTGTCCCCATATTCACGTATTTAAGATTCTCTATGCCGTTTTTTTACTTATTTATTTCATCCTTTTTGTAAGATAAGCTGTTGTATCTTTATCTTTTGCGATATATTTAATTATATTATTATAATATTTTAATAATATTTCGTTTTTTTCGTCTGTTTTGTAAATATTATACTGCATTAGATATTTGTATGTTAAAACGTCAGCCCTGTATTTTTTTTTTATAGACGATAAATTCTTATTGGCGAATACCATACCTTCTTTCCATCTATTTGCTAAGTAATACATACAAAGCTTTCGCAAAATGATTCGACCGTTTATATTGTTTTTTTGTGCTTTCTCTATTGAATTCAAAGCAAGATCATATCTAGCTGAACAGAAATAATAAATTGATTCTATTTCATGGACCAATTTACTTTTTGGATTAATAAATCTAAGTAATTCACAATAATAACGTAATGAAGAAGTGTGTTTATTCCATAAGTAATATTTTAATACAATAATAATTGGAATGGAGAGAATATGGACGACAATAAACTCAAGTATCATTCCAATAAGAAATGAAATGCCTGTAAAGAATAGAAGGAGTAACAAACCTATACTATTCATATTTGAATCTACTATCCCTGTGTAATTGGACAAACTCATGATTAATATATTTGTAGTGAGTATTGCCGAGAGTAGAAGATTATATATTACCCAACGTTTATTGACAGCTGGAAAATATCTTCCGAAATATTTAGGCCCAATTCTTACCAGTAATGATCCAATAATGAATAATAAAAGAATTGATTTATTAAAAAAGTTCGATGGGAATAAATCAATAAATACACTTAAAAATCTTTTTATATCTTCAATTTTTGGTGTTTCGACACAACGAATGTTATTTGAGTTCAAATAACCAGTATATAATACACCATTATCATCTGACCATCTTATAATAATCCAAGGTATTTGTTTTCGTATTTGTCTTATTTCTGGGTATACTGTTTTTCCAGATCCGATATTAACAATTAATGATGAAGTATCAGATGGTCCCGATTTTAACCACTCGTCTTCAATTAAAACAGAGTTAAATTTACTTTCAAATAGAGATATATTAGGATCTAAAAGTGCTTCATACAGCGATTCATAAGAAAATGGACTCCTGTTAATATCACTAATATTTGAAATAGGATTTTTCAGCGATGTATAGATGATTGGTGGCGATAATATTACAATACATATTATAAATATAATTATTTTATGATATACATTGGTGGTATTAATATCGATATTTAATATTTTTAAGATATATTTACAAAAAGCCATTGCTGGAATACAATAAAGTATTAATACGGCAAATTCATATAGACTAAATATGATGGTTATTGGTATTATAATTAAAATAAATACAATGCATAAATATATAATACCTGCCTTTTTATTGCTATATTTCTTCCTCAGCATATCTATAAGGTTGCCAGAAAAGCATATGAAACTAATTATCTGCATAAAATATATTAATAATAAGTATATATTGTAATTAATAAATTTATCAGCTAAGGGGTCGACATAAGATGCAATAATATATGGTATTTTATCGAGAAGATAAAGAAATGCCTTATTACTAACAATAATTGGACAATACAATCCTACTATAATGAAAATACCTAGCAATGGAATTAAAAGGAATGTTGCAAATACAAAATCTAATTCTTTAACGCCAAAATTGTCCTGGTTTTTGTAATGTGAAACTATTAAACCAATGTAATATTCCAAAATGCTGATATTTAAAGAATTCTTTACTTTTAAGTAATGTTCTACCCAGAAAATATATATAAAGAGAATACCCAAACCATAAGTGAAAAACATGGCATCAACAATGGCGAAAATATAACCAAGGAATAAATAGTTCTTTATACTGAAGCATAATCCTATTGTAATCAAGGATACACATATCGAAATGAACCAAGACAGATTAAAGAATATACGCAATGGATTACGTTTATTGAATATGTTCGTCTTATACAAGAATATTGTAATTAAAATGGAAGGAGGAAGTGTTATAAAATAAAGAATAAGAACTGAAAAGGAAAAGTTATAAAACGTTTGAAATGTGGTTTCTAACATCTACTAAACACCTTATGGGAAATCTGGAGACAGAATATCTATCTCTTGATATCTGGCATATTTAACCTTTTGCATATTTTTCCCAAACTTGCCCGGAATCTCAGTGTGCCTTGGAATAGTCTCTATTAAGCCTATATTTGGATTTGCTTATTGCAATAGAAACTCCTTTCCTTCTTAAAGTAACATTCCTGACTACTAAGATGCATTAGCAAAGTTGGCACTGGTCTCCGAACCGGGCAATCTATCTAAAACTTTTATTACATATTGACATGCAACGAGTTGCATTTTACTTTACAGGCGGCTTATTACATCTGCGTGTCTAACTTGATCTGAAAACCTGTCATTAATCATTACCTTAATCATATACATTGTTAATATAGAGTTTATTATGACACCATTGTTCAAATCTAGATGTATTTATTTCATTATTCTATTAATTAATTTCTCGACTTTATTTGCTACAAATCCCGAAGAAGAAGGACTGCCATTCCTCCAAACATACACTCCAGATCAATATGGAGCTTTAAGCCAGAATACATGTGTAATTCAGACATCTGACGGGATACTCTATTTCGCAAACTTAAAAGGAATCCTGCAATTTGATGGTGTCAGATGGAACCTGATCGAACATCCCGATGGTATTCAACCGTTATCCCTGGCAGTTGATTCCCTTGATCGTGTCTTTGTTAGTTTTGATCAGGATTTATGTATTCTTAAACGAAATTCTTCTAATCAACCTGAAATTGTCTCTTTGAAACAATTCATTCCTGATTCATTAATAGACATAAGTACAGTTTGGTCAACTCACTCCACGCCTGACGGAATCTATTTCGAAGGCTGGAGAACTCTTTTTCGCTGGCAACCCTCGAATCAATCCGGCGATGAAGGAAAGATGTCGCTTTGGACATTTCCCGCGGAAAAACCATATCTATCATACACATACTGGAATGATCGGCATGTTGTAGCTCAACAAGATGTTGGATTAATTGAAATCATTGATGATAGTCTTGTGAAGATCCAGGGTGGCCAGGAATTCAAAGATAAGAATACATACAAATTAATTCCATTAGGTAAAGATTCATTATTAATTGCCGGACATGATAAAAATGAAAAAGAAGTCTGGTTCATCTATAACGGGAAAAAGGCAAAACCATTCGATACAGAAATTTACAAATATGCCTTGAAACATTCCGGTACTGAAATATCCCGATTGACTGAAAATCAATATCTGCTTGTTACCACATCCGGAGGTATGGCTGTTTTTAACCGCAGGGGAGATATTGAAAAGATTCTTGACAGGAGCACAGGCTTGCCGGACAACTTCGCGTACAAATGTATTGCAGATGCCGAGGGCGGCACATGGATTCCTATGGATTATGGAATCGCACGCGTCAAGCATTTTTCATCGATAACCTGGTTTGGTCATCAACTCGGATTAGACGGTACGATTTTTTCTATCGTTCGGTTCAAAGGAAGATTGTATGTATGTGCCGATAAGGGGGTATTCGTTCTGGAACCCTCAAGTTCGCCTGGTCATCCCGCAAGTTTCAAACAAATTGATGGAATCCCAAAATGGAGCTGGGGATTACTGGTAATAAAAAACAGGTTACTTGTTGCCACTGATGGCGGAATTTATGAAATAACTGACATTAACCACAAACCAAGACAAATCAGTAACAGAACCAGTGAATTTGTTGTCGCTTCAAGAGATTCTTCACGAATATATGCTGGATGGGATTACGAGGGAATCGGATCATATCGTCTGGAGAATAACCACTGGATCGATGAGGGTCATATTGAAGGAACTACAGGAGAAGTTCGTGAATTATTTGTTGGTGATGATGGCAAACTTTGGCTTTCAGTTGAAAACAAACTGTTGATAGGACTAATAGTAGAACATCAAGCTGGAAATGCTGCAAAACTGGTTTCAGAAACCATATATGACTCAACGAAAGGGCTTCCTTCACCGGATTATTTTTACCCATTCACTTTAAACCAGAACCTTGTAGTGGGCAGCAGCGAGGGTTTGTATCAATACAATCTGGAAACAGATAATTTTGAACTTGATTCTTCATTATTTGAAAACCAATTTCCAGATTTTAAGGATTTTTCCAATCCAAAACTTGATTACCGGGGACGCATCTGGTTTGGTGGTGATCCGATTTCTGCAATATGCGCGATTCCCACCGGTAAAGAGAAGTATAGAATAGATCTTCCATTCAGCCATGCACCAAACTTTAGAAAATATGCAGTCTATGCAGAGAAAGACGGGATCGTCTGGGCTGGTGGTCCCGGTGGAAACCTATTACGGCTTGATGAAAATCTTCAAAATGCCGACTCATCCAGTTACAAGGCTTATATCAGTAAAATCATGTTAGCTGATGATTCCGTAATCTATACGGGAAAAAACAATAATAATTCCAAATTGTCAATCATTCAATATGATAAGAACGACCTGCTTTTTGAATATTTCATCCCCCGTTACAACCAGATTCAGATGAATGAGTATCAATACAGGTTATTAAGAAACAATAAATATTTGTCGGAATGGTCTAACTGGTCTAATGAAGCATATCGTCACTATGACAATCTGCATGAAGGTAAATATTGTTTTGAGGTTCGTGGACGTGATGCACACAGGATAATTAGTCAAACAGCTTCATTTGAATTTTATATTGAACCTCCCTGGTACAGGACATGGGCAGCATATGGATTTTATATGCTCCTCGCAATTATCATGGTTTACTTATATACAGGATTACGAACACGGAAAATTGTGGCTCAGAATTATCAATTACAGCAAACAATCGAGGAAACAGTCGCTGAAGCTAAATCACAGTTTGAAGCGGCAAAACAAGTAGAGATAAAGGCTCAGAAACTACAAACAGCCAATCAATTAGCTACAACTATCGCTCATGAGTTCAACAATCCCCTGGCAGTAATGAGAGGGATTTTGGACTTGATTCAAATGGAAAACGATGTAAATGACGATCTAATGGAAGACTATAAGAAATTAGATAGACAAATAACCAGGATGAGCGAGTTGGCCATAAAGTTAACCACAATTGAAGAATTAGATGAGGTCAACTATTACGAGGGCACGAAAATGCTCAATATTCACAATTCAAAAGATTCTTCAAAATCAGATAATTCATCATCATCTGAAAGCATGGAGTAGGAACGAGCCATCTCAAAGCTGATAATTCTCCGACCTGAAAATCCTATTGTTGAAGATCATGATTGCTGGAATATGATTAGAACGAAATTAATATAAAAGAGTTGGTTTTATGCCTCTGCAGTTAAAGGAGACAGAAATTCACCTTTGATGTCGATTGAGTCTGACTTAACAAAAAACCCATCATCTGTCTCCAATAGACTACTGATCGTATCCACATTCAACAAGTCTGGGGTAAAACGAAAGACGAACCGTTCTATATCTTCATCAGCTAATATACCCGCTAATTTTTTGAAATTGCTTTCATCCGAATAGACGATATCGTAAATGTGTAAAGCCTTACCCTCCTTTTTACAAAGAATCAGAATATTCTCTTCTTCCAGGTAATAGATACAGTCATTCAATATGTACAGACAGTGATACATGAAGAGGTTTTGACCGTTTTCAATTCCAAAAACATTTGAAACAGGTTTTCTTCCTGTTACCATCTGATAAACCATATTAAGGATTTCAGGTTTGGATATATCTAATTTTTTCATTTGTAATTTATGAAGTGTAATATTTTTCCGGTCAAGCACAAATTGGCTCCGTACAAGTGATTCAAAACCAAATTTCGGATAGAAGTTCAAGACATCATTATTCGCGAATAAATAGAAAAGATGATAATCCACAGCATAGATTTCTAATACATGTTTCATTAATTTTGCAGCGAGCCCCCTCTTTTGATAATCAGGATGAGTCATAACTGTTCCGATTTGAATCGCTTTATGTCGCTGTCCTGCTAATACAACATCCATCTTATTGATTGAAACATTTGCTACTACACGACCTTCAACAATAAACGAATACGGATTATATCGATCACTCCAGAATCCTTTCTGATACCAATCCTCAAGGTCAAAACCGAAAACAGTGTTAGTCAATTCATGAAAACTCAACCTGGTGTCTTTCACATCTTTATAATTAGGGTCTCCTGAAAAAGTATTTTTCAGGCAAATATGCGCTTTCAGACTTATTAAATCTTCTTGGTTATTTTGCATAAACCATGTTTTTCTGTTCTTGGCAGTAATACTGT
>JAVCCM010000023.1 GCA_030765455.1 Candidatus Electryonea clarkiae | reverse complement strand
TCGATCAAGATGCAATCCTGGTCGAACTCACGCAGCCCATTGGTTCATTATGCACTGCCAAACAAACACTTCGCAGATGTTGGTCTGTTCAATATGTCTGATGTGAAAACAGGGTTTTCTGTCTGAAAGTATCAAGGG
Organism: Candidatus Electryonea clarkiae; assembly: GCA_030765455.1. Lineage (GTDB taxonomy): Bacteria > Electryoneota > Electryoneia > Electryoneales > Electryoneaceae > Electryonea > Electryonea clarkiae. The sequence continues at coordinate 11,395 of JAVCCM010000023.1, read as the reverse complement.
AAAGTAAACAGGAGCCGTATACGTGAACCGTACGTACGGTTCTGTGAGAGGGATGAGGCGAAGTAGATCACTCCGCCTCACCCTACTCGATTTGTATTGGCTTTCAAAACAGACAAAAAAACTATTCACTTTCGCCGAAAGTGAGCTACTCATCAAATCATGTGCAATGAACCAGAAGTAGTCGCAAAGAGATCGCATCCTGAATATCCTTGTATTTTGTGAATAACTATTAATTTCCTGTTAATCGGATGCTGATTCATTTACTATATTACAAAATTATTCTGACAGGAAAACCCGCAATATGGTTCATGCTGCAAAACATAGAATACTCGTAGTGGATGATGACAAGGCGGTGACCACTTCACTTGCCCTCCTTTTGAAACAGAATGGTCATCTTCCGCTCACCGCCTCCTCGCCATCCGAAGCATTGGAGCTGCTTGCGAAAGAGGAAGTGGATATCATCTTTCAGGATATGAATTTCTCCCGTCAGACAACCGGTGAAGAGGGACTTTCGCTCCTGTCAAGAATTAAACAGACCCGTCCAAACCTGCCTGTTATCCTTATGACTGCCTGGGGATCGGTTCCACTTGCTGTGAAGGGGATAAAAGCAGGCGCCGCGGATTTTGTGACCAAGCCCTGGACGCATGAGCAGATACTCCAGGTTATCAATACGGTTTTCGTACTTGCAGATATAAAACGCGACATAAAACCTCAGGATATTCCCTCAAGATTAGAACTTGATTCACGCTATGATTTCAAAGGATTGGTCGGCGAAGATCCGGAATTTCGCAGAATTCTTGATATCGCGGGTCGTGTTTCAAATACCCTTGCCCCGGTATTGATAACCGGTGAAACCGGGACAGGAAAGGAAATGATCGCTGAGTCGTTATGGCGAAACAGCGACAGGATAAACTCTCCATTTGTAAAGGTCAATCTTGGCGGAATCCCGGCTTCCCTTTTTGAAAGCGAGATGTTCGGGCATGTGCGTGGTGCCTTCACGGATGCAAAAAAAGACCGCACCGGACGTTTTGAATCAGCAGACAGGGGAACGATGTTTCTCGATGAGATCGGAGAACTTGGCGGAACAAACCAGGTAAAGCTGCTTAGAGTATTGCAGGACAAAACATTTGAACGTGTCGGCTCGAGCATAAGTAAATCGGTGGATGTTCGTATCATTTCTGCAACAAATCGTGATATCTCGCAAATGATCAGTGATGGCACTTTCCGCGAAGACCTGTTTCACCGCCTTAATCTTATCATTCTTCATCTGCCCCCGTTACGGCACCGTAAAAGAGACATACCATTACTCGTTAAGCATTTCAAGAACCAGATGGCACATCGTTATGGCAGGGAATCACTGACTGTGAATGAGGAGGCTGTAGCCTGGTTGACCAGGCAGACGTGGCGTGGCAATATCCGACAGCTTCAACAGGTTATTGAAAGGACTATCCTGCTCGCTCCAGGTGATTCTCTTGGAATAAGCGAGGTGCAACAGGCATATGACATGCAACCGTCGGAAAAGCAACTTTCAGGTTTCCCGCTACCCGGTGCAATGACGCTTGACGAGATGGAACGTAAGATGATTCTCGATGCGCTCGAACATTTTGGCGGTCATATCACTAAAACCGCCGAATCACTTGGAATCAGTCGAGCGGCATTATACCGCCGGATGGAAAAGCACGGAATCGCATTATGACCATGCGCACACGCCTGCTTTTATACATGATTTTCCTGCATTTGATCTTTATATCAGTCGGGATTTGGGCGCTATGGGAAAACTACCGTGTCTGGTTGTTAGCCCTCGAAATCATCCTGACCCTGTCGCTGATCATTGGTATTCGTTTGATCTTCAGTATTTATTTCCCGGTAAAAATGGTTACCTCGGGCGTTGATCTGATACGTGAAAAAGACTTTACGCACAGTTTTACTGAGGTAGGATCGGTCGAACTCAAAAAACTGGTTCGATTATATAATGAGATGATCAGTCATCTTCGTGAGGAACGTATTCACGCACAGGAACAGCAAGCATTCCTTGAAAAAGTTCTGGAAGCATCACCTGCGGGTATTGTCACCATTGATCTTGATGGTTGTATAAGCCATGTAAATTCATCTGCTGCCGCTTTCCTTGAATCAGGAGCAAAAATTTTGCAGGGCAAAAAACTCAAGGAGGTGAATACAGGTGTAGCGGAGGCTTTATCAGAGCTTGAAGTTGGACAGGCACTGGTGGTTTCGATAGAAGGAAGAAGACGAATCAAGTGTCTCCATTCGCAATATTTTGATACCGGTTTTCAACACAGTTTCTACCTGATGATAGAGGTTACCCTGGAGCTTTGGCGTTCGGAGAAAATTGCCTATGACAACCTCATCCGTACAATTGCACATGAAGTGAATAATACCCTGGGTGCGACAAATTCAATCCTTCGTTCCTGCCTGTCTTATGCAAATCAACTGGGTGAAACCGACCGGGAGGATTTTACAAATGCCCTTGAAGTCGCTATTGAACGGACAGATAACCTGAATGCCTTCATGCGCAGTTATGCAGATGTGATCCGTCTTCCAGATCCGGTTATAATGGGAACCGATCTGATAAAATTACTCAAACGAATAATACATCTGCTCGAACCGGAATGCCGGAAAAGAAAAATCCGTATCGAGTGGAACGTAGATGATATTCCATCGTTAGTAGCACTTGATGCTAAACAAATTGAACAAGCAGTGATGAATATTATGCGTAACGCAATTGAGGCGATTGAATCAGACGGTTTGATTACTATCCATTTTACTGCGGAAAACGGTGGCAGGATATTAACTTTTGAGGACAGTGGTCCGGGATTATCTGACGAAGCGAAGGAAAACCTGTTAGTGCCATTCTTCAGCACGAAAAAGCACGGACAAGGGATCGGTTTGACACTGGTTAACGAAATCCTCACCCGCCATCATTTTGAATACTCCCTTACCGATTCACCTGGCAATCCGACTCGTTTTAGTATTCGCTTTAGTTCTTAAGAGCATTGTAAATTGAGAAAACAAGAAGAGTGGTAATCAAATTTCCACAAACCCTCGGACTACCCTCTATTTCCCCGGAGTTCATTGGAAATGGATAGATTGAAGTGGCAGAGTGTGATAATGGATGATGAGATTGCATGATGCAATTGAACAGGCTTCATCTGAAGTTTTTGAAATTGTCATTCAATCTGTTGACAAGTTCCTTAAAACAGCATAAATTGAGTTAGTTCCGAAAGACAGAAAATCAATTTTACGCCAATCTTCGGGATGCTATCTTATATTTTCATATTTTTTATTGGATTAAATATGATTACTATTTCAATTGATTCTTTGTTCTCTGGAACAAAATTTCGTTTACTTCTCCCCGCGATATTGTTATTGTTCATCCTTCACAGCTCAATCGCGCAAGCATACACCTGGACAAACACCGGTCCTTTTGGTGGTGACATATATTCACTTGAAGCTGCTTCCTGGGATAACGATATCATTTATGCAGGAACTTATGAGTCAGGAATGTGGCGATATAATCCTGATGATGAGACCTGGGAAGAAATCAATGACAGTCTTCCCTGGCTTATAAACCAAAATACCGGCTGGGAAATGGTAGGAATTCATTCTGAGATATATACTATCTATACACATCCACTGGAGGAAGATAAGGTTTGGATAGGGGTTCGTAATACTGGACTATTGATCAGTGAAAACGGCGGCAATTCATGGCGTGAACCTGATGATATTCCTATAACATACGCTGCTTTCTTTACTATTTCTGCCCGTGAAGACGATCCTGAGATTCTTTTTGCTACTTCCAGTAATTTAGCTTTTATGAGTGAGGATGGTGGTGATAGCTGGGATATAATTATCCGGGAAATAGACGGTGCACCAGTTGCATTTGTACCCGGCAATCCTAATCATCTTTATATAAGCAAATATGAAAGTAATGATGGCGGAGATACCTGGAATGAATTTGGGGAATATCCTTTCGAGGGCGTTACAGAAACCTTGGGGTTGACCGTCGATCCCACAGATACAAATAGAATATATGCATTAGTTTTCCCACATTCAGACCAGGTTGGACGTATTTTACGTTCAACAGATCAGGGCGCTAATTGGCAAATAATCCGCAGACTCACAGCGTTTCCGGGATATAAGAATGTATTACAAATCAATCAATCCGGTCATATCTTTGTTGAAAATAATTACCGGGGAATAATTGAAAAGAGTACGGATCATGGTGAGAATTGGAGTCAACTGAATTGGACCTCTGGCCAGGAATGGCTTGTGGGATCCAGTTGGGAAATCATTATGGATATTCCAACCGATGAAAATGAGATTCTCTATTTCGGAACAAATTGGGGTGTTCATCAATCTGATGATGGTGGAGAAAACGTCGCAAATTTTAGCACGGGTATGGTTGCTTCAAATGTACATAATATCTTTATTCCAATTGCCCAGCCGAATTATGTTGTAGCGTTTTCTTCCGAATTGTGGATTAGCTCTGATTATGGCAGAATTTGGAGCGGCGTAACAGGCAGTGAAGCGCGTGGAGCTATCGCTATTGCAGGCACAGATTCCTTGACAATCTACACCTTTCAACGAAATCGAGAAGACCTGTTGATTGTTCGAAAAAGTACAAACGGTGGAGAAAGTTGGAATGTTGTTAGTAATATAAATTTTCATGCATTATGGCATTTAAGTGATACAGAGGTTCATCCATTTAATCCTGATACACTCTGGGCTAGTTTTACTTATTCTGACACAATGAAGATAATTAGAAGTTTAAATGGTGGAGAAGAGTGGCAGCAAGTGTTTATCTGTACTTCGCAAGATCGTTCGTATGCCGGTAAAATATATGTTGATCCCGAAGAACCTGATCATATATACATAGTAGGAGTTGCGATACATCGCAGCACTGATGCCGGAACCACCTGGGAAGAGATTCAATGTCCTGACAATTATTTGAGAGATATGGTGGTAAATCATGAGAATTCGGAAGCATTTATAATTAAAACAGATATGAATCTGTATATTTCAGAAGACAGTGGGGAATCCTGGGACAATTATGACTCCGGTTTACCACATAATTCTGGTAGTGGTTGGGGATATCTTGGGATTGTACGTGGAAACCCAGACCTATTCTTGTATTTGAAACCCGGCAATGGTTTATTTTACCGCAGTGCTGATGATTACGAATGGGAGCTGGTAAATATGCCTGATCGTGCAATGATAATATCTATGGCAACTGGCGAAGATGGACTCACAGCAATCGGAACCTCTGGGAGAGGAGTTTTCGTGACAGATATCTATGATTATATACCTGATCAAAACACCAATCTTATACCAAAAGAATTCATTGTAAGTAATCCGTACCCAAATCCCTTCAACTCAGAAATAAAGTTTGATATGTATCTACCTACCCGGGCTTTCGTAAAGATAGAAATATTTGACATTTTGGGACGAAAAGTAGAATCGATCAACGAATCGGAAATGTTAGCCGGACAACATATTGTTTCATGGAATGCCAAGAACTATTCAAGCGGAATTTACTTTATCAAAACGTCAACAGATATCGGGGTTCGAATAAGAAAAACCATACTTCTACCATAATCAATTAATCAAGGAATCTACATCACAAATAGGTCATTGAAAGTGAAAACATTCACCAATAATCGTGATCCATCATTAACAGACTGATATTGTATAATTAAGCGGGAAATGAGATTGTTGTTACTCATCAACTGAAAAAATTCAAATAGGGTTCATACTCTTGTGTCATTATACCAGCAAAAAAGACGGTCGGATAGCCGTTAAAACCTCCGGCTGTGGATTTACGCCTGCAAACTCATGAATAAATGCTTATATTAAAAAGGTTAGCATGTTTTGTTCTGTAATTATTTGTCTTCGACGGGATATTGATGTCAGTTCAATGTTTTACTGACCGAAGGCGACTTACGGCATGATATTAGAACGCAAGATTAAACCTATTGGCAATTACAGCGTCTTATATGTAACGATACTCTTGTTAAATTGCTACTTCTTAATTGAGCAGTAGATTCCTTTCGTTGAAAGGGATTCCAGTGGTATGATAGATTCCACTTCATTGAGAAGGGTTTAATTCCAGTTATTCGTTGATTAGCATCTCATTTCAAATATTCACCGATAATTTCAATTCCCTTTCGACGAAAGGGATCTACTTGCATACATATAAAATGATTTTTGACAAAGTGTAAAACCAAACCTGGTAACAAACGAAAGGTGGGTTGAATCATGATCATGAACACTTATAAACGGCTGCCTGTGCTTGTTTTGGCGCTTATTTTAACAGTTGGTTTTTGTGGCAATTTATACTCCGGATCGATTAACGATCTTGCTCAAGACGATACTAATATTTTGTCTGCTCAAGAAATTGATAATCAGGATCAACCTGATCCGAAGAAGAAAAAATCGGATCCACCACCCCGGAAACCCAGGTCTGAACCGCGAGCTAAAACTCCACAAGTTAAGAAAAGCCCTGCAAATACCAAAGCGCCATCACAAAAAAGCCCATCACGTGTCAAGGATGTTCCACAGAAAGCGCCTGCAGAGAACAAAAGCTCTTCAGCTACTGTAAAAAGTAAGCCACAGCCGGTTAGCCGGGATAGAAAAGACTATTCACCCCCTGCAAAAAATGATTCGCCAAGAGTACGCCCTGAGAGTAAGAGTTCTTCTCCCCCGGTAAAAGAGACACGGCAAGCGGTTGGTCAGGAGTCAAATGGGAACCGTACCTGGGTGAGCCCGAGAGCAACCCCTGAATCAGGTGATGCAACGCCACGAGTTCAGCGATCTACCCCCGTATCACGTAATGATTACAACAGGGTAGGAGAATCGGTTAGAAAACCACCAAATCGAGGGCGCGGGAAGCCACACAGGAATGCTCCACGTTTACTGCATCTGCCGGATGGTTATAACTCATTCCATTACAACGGGCATGAATATTTTCACCATCGCGGTGTTTACTACCGTCACGGACTTGACGGGTATTATGTCTCACATGCTCCCATCGGTTATTATGTGACGTATCTTCCGTATGGTTGCTATAATTTCTGGTATCATGATATGTGGTATTATCACTACTACGGCGCATATTACTGGTATGATGATGTTCTTGAGGTTTATATAATAATTGAGAACCCAGTACCTGAAGATGAGCCTGACAAACCCGATATACCGGGAAGCAGTATTTTCGATGTCGTACAGATATTTGACGGAAGCACAGTGGAAGGATATTTCGTAGGCGGAACGAATAGTACTGTTCTTTTCCAGGCGATTGGCGATACGCTGGAAATTCCGATTTCGAATATTATTTCAATTACATTTGCGCAACCGGTATTATCGGATGCTGAAGCGGAATGAATTAGGAATAAGAAATTAGAAATTGTGAATTATAAATAACACAACTATTCATGTTAGTTTATTCAGAGTACCTTATCATTCGATATGGTACTCTTTTATTGGATATAGATAAGTCTCCTGATCTTCGGGAAATTCTCTTGTTATGTAAACACATCCAATATCCACAGCCCAATAAAACGTATCTCTCCAAATAAGTACGCCACTTTGCCATTCTTCTACACTCTCCACCAGTACATCGTAAAATGTACTCCCTCCAACATCCAGGGACTCAAGTGTTTCCTGGTAAATGATTCGCCTGTTAAATTGTGGATCATCGGGATCTAACTCGTAAAGTATCTCTTCACCCTCATGGAGTGAATCAGTTGGAATAATCCCTATTACTCCATAATAGTCATCGTCATTCCGGTAGAAAAGAGTGTCGTAATCCAGCCTGTTATAGTATGAAAAAATGGCGTCACCAGAGTCGTTATAATAATCGTAAGAAGCCTTCAACTCATACCACCATCCCAATTGGAAGTGAACCGGTTCGTAAACACCCTCGGTGAATGTGCCAATAGTATCGCCGGTAGCATCAAAAATAATGTCATAAGTCCAACTTGATCCGGATTCCAATGGAAAGTAATTTTTCAATTTTTCCCTTGTCGGTCCGGATGGGTTGTCATCTTCTGAGCAGCCGTTCACCATGAACAGTGCAATAATCAGCAGACTTGCTACCCTGGTTTTTACAAACATGATACACTCCCGAATGTCAATTCATCCTCGTTTCAAGTAATTATTCTTATAAAGTAAGTTATTATATTGCAGATTGGAAGGAGTAGAGGGCTGAATGGATAATAAAATATATCTTGAAAATCGCAATGAGTGGCGTGACTGGTTATCAGCGAACCATGATAGCGTAAAAGAAATCTGGCTGGTTTATTATAAGAAACATACCGGGAAACCGCGTGTGGCTTATAATGATGCGGTAGAGGAAGCTCTCTGTTTCGGATGGATCGACAGTATTGTCAGGCGTATCGATGATGACCGCTATATGCAGAAATTCACACCCCGGAAAGATAAGAGTAAATGGTCGGAATCGAATAAAAATCGTGTCGCAAGGTTAATTAAAAATGGTCAAATGACAGAAATTGGAATGGCAAAAATCCGTGCCGCGAAAGAGAGCGGTGAATGGGAAAAAATTCAGCCAAACCAGGAAGATTTCGAGATACCTTCAAAATTTGCCAATGCGTTGAAGGAACAACCTGTAGCAATGCAAAACTTCGACAAACTGGCGCCATCCCATCAGCGACAATACATCGGCTGGATTGCATCCGCCAAACTTGAGGAAACCCGCCAAAAACGAATCAAGGAAGCGATAAATCTCCTTAGTAAAAATAAAAAATTGGGGATGAAATAATAAAAATATTGGTTTGCGCTTGCTTCTATCGGACTAATTTACATAGTTTATAGTCAATACGTTAATTCGCTATGTGATCCATGACAATTGTGAATGGAGTCCTCAATGAAAAAACTTGTCTTTTACGCTTTCCTTATTACCTCCCTGCCTCTGTTACTTCATTCTCAAGACATAGAGCACGTTACACAGCTATATGATTTTTGGGGACCAATCAGACACGTGCCAGTACTTGACGATAATGGATATGGATATTTTATTGCAGATCCAGGAGATGGAGTTTCTTATTTAGATCCACGCATACTACGAGTTATAGATATTTCCAATCTAAATAATATTACTGAAGTAGCCCAGTTAGTCTGGTCACATTATTTACTCGATAGAATAGCGAACAGACCTTATATAGACCATAACAGATTATACATTTACGAATGGCTAGTGGATGGAGAAGTATCAACGAAGGTTGTTGATATCAGAAATCCTGAAAATCCATCTTTACTTGGAAGCTTGTACATTGACAGCAATTATGAGAATGTCGTCGCATACCATGACAGTTTAATATTTACAAACGACTATACGGAACTCGGACCGATACGATGGGTTATTACTGTACTTGATGATAGTGTTACAAGAAACAGAATTTGGAGATCTGATTGGGATCAATGCTTATTGGATATGGCAATACGAGATACACTGGCGTTTGCGATTGAAAACGGATATGCAAGAATTTATGACTTTTCCAATCCATCATCACCAGAATTGTTGTCTGAATCGTATCCGGACGAAGGAATAGACCGGAATATTGTTCTTAAGGATAGTATAGCAATAATTCGTGGAATCAGAGATGATGGTAATTTCTTATATTATTTTAGATTGATTGATATTTCTGATCCCTTTTCACCGGTCGAGCTTGGTTCAATTGATAATGTTGGTTATTGGATTGATGTGGTAGGGGATGTAATTATTACTACCGGTGACAGGTTTGAAGGAGGATGGGAACCTGTTGTAGTGGATATTTCTAACCCCAATGAGCTTTCAATAATAGATGAACATGAAATTCCTACATTAATCTATGGTTACAATATTCAAAATGATATGTTGATTATGAATAACAATAGTGCCGGAATATCAATTCTTGATATTCATAATATCCAGGAAGTCGAATTGGTCTCGGAATTCAATAGGTCTGAAGAAATTTCACACCCATGGACAGGTTCGGAAGTATTCTCATTTTATAGTAGATACAGTGGAGTTCATTTGGTAGATATACGTGATCCAATTCAACCGGAAGAGAATATATTTTATCCCTGTTCAAATCCCGGAAGATACTCAATAGATGGCATCGGATATATTGATGATTACCTTATCATTGCCGGTGATGATAATGATCGAAACATCTCTGAAGCATTAATGATTGTCGATATCGCCGATCACGATGAACCTGTACTCGTCGATACAATTCTTGGATTTGAGGATATTCGGAAATTTCATGTTCAAGATAATTATGGCATTATCCAGCATTTTCCACTAAATCAGCGAGATAGCTTAATAATCAGCTTATTTGATTTGTCTGATCCACTCGAATATATCAGTATTGGAAGTTTGCACCTTGAACTCCAGGATGCATATCGTACAGCTATGCCTAAAGTCATTGATGATGATTTCATTTATTTCTTCCTGCCTGAATCCAATATCATCTCAATTGCCGATTTCTCAGATCCGGATAACGTACAAATTATTGAACAAATAGAATTAAATACATACGCAAACATTGAATTTCTATATGTTTATGATTCTAATGCTTTCATAGGTTATCAATATAGAACTGACAATGTATCTATAGTGGTTTACGATATCTCAAATCCATCAAATCCATATCCCATCCATGATCCACTTTATCTTGAAGGGCTTAATTCAAATTATCTTCCAAGTGAACCCATGCTGAAAAATCCTGCCGTTGGAGTACGTGATCGTATCTTTGTCGCTATGACCCGCGGAACCTATATAATTGATATTAGCGATCCTGCTGATCTTCAGGTGGTTGATTTTGATTCGACACGTTTTGAAAATATCAGCTTAGCTGGTGATTATATAGTTGAATTTCATCCCGGATCAATCGACATCTATTCGCAGGATTTTGTGAAAGTAAACAGCATCTCTTTTGAGACACCGGGATCATTTCAATTAAACCAGAACTTTCCAAATCCTTTCAATCCCGGGACTAATATATCTTTTGAAATAGCACGAGCTGAAAATGTAAACCTTTCGATCTATGACATCACCGGACGGCTTGTTACAACCTTGTTAAATGAGCCAATATCAGCAGGCACACATTCTATTTTCTGGAATGGGAATGACCTTAACGGAATACCTGTTGCATCGGGAAATTATTTTTACAGGCTGAATAATTCAAGCAATTCGACATACAAGCGGATGGTATTGGTCAAGTGAGCTTCGTTGGCTTGAATTGAATTGTGTGGTTATCCAGTTAACTCAGCAATTGACAAAAATTGCATATTATGAATAAGTTTCATGTTTATTTGAGTTCTTTGAATATAAATACTTAGCGTTCTTTGCGGCTTTGCGCGAAATAGAATATTGAAT
>JAVCCM010000125.1 GCA_030765455.1 Candidatus Electryonea clarkiae | reverse complement strand
GCTCTGTTTGCAGTTCATCAATGTCGTATATTTCCATTACAGCCTCCTTGGTTGAACAAACATTGTATCAATAACATAATGTTTGACCTTGGAGGCTGGATTTTAAAGAGCTAAGGAGAGACAAAACTATTGAAAAGAAAGAAATTCAATGTCAACTCATTTTAGCCAGACTCTAAAACATTAAACTATTTTGAAGTATTATCCTGATTTAGAAGCAATAAGATATTCTTACCGCCTTCTACACTGAATCCCGGAACCTGCGCTATCTGCTCCGGCGTGGCTGACTTTAATCTCTTCAGGGAACCGAAATGTTTCAGAAGAACTCTCGCCTTGGCGCTGCCGATGCCGGGCAATGAGGTCAACGTGGTCGATATTGCAGCCGATGCCCGGAGTTTCCTGTGGAAAGTTATGGCGAAACGATGCGCCTCATCACGGATTTGCATCAATAATTTTAATGCAGAAGAAGTCTTTGGCAGGGTAATAGGTCCCGGCGCTCCGGGTAAAATGATCTCTTCAAGACGTTTCGCAAGTCCAACAGCGGGGAGATAATCCAGACCCATATCATCCAATATTTTCCTCGATGCATTAACCTGCCCGATTCCACCATCGATCAGGATTATATTAGGCATCTCCCTGCCTTCTTTTTTAAGTCTTTGATAACGTCTGCCAACTACTTCTCTCATAGATGCGAAATCATCGATACCCTCCACCGTCTTTATTCGATAATGACGGTATTCCTTCTTTTCCGGACGTGCATCTTTAAATTGCACCATTGCCGCAACGGGATAAGTACCAAACAGGTTTGAATTGTCAAAGCACTCAATAATACGGGGTAATTCCGGCAAGTCCAGATGTTCCTGTAACATTTTCAAACCATGGGGAACCCGCTCGCGTTTCGCTTCAGCAAGACGTCGTTCGCTTAACAGTAATTCAGCATTATGCCGGGCAAGGGTAATCATTCGGATCAGGTCGCCGCGCTGGGGAACCCGGATCTCAACTTTTCGTCCGCGCTTTTCTTCGATGTACAACTTGAGCAGGGTCTTGTCATCAGGATCAATCTGCACCGGTATCAGGATCTGGCGCGGAATCATCCGTAGATCCGATACATAATAACGCTCCAGGAACCGAGCCCAGATTTCTTTTTCGGAGCTGCCGTCAAGCCTTGAAAGATAAGCCCGGTCACGCCCAACCATCTTCCCGTTTCGAATCCTGAGTACCGCAATGCAACCAGAGCGGTCTTCTAATGCTATACCGAAAACATCACGGTCATTGGTGTCTGCAGCAAGTTTTTCCTGCCGTGTGTTTAATTTCTTGATAGCATATAACTGATCCCGGACATGCGCGGCTTCTTCATATTTCTGTTCAACGGAATAATTATCCATCCGTTTTTCAAGCATCTCCAGCAGGGTTGTAGCTTTACCGTGGAATGTATCTACAAGCTTACCAACATCACTGTTATAATGCTCGGGTGTTACATACCCGACACACGGCGCTTCACAATTTCCAATATGATACTCCAGGCAGATACGGTGTTTTTTCAACCTTATGGATTCATCTGTAATCTTCAAATTGCAGATTCGTATGTGGCAGGCTCGACGTAAGGCATTGACCGTCTCCTTGATCTTTGTTACATCGCTCAATGGTCCATAATAATCTGCTTCCCTGCCCCGCTCCTCCCTGGTAATAAAGATTCGCGGGAACAGCTCCCTTGTTACTTTCAAATAGGGATAGGATCTATCATCTTTCACATCAATGTTAAATCGAGGGCGGAACCGGCGGATCAGGTTGGCTTCCAGGACAAGCGCCTCCACCTCCCCGGCGGTAACGATTATTTCAAGATCGTGGATTCGTGATATCAGTTTGTCATATTGATAACGACCGTCTGATCGCCCGGAGAAGTAACTCCGTACCCTGTTACGTAACACCTTTGCTTTGCCAACATATATTACTTTGCCTCGTTCATCCCGGAAGATATAACAGCCGGGATCACGCGGAAGAAGCTCTAATTTCTCTTGAATTGGGAGTTCCTGATCCATGATTAATTCGGTTTACATTCGATTTGTTGTTGTGAATTGACACTGATCAATCGCTTATGTCTCCTTTATATCTTTGCATCTACTTTCAGATGAAATATACACGCATTATTTTTCTCATAATAGATTTTATACGATTTGAATGCAAAGAAAAATTGTTTTAGGTGCCACAATAAATACACTCTGAATCTTGATTTAGCTTTGAAGATGTTATATAGTAGCGTATCTTTTGATCATATTGCGATAATCATTAGTCTTTTCTTTCAGGTCTCCTTTTTTGCGTGGGGTGACCGAACGCCGAATAGTGACAAATATAAAATTGTGGTAATCTGATAAAGGATTATTGGATGAGAAAGCGTATTTTGGTAGTTGATGATGAGGAAGGTATCCGGGATATCCTGGACAAGGTCTTCACCAAAGCCGGATATGAAGTTAAAACCGCCGAGGATGCTGAGACAGGTCTGGATATTCTCGAAAAAGAGTTATTCCCATTAATGTTCCTCGATTTGCAGTTGCCGGGAATGAACGGTATAGATTTGTGCCGGAGAGTACGCAAAGAACATCCTACTGCAATTCTTATCGCTATGACCGCCTATGCTTCTGTCTTCCAGATAGTTGAAGCTCGAGACGCAGGGTTCGATGACTATTTCTTGAAACCGTTCAAAATTGATGATTTTCTTGCCGCCGCAGAAGAAAGTTTCAGGAAATTAGAAAGATGGCGAAAGAAGTTATAGCCTTTATTTATTTGAATTAATCAGTCCTGACTTTTCACCTCAGGGAAGCCAAAAAGGGATTATTTCAAAATCCGGATCTGGAACTGAATCGAAAGAAATCTTACCACCATTTATTCCAATCAACTTTCTCCAGCCCTCCCGGTTTTAAAGCATAGATTAAAGCTCCCTCTTCATCGGTCCTGCTGATTTTAGTTTCAATTGTTTTGCATCGGGTGAGCACACCGGGTGCAGGATGACCATAAGGGTTGTTTCTCCCACAGGAAATTGCGATGAACCGTGGATTCAGTTTTTCCAACCATTGCTGAGAAGTGGAAAACCTGCTGCCATGGTGGGCGGCTAACAAGAGATCTACAGGTTTCAGGTTTCCTTCAATTGAAATTTTTATTTCGGCTTTATAGGAAATGTCACCTGGAAACAGTGCTGAATTTCCGTTATTTTCCCAGAGCAAAACGAGGGATAGATCGTTATCGGAAGTCATCTCTTGGTCGATACTAACCGGCGGATTTAATACTTCGATCCTGCCAAGCTGGCCAAGTTCAATTTTGGTGTTCTTATATCCTGTATAAACAGATACGCCGTTTTCAATTAACGCTTTGATTGTCTTATTGCCCTCTTTGTCCCGCCATGTACCCGGTCCAACGAGAGCTGCATTTATAGGGATTTTACCAACCAGTGATCGTACCGCGCCGGTATGATCAGCGTCTCCATGTGTCAAAACCAGCAGGTCTATATTACGAATTCCTGACAGCCGTACCTGTTTTTCGAGGGCATGGTTAGATGATTTACCACCGTCTATAATGACCGCCCGGTTTCCACGGCGAATCAGGATGCCGTCTCCCTGGTCAACATCAAGAACAGCAATTTTCACGTTCTGTTCAGGCAGCCAGAGAAGTGTCCAGACTATTATTGTACCGATTGATATTGCTCCCAACGATAAGTATGAGGTAGGTGCCATACGAATCCTCGGAGAAAAAACAATAAACAGGAACATAATAGCTATAGCACTGAAAATAACGTTTGCTGGGACAGAACCGGCAGCCGGGAAATTATCAGTGGAAATTCTGGTCAGATGTACAAGTAATTGAATCAATCCATTCAAAGCAGCGCCAAAAACATCAGGAATGAAGGGCAGGAATGATAAAAGTAATGTCAACCACCCTGATATCATTGTGAACCATACCAGGATAGTAGCGGGAAGAACCACAAGAGGTCCAAACCAGGGCAAATATCCAAAATGTAAAATCATAAACGGTGAAGTAAAAATAAAAGCTGCTATACTTGCGGCGAGAGCGTCACGAAATACTATGATATATTTTAGACTGCTGCGAACAATACCGGGTGATGAAATCCTGGTGTACCATGCGTGACGGGGCGTGATAAAAGCAGTTGAAAATATCACTGCCGCCGTACCGGCGAAACTGAGCTGGAAACCTGCATCGAATAACCCCTGGGGACGCCACATCAATAGCACAAGGTATGAAAGCGCCAGAGTATATCCGGACCTGTATCTTCGTCCGGCAATCCTGCCAAGCAGAGCAATACTGATCATCACTACGGCACGAACTACCGGTGGATTTGCCCCGGTAAAGGCCACATATAGCCAGAGCAGGAGGATAGTTATAGTGCAGATCATTTTGCTCGATATCCTGAGCAATGGAAGTGTCCAGAGTAGTGTAATGGCAAATATTCCAACATGAAAACCGGATATGGCAAACAAATGCATTATACCTGATTGAGCAAATTTTTCCCGCAACCCCTGATCCCAACCAGTCCGGTCGCCGACGAATAATGCCATTGCAACAGGGACGTTTTGAGGAGATACATGCTGCCTAAGAATTGCCGATGATTTCTTTCGTAAAGAATCGATTAGCAGGAGTGGGGTCGAGGAAAATCTTCTCTTCGGTAGCTTTTCAAGATGTACCGGGCTCCTGATATTGTAGTTGATGCCCCGGATTCCCCAATATGCTCGAGGATTAAAATCGCCGGGATTACGAGCACCGGTGTGAGAATCAACGAAACCCAGGAACCTGATTCGGTCACCCGCTTGAAGATGTTTGGATTTTGGTGTTGTGAGAATTGCTTTTCCGGGCAGTTTTCCGTAGGTGGAAGCTTTGCGCCACTTGATATTTGTAATTCTAACCCTGGCTTCTTTTCCTTCAGATTCCACAGGTAAAGTAACTTTCCCATCAATCCAGCAACGCCCCTCTGGTGGGCATATATTTCGATTGAGAGAGTTTCTGCTCCATCCGATCAAGAACCAGAGTACCAAGAGAGCTATTATTTGAAACAATTGTTTTTGCTTACGAAAGAGTAAAACATTGAGGGTGAACAGCAGCAGAATTATACCGGTAATAATTAATGATCCGGCATCATTCAGGGAGCCTGTCAACAGTCCGAATGTAAATGCGACAGCCGCAAACAAGAGGGCACGAAAAGGAGAAGACATCCCTGTCAGACGAAACGTTTCACTTTGATTCGCAAACGATTTCCTCCAGTTACAATAACCTGATCACCGGGGTTAAGAGGTGGATCCTCAGCTTCTGCCTTCCAGTATTCCCCTCCGATTTTGACCTTACCGACCGGATCAAGTGTATCAATGACCTCTCCAATTTCTTCGACAAGACCCTCATGCCCCGTTGCGACTTTATTTTTCTGTGCCCGTATGCCCATAGTGATGGCAAAAACGAAGAACAGTGTTGTAAACAGAACAGCGGGAATAATCACCGACCAGGAGATTTGTAATGCAGGAATGGTAGTATCTATAAGCATAATTGAACCTATTAATAATGAAACGACTCCGCCAAGTGTTAAAAATCCCATACTGGGAACTTTGATTTCAAGAAGAAACATGACAAAAGATACAATGATTAATAACAATCCAGCCCAGTTCAACGGCAGTGTCTGGAATGCGAAAAAAGCAAGGATTAAAGCGATTACACCTATCACACCAGGGATGATAGCCCCTGGATTATATAATTCAAATATCAATCCATAAAATCCAAGTAACATTAATATGTATGCAAAATTGGGATTTGCAAGTGTATGGAGAAATTTTTCACGCCAGGTTAACTCGAATGTTTTAACAACAGCAGCTTCAGTATTTAACGTAACCATCTCGTTTGCAACTTCTACTTCCCTGCCGTTTATCTGTTCAAGCAGGTCGGTGATCGAGGTTGCGATCAGGTCGATTACGTTTTCTTCCAGTGCAACATTCGCTGTGATACTTGCCGCTTCACGAACTGCTTTTTCAGCCCAGTCGGCGTTGCGTCCACGGCTTTCAGCCATCGCTCTTACTTGTGCAACGGCATCATTCGTGACCTTTTTCATCATTGCGTCATTATTGGACTGCGCTTTGGTGGAGTCTTTTTTAACCCCGGAAGGAGCGCCCATTGTAACCGGTGTGGCAGCGCCTATGTTCGTGCTGGGAGCCATGGCAGCGATATGAGATGCTAATGTGATAAACACTCCCGCAGAACCCGCTCGAGCGCCATCTGGTCCGACATAAACGATAACAGGAATTTCGGCATTGAGGATTGACTTGGTGATGCCTCGTGAAGACTCCATTAAACCACCGGGAGTATCGAGCCGGATAATCAATGCTTCAGCCCCGGCATCCTCTGCGCGTTCAATAGCGTCTTGAACAAAACGCATCGATACCGGATGAATGGGGGAATCTACATCGATCAAATGAACAACTGTCCCGGATGCTTCAACCAGGCTGCCGAAAATTAGAGCCAGGAGAAACGTTACGATTCTAATTCTGCCTGAAAAAAATCTCAATTTAGTCCTCTTTCATTTTCAATGCTTTAAGCAATAATTCAGTCACTTCGTTGTCATCTTCGAGTATTAATGTGCGGAGATCCAGATGCAGCTTGCCGTCTTTAATATAACAAATAATTGGCGGAATTCCATTTCTCAGGTTTTCCTGGAGCGTTTTTAATCTTTTACCTGTCCCGGAAAAACAGACCGATCTGCTCTCCATCATTTGAGTAGGCAAAGATCCTCCGCCTGCATAAGAATCCGACTTATCAATGCAAACTTTCAAACCTGATCCTTCTGCAACTTTTGTAACATCAGCAGCGACTTTATGGGCACGCTTTCCAATCTCTTTTAATGAGACGGACATCATACGCCAAACAGGTAATTTTTCAGCCAATTTTTTTGGAACGAGGTATGCTCGCAGCGTTTCATGCAGAGCGGCAAAGGTGATCTTGTCGGGTCTGACCGCACGCATCAACGGGTGTTTTCTCATTTTATCGATATATCTTGATTTACCTACTGCCAAACCAGCCTGGGGTCCACCAAGCAATTTGTCACCGCTAAAAGTTACTACCGAAGCCCCTGCTTTTACGCTGTCAGCCACTAATGGTTCATCCTTCAAGGAAGAATAACGTGCGATATCGACCAACGCTCCACTGCCTAAATCATCCATAACCGGGATATTGTATTTATCTCCCAGATCGACAAGTGCTTCAAGGCTGACCTCTTCTGTGAAGCCGATAACTTTGTAATTTGAACTGTGGACTCGTAGAAGCATGCCTGTTTTAGTACTTGTCGCATTTTCATAATCTGCAATTCGAGTCCGGTTGGTTGTTCCGACTTCTTTCAATTTTGCACCCCCGGCTTTGCATATGTCCGGGACACGAAATGAGCCGCCGATTTCAACAAGCTGACTTCTGGATACTATAACTTCTTTACGTTTTGACAGGGCTGTAAGTCCAAGCAACATGGCTGCAGCGTTATTATTTGTAACCAGGGCATCTTCCGCGCCGCTAATGGTTGTCAGTATCTCGTGGACAAGGGTATGTCGTGAACCACGGCGGCCTCGCTTCAGATCATATTCAAGTGATGAGTAACCCCTGGCGGCTCGCACCATTGCTTCTATTGCTTTTTCACTGAGGGGACTTCTTCCGAGGTTTGTGTGGATTATAATACCAGTAGCATTAATAACTCGCCTTAATTGTGGAGCGAATCGGATGTTCAATCGTCGGGATGCTTCTGTTGCGATTTCATTAGTGGTGTGAGTGATCCCGGTCCCTTCAAGGAGTTTTTCCCTGATTTCATCGAGAATTACACGAACCGTTTCAGTAGTGAAGGAGCTTCCTTTCCACTCACCAAGAACAGTTTCAGCAAGTATCCTGTCAACAGACGGTAATCTGGACAGAATCTCAGATTTATCAGGTTTTATCGCCAATGTCCTATAATCCAGTTACATTAAATATTACGAATTATCTAATGATTTGAAGAGTAACTCCCTTTCGCCGAAAGGGAGACCTGCTCTCATAACTAAACGACGCAGTAATAATAAATCGGCATGTTTCAAATATATTACAAACCGCTCCTTTCGGCGAAAGGGAGTTACTTTTGCTTCTCGTTTTATGAGAAGTGCAGTACTAATTTGTTTCTCAATTAAAACAAGCTTATAAGTGAAATTTTTACGCCGTTAAACGGTGTTACTACCCTGCATTTTCCCGATGAGCACACTAATCCACCACGCTCTTGTCCATACATGAATATCAATTCATGGCGCCCGGCTATCATTGCTCGACCCTGAACGTTAAACCAGGTTTCGAAACCATAATCTTTTTCATTCTCGTCACTCATTTCCAAGCTTGCAACTAATGAGTAATTAGCTTTATAGACTCCACCTGCTTCAAAACGAGCTTCAGGGAAACTCTTGTCCAGAATTTTATCAGAAACGATCATTCCCTCTGCAGAGACTATTTCGGAAAATTGACCAAAAACGGGCATTTCCAGCCTGCCACCCAATACTGCCTGGTTTCGCCATCTTTGTCTAACATCTGAAAGTCGATAATAAATAACCTCCTCGCTCCATCCACCCCAACCTGATAGAGCAGCATCCCAGCCGGGATAAGCGTTGACTTCGAGGAATAGTTCTCGATATGGACTGTCAACCTCCTTCAAAGAAGGTATCGGCGCATCATTTTCAGGATGGCTGCTGCTTTGTGCATAAGCGAGCACCATAGTTCCCCATGAACCTGGCGACCATGTGATTTCCAGTTGAGCGCCGACCTCGTCTTCGTACTTGATAAGGTGAGGATGTTTGCTGAAAAGATTACTGGTGAATTCGCGTTGGACTATCGGTGGACTGTGGAAAGGAAGAACACCTGTGGACGCAGCATAAGCAGAGTTTGCGCCCCGGCTTCCATACCAGTAATAATTATAATTTTTATAATCCAGGGCTATCCCGATATTATCATAAAATCCGCTGATTGAAGCATAGCTTGCATAATTGTCTTCATCAACTCCTGTTACAAACTCCATAGAATGCTCTGCCCAGACCGAGACATACGACCCGTCGTAAGAACCATAACCTCCCCATGTACGATTTTCGGTATAAGTACTTAAACCGACAGAATCGGTCAATACGACCAGGGCGCCGAGTGTAGCATTATCGAGAATCGCGGCAGAGATATTTGCTCCACTGATCTGGGCTTCCCTGACCAGCCCGAGATGCCCGGCGTCACTCCTGCCGGAAATAACCTCGGCTTCAAAGAATTCCCAATCTCCGCCTGCAAGAACGCCGTCCAGTCCAGAGTCGAAACCCTGGGTTATATCTTCACTGAGAGCCAGGCTCAGACCACGTCCCCATACGGTATAGAAATTTCCTACACGAAAATACATATCATTATCAGGATCACGAAATTCGAGAAAACGTTTCTCAAATGTTTCAACTCCGGAAATTTCCTGTCCAAACTCTGAAGGCTGCAACATTGTGAAACGGCTGCCGAAACGAATCTTGTCATAATACAGGTCAAGGTTCAACCGGTTTTCAAAATAACGTTTAGAGGTTGATTCGCCAGATAGTTCCTCAAGACCGTCAGCCCATTTCAATTCGTTGTTTCCCTGGATGTTGACCTGTTGAGATAAGGCTGGCTGCGATATTAATATTAACAGGGATATGCAAAATATATGATATACAACAATTCTATTCATCCCTGTGGCTCCGTCTTGGATGCAAGAAGTTTCTTAACTTCTTTTTCTATGTCTTTTTCTTCGCCGGGATGATAGCCAATCCAAGTTTTTATGATCAATCCTTCGGTTGAAATCAGGACTGACATTGGAACTGAATTGGCTCTATATCGTTTCAACACCTCATTATCAGTATCAAGTAGAACTGGAAATTCCCATTTCTGACTTTTTACGTATGGACGTACTTTCCCGACACTTCGTGTATTGTCAGTGCTGATCGAAACAAGTTTGAAACCCTGGTCTTTGTATGATTCATGAATTTTCGCCAGGTGCGGAAGAGCCTGTTTACAGGGAACACACCAAGTCGCCCAGAAATCGAGGAGGACAGGACCTTCTTCAAGGAAATCAGCGAGTTTTGCTTTTTCCCCGTCGATGCTTTTAAGCGTGAAATCAGGAGCTTTTTGTCCTGCAAGATTACCTTGTGCCCATGAAAATGAAGCTGAAATGAACAATACGGTTACGGCAAGTGATAGATTTAAAGCTTTCATCGGGATACCTTCAAAGTTGCGGTTGACAATATGACAAAAGTGTATTCACCTTAGATGACGATAAAATCAATTTACAAAATTAATCGTTGAAAAACATAGATATCAGGAACAAGTATTCCAAACATGAGATATGTAATATTTTTCAATAATCAATTAAGAAAAATACCGTTTATTTATTCGCAAAAATAGATTAATTATTAGCCACGAGTCTTCGGTCAGGATTTCGAGTTACGCGTTGAGTATCTGCACTTGTACATTAAGATTGTAGTTTTTACATTATTGTCTGGATTACTTGACCTAATAAGCGAACATCAAAAACTATGAGTTCAACAGAATTTGTAAGTTCAGGCTCTTATATCGTACATAGCCGGCGTAATGCCAAGTTAACTGCGTTGCTCGGTACTTGTGTCGGTGTGGCTGTCTATGACCGCGAAAACGGAGTGGGTGGTCTATTCCATATATTGCTTCCTGAACCGACATCCGATAGCTCACCCTGGGGCATGACCACCTATGCCAGTACCGGGATGCCATTATTTCTTAAAGAACTCTTAGATTCCGGAGCGAAGCGGGAGAACCTCAAAGCCATTATTGCCGGAGGAGCATTAGTCGGTCAATTGTCAATGGGTGATCTTGAAATGGACATTGGGGGTCGAACCGCTGAGATTGTTAAAAAGTTTCTCGCAGCGAATAAAATCCCTGTCATCAGCTCCGAAACAGGAGGATATTTTTCCTGTAAGCTTACCTTGGATTCAGAGAATTGGGATTACACGATTTCACCAATTGGGCATACTAATGATCCTGAGATATTCTCATTTGTGCGAATTTCTCCTCTAAAAGTTGATTTAATAATATCCTCACTTAAACCGGTACCACAAGTTGCATTAAAAATAATTCGCACGATTCATTCCGGCGATTATGACATGAAAGAAATCGCCGAAGAAGCGAGGCAAGACCAGGTTATTAGCGCCAAGATAATAAATATTTGTAACTCAGCTAAATACAGTCCATTACAAAAGATTGATTCTGTAGATCAAGCACTTGTTATGGTGGGCGAAAAGGATATTCTGCAAATTGTCGTTTCATCCGCAATGGAAATATTCTATGGTGAATACGACAGGGGTTATTCTCTCTGCAAAGGAGGGCTTTTTCATCACGCCAGATCTGCAGCTATTGTAGCTGAGATGCTTGCCCTGCACAAAACGAAAATCTCACCTGATGTTGCATATACCGCCGCATTATTACACGATATTGGAAAAGTGATACTGGATCAATATGTTTCTAATATGTACCCTTACTTCTACCGCAGGGTACATCAGGAACAGAAGTCATTGGTTGAAGTAGAAAAGGAAGTATTAGGAATAGATCACACACAAACCGGTAAACGCCTGGCAGAACTTTTGGAGCTTCCGGATGATTTAGCTGAGGCGATTGCCAACCATCATCATCCCGAGAGATCGGAAATATATCCAGAATTAACTCACGTAGTATATGTGGCGGATCTGCTCGTATCGAGATTCCAGGCAGGTTACGAACTTGATCGTCTGGATACAGATAAACTTGCATCAAGAATGGATAAGATTGGTTTTAATATTGATGAATTTCCTCATATTGTTGAAATGATCCCATGGAAATCATTGGGTATTATGGATGTGGATGATTATTAATTTTATCAATTGGATTCAATTTTTCATGCAAGCAGGTTTTAAATTTTAAGAATAATAATCCCTTGATTTAAGATATACCGCTGCTTGAGTATTTTACATCTCTTCCTATGTATTATTGCCCTTTACCTGTTTCCAGGTATTACCTTACCATTGGCGTTTTGAAACAGGAAATTTTTATGGACAGAATTGAACCATCACGAATAGAAGCGGTTCTGAAGCATCGGATCCCCCGGATAAAGGTGTTATGGACTGAAGAGACAAAATCGACTAATGAAGACCTTTTGTCTCTTATTAAACGAGACGCTCATGCCTGGACGGTATTAATTGCTGATCATCAAACAAGAGGGCATGGGAGACACCGGCGGCATTGGGCGAGCCCAGTGGGCGGATTGTATTTCTCGGTTCTGCTCTCTCTTAATATTGACGATCCTCCAGTCACGCTTGCCCCACTGACTGTTGGAATCGCTTTGTATGAAGCGATTAAGTCGGAGGCGAAATCGCGAGGTGGGGCAGTTGAGCTAAGGTTGAAATGGCCCAATGATGTATTAACTGAACAAGGGAAATTAGCAGGGATACTTTGCGAATCGATTGAGTTAAATGAGGGTGAAATTGGAGTAATTGCCGGAATCGGTGTCAATATGAAACCGCTTGATGAAGAAACACGCCGATTGATACTTGACCCGACAACTTCACTTTTTGAAGAGGCGGAACTTGATTGGACTCGTGCCGGGCTGATAACCACCTTCCTGCTGCGCCTGTCAGATAAACTGGAAGATCTTTCAAATGAACCTGAAAAAATTAGAAAAGCATGGCTTGAAATATCGGAATCTGTAGGAAAACAGGTAAAAGTTAAGAGTCCCTCAGGTATTGTGGAGGGTATTGTAAGAGGTATTAGTGACGCAGGAGGATTGCTGGTGATGAATAGTAATGGTATCGAGGTAGAGATTACTTCTTCAGAGAGGATTGACGAGCATCATGAATAACCAAACTCTCCTGGCGCTTGATATTGGTAATACCAATGTTGTCCTGGGAATTTATATCGATGATGAACTGAAGATTCGACGCCGGTTGTCAAGTGCTGCCGGACGTACTGCTGATGAAGCCGGAGTATTAGTGACTATGCTTTGTCGTGATGGAGGAGTAGATCCCAAACATATTGATAATGTGGCAATTGCCAGCGTTGCTCCAAAGAATGGAATGGTGTACGGTGAGATGGCGAAATCATGGCTCGGTTGTGATCCTGTGTTCATTCATGGAGATTTTGAGGGATTTGTAAATAAGTACCGTGATCCCGGATCGGTCGGCGCTGACCGGGTTTGTGATGCTGTTGCCGGTTATCAGAAGTACGGCGGTCCCCTGCTGATTCTCGATTTTGGAACGGCGATCACCATAGATGTCATAGATAAGGATGGCGCTTATCTCGGCGGAGTGATCATGCCGGGATTGGAAACCAGCGTAGAGGCTCTGCATAGTGCTGCGGCGTTATTGCCCAAAGTACGTCTCTCTATGCCTGAGCAGGTTATCGGCAGAACACCTGACGAGAGCATCCGGATTGGGCTGATAAAAGGAACAATTGCTGCAATTCGTGGTCTGATAACGGACATCAGGAAAGAAACAGGTTTTGCAGATTCGAAAGTTATAGCAACGGGTGGAATGGCGTCATATATGGTAAAACATATTCCGGAGGTTCTCGCTGTTGAGCCGGATCTCGTCCTTGAAGGAATCAAAATTCTTTTTAACCGTAGCATTGATTCTTGAATCAAGAGGACTGATTATTTTGCGAACTTTGCCCCTTAGCGTCTTTGCGTGTATTTTTTTGACAGGATTTACAGGATTAACATGATTTTTATTCTGCATTTTTTGCAGAGGTCATAACAAGGATATACAGTTGCTAAAACGATCTATAATATTTTTTCTGCCTTTTATTATACTTGTATCTTTAACAGGGTGTTCACTTCAGAC
This sequence comes from Candidatus Electryonea clarkiae, assembly GCA_030765455.1. Taxonomy (GTDB): domain Bacteria; phylum Electryoneota; class Electryoneia; order Electryoneales; family Electryoneaceae; genus Electryonea; species Electryonea clarkiae. The sequence goes on along the minus strand of JAVCCM010000125.1, from coordinate 5,845 downwards.
CCCTTTCATCAAAAAGAATATTTCTTATGATACTCCCGTTAAATCCCCTACCGTTCAAACTCCATCTTTGAATCTTGTTTATCCGAATGAAATTGAATCTGACTCAATAGTCCATATCTCCTCCCTGGATAGTGTGTTCTTATTCGGAAATGTAACTCATCCAGGTGGAGAACTGATTATTGGAGCAGAAAAAATATCTATCCACAATAGTGGAGCATGGCTCGCCTGGGTCGGTTTTGAGGAAGTCACGGAGTTGAGCGGAGATTCTCTTTTTGATAAACGACCGGCAGGCAAAATAAGCATTAAATACCATCCACCGTCAACTGCACAAGCTAACGGAACAAGTATTGAAAGAAATCTCTGGTTTCTTATGCCGCCAACAGGAATAGAATATGCAAAACCGGAGCTATTACCGCAAAATGCCAGGCTGGAGGTAATTGAAGAACCTGCCCCAATACGATGCGGTTGGCCCGGTACTTATGACCTTTTCCCTCTAAAAGGAACCCAGTTGTGGAGTGATGGTTTCAAAGATCTGGGACGAAGATTTTATCGTGTCATACTTGGTGATGGCGAAATTGGTTGGATCGAAGATAAATATGTATCGGTTGATACTTTGGGATCACCGCCTGCTAACTCAATTATCCATTTCGTAACCTCAACGGTGAAAGATCGTTCAACTGAAATCCGCTTACCTCTCAACGGCGACCTTCCACCCTACCGGGTTGAGAGAACGGCAGACGACAAACTCGAATTGACCCTTTACGGAGCAATGAGTTGGACGGATGTAATTATTCAACCTGCCGACAGCCGTGTAGTTCGTGAAGTCCGATGGCGGCAAATTGATCCTGATACTTATCGACTTACAGCCTTTATTCGTCCGGAATGGATGTGGGGTTGGGACGTTTCGATTGATAAAACAGGCGCATTTATATGGTCTATCAAAGAAGCCCCCGAAATTAAGCGAAATCCTTTGAAGGGGCTGACAATCCTGATCGATCCGGGGCATGGAGGAACCAATGTCGGCGCCATCAGCCCAACTGGTGCCGATGAAAAACAAGTAACCCTGGCACTTGCAGAAGTTGTTAAACCGGAACTGGAACGTGCGGGCGCGAAAGTCATTATGACAAGAAATAGTGATATCAGTGTAGGTTTGGGGGAAAGGATAGCTTTAGCCCTGGATAACCAGGCTGATATCGTGATCAGCCTTCACTATAATGCACTCCCCCAGGGAAAGAATCCGTTCAATCATCATGGTACCAGTGTGCATTACAATCATAAACATTCATTGGAATTTGCCGGAACAGTATTGAAAAATATTAACACTGCAGTCGGTTGGAAAGGCAATGGATTACGTTACCAGGATCTCGCCATCCCACGCCTGACATTTTGTCCCTCAATCCTCATCGAGAACGGTTTCCTGCTTCATCCGAATGAAGATACATACGCACAAAACGAGGAGTCCAGAAAAGTAGTAGCCCGGGGAATCAAAGCCGGGATAAAACAATGGCTGAAAGATCTTCGAAAACGACAGGAATCTTCCCAGACAAATTGAGTCCTTTCTGAAACATTTCAGATGCAAAAGGTAGGGAGAGTTCATGCCCCAGTTGGTTCATCCAACTAAGTTTTGTTGCCTTGATCAATAATATCTTTCTCGTTGAGCGAGAAGTATTAATCACAGATTGAAGATTTGCAGTTATTGATAGAATAGAACAATAATACATCGTTGGACAAAGCCAGCCGTGGCATATGCATACGCCAGATTCATGGATTTACTCTTCTAACATTTTCACTGCGGCACAGTTTCTCTGTATCCGCTTGTGTCTGTTTTGCTTTGGTTATAGCAGACGAAACAACTTATCTGATTGAGATAAGGAAACTACCTCATATTGATCAACATCAATATCAACAGGGAGTTTATCCCTGAGAACCGGTAATATATACTGGCAATTAACTTCAGCAACTATCTCTGTGAGTAGGTTGTTAATCTGATTGTCGTGAACATTCTCGATCTGATCCTGAAGAACAAAATGTAAACACTCGATACCTTGGGCATCCGCAAATTGAATATAGGCCAAATCAAACGCAGCAATCTGGCCCTTTTTCTTTCCTGCTCCAAGGTTACCACTGAGACTGCTTATTTTTAGTTTATACCCTCTTTCGTGCATATCTGAGCTAAGAACAAAATGTTCTCCGTAGAGCATAGAAGACATCTTAGAAAAATATTTGTTAAAATCCGTAATCCGTTCCTGTATCAAGTCCTCTTTGGAATCAATTCCAGCGTTGATCTTTGTTAATTCAATTTCATTGTCAGCCAGTCTTTTTACCGACAACTCCCATAGTCGTTTCTGCTCTTCCAAAGTTCCCTTGCTCTCAAACACTTTGTTCAAATCAGAGATAATCCTTTGCAGTTCTTCCACGACTCCTGATTTCTTGAGTTTTCGTGCGAGTTTCTTCTCCAGTGCAAGGAGTTCTGACACTTTTCTCTTTGTCGCCACAAGTTCTGATTCAAGGGTTGGGATTTCTTTTGTAATGTATTCAACTTTTTTCTGTATCATTTGGTTGTGAAACATTACGGTATCTTCAAATGACTTTTGGAGCTCAGGAATCAACAATTTGGCCTCTTTGTAAAGGGCTCTAATCCGTTGCCTATCAACAAAACTTACTTCATTTTCCAGTTCTGTCTTACTCTCGATTATCAATTCTCTGCGTAACTCCAGATTACTCACTGATGTAGTCCGCTCATTAATTTGCCGTTTTATCTGGTTCAGTTCATCTAATTCTTCCTCAAAGTTCTTATTAACATCAAAACTATTCTTTTTCTCAGTCAGTTCATCAATGGTCCTATAGACAACGATTAGTGATTGCTCTATTTGAGATAAAGATGCTTCACGTTTCAGTCGATCGAGAAGATTCTTTTCTGTTATTTGTTCCCGAAGCAATTGTTGTTTTCGCGCATGGACATCAACTTCGATTCCCAGCCAAAATAAAAAGAGCGACTCGTATTCTTCAATTGTGGTGTATGGGCTCAAAACCATCAGCGTATTGGCAATCCTATTTTTTTCATCTCTGATATTCTTGGCAAATATTTGCCTCAATTTTGGCTTTTCATGCGATGATTTGAAAATGAGTGCTTTTAGCTTCTTAGGGAACTCGTTAATTGTCTGTTTCTCACCATTGATTTCCAATATCTTGTCGCTTCTGCTAAGAAAATTTCTTCTTACTATTATCTCTCGTGACTCAGCCGATTCTAATTCTTCCTTTAGAGTCATAGAGATTACAATGTTATTGTTCTTTAGGAACTGCTCAATCTGAGTATTGCTCTTGCCTTTAAACTCTGTATCCTTGTATATGTTCGTTCCATCACTTCCAAAGCAATAGTCAATGAGCCTCAATACCGTCGTTTTGCCTACGTTGTTCCCCGATTCTCTTCGATCACTAGTTCGCGTCTCATCGACTATAAGATTGAGTCCTTTATGAAATCGAATGTCCCTTATGAGTGTAGAACCATTATTGATTGTGAGCTTTTTCAGAAACATTTTTCGATACGTCCCTTGTCATTAGTAATAGCGCCAAGAAGAAATAGCCAGTCGAGTGTAAGAACAAACGCGTTCACTGATACAGTTTCATGACTATTCATAAGCTCAAATACATCAAATAGTTCAATGGTTCTATTTGGAGTGGCTTGCAGGACTTCCAAAAGTAATGCGCCTAAGTGATAAATCTGTCTCTCTGGTTTTATATCCCTGCCGATAATCATAATGCAGGTGGCTCCTCAAGTATCTTGCACCGCATAAATGCATCTACCATAATAATGGATACTCCGAATGAAATATCCTCTGAGTAGTTACTTGTTCTCTCTTCAGCCATATTTAATAGCTTGTCCTGAACATCTTCAATAATATTATCAGCATTATCCCTAATTATCTGCATGGGATTGACATCATTCTTAATATACTTCCCCTTTATTTGAATATATATATTTCGAATATTACGCAATAGATTCTCTTTTCTGAATGATCCTTGTTCCTCAAGAATCTGGTAAAGGGAATTCACCTTCGTATAGAACACCTTATACTCGTCAATCAGCGCTTTGTTACGTTTTATGTCATTATAGCTGATTTTCGCATCGATTTCGAATGCCTCGATGTTTGCGGAAGAGGTTTCCTCTTCTGAATCTAGCTCTATATCAGAAATCGCACCGATGACCATATTTAATAATGAGGGGTGTTCATTTAGATAAGAATAAGTTGTTGTAGATTCATGCTCTTTTTTCCACTTTTTCAAGAGGGATACAGGATATTTCGCCTCGTTTTCTTTGTTATCAATAATACAATGACACTCGTCACACAGTAGAATAAGATTATCAAAATGCCGGCGCTCATCATCAGTCATGTCAGGGTTCCATCTTGCACCATCCTTTGAGGCTGCCTCTATATGACAAATTTTGCTTATTATTGTTTCACCATCTCTTGCGATTAATGAATGTGTGCAGTCTGGTGCAGCGCACTGATTGCGTGAAAGGGTATGAAGCCTCTTGACAGTCGGAAGCTTATAAGCTCTTGCTTTTGAATTCATTGGCGGCCTATTCGTCGTCCTTTAGATATTTATGTATACTATATGTAAAAATGCAAGGTAAAAGTTGTTTGATCAGTAAGAGCTTTTCTACATCCAATTCCATGCTCTTTTGCAGGAATGGTCCGTAAAGCTTTTTCGAGTATCACGCCAGTGGTTTAGCAATAAAAGCTGTCACAAGAGGCATAATACACCAGCAAAACATTTTTCTTTTACAGTCAGATGGAACCGAGCTAATAATTATACATAATTTTCTTCGCACCAAGGCAATATACAATGACGCGTTATCAATGTCAAAAACCCTTTTCTTTATTTTAAATATTTTTGAATTGATATTCTTACTAATAAAAGATATACTATTAAGAATAACCTGAAATACTCATGAAACCAAGTAGTAGGACTTGCAAAACCTTAAGAGGAGTAAATTGAGTAAATCCTTTGACATTTATTTACTGATGGCGGATGGAATCCTGCTGATTCATTTTGCTTTTGTGACGTTTATTGTTGCTGGATTTGTATTTATATGGGCGGGATACTTCGCGAAGTGGAGGTTCATCAGGAATACGAAATTCCGTATCGCGCACATCATTGCTATGGCTTTTGTTATGGGCGAAAGCCTGTTAGGCACGATCTGCCCCTTGACCAATTGGGAAAATGATCTAAGAATAAGAGGAGGGCAAGGCAAGGTCTATGAAACAACCTTCATGCAGGAATGGATTCACAGAATTATCTTTTACGATTTCAGCGAACAGACATTTACAGTCTTATATGCCGCTTTTCTTCTGCTCATTCTTTTAACTTCCTGGATAATCCCACCGGAATTCATGCTGAGAAGTAAACATCAAGACGATTAAGTGCTCAGAGTTCACACTTCAGTGTGTTTAGTTCTCCTACTCAAGTTTTGATGTATAATAATAAATGTATCCGGTTATGTCATTAGCTCAGCCAGTTATTGACAAGAGTACTGAACATTCGTGTATTACTATACACAAGTACAGAATATATGCGGAGATAACAATGGCTAAAATATTGTCGTTCTTTGATTTTCAAGATAGTTTTCCTGATGAACAAGCATGTTTTGATTACTTGTTCAAGTTGCGCTGGCCTGACGGGTTCAAATGTCCCCAATGCCAGCATGATCAAGCTTCTTTCATAAGCACAAGAAAGGTATTTCAGCTATGGAGCTACAGAGAAAATCAGGAATCAAAACTTATAGATCCGCCTGGACATTGTTGCACAAACTGCGTGAAGGTATGAAGTCTTCAGGACTGTT
>JAVCCM010000006.1 GCA_030765455.1 Candidatus Electryonea clarkiae | reverse complement strand
TTCCCATCCTGAAGTGCAAAGGTTTTGGACTGTTTTAATCAGTATCCTTGCACAAAAGATAGGAAAAACAACGCTCAATCTCTCCCCTTATAAGGGTAATTGATTTATTCAGGAGACCCTAAGTATTATTTGAGATTGAGGATTATACCAATGCTTCATCACAGTATGATATTGGAATGCTAAAACAACGGCTCACGCATGTGAACCGTTTGTTATCTTTCATTTCTTCTTCCCGAGGATCCAAATTATCCAAGATATTATAGCCACGGCAAGTTTAAGTGCTGCTTCGACTGTACTTTTCTTCATAAAGCACCCCCTTTACAAAGGCACCTTATCGCCGTTGTCCTGAAAATCGGCTTCATCAACATCACGTAGCTGCTGTGTGAACTGATCACGCAGTTGCATGGCGTTATCAAGCTCTTGCTTGGTTACAACACGATCCACAGCCATTTCCACTTCAGCCCACCGATAGCCGTTCTTCTGGGTATCATCCAATGTAAACCTCGTAATCACTGCTATGTAGGGAGCTTTAGACCTGGCAAGCTTGGAAACATGTGCTTTCCAACGTTTGATACTTGTGGGTGATAATGGAAACACTACTAATGATGGTTGACCGGTAGCGAATGTCAACACAAGCAGTCTTACCTTCGGTTTGCACTTACTTCCAATGACGTTCTCCGGGCATCCAATACACGTAGAGTGTACAGGATCATTAACGGTTGGCTTATCTTCAACCGCTGCACACGCTGGCTTGGCTTCACCTTCTGCCCACTTTGCACGGATCATCTGTGCCATGACCACAATACCGGTGATAGAATTACCTGGCAGGTCAACCTGACCTTCATCCTCCTCTGTATATGATTCGCCATAGTCTATGAATAACCGGTGACGACCAGTTGTACTGTGTTCTACGCGCACACGTGGTGGTTGTAACTGAAAGTCCCTTGTCATTAAGGATAGTTCCTCGTCCAGATTTTCCAGTTCAAGTGCCTGTAGATCTTCCATAACGATTAAACCCGATCCATTATCAGAACCGGGTTTTTCGACTGCTGTATTTTTACTTTTTCCTCTGGGCATTATGCCTCCATAAGTTGTTCAACTTCTTTTAACTGCCTTCTGTTCAAAACGGAATCTTTGCTGTCTTCGATACAAACGCTGGAATATCTACACCAGCCACAGCGTTGTTGATCTGGATTCCTTTGAGAAATTCCTCTTCGAATACAACTGGCTATAGCCGATACGTCACGTTTGGCTTCTGCAAGCTGTTTACGTGTTCTACTTGTTGTGAACCTTGCATCGCCTTTTTCATCTCCAGGCTTATTTCCGTTTGAAACCCGTTTGTACTTCATGTAGTTCCTCATATGAAGCCAGATAATGCTTAACCTCTCCGGTGGTATATCCAGCATACAGAGCGAACCGTCCGGCATTTTGAATACTCCCTTCCACAATGCGTAACTGTAGATGCTGAACTGGTAATCACAATCGAGAAATGCCTTGTCTGGTTTAAACTGTGAAGTTTTCAGATCCACAAGTTCGTAAGAATCATCGGAATGTAGTCGTAGCTGGTCAATTGTACCGGCAAATACACCAGCACGTCCCATCTTAACTGTGAATTGAGCTTCAGATAGAATAACTTCAGCATCAAGAATGTAAGCCTTCGACTTATAGCCATCTATTATCTCAACAGCCTCAGCTGTTAGTCGCAAAAGTTCTTTATCCTTATCTCCTTTGAAGAATATCGGAATGTGTGACTCCCGTCCAGTCTGTTCCTCTAAATCGAACTGAAATGGATATACACTATTTACATCCTGTTCCCATTCTACCGTATGCATAAGGTGTATAATCTTATGAATTACTGTCCCATGTACAGCAGCCAGGTTCCTGAATGCCTGTGGAATGCAGTCGATGTATTGATACTTGAATGATCTTCCACACCAGAGGTAGGATTTAATAGTCGATTGGTGTAGTGGTGATAGTTGCATAATTCCCCCTAATTCCGTGAAAGAAAGTATTGCGAAACCCGCCTGTTCAGATTCTCCGCACTGAAACTTTCCTGCTTGGTCAATACATCAGTAGCAGCTTGATACAGCATCCACCGGTTATCTTCTTCGATGGAGTTGAAGATCTTTGCCTGTACAGTAATCGGTAGCTTCGCTTCCTGAAAGAACTGCTGAATATCAACACGCTTTATCCGCTTCCTGGTCATCTCTGTCAGCAATGGCATTACTACCTGCATCCGGTTCTGAACTTTCAACAAGTTTTCAGATGCATTAAGCATTTCACTTTCAAAATCCCTATCACCCCAGTGCTTGAACCTGAAACCGCCAAGCATGAAAGAAATCTGCAATCCGTTACTGCATACAAGACGCATAGCATTAAATTCAAGTCCAAATGTTGAACTGCCATCGTAGCTGTTACGTGCGTCCATGACTACTGCTACCGTATCTCCAACGCGGACTTCACCCTGTAGCTGGTTAACCACATACCGTCTTCTGAAGCGTTTCCCATCGAACATTGTCTGATGGTCGTTATACTCAAGCTGTGACTGCTTTAAAATGTCTTCAGCCACTTGTACAACATCAGCATTGGGGATTAGACGATAGTCATTTGATACGACACCTGCTTCAAATCGTTCACCTTCGGGATCGAGTACGACAGATTGGCGTGAGCTTTTATTTCCGTCCGGTGTTTGTAGTGGCTGGAGTTCGACCGGTGCGAATGGTAAGAATGTGTTTTGCATAAGAATATCTCCTGGTTTGTTTGAGTATATGTTCTTATGCCATTAATTGACGTTATCCGTGATATTGAAGCTTCCGTGAGTACATGAATCACTTAAAAACGTAACCCCTGAAGAAATGTACCAGGGAAAATAAAGGGAAATATTGTCCAGAAGGGAGGAAATTAAAAGAAAAACAATCAGAAAAAGAAAAGAACAAAACTTGTGTTCAAGCGAAAGAAATAACTACAATGTTAAAAGCAGAATCACACTTTAGAAATGGTCCAAAAAACTTTGAAGACGTACAGTTATCAGCTACCATGTATCAACTCAGCTAATAATATTGAGTATCTTGATAATAAATTTAAAAAGATGGATGGTTGTCTGTAATTTCAAATACTCAACCTTTGGAGGGTCACATAAAGGCTTTGTCTAAAATCACTGGTGCTTTGCTTATTCTGGTTGCAATGCTTTTGACGAATGTTCTGACAATATCTGATCTTTTCGCAGGTACTCAAGATGCATTAAAAACGGTCAGAATAGGCGTACTGGCTAAACGTGGCGCTGAAAGGTGTCTGGAAAAGTGGAATCCGACAGCGCAATACTTGACTCGAGAAGTAAGTGAATACACCTTTGAAATTGTTCCTTTGGATTATAATGAGATTTACTCCTCAATTGAGCAAAAGAAGGTAGATTTTATTCTGGCAAATTCTTCATACTATGTTGGACTGGAGATGCAGCATGGAGTAAGCCGGATTGCGACACTGAAGAATCTGGCTGGTGGAAAGGAAAACACAGTATTTGGTGGAGTGATTTTCGCCAGGTCTGACCGGACAGACTTTAAAAATACCGATGATTTCAAGAATATATCATTCATAACGGTGCACCAGAATGCGCTTGGCGCATGGCATTCAGTCTGGTTTGAACTTGAAGAAAAGGGATTTCATCCATTTACGGATTTTTCAAACGTTCAGTTTGCTGGGAGCACACATGATTCTGTTGTATATGCGGTAAGGGATGGTTTAGTCGATATTGGTGCAGTTCGATCCGGCACCCTGGAACGAATGGAACAGGAAAATAGAATAAAACTGACCGATTTTCATGTATTTCGTTTATATGATAATACCTACCCAGAATACCCTTATCTCATTTCCACCCGACTTTATCCCGAATGGCCAATTGCCAGGTTGCCATCAACCTCTATCGAGCTGGCTGAACAGGTAGCATCAGCATTGTTAAAGATGTCTCGAGATGATCCCGCAGCAATTGCGGCAGGTTGCGGAGGTTGGACAATACCGCTGAATTATCAAAGTGTACACTATTGCCTTAAACGACTTCATACTGGTCCTTATGAAGAATATGGGAAAGTAACTTTTAACGCGGTTTTAAAACAGTATTGGCATTGGATGTTTGGATCGGTGATTCTTGTAATTGCCATCATCCTGTTTGCGATTTATGTATCGCGATTAAATCGGAAACTCAAACGAGCAGTTGTAACAATGGAAGAGGTAGGTAAAAAAAGAAATGAAGCAATAAAACTGGCTGAAGAAACATCGAGGTTATCATCTATTGGAGTTATGGCGGCAGGCATAACTCATGAAATTAACCAGCCGTTGAATGCAATTCGGTTAAGTGCAGACGGAATAATACTCTGGAGTGAGAAAAATCCTAGTTCTTTCCCTGATTTCCTTCTTAACCTGATTAAGGAGATATCGAGCGGTTCAAAGAGAATATCAGAAATTATTGAACATATGCGCTCGTTCTGGGTGACACCGGTTCCACAGAAACCGGTTGAGATAGATATGAACGAAGTTTTACAGGACGCTCTCGAGTTGATTGCACGCCAGATAAAAAATCATCAAATCGAATTGATTATGAATTGTGATAGTTCGTCTTTAAAGTTACTTGGTGATCCGGTACAGTTTCAGCAGATAATCAACAATCTTGTGATAAACGCAATATATGCTCTCGATGAAGTTGAGCGAACTGATAAAAAAATCAGAATCAACACAAAAATGGTCGATAAAACTGTCATACTTGAAATCAGTGATAACGGACCAGGTCTTTCAACTCTTTCAGAAGATGAACTTTTCGATCCTTTTTATTCTACCCGTATTCCTGGAAAAGGTATGGGATTGGGATTAGCAATTGTTAAGATGTTTGTCAATCGATTTAATGGAAAAATCGAAGCATGTAACAACAAGGATGCTGGGGCAACATTTTCATTGTATTTTCCTGCAGTATTTGACAAAGAGAGGATTTGATAAATGCGGATACTTCACGTGGATGATGATGAACAGAGTCGCAGAGTTGTCTCACAGGTGATTGAGGGATTGCTTGGTCACCAGGTAACAACATGTGAAGATGCTCGCCAGGCTTTAAAATTATATTATCAGTATACCTTTCCATTAGTCATCAGTGATATTAGGATGCCAGGCAAGAGTGGGATGGACTTGCTTCATGAGATAAAAAACTCTCCAAGTGGACGAAACACGGATGTAGTTCTTATTACCGGATTTGCTGATCTTGACAGTGCAATAGCGGCATTAAGAGAAGGAGCGATTGATTATCTTCGTAAGCCACTAAAAGCAGAAGAATTAATTGAAGTGGTAAATCGTATTGTTACGCAGAGATCAATTGAGGAGACCGATCTTGAACCGAGACTCGGCAAGAATGATTCTCCTTTAAAAACAGCTGTTTCTAACCTTAAATTGAATGAACCCGTTATTTCCTTTCCTGACGGATCAAGATTAGGTCTGTTTTCTTCGGCAATGCGTTCACTCGCAGACATCGCTCTTCGATTTCATGAGGACCGTACAGTACCGGTGCTTATTGAGGGCGAGACCGGAACCGGAAAGGAGATGTTTGCGAGATTGATCCACTATGGATCAAGCGGTAGTAATCTCCCCTTTGTTATAGTCAATTGTGCTGCAATCGCTTCGACTCTGTTTGAAAGCGAATTGTTCGGGTATGCAGGAGGTGCTTTTACCGGAGCAAAACCTTCCGGTTCACCGGGAAAATTTGAGGCGGCAGAAGGCGGAACTATTTTTTTCGATGAAGTGGGTGAGATCCCTTTATCATTACAGCCGAAACTTTTACGGGTGCTGCAGGAAAAAGCCATATACCGGGTTGGCAGTTCGCAGAAGATACCTCTTGATTTCCGTGTAATTACCGCAACAAATCGCGACCTCGAAAAAATGATCAAAGAAGGTTCATTCCGTGAGGATCTATATTATAGGCTCCATGTAGGACATATTGAAGTACCATCTTTACGAAAACAGCAATCGGCTATACCACCTCTTGCCCGGATGTTCCTTACTCTTTACACGGAAAAGATGGATCGCTGCTTTCGCTCAATTCACCAGGATGCAGTCAGGCTCTTGGAATCTTATCCCTGGCATGGGAATATCAGGGAGCTTGATAATGTAATCAGGAATGCAGTTCTATTATATGATGGTTCTCAATTACTACCTGAGCATCTTGATATCCTTTATAAAAAATCTGATCAGACTTTAAGCAAACAGACAGTACTGACCTACCCCTTCACCATCCAGTTACCGGAAAACGGATTCAGCCTCGAAGAGTTGAATAATGCCATTATCAGAAAAGCTTTTGAGATGCACGATGGAAATCAGACCAGAACAGCAGAGTATTTGAAGATGTCACGCTATGCTTTAAGATCTCGTCTTAAAAAGCTGGACTGATATTCAGTTATAATAATTACTCTACCTTTTAGTCGATCAATCATTGACAATATCATGATTTCACTGACTAACCCTTTCAACTGTGCGAAATCGCCCAATTGTTCTAATTGCCACGTGTGAAACACTTCACTTGAATAAAATCTTAACAATTTCCTCTTAACCAATTCTGTTCACAATTGTTTGTTAATAAATACCTTCTAATTGATACTGCTTCATTTTTATATCTGGCATACTTGTTGTAAACACTCAACATGAGTTTTTGTCCCTTTGAAATTACCAACGAAGGTAAAAGTGGAGTTATGAAAATTCTTTTAATAGAAGATGACATACCATCATTAAAAGCGTTGGCTGCAACACTGAAGATGCTGGGTTTTGACAGTGAAGCTTTCAGTGATCCGGAAGAAGCAATTGCACGGTTCCAGGCAAATAATGATTTCGATGTAGTCATTACCGATCTGAAGATGCCTAAAATACGTGGTATTGAGGTTTTGGACAGAATTCGTTCTCTCGGTTCAAAAATACCGATGATTATCATTACTGCTTACCGTGATCATATTCAATTGAATGCCGACCGGATTTTTTACAAACCAATAGACATCAACGGACTTGTTAACTATCTGAAACAACTGTAATACATAAAAATACATTCAGTTATTGAAATATTAATCAAGGGATTCAAAGTACAATGAATGCAACAAACATAACCTGGCATATGAATCACGTTAAACGTGAAGAAAGAGAGCACCTGTTGGGGCAGAAGGGTATCACGATCTGGTTGACCGGTTTGCCATCATCCGGTAAGAGTACAACAGCTTTTACCCTGGAACACGATTTAATCAAGCGTGGTCGTCTCGCATATGTATTGGATGGGGATAATGTTCGTCATGGTTTAAATAAAAACCTGGGATTTTCTGCTGAGGACAGGGAAGAAAATATTCGGCGAATTAGTGAAGTGGCACTCCTGTTCGCTGATGCAGGAATTATAACCATCACCAGTTTCATTTCACCGTACAGGCAAGATCGAGACCTGGCGAGGAAAAAACATGGCGAAAAAGGATTGCCTTTTATTGAAATTTTCGTCGATACACCCATTGAAATTTGCGAAGCAAGAGATCCGAAAGGTTTGTATAAAAAAGCAAGGATGGGTGAATTAAAAGGATTTACAGGAATTGATGATCCTTATGAATCCCCTCTCAATCCTGAATTTGTGTCAAGGACCGAAGCTAAATCACCAGAGATTTTGAGCCTGGAAATTATTGATTACCTGAGAAGCGAAAACTTATTAAGGAGTTGATAATGTGCACTATGCATTACAATGGCAAGACATATAACATAGATATGCTGGGGTTCATAAAGAACTTTACTGAATGGGATGAGGACTTTGCCGAGGGAACAGCAAAAGATGTTAAAATTGAAAACGGATTGACTGAAAGACATTGGGGAGTAATAAAATTCATTCGTGACGTATTCTATGAAAATGCCCGATGCCCATCAGTTTATCAAGCCTGCAGGATGAACGGACTTCGACTTCGTGGTTTTAAAGAGTTATTTCCAACAGGATATCTCAGGGGTGCATGCAAACTTGCCGGGATCACATACCGTCAAAGTGCAGTTTCGACAACCTGGTTGGGTGCATTACCCCAAGAAACCGCACCGGTACAATCCGAAAAAATATATAGAGTCGATCTCTTTGGATTTTTAATTGATCCTGATGAATGGGATGAACATTTCTGCAAACATAAAGCAAATGAAACAAAAATGTTTGATGAACCAACGGAAAAACATTGGCAGGTAATTTTACACATCCGAGATTGTTATAAGAAGAATAAAGTTGTGCCAACAGTTATCGAGACATGCGAAGCCAACGGGATCGACCTTGAAGAACTCGAAAGACTATTTCCTGACGGCTATCATCGAGGGGCAGTGAAGTTAGCTGGATTGCGAGTCAAATAGGTGTTGATCGGATGGATTTGTGAATTATCGATAAACAGTAATTTTAAACGGTTCAATATCATATGGGTACACAGACTAAAGCTCAGCATAACGTGCTGCTCAGAAAAACGATAGTTAGACTCTCGTTGTCTTACCTTGCTCCATTTGTCTTGCTGACGGTTTACTTCTACTTGCAATCAAGTCAGTTACTAAACGAGGGTCGTCGGATTCATTTGAAGACTATTGCTGAACAGCAGGGAAATACACTCGACCTGTTTCTACGTGAAAGGGTAATCAATCTGATTAATTTGATCGATAGTCCTAAACTGGAGTTGCCTCCTTCTTCTAAATCAATGCAAAGGTATCTAAATGAACTGAAGAAAAGCTCAGCTACGTTTGTTGATATTGGCTTTTTCGATTCATCCGGTGTTCAGGTTGGATATTCTGGACCGTTCTCATCACTGGAGTTGAAAGACTACAGCATGGAAACCTGGTATGTCGAATTACGAAACAAAACTGATAATTTTATCATTACCGATATCTACCTGGGCTTCAGGAAGGAGCCTCATTTCACCATCGGTGTCAGTCGGACAATCGATGGTCAATATGTCGTGTTGCGAGCCACGCTTGACCCTAAAAAGATACATGAATTTATAATCTCTGTTGAAGGTACAGGCGAGGTATATACTTCCATAGTCAACAAAGACGGCTACTATCAAGTTGTAACCCAGCATGTTGGTACGTTACTGGAAGAATCTTCCATTGTACCCCCCTATGAACCAAGTCTTGGTGTTGAAAAGCTTAAGATCGGTCAGACCGAGCACGAGTACGGTTATTCATGGCTAAGATCGGCGGATTGGGCTCTAATCGTGCAATGGGCTAATAACCGGGATTCTGGCTTGTTCCGGGATCTTGATCTAAGAATAATTCTGGTATCGCTGGGAATAATATTGATCATTTTTTTCGTAATTGTCTCCCGAGCAAGGCAATTGGTTCAATTACAGGAAGAGAGCATCCAGACCAAAACCCAGTTGGAGCATGCAGCAAGACTGGCATCGGTGGGAGAGTTGGCTGCAGGAATAGCTCACGAGATTAACAATCCTTTGGCAATTATCAGCGAAGAATCCGGATTGATGAAAGACTTGATGGACCCAAAATATGGAGAAGAGGTCACTCAGGATGAAATGCGTGATCACCTCGATGAGATTCACGAAGCTGTTTTCCGATGCCGTGATATTACAAGAAAGTTACTTGGTTTTGTTCGTCAGACTGATATCAAGCTCGCACCGCACGATGTCAACCGGCTGATAGATGATGTGCTGGACGGTTTCCTGGCACGCGAGATGGAATCGTCAAACATAGAGTTGGTAAGAAAATATGAAGATGAGCTTCCATCGATAGTTACAGATGCGATTCAACTCGAGCAGGTATTCCTCAATATCATTAATAATGCCATTGATGCATTAGATGATAGTTCGGGAAAAATGATAATTAAAACGGCTAAATACGATGGGAACATCCAGATTGAGATCTCGGATACAGGCAGAGGTATGGATCCTGAGGAAATAGAAAACATATTTCTGCCATTTTTCACAACTAAAGAAGTTGGTAAAGGAACTGGACTTGGATTGCCGGTCAGTTACGGCATCGTGAAGAGCCTGGGGGGGGAAATTTTAGTCATGAGTGAACCTGACAGGGGAAGCACGTTCACGATCATTCTTCCCTTCAATTAACTCTTTTCTGGGAATATTGAACACACTGAAATGGATCGCATATGGATATTAAACGAGTCAAGATGCTGATGGTACCACTGGATGATTACGCCATTGTATCTGAAAATACCATCTTAGTTGATGCACTTAATAGAATGGTTGAAGCTTCAAAATCCACCATAGTGGCTTATGGTCACCAGGTCAGGGCTGTCCTGGTTAAAGACTATAATGGGGATGTTGTTGGTTATTTAGGGCATATGGATTTTCTCAGGGCGATTGAACCAAAGTACAACTTGATCAGCGATTTTGATGTTCTATCAAGGTCAGAAATTGATACTGAGATCTTGGATTCGATGTCCGAACTGCTCGGTTACTGGGAGGGCAATTTAGAGAATCTATGCACTCGAGCTGCAACGATTGAAGTCAAACATCTAATGCGTCCAATTTCAGAATCAATCAATGAGGATGCGCCTATTACAGAAGCTATCCATAAAATGATCAAGTGGCAGGTTATGCGGATACTGGTGACAAATCAGGCAAGAAAGGTCGTGGGAATAATTCGTCTGGCGGATTTGTTTAACGAAGTAGCTGAGCGTATGAAAACAAGCGATAGAGGGAGTAAGAACAATGAATGATAGATATGTAAAATATCTCACTCTTCCGCTTAATGAATATGCTTTGGTTTTCGAAGACGACAGTTTACTGGAGGCTCTTCAGGCTTTAGAAAAATCGCAAGTTAACCTCCCACCTGGTCGTCAACCACACCGTGCCGTTTTAGTGAAAGACAAAAACGGAACTATAGTCGGAAAGTTGGGGCATCTTGGCTTTCTGAAAGCCTTGGAACCAAAATATACAATTTTGGGCGACGTTGAACGACTCTCAAAATCAGGATTGAGTACCGAGTTCATTGAATCTATGATGGAAAATTATAATTTCTGGAGAGACGATTTAACTAAAATCACTGAGTGTGCTAAACATATTAAACTCAAACAAGTGATGAAGCCCGTTGAAGAAAGCATCGATGAAAATAGCACTTTGGCTGAAGCAGTCCATCAAATGGTCATGTGGCAGACTTTATCCATTCTGGTGAAACGTGAGGATCAAGTAGTCGGAATACTACGACTATCAGATCTTTTTACTGAAATTTCTGATTTTATTAAAACTTCAGTTTAATAATAAATCCAAGTGAAAGAGTCTAACCAATGCCAAAATTACTTTTAGTCGATGACGAGGATAAATTTCGTACTTCATTAGCTCGACGTCTCAATTTACGTGGGTACGAGACTATTACTCTCGATAATGGTACCGAAGCAGTAAAGGTCGTTCGAGGCGATCCCGAGATTGATGTTGTTATTCTTGACCGTAAAATGCCTGGAGTAAGCGGTGAGCAGGTATTAAAAGAAATAAAAGAGTTCCGGCCGGAATTACAGGTCATTTTCTTGACCGGGCATGGTAGTGTAAAGTCTGCAATGGAAGCAGGACGACTCGAAGCTTACACCTACCTGGAAAAACCGTGTGACCATGAACGGCTAATAGAGGTAATCGAGGCGGCACGCGCTGACAAGGCGCGAGTAATGGAGAGACACGAAATTCCAAATACTGAAAAAGGATCTTTTTTGAAGTGGGTTATAGGATCTCATAATTCCCGACCTGCTGTTATTGTATTTGGATTATTGATATTCCTTGGGATACTTCTAATTCCCACACCCCAGAAAATGAAAGAATTACTCTCTGCCCCAAAGACCGGAACATCACAGGATCTGCACTTGGGATATGCTTCATATAATAAACTGAAAATAGGTGAATCTATTACCGATTATTACGCTCGAACGTACAAACTCGGCAACGAAATATCCACGGAAAACAATTTGTCTAAAATCTATCAAATGACTATCGAGCAATCAACCTTCCGTGCCAAGGCTATGTTAGGAACGCTAGTAATCGCTGCGCTGTTCTGGGCAACGGGTGCCATGCCTGTCGGGATCACTGCTCTTCTGGTTGGGGTGTCTATGTATTTGTTAGGTATCATGAGTCCCGACGATGTAGCCAAAGCTTATGCAAAGGATGCTGTCATCTTCATCTTTGGCGTACTGGCTCTTGCCAGGGTTATCAGTAAGACAGGGCTGGACCGCCGAATTGGACTGCTGCTATTGGGACCTGCTAATTCCTTGCCAAGATTGCTTTTCATCTTTCTTCCATTAATGGCAATCGCTTGCTCGTTTATTTCTGAGCACGCACTCGTTGCGTTCATTATGCCTATGTTCATGCTCGTTTACATAACATCCACACAGCGGGAAGGTATCAAGAAAGATCATGCCCTGGCAGTAATATTTGTTCTCTCACTCTGTTTCGCTGCTAATTGCGGTGGTCCCGGTTCGCCTGTAGCAGGAGGGCGCAATGCCGTAATGATTGGTATTCTGGCTGATTACGGAGTGGCTCCGACGTTTGGTCAGTGGGTCATGTATGGTCTTCCCTTCGTACCGGTGATGGCTTTGGTTATAGGCTTATATTTCTTCATCACAATGCGGAGAAAAATCAAAGTTAAAGAACTTGATGTTGCCTCCATTATAAGGCAGGCTTCAAACAAAATCGGTCCAATAAACCGAAAGGAATATATAACTGCTGCAGTACTGGTGGGGTTGATCTTGTTGTGGATCACGACCAGCGATACACTCGGGATGGGCGGACCAGTAATAATGGCTCTTGTAGTGCTTAATATCTTTCGAATTCTTCGCTGGAAAGACGTTGCTGGGATTCACTGGGAGGTTGTAGCATTATATGCAGGTGCTTGCGCAATGGGCAAAGGTTTGGCATGTACAGGCGCAGCACTATATCTGGCAGACGCATTTATAAATGTTTTGCCGGAATTCATGAGTAGTGGTACGGGATTAGCAATAGCAACGAGCTTATTCACCGGCATTACTACAAATTTCATGAGCGACGGTGCCACAGTATCTGCTATTGGACCTATAACGGTGCCAATGGCAATGATCGCTGATACTAATCCTTTAATGATCGGTTTAGCAACTGCTTTCGCCTCATCATTCGCTCATATGCTAATTATCGGAACACCCAATAATGCAATAGCCTACGCAATGGCCAAAGATCCCGTTACAGGCGAACAATTGGTAACCCTGGCTGATTTTCTTAAGCATGGAACCGTAGTTCTGTTGCTCTCCTTCGCTGTCTTATGGTTCTGGACGTTTCTCGGATACTGGCGATGGATTGGCTTTTAAAATTTAATCGGAATTTGGAATTACAAGACAATTCCATTCCAAACTCAAGAAGCACTTTGATGGAGTATATATAATGGAAAATAAAATCAAACTTCTGATCGTCGATGATGAAGTCAGCTTTCTTAATTCAATTGCCAAGCGGTTAGAGATGCGTGATTTTCAAGTGACTAAAGCCACAAATGGCATTAAAGCAATGGAAGCGGCTCGTAGTAAGAAATTCGATTTGGCACTCGTCGATCTGAAAATGCCCGGAATGAGTGGTCAGAAGCTGCTGGAATTCCTCAAGAGTGATCACAAGTTTCTAGAGGTAATCATCCTGACTGGTCATGGCTCGCTGGAATCTGCTGCGAAATGTACCAAGTTGGGGGCTTACAGCTATCTGCCAAAACCGTATGAATTTGACCGCTTGATTGAATTGCTCAAGGAAGCTTACCAGTTTCGATTGCAGAAAAAGTTCGAAAATGACCTGAAGCGGATGGAGAAAATCCAACAGATTGCGACTGGCGATAGTGCCCTCGGTATAATGCGTAGATTGAGACAACTGGATGATGATGAGAAATAAAATCTTTCCTTCATCAGGATATATGAAGAGCAGGAAGATGGATCAACCTTTCTTTCATCGCAGGATCGTTGCAGTTCTGCTTTTTGTTTCACTGGTTCCGCTCTGCCTTGTCGGCATTGGTGCCTGGGTTGTCTTCGGTCAACTACTGGAACAAAAATCTCTGGAAATACAGAAATCGACTGTCGAAAACCATGCAAGATCCATTGAAGCATATCTGGATGAAAATCTCCACCTTCTTCAACTCCTTGCGGAATCCAACACTCTACTGGAATTACAAGATGGTAAACGTCTTAGTGAGCTGTTTACCGATTTAGACCTATCGAGCAGTGGTGGTTTCGTAGATATCGGAGTGATAGACAAGAACGGTCAACACCTGGCTTACGTAGGACCATATGATCTAAAAAACCGAAATTACTCTGAGGCGGATTGGTTCGAGGAGGTTATGGTTATGGGCGTTTACATCAGCGACGTTTTCCTCGGATTCAGGCAGGTACCTCACTGTATTTTCGCCATAAAAACCGAAAATAAGGATGAACCATGGATTCTGCGAGCGACAATCAACAGTGAAAAGTTTGATACAATTGTAAAAACAGGAATGCTTGGTGAAACCGGTGAAACATTCATTGTAAATCATGCTGGATTGTTTCAAACAACTCCAAGAAAAGGATCGGTTCTTGATTCATCACTGATAGAAAAACCTGTCTATCATCAAGGTGTACAGGATCAAAGAATAGATTTGAATGGAATCGAAAAGATCCAGGTAACTACTTGGCTTAACGATAACCGCTGGTTGCTCGTTGTACAACAGGATGCTTCAGAAGTGCGTGCACCTCTTAACCGGGCAACGACTTACGGAGCTTCAATAATTTTGATAGCAGTGATTCTCATCGTGTTCACGACCTCCTTTGCTACACGGCACCTGACTAACCGAATAGAAAAAGCCAACGAACAGCGTGAGGAGATGCATCGGGCATTTATGAGATCAGCTAAACTGGCATCCATCGGTGAACTTGCAACCGGATTAGCTCATGAGATTAACAATCCGCTTGCAATCCTTAGCGCCGATCAGACGAACATCTCTGACCTTGTTTCTGATTCAGATATTGATGAGAAATTTCTTGATGAAATTAATGAATCACTTGAGCGTAGCAAAAATCAGATTCAACGCTGTAAAAGCATAACTACAAAAATGCTCCAATTCGGACGTAAGCGTGAAGTGGAGTTAGAACTGACAGATCTTGTCAAGAGCTTGCAAGAGATAAAAAACCTGTTAGAACGGCAAGCCAGCGTACGCAATGTTGAGCTGATCCTCGAATTCAAAGAAGATTTGCCACCTGTAATGATCGATTCGGTTGAACTAGAACAAGTGGTTGTAAATCTTATTCATAACTCGTTTGATGCGCTTACTTTCGGTGGAAAAATTGTAATGACCCTTAGACGAGAAGAAAAGAATGTACTACTCGAAATAAAAGACGATGGTTTTGGTATTCCACCAATGGATATCGAACGCATCTTCGAACCTTTTTTCACAACAAAACCCGTAGGAAAAGGGACAGGTTTGGGTTTGTCTGTTTGTTATGGCATTGTTGAATCATGGAATGGTCGTCTCGAAGCAGAAAGTGAACCCGGTAAAGGTACTGCAATGCGCATTCATATCCCTTTGCCGAATTAAATAAAACACAGTAACTCATGAGATGATAAATGAAAAATCAAGAAAGTGAAAAAATAAGGCTCTTAATGGTGGATGACGAGGAGGAATTCCTTGCATCAACCGCTCAAGCGCTAAACCGACGCGGCATCGATGTGAAGACGGCTTTCGACGGAGCCATGGCTCTTAAGCTGATCAAAGAATATCAGTTTGACGTGATAGTGCTGGACGTAAAAATGCCTGGCATTGATGGCGATGAAGTGTTCCGTAGAGTAAAGGAAATACAACCGCAATTGCCGGTTATTTTACTGACCGGTCACGGTTCTGTACCCCATGCCTTCGAATCTTCAAAAGGTGGGGTATACGATTACCTGACTAAACCATGCGATATGGATACCCTGTTAAAAGTGGTTCAGGAAGCAGCGTCTCAGGTAAGAAATCAAACGGATACAGCCGATAGTATTGATGATAGCATCAAATCCGGCGCAATAATCCAGGTGCTGATTGTTGATGACGAAGTAGAGCTCCTTGAATCCCTGAAGAATGTGCTTCAACGCAGGAGAATGAAGGTGATCACTGCCCAAAATGGCGAAGAGGCATTAGAGCTTATGAAGGAGTCCAGCTTTGAGGTTGTGGTTCTCGATGTAAAAATGCCTGGAATGGACGGTATTGAAGCTCTACAGCGGATGAAGAAAGACTTTCCCAACATGGAGGTTGTACTTCTGACAGGACATCCTACCGTGGACACAGCTTTAGCAGGAGTGAAACAGGGCGCGTTCGACTATGTAACGAAGCCACCGGATGTTGACGAATTGGCAGAGATAATCCGCAAGGCGTACCTACGCAGGGAAGACAACATAATCAAACAACAGCAGAAGATCATTGAAGGTGTCCGTGAGCGGTTTCCAGATTGAAATATTACTCAACTTAAGTAATCAAACGGTCTTCTAAAGAGAAGCTAATGAGGAGTCGCATGACAAACCCATCTGAAAAAAAAGCATCAGCTTACGATAAATACATCAATTATAAGAGATTTTCAATTGCTGTAGCTGCATTTTTTATCTTGATCCTAATTCCTGTACCCGACAGTATGCGGGATGTTGGAGTTGAGTATTCTATGGGTAAAACCTATGTACTGGATTACATCACACATGAGCTGTTTGACAAATCCATAGATGATGTTGAGCAGTGGCAGGCTCTGACTGCACAGGTTATGGAAGGTTGTATGCGCCAGGGAGCGCTTACTAAAGATGTACTTTTGAAACGTAACCTGAGAAGCCTTAAAAATATTGGTATAGAGACGTCTCGAGCGCTTTTTGACAGGCATTATTCTTTCCTTGAAGGATTGGACGAGACTAAAGTTACGAAGATCATGACGCATGCGAGAGACCTCCGCCATGAGAAACTTACCTACAACATGTTGAATGACGATCAAAAAAAGAAAGCTGATCAAGCTGCAACACATATCCATGTCTGCATTGCAATGGTAGCGTTTGTAGTAATCTGTTTCATTACGGAAGCTATGCCATTGCCAGGTGTGGCATTCTGCATCGGATTGATCCTTGTCTTCTCAGGGATCGTAACACGGCAAGAGGTAGCGCCTCTGTTCTGGTCGGATGCCTGCTGGTTTATTATGGGCAGTTTAATGTTTGCTGTTGCCTTCGTTAAAACAGGGGTGGATAAACGGATATGCCTGCTCATTTTTAGATCTCTGGCAAAACCGAGCATCGGCTGGATTACTCTGGTTTTAATCATAGTGATTGCCCCATCAGCATCTTTCATATCTGACCATGCGCTGGCGGCGATATTCCTGCCTATTGCCATGATCCTATATAACAACAGTCTTGGCGGAACTCATGGTGAGGATAGAGAATTGGTGAAGATGTTGATGATCACGATTGCGATGGCGTGTAATATTGGCGGATTCGGTGCACCTTCTGGTGGAGCGCGTAACGTGATCATGATGACATATATGGAGGACATGTTCGGAATCACTATGGGGTACGGACAGTGGATATTATACGGTCTGCCTTTTGTTTTGATTATGATCCCAATCGTATGGATAACCGTTAACAAGAGATTCAAACCGAAAATCCGCAATTTGGGACCCGCTCTTGAAACCTTGAAAACCGATATCAGTCGGATGGGAGGTTGGAATCGTAAGCAGATAATTGCGCTTGTAATATTTACATTGATGTTATTCTGTTGGATAACTGAAAAGAATCTGCTGCTAAATCTAATTGGTTTCCGACTTGGTATTGGTGTCATAGCGGTTGCTGGTGCAGTTGCTTATCTTTTAGCGGGGGTGGTTAATTGGCGTGATTATCAAGAGAAGGTTGACTGGGGTGTCGTTTGGCTCTATGCAGGTGCGATCATTTTCGGTAGAACACTCGATTCTACAGGAACTGCTTATTGGATGGCACGAGCTGTTGTTGAGGGACTTGCCAGCATTGGTTTGGATTCAGGAATGGCATTATTGGCAGCAGGTAGTTGTGTCACTGCGGTAATGACTAATTTGATGGCTGATGGACCTGCGGCTGCCTCAGTGGGTCCTATCACCTTGAATATGGCAGCTGTTTCCAATCCCGGTACCACACTAATACCTTTTATGGGGCTTGCGACTGCTTGCGCTTCTTCATTTGCTTATCTGTTGGTTATTGGTACTCCCCCAAATGCAATTGTCTATTCCAGTGGATATCTGGATGCAAAGGATTTCCTCAGAGTAGGGATCATCTGTTTCTTTGCTGCTTTGGTTGTGTTGCTCCTATTGAGCATTTTTTATTGGCCCTTGCTCGGATTCTCAGGAATGCCAGCAGCATAAATTAATTTGTAAGGAGAAATCATGAAAAAAGATATTACAAACCTTAAGCTGCTCCTCGTGGATGATGAGGAAGATTTTCGTCGTGCAACATCTAAGATTTTAAACCGGAGAGGTTTTACGGTCAGTGAAGCTGCTGATGGGAAGGAAGCACTCTTAGCGATAAAGCAGGATCGACCTGACATAGTATTGCTTGATTTGAAAATGCCTGGATTAGACGGAATTGAAACGTTAGAATTGATCAGGGAGAGAGACAAAACTCTGCCTGTAATAATTCTCACCGGTCATGGCGATGTGCATGACGCTTTCGAGGGAATTAAACTTGAAATAGTAGATTTCTTGCAGAAACCTTTTGATATCGAACAGTTAAGCATTCGAATCAAAACGTTGCTTCAACCCGGAGCAAAATTACCATTACGAGAGCGTACAATTGCGGAGTTGATGAAACCGGTTACACTGTATCCAAGGCTCTATCTTGATGAACCGGTAACCCGGGCATTAGATGCGTTGCAAACGGCATTTTTTGAACCAGGTTCTGATGTCGAACCAACCCGAAAAGTTCGGTCGGCACTGGTCTATGATCGAAATGAAAAATTCCTGGGGATTTTACGTTTTCCAGATTTGCTTAAATTAGTTATGCCCCTCTTCATGGATGAAGAATATGCAAGTTTTTTTACCGGTATGTTCCTGGCACAATGTAAACTGGTGGGTAGAAAAGAAATTAAGCATTTAATGGGCAAGCTTATTACGGTTAACGTTCACGCACCACTTCTTGAAGCTGTGCACCTGATGATTGAATATCACCTGATCAATCTTCCAGTCATTATGAATGGAGAGCTAATCGGTATTTTAAGAGAACAGGATATTATCCTGGAGATAGTCAATAATATAATTGCGACGGATCAAAACCTTTAATCTGGAAAAGAAATGTTAAAAACGTTCTCAATTCTGGTATTTTACGTTCTTTTTTTGTTCGCTATATCGACCGTGAAAAGCCAAGTGGTTGTTGCAGAAGGTGTGTTACTGGATGCTGAATTCAGACCACGGTTTGAACTCGACAATCGCGACTTCTCATCTGAAACTGGTAACGATGCTTACGGCTCCATGCGGACAAGGATCGGTATAAAGCTCGAGAACATTATCGAGAACACCGGTTTGTACATGATGATTGCTGATTCACGCATGCTCGGTTATTCGAATCCATATCTCACCGGCGAACCGCCCGGACCAAACGGATTTGACAACAACCTGGGAGTTAAAAAGGTCTTTATCGAGGTGAATGATATTCTAAAAGACGGGTCAAACCTGGTAATCGGCAAGATGTCCAATGACCAGGGACGTGGTTACATATTCGGGCCAGGTAACTGGAATCTTTACGGACCGCGTACTTATGATGGGATAAAGATTGGATATTCTAATCAAGGATTTGAATTGCATTTATGGTCGTTTTGCGGTTCCAGGGGCGACCGGCACTGGTATCCGGACAGCACCAATCCAGCCTCCGTGCCAAATCTAACGATTGATTATAAACTTGATCATACGTTGAACGGAATGGATCTGTCGGTTCTGGCGAATAAAATTAATTTTTTGTTCTTCCAGGAACTTGATCAGGAAAGAATTATTGACACAACAGATTTCTCGCGGAATACCTCACTCAACAGAATGACAGCAGCGGTCAATTTGAAGCTGAAGTTAAAAAAACTCGAACCACAAGGTTGATTTGTATCTTGGTTATCAATTCGGGAGTAAGGCTCATCCGGGTGGAAACGGGACAATTGCAGCTTTTATGACAGCAGGCGATTATTTCTTCTATTTTCTGTCGCAGAAAAAATTAATGGCTGGCGCCGGATTCGAGGTTTTCAGCGGTGATGACGGTTCAGATGAAAGTGAAATTAATTATTTCTTCGATAATTATTCATCCAAGCACCGGACATTCGGTCATATGGACTTTTTTAAGAATCCGACCGGGATTAAATCCAAGGGAATGCAGGATTTTATTATTCACCTGGGGGCGACACCGGTTAAGGAATTAATGTTATTGGCTGATTTGCATTATTTCAGGTTAGAGAAAACTTACACTTCAGCGAAAAACGGGAAGCCAGCTCATAACCTCGGTTTTGAAACTGATTCAAATATAAAATACACTTTAAGAAAAGGTTTGACGGGTGAGCTTGGGATAGATTTTTTCATTCCTGACGCACACTGGAAAAACAATCTAGGGGACATTTCTACTTTTATCTACCTGGCATTTACTGCAAAAATCTGATATAAGGTCGTTAAACAAGAAGTTGTAGCCTTCAAAAGAGAGGATATAAGGATGCAGGTCATTTATCGACAAAAGGTATTACAGGAGATTGAGGAATTAATGGCGATTTACGGTGATGACCGTTCTTCATTGCTACCGATATTGCATGCAATGCAGGACAGGTATCAGTACATACCTGACAGGATTATTCAAACCGTAGCGCACGCCCTCAAAATCCACCCGGCAGAAGTTGAAGCGGTAGTAAGTTTCTACAGTTTTTTCGAGACGAGGGAAAAACTGGGAAAATATGTTATCAGACTCTGCCAGACTATTTCCTGTGACATGAAGGGGAAACACAATGTCGCCAGGCAACTGCAGAACGAGCTGGGTATTAAGTTTGGTGAAACGACCAGGGATGGGATGTTTACGCTGCGGTACACTAACTGTCTTGGGCTGTGCGATCAGGGTCCGGCAATGCTGGTTAACGAACGTTTGTTTGCTCATGCGACACCTGATAAAGCGCAACGGATCATCGAGGAATGTAAAAGGGATTTTATCAGGTCTGAATTTCCCTGGACTGTTCCTTCGATTCTCAGGAAAACTGGTCCATTACTTAATAACGGCACCAAATTGAATGTGGGATTAAAAACCGCCCTGAAAAAAAAGTCTAAGGATATCATTGAAGTACTCAGGAAATCGGGACTGAAAGGCAGGGGTGGAGCAGGATTTCCTACTGCTTTCAAATGGCAGCTTGCTACAGATGACAAGTCTGAACAGAAGTATGTCGTGTGCAATGCTGATGAAGGAGAACCTGGAACATTCAAGGACCGTTTCCTGCTTTACGAGCACACCGATGTGATCCTTGACGGCATAACCATCGGTGCTTATGCAATCGGCGCAAACCAGGGATTTATTTACCTGCGGACAGAATACAGGTACATGCTCGAATATCTTGAAGCCGCACTGGAAAAACGCCGTCAGGAGGGATTGCTCGGTAAAGGTATTCTTTGTAAAAAGGGATTTGATTTTGACATCCAGATCAGGTTGGGTGCCGGTGCTTATGTCTGCGGTGAAGAAACGGCATTAATTGAATCTCTCGAAGGTGAACGTGGTGAACCACGCAATAGACCTCCATTCCCGGTTGATACCGGGTTCTTTGGCAGACCGACTATTGTAAACAACGTTGAAACATTTGCCGCTGTAGCATTAATCCTGGCTAAAGGAGCGAAATGGTTTGCCGATCATGGAACAGACAAATCCAGGGGCACCAAATTATTCAGTATATCCGGAGACTGTGAAAGACCTGGAATTTACGAATTTGCATTTGGCACAACAATCAATGAACTACTGAAAGAAGTCGGAGCGGAAGATGCGAAAGCTGTCCAGATCGGTGGTGCATCAGGATTATGTATTTCCCGAAATGATTTCGACCGGAAACTGTCATTCGAAGACCTTTCTTCCGGAGGTTCAGTGATCATCTTCGGACCAGAATGTAATATGCTTGATGTCGCCAGGAATTTCTGCGATTTCTTCATTGAAGAGTCCTGCGGTCAGTGTACACCTTGCCGGATTGGAAACATGAAAATCCGGGAGGGTATAACTCTGCTCGAAAAAGGGAAATGTTCGTCTTCATACCTCAAGGAACTTGTCAAACTGAGCGATACGATGCACCTGGCATGCAAATGCGGTCTGGGGCAGTCGAGCGGTAATGCATTTACCACGATCATGGGGGGATTCAGGGAAGAGATCTTAGGGCAGGTTTTAAGTGCTTCAGGAGGTAAGGTATCATGAATAAAATAAATAACCTGGGAAAAGAGTACCGAAGCCGTGCTCCGAAAAGTGAAAAAATACAGGATGTACTCACTTTCAAAGATAAACATCTACTCGAATCAAAAATTAAGGTGACCATCGATAACGTGGAGTGCGAAGTACCATATGGTACGACGATTCTTGAGGCAGCGCGGATGATTGGTATCAAAATCCCGACATTATGTTATCATGATAACCTTTGTATTGCCGGTGTCTGCCGGATCTGTGTAGTGGAAGTTGACGGTCAGCGTACATTGCATGCATCCTGTTCTTATCCGATCACCAGTCCCATGGTAATACGGACTCATACCAAGAAAATTCGCCAGGTACGCCGGCATATCCTTGACCTGATGCTTTCCGAACATCAGGGTGAATGTTACAGTTGCTGCCGTAACGGTCACTGTGAGCTGCAAATCCTGGCTCAAGAGTATGGGATAGACTTTTACCGTTTCGGTCATGAAGTTAAAACAGTCTTTGGCAGGGACGATTCAGGATATTCAATCGTCAGGGACATGGATAAATGTATCCTGTGCCGCAGATGTGTACGCGCCTGTATCGACCTCCAGGAAGTTGGTGTGTATAATGTGTTGAACCGTGGAAAAGATACATATGTCGGAACATTCATGAACCATCCGATGTCCGATGTAGTATGTATCAACTGCGGTCAATGCATAAACCACTGTCCAACCGGAGCTCTTCATTCGAGGGATTTCAGCGAAGACGTCTGGGCAGCGATTGATGATCCTGCCAAGCATGTTGTAATCCAGACCGCCCCGGCACCCCGGGCTGCGATTGGTGAATGTTTTGGATTGAAACCGGGTCAACCTCTCACATTCGAACTCAACACTGCAATCAGGCACTGTGGTTTTGATAAGGTTTTCGATACCAATTTTACTGCGGACCTGACCATAATCGAAGAGGGAACCGAGCTGATTCAAAGGCTATATCATGCACTGATAACGAAAGAAGAGGTTGCGTTGCCTTTGTTTACCTCGTGCTCACCCGGATGGATAAAGTACATCGAACATTTTTATCCGGAAATGCTTGATCATCTTTCATCGGCAAAAAGTCCACAGCAGATGTTTGGAGCGGTAACCAAGACTTACTACGCAGAGTATAATAACATCGATCCGTTCGATATCGTTACGGTGTCGCTGATGCCCTGTACTGCGAAAAAATTCGAGTGCAACCGTCCTGAATTCGTCAGCTCGGGATACAAAGATGTTGATTATGTCCTGACCACCAGGGAAATGGCGCAGATGATCAAGGAGGTAGGTATAGATCTGCCGGAGATGCCTAAATCAGACTTTGATGAGCCTTTCGGAACAGCGACAGGATCAGGTGTAATTTTTGCCGCTACCGGCGGTGTTATGGAATCAGCGATCAGAACCGTATATGAACTGGTGACCGGGGATAAGATTGAAGGAATCTTCAGTCAGATGCGTATTAAACCGGTGCGTGGTTTTGACGGAATAAAATATGCCGAACTAAAAATCGATAAGGTTGGTAAAGTCCCGGGTATTCTAAAGCATATCGTAGATGACTGGAAATGGCTGAAAGGTGTTACCCTGAAAGTGGCGGTCTGTCATGGGACTGCAAATGCCAAGCGCGTTCTTGATAATATCCGTGAAGGAGGCAAATTGAGTGAATGTCATTTTGTCGAATTCATGGCTTGTCCTGGCGGGTGCCTTGGTGGAGGAGGTCAGCCGATACCCACGGATAAGAAAATACTTGAAGCCCGTGCTAAAGCTATATACGCAGAGGATGAACGAAGTGAAGTGAGGAAATCATATGAAAATCCGGCAGTATTAAAACTGTACGGGGAATTTCTGAAAGATGGACCTTGCGGTCATAAAAGTCACAGTCTGCTCCATACATCCTATACTCCAAGAACCAAGATGATGGTTTAAATTCTTGTAAGACAACAAAACACCGCAGGGTGTCTCACACTGTGGTGATGTTGTTTAGTGATGCTAAAATAAAATAATTAAAGATAGAATATGTTTCTCGAACCCGTAAATATAAACGAATTATCTTTAACACGCGTTGAGATTCTGAACTGGTTACTCGAACGAGACGAAAACCGGATCAGCGAACTCTGGGACAAAGCCGATTCAGTTCGCAAAGCACACGTCGGCGATGATGTTCATCTCCGCGGGATAATCGCCATCTCGAATTATTGTGCTCGTTCATGTTTGTACTGTGGTATCAATGCAGCAAACACAGGTTTGAACAGGTACAGGATGAGCCTGGAAGAGATCCTTGATGTAGTTAAAGGATTTGAGTCACAGGAATTTTACACGGTTGTCCTGCAATCCGGAGAAAATCCCGGGATGAAAAGTAGCTGGATAACGGAGCTTGTCAGGAGAATAAAATCCGAAACAAACCTTGCAATAACATTAAGCCTTGGAGAACGATCTGAAAGTGATCTTGCTGAATGGAGGGAAGCCGGAGCAGACCGATACCTGCTGAAATTCGAGACCAGCAACTCTGAATTGTACGAAAGTCTTAATCCCGGAAAATCCGGAAGGTGGGAAAAGCGCCTGGAAGTGCTGAATTCTCTTGACAGGCTGGAGTACGAGGTGGGAAGCGGAATAATGGTCGGAATCCCCAGACAAAGGTTTGAAGACCTTGTTAATGATCTCCAATTGTTCCGTGAATTGAACCTGGATATGATTGGAATCGGTCCATATATTCCGCATCCTGCCTCTAATCCCGGAAGAATTTTAAAACCAACCGAACCTGATTTAGACCAGGTTCCCAACGATGAGCTCACCACCTGTAAAATGCTGTCGTTAACCAGGCTACTTCTACCCCTGGCAAATATTCCAAGTACAACTTCTCTTTCTACGATATCCAACGGTGATGAAGGTGCTCCCGGTTTGCGAACAGGAGCAAATGTAGTGATGCCTGATATAACACCTTTGATGTATAAAAGGTATTATGATATCTATCCCTCATATCACCGGGAGGAGGATACTGATTACGAAAACCGGAACCGACATCTTAAAGAGTCTATTTGTTCATTGGGTAGAAAAATTTCAGACGGTCCCGGGACTTCATTGAATTTTATCGCAAGGCATAGCTTGAGTCAGTTTACTGTTCCCGAAATTGGTATCGATGATAACTCAGGCAGGCAAAAGATTGCATTAAATACAAAGAATCCCGGTGAAATTAATTTCTCACACAGTCTGACAGAAGGAAGTTTTGATTTTATCAATGATAGTAGCCTCCTTGACCTTTTAAACGAGACCGTACCTGATGAAACTTCGAGAGTGCGGGATATTATCGAAAAGAGTCTTGCCAAAGAGCCACTTACAGTCGATGAAACTGCAGTCCTGCTTCGAACTGAAAATCCAGAATTGCATGAAGAGATGTTTGCCGCCGCACGCAGGTTGAAACAAGAGGTTTACGGAAACCGTATCGTACTTTTTGCACCGCTATACATTGGTAACGAGTGTGAGAATGATTGCCGTTATTGTGGATTTCGAATCAGCAACCCCGATGCTGTCAGGAGAACTCTTTCAAAATCCGAGGTAATTGCCCAGGTCAAAACTCTCGAAAACCAGGGACACAAAAGGTTAATCCTGGTATTCGGGGAACACTCTGATTACAGCCCGGAATTTATTGCAGAAAATGTCCGAACAGTGTATGCAACTGAAAACGGTTTTGGTGAAATCAGGCGTGTTAATATCAATGCTCCACCTCTGGACATTGAAGGTTTCAGTATAGTCCATGCTTCTGGAATCGGCACGTACCAGATATTCCAGGAGACTTATCATCATGATACTTATAAACGTATGCACCCAGCAAATACTCGCAAAGGTGATTATCTTTACCGACTTAATGGACTCAGCAGGGCATTTGAAGCCGGTTGTGACGATGTGGGAATTGGAGCATTATTTGGTCTTTTTGACTGGCGTTTTGAGATTCTTGGGCTGGTAAGCCATGCTTCATATCTTCAGCAACGTTATGGTGTTGGACCACATACGATCAGCTTTCCACGTTTACGTCCCGCCAGCGGAGTAAATCTCAAATCAAAGTACCTGGTGAATGATCAAGATTTCAAGAAGCTGGTTGCGATATTACGTCTTTCAGTACCTTATACCGGGATGATACTGACAGCTCGTGAAAACGAGGATATACGACGCGAAGTTATGGAATTCGGAGTTTCGCAGATTGATGCCGGTAGCCGAATCGAGATCGGGGGATATACTAAAATGAGCGATACACAGCAAGTCATTCGGAAAGAGCAGTTTCAACTTGGTGATATGAGGTCGCTTGACGAAGTCATCTGCCAGCTTTTAGAAAATGACCAGATCCCGAGCTTTTGTACAGCCTGTTATCGGATTGGACGTACAGGAGAACACTTCATGGAGTATGCAATACCCGGTTTCATCGAGAGATTCTGTACTCCCAATGCGATACTGACACTGATGGAATATCTGGTTGATTATGGTTCCGGGAAGGCAAAAAATCTATGCGAAAAAGTGATAACCGCCAACCTTGACAAAGTGGATGATAAAGTCAAGCCACATTTATTAACGAGGATCACCAAGCTAAAGAAGACCAATGACAGGGATTTTTACTTCTAAGATAAAAATGCAAAAAACTCCTTATGGTTTAAGAACTCATATCGGTATCCTTGGGAGACGTAATTCCGGGAAATCGACACTGCTCAATGCACTGACGCACCAGCAGATATCCATCGTATCCGAAAAAGCCGGAACTACCACCGACCCGGTTTTAAAAGCGATGGAACTTAAACCTTTTGGTCCTGTCGTTTTTTATGATACTGCCGGTTTGGATGATATCGGTAAACTGGGGAAAAGTCGTGTCCAAAAAACTTACAGTATCATCGAAAAACTCGATCTCGCCATAATAGTCGCAGTAGCAGATCAATGGAATGATTTTGATGATCACACCGTTGAGCATTTGAAAAAATACCGTATTCCACTCATAGTGGTATTTAATAAATGCGATCTTAGCGTGCCTGAACCGGCATTACTTCAGCGTTTAAAAGAGCAGGATATCCCTGCAGTCCTGACTATCGCTACAACTGAACAGGGAATTGATGATCTGCGCCGATTACTGGCGAATTATGCAAAAAAAGAAATTAATGATCCTGATACGATCATCGGTGACCTGATAAATGCAGACGATACCGTAATCCTGGTAACACCAATTGATAATGAAGCACCTAAAGGAAGGCTTATCCTGCCCCAGGTCCAGATTATCCGGGACCTGCTGGATCACGATGCCAGGTGCCTGGTAGTCAAGGAAAACGGTTTAAAATGGGCGCTAGATCAACTGAAAATCCCGCCAAAGATAGTTATTACAGATTCACAAGCGTTCAAACAAGTCGACCAGGATACTCCACGCGACATTCTCCTTACTTCTTTCTCAATCCTGTTTGCACGGTTTAAAGGTGATTTGCAGGCTTTTGTAGATGGAGTACTCTTAATCGAAAACCTGAGACCCGGTGATGAAATTTTGATCGTTGAAGCCTGTACTCACCACCCCATTTCAGATGATATCGGTACAGTTAAGATCCCTCAATGGTTGAATCAACGAGTAGGTGGTGAACTCTGTTATTCACATAACCATGGTGCCGATTTCCCGGAATCGATTGAAGGCTTGAAAAAATACAAACTGGTAATTCATTGCGGTTCATGTAATTTTACCAGGAAACAGCTACTCAACCGCATAAAAAAATGCGGGGAAGCGGATGTTCCCATTACAAACTATGGTATTGTAATTTCATACCTTCTGAATATCATGCAAAGAGCTTTAGAACCTTTTCATTTCCCCGAATAGCGAAACTGAACTTTCGATATTTTATGCAATCCTGATATATTTCATCAACCGGATCGGTTCGTCGGTACAATCTCAAATGTCTCAGAACTTCAACGTCAAATATATACTCGTTTGGAAGTCACTAAAACTGACAAAGGTAGTCATGCATAGCACATAACTGAATGATCAGAGATATTATCAAATCTTTTGGGTAACTTGGGCAAGTTTTGAGCTCATTGATTAACGCGTTTTCATCTGATGATTTCTTCTTCAACCTTTGTGATCATATTATAGAATGTTGATTTCACATACTATACGGAAGTGTATTCAAATATACAAAAACATGACCACTTAGGATTAATTACCACGAAAAGGATTAGCTCAAGAATTAGAAAATTAGGATACTAAATGGCAAACTATGGTTTACTGCATCTCGCAACTATCCCAGTCTCAGAATACAGCGGCGAAGAGAGCCAGGAGGTTAGCTAACCCGGATATTTCATAAGAGAGTACGACGGAGCTCTGTAAACTCCTTATATTGTTAATAGTTAGACCAACCAAAAGGAGGAACTCCGTCGTGACAGATTGTAGCACTAACACTATCCATTTT
>JAVCCM010000139.1 GCA_030765455.1 Candidatus Electryonea clarkiae | reverse complement strand
TGACCATAAAGGTGTATTGCGGATCATTACTGCCTCCAGTTAGATTAAATGATCCACAACCTACTAATTTTAAAAACTCTTTCGCTCCCTCAAAAACTGTGGCTAAGAGACAGTTCGACAAAAGGGAGTGGCTTTGCGAGAAGGAACTATTCTGCATTTCATGCGCAACCCACCACTTGTTGGTTATTTTAGGATCGTTGCTTAATTTGGATGAACAGTAAGTGACGGCAGGAGCGACAAAGATGGGTAAAGAGAACGAAAAGTTTTCCAATGAGCGTGTTTCTCCATTTGAACTAATCCGGCGCACGAATGATGCGGAGGGCGAGTACTGGTCGAGCCGTGACCTTGCCTCAGCGCTGGAATATAGTGACTATCGTAACTTTGAAGCCGTTGTGGAGAAGGCTAAACTGGCTTGTTTCAACAGTGGACACAACGTCGATGACCATTTCGTTGACGTCAACGATATGGTCTCTATCGGTAGTGGAGACGCTGGCAAATGATCTGCGAGCGGAATTTCCCGGAAGAAACGGATTTGTCGCACGTAACCTCTGGAATATAAAGGAGTTCTATTGCCCCTTTTCGTCCATTGAAAAACTGCAACCACTGGTAGCAGAAATCAGTTGGAGTAAAAACCTGCTCATTATGAGTCGTTGCAAGGATGAACTGGAGCGGGAGTTTTATTGCACCTAATCGCCCATCGTAACTGTACGGTTACCGCTCTTCGAAAGCGTATAGCTATCGCCCATCGAAAATGTATAGTTTGACCCATTCCCTGAAGGGGAATGATATGAATAGCCACAGGTTTTAACCTGTGGGACAGAGGTTGAGAAGAACCAACCCTGACGGGGTTGGACAATAATGATTACTGATTTATATAAGCTTACTATGAACAATATTATCCATCTGTTTTACGTTTTCGCTGTAAAACCCTTTCAGGGTTGAAAAGGAAGAATCAATGTCTCCATGGGTTTCACCCATGGCTATTCAAATCTATCCCCTTCAGGGATATGTAAATGTGTAGAATGTGCGATGTTTTCAATTATCGAAAAACTGCAACCACTGGTTAGAGAAATCAGTTGGAGCAGGCGTTGATACGGAATCTTCGCAACTTCCTGATCGAGATGGGGGGGCGGTTTTCTTTTATGGCAATCAGTACCGGTTGGAAGTCGGAGGACAGGATTATTTTGTTGATCTGCTGCTTTTCCATCGCCGTTTGCGCTGCCTTGTCGCTATTGAGTTGAAAATTGGCGATTTCAAGCCTGAGCATAAAGGAAAAATGGAGTTCTACCTGGAAGCGCTGGATACGAAGGAGCGTATAGAAGGAGAAAATCCACCAATCGGAATCATTATCTGACGTAATAAAAACAAAACCATTGTTGAATATGCGCTGAGAACAGCCAGCCGTCCGATAGGCGTTGCCAGTTATACAGTCGTAAATCAATTGCCGGAAAATTATCGTGACCAGCTTCCAAGTCCAGAGGCAATTGCAGAGCGTTTTCGAGTGTGGGAGGAAGGCAATGGCTAATGGACTATGGAAAATAGCAGCAACAGAATTTCGTTATCCATTGATTACGGGCATGTGGTCATGTTTGCTTGTCAAACATGGTTTGTTTTATGTAGTTCAAAGATCATGAAATTCTCAATGCCTCAGTCTAAAAAGTGACATCCGACACGAGCAGTCGGGCCACCCCGTCGTCTTACCATAACAGCAAATATCATATTATGAGGACACTGGCTTCTGATTCACTTGCCACCTTTTTCAGTTCAGATTCCCGCTAGATGTCTGATTCCATCACGAAATACCTGAAAACTTCTCGACTGGTTATTGTCTACATCTAGGTGAGGAGCGATATATTCAGCCCATTCGCACTTAGCCTGTCCTGCAGGGGGGTAACCTATTTGTTTAAGCTTCTGTGATCCACCTGGATAGACAGCATCTGCAAGTTTTTCCCATGTGCCACAGATGCTGTCTTGCACATAAGTATTTAAAGGTTGGCTTCTTGCGTTTGGGTAGGCAATTTGTACGGCGTTTCTATCTCCCAATAACCAGGCTTCACCTTCCTCTATCGCAATCCTGAATAGCGTTGTTGGCTTAGGATTGCAGCTATTCAAAATCCCAATCATTTCTTGTTTAAACTCCAGACAGTCTTTATTATCAAGATCAACTACTACCACAACCGCAGCAGCAAAGTCTTGAAGGCTTTTCCCATATCCTCTTAGTAGTTGTGGTAATCTATCTAGAATAATCCTTTTCTGTGGATCTATTGTCCCTCTTAAATTTTTTGGTATCCTTCCAATACCTTTATAAGATATTATTCTATAGGTGTGATCTTGACTATTGGGACCCAGAATTTTTTCCATAATAGAACCCAATGCAATTTTTCCTGAAGCATCCTCGACAAGTATTTCAAAGTGCATTGGCTTACCTCGCATCCAAATAATCACTATACCAGAGGCTGCCAAGAGGTAATCCCTCTTCAACCAATGCTTTTACTGTCAGATCCTCACTTGCTCTGCGGATACTCGAAAAACCATCCGGTCCTTTTTTCAGAATCCATGTCTCTTCAGGCTTAAGGGCATCAACAAAATATGGTTGATGTGTTGTGATAAAGAGCTGGGGTGCATTTTTTCTGCCCGTAGCGTGCTCACGAAATTCAGCAGCTAAAGTCTCAAGGAGTTTATGATAAAGACCGTTTTCAGGCTCTTCAATGCAGATGAACGGAGGAGGTGTCGGATCTTCCAATAAAAGCAAATAGGCAAATATTTTTAGTGTGCCATCCGACATTTGCTGAGCATAAAACGGATCATTAAAGCCTCTATCATTAAAACGAAGAAGCAAACGTTTATCTGGACTCTTTTCGGTATCGATCCTGTCAATCCCAGGGATTTTTTCAGCAATACGATTGAGGATACTTTTAAATCGTCTAGGGTGTTCTCGCTCCATAAACTGAACGACATTACCGAGATTGTCTCCGTGAATATTCAAGTGTTTTTGCGGGCCAGCTAATGGAAGGCTGCGTGCAGAATCAGGTGTAAAGTAACTCAAATACCATCCTTCGATAAACTGTCGAAATGCCGATATTCTGGGATGTTGTTTCAGAGCACCAAGTGTCGCAATACCAAGCTTACGTTTGTCTTGCAGCTCAACAACTGCCTTCTCGCGGCTCTCTTCTTTTTTTCCTGATCCAACTTTCAAAATTTCTTTGATCAAATCAAAGGCCGACTCTTCGTCGTTGATCTGTTGCCCCTGTTCCTCTCCTCTCCATACAACTCCCTTGCCTTCATTTAAAAAAAGAAAAGAGTAAGGTCTACCATACCCCTGTCCCTTGCGTCGCTGGCGAAGACGTTCAAGTTTAACGTAGGGACGACTAGTTTTATCTGTGTCAATTGCCAGTTCATAAGTGATTGGGCGTGCATTACCAGTTTGTTTGTAATATATTTGGAACTCAATCGGTGCATCATTTCCCTGAGAGCGGATACGATCAAATCCGCCACGCCCTCTTGTATTACAAGCTTCTTCAACACCCAACTTCAGACAATCAGCAAGGAAACCAAATGCGTCGAAAAGAGAACTCTTTCCAACTCCATTTTTTCCAATAACTGCGGTCAAAGGTGTCAATGGCCTAGCTTTCTGCATGTTCCATAGTTTCCCGAGAGTCACATCTTGTAATACTCGGTAATTCTTAATCCTAAATCCCTCTATTTTAGCCATGATATTCTTTTCCTTTTCTTGCTGCACTATTGTCTCACGACGTGATGAGTTTGAGGCTTTCCCTAACAAATATTATCAGGAAACGTTGTCGGCCTTTTTTCTCTAAATTCAATTGAAATTTGAGATCTGAAGCTTAATTATTAACTTACAGTGACACAATGTATGACAAGAAGACCTTGTTAAAAAAGGCTTCTATTTTTATCACTCAAAAATATCATTGCATAAATAGTCAGAAGATCGAACATTTTGTTGACACCTTAACCATTGTATTTAGTCGAACACTTTAGCCTAGAAGCACCTAATTCCAGGAAAGGTGTTTGGCAAATTTGTATCTCTTATCCTATAAAAACACTGTTTCGATGCCATTCCAAAGCTGCTTTATCCAAATCGAACCGCTCCGGATTCAGGATTTTCCTGCCCTCGAAATTTATAAAACTTCGTCTAACAAACTGATCATTCACAGCCTGAAGCCTCAACGTTGTCCCGACAACCACCCTCAGCTTTTCATCAAGCGTGATATATCCCTTATCGAACGCCCTGTCATGCAAGGCATTCAAACATGACTATGTGAAGTCGTAATGATTCCTTATTGACGCAGCCAACTGATTTTGATTTAGCACATATGTAAAATAATGATTATTCAACCTCTATGTAAAAGTTTCCTGAAACCTCCCAATCAGATAAGATGTCAAATTCGGACATTGGCGGCCACATATAAGCGTTTACAACATGAGATTCAACTTCAATTCGCAGAGAATCAAGACCAATATTCGGTACAAACCAGTAGAAATTCATGTCATCCTTTAAATCTCCACTAGCTATGCGTTCTTCCTCATCGGAACGATCATAGATTTTAACCCAGGCATTATGAAAATAATCTGAACCAGTTAAGCTCATTTCCATTGTTTCGTTCTCATGCATAGTGCGATCATCAGGAATCCCGGAAACCTCATATGGTTCTGGAACATAGATATTCTGATTTATTACCAGTTCCTCATTGATATCAATATTCAATTCAAGTGAATCAGCGAATGAAGATTCAGAAATATTGAAAATATATTTATTTATACTTGTTGCTTCATTCCTGGTGATACTTCCCCATCGGACATTTATATCAGTTAAATACTCGTCAGGTTCAAAGATATACTCCCTCTCATTTATATTGGTAAATTTTCCAATTTCAATACTCACAGATGATGATTCCGGATCATCGCTATTCAAGGTTGTATAATAGAAATCCATATTTATTTGATAATATAAGGAATCTGATTCTGATGGACCGGACAAGCCATTATTAGATTCATCTTCACATTCGCATCCTGAAATAACTATGAATAGAACCAACATGAGAAACGAAATATAGATTTTCATTGTTCTTGTGATTAGCCACATATACTTATCTCCTGTTACAACCTGCAGGTGGCCATGTTTGCTCGTCAAACATGGTTTAATCTACGTATTGTTCAGGTTTATGATATTCTCAATATCTCTGTCTAAAAAGTGACACTCGACAGCGAGCAGTCGAGCCACCCCACCCCTCGTTCTTCATATCACTCACTATTCCAACACCACATCCATCTGACCACTCACACAACTAAAAATATAACAAACCTTTTACAATTTAACAACAGATAGGGGAATAATTATTAGTATTATCGACAAAAGAAAAACCCTGATTGAGAATCCGCCAAAAGGTGGATAAGTCAAACAGGGGCAGATCGAGCTAATTAAATACGGGTCTCACGATCTTGAAAAATTTATCGTTACCACTTGCGGTGGTACGCCTATTCTTATTGGTGGACCCCAGGTGCCGTAACCATTACTGACAATTACCCACATCTTATCGTTAATCCGTTTTATTCCGGTGAGGACATCGTTGGCGAGCCCGGCAGGAATAGATGCTGGCCAGATCTGACCACCGTGAGTATGACCGCAGAGCATCAGGTCCACACCTTTTTCCGCGATTTCTTTGACCTTCGTCGGAGTATGCTCCGCTAAAACTACCGGTAAATGATCAGGAAATTCATTTATTATATTTTCCAATGATTTTACTGGTTTTCCTGTACGGTCAGCAGTTAAAAGGTCACCAAGACCGATCAAAACGATGCTGCTATCAATAACCGTTCCTTCGTCCAGCAGAACCTTCATTCCGGATCGCTTTAGAAATTCAATAGATGGTTCCACGCCGTAATAATATTCATGATTTCCCAGGATCGCGTAGGTGCCGTGTTTTGAATTAATACCCCTCAGAATTTCTTCCATTCCAAGCAGATGTTTTACCGGTTCATCAAGGAAATCACCTGCTATCAGAACGATATCCGGTTGTTGATCATTGATATCGCAAACCATTTTCTCGACCCGCTTTTGCCCGATAAGGACCCCGGCATGTACATCAGACACCATCACCATCTTCATTGGTGATTTATCAGCCGGATAATTGTCAAAAGCAATATCATATGAAACAAATTCCGGGTTCCGGGCAAGGATAGTTCCATATATGAATAGAATAAAAAGGAATCCGAAAATCACGCCGATATAAATCCGGCTTGCCAGTAGGGTATAAAAGTAATCTGGGGGAATCCATCCGGCGAAATGATTGATTAAAAGAAATATATCTTTAACGCCAAATATCAGCAGGGTGTAAAACATTACACCGATCCAGTATGAGCCGATCCATGAAAAGGGGAGACCAAGACTGTCTTTCCCGATGCCATGTAATGTCTTCCCAAGCGGATAGGATATGAACATGATCAAAAGCACTATTCGAAATATCCAACCCAATGTTCCACTGAATGCCGCCGCAAGCGAGATATTGAGATAGATGTAAATGCTCGCGCTCGTATAAATTGTCAGCGCGATAATTATAAAAACAGCAATACCTTTCATCAATCAGAACCCACCAATGTTTTCGAAGCGAACAAAGCTTAAAATATCGTACAGTTGATCGTAAGTGAAATACAAAACTTTCTGAAATTAAGTTTTAATAGATCGTGATAGTTATGTAGGCG
This sequence comes from Candidatus Electryonea clarkiae, assembly GCA_030765455.1. GTDB lineage: Bacteria > Electryoneota > Electryoneia > Electryoneales > Electryoneaceae > Electryonea > Electryonea clarkiae. The sequence goes on along the minus strand of JAVCCM010000139.1, from coordinate 177 downwards.
CGGGTCTCCGAACCGCGCAAATTCCTAATCTTGGTAATTGTTCTTTAAAGAGCTAACCCGGATATTTCATAAGAGAGTACGACGGAGCTCTGTAAACTCCTTATATTGTTAATAGTTAGACCAACCAAAAGGAGGAACTCCGTCGTGACAGATTGTAGCACTAACACTATCCATTTT
>JAVCCM010000167.1 GCA_030765455.1 Candidatus Electryonea clarkiae | reverse complement strand
TCGATCAAGATGCAATCCTGGTCGAACTCACGCAGCCCATTGGTTCATTATGCACTGCCAAACAAACACTTCGCAGATGTTGGTCTGTTCAATATGTCTGATGTGAAAACAGGGTTTTCTGTCTGAAGTATCAAGGGAAAGTAAACAGGAGCCGTATACGTGAACCGTACGTACGGTTCTGTGAGAGGGATGAGGCGAAGTAGATCACTCCGCCTCACCCTACTCGATTTTGCCAAAACGACTTTCTTTACGTCATTCATTTTTCCAGCCACGCTTGCATTAATGAAATAAATGCCGCTGTAAAGATTATCTGCATTAAATGTGAGGTTGTGGTATCCGGTATCGAAATTTCTGTCTGCAATTGATGCTACTTCCTGACCGGTAACATTAAAAACCGACACATTCAAATGAGACAGTTCAGGCAGTGAAATTTTGATCGACAATACCGGGTTGAAAGGATTTGGAAAAATTGAAGTAATTTCAAATTCCGTTGGCGAATTATCGAATTCCATGTTTTCAACTTTTGTGTATGGCTCAATGGTAAAATGAAACTCGTGATCTGAAAATACAGCATCACCTCCGGCAACGGCTTTGACACGCCACGTGGTTACAAGATTAGTCCACTCCTCGATTTCCAATTCTACAGGCAAATTGATCGCGTAGAACGTATCCGTAATTCCCTCGTAAAACAGTTCCTGATTTTCATCATTCCCGTCACCCGTTCTGAAACTACTGTTTATTTCAATGTTATAATTGATTTCTCCCAGTGGGTCCGGATCAACCGATTCCTCCCGTGAGGTAGTTCAAGAAGTTTTAGCTGAAGAGACAGAATTGAATCCGGATTTCGCCTCTGAAATTGAAGCCCGAATCGTCTCGGATGATTATATCTCCCATGAAGAGGTCTGGACAATGAAGTGAGCTACCGGCTTTTATATGAGCGTAGATTCGTTGGTGATTTGGAGATTGTTCCCGTTTCTGAGCAGGCTGGCATTGAGCGCCGTTTGAAGTGGCTGTCTGAGAATGTTCTGATCATCAGTCATTCACCACTGAAAGGGAAACGTTTTGAAGGTGTCTTTAAGATACGTATAAGCCGTTGGCGAATATTCTGTCGTCTTGACCACAAGCAGGAAACCATATACGTTCTAAGTATTAAAGACCGAAAAGATGCTTATAGGTAAAGCTTTATTATCGCGAGAGGGGTTCAATACCCCGAAGCTTGCTTCGTTACGATTAGACAGTCGGAATATGGGTCCGAAGGATATTCCGGCAAATCTGCTTTGATGCCCCGTAGCTTGCTGCGGGGTCTTTCACTTCTATACAGTCTTGTCCAGTCGTGATAAGTCGCTATGCGCCGATGGATTATTTTAATAACAAAACCCGACATATCACATGCCGGGTTTTTGTTATTAAATAATATTACTCTAACTTGCCGGTCAATTGTCCTTATTTTAGAAGCACGATCTTCTTTACTTTTTTATAGCTTTTTGCTTCCATAGAAACGAAATACATTCCTGAAGAGACTTCCAAACCGGAATCTGAACTACCATCCCAACGTGCTACATGATACCCAGCTTGCATGGGTCCGTCGAGAAGCTGAATAACTCGCTGTCCAAGAATGTTGTAAATTGATAATTTAACATTTGCCTTTTCCGGAAGTCCAAAGTTAATACTAATGGTCGGATTGAACGGATTGGGATATGCACTGCCCAACTCGAAATTATCCGGGATTTCGATTCTTTCCGGGTATTGCCGTTGATTATCGTATGTCGCAAGGCTGTTGATCAGAGCGAGTGATCGGTCGATATATTGAGATTGATGCCGTTGTGCAAGCGCCAGACGGTCTAGACTTTCTCCCATGCTTCCACGTGCAATTTTAAACATCTCCAGCTCAGCATCCAGGGCAACACGATGTGAGTCAATGACAGCAAAAACTGAATCAAGTTCGGATACAGGATTTTCAATATTCTCTGCATATTCTGAAAGCGGAACGACATAATTCCCCATGTAGGCAAGACACCGCACTGCAAGATTTGCTGCATCAAACAGCATCAAATCACTGAAATCATCTTCATCAAGGTCGAGCAATTCCGAACGAATTTCTGACAGACCGTCTTCCCACTGGAGCCCAATGCCGACTATTCGTCTGAGTGATCTGAAAGCAGCCGCTGAATCTGAATATGTCTCAATTATCTCAAGGTATGCTTCAAACGCTTCCTCGAAGTCACCGTCTTTCTCTAATTCCAAAGCTGATTCGAATGCAAGATCAGCCTGATTTTCGGTCATTACTTCAGGATTATTCCGGCTTGAATCAATTGGTGAAAATTGGAAATCCGCAATCTGCTGAAACCATGTTCCTGGCCCGTTTTCCAATGGTGAGTCGTAGTAATTATCATCAACGTACAACATTGGATCACCTTGTTGGGTAACTCTGTGCATTAACAATCCTGCATCATCATCGTAAATATCATTATGACCATCATAGATCAGAGGCAGGGAACCACCTATTATCTGTATCTCAGCATGCTGAAGTGGATCGCCGCCTTCGGTTCGAGGACCATTGTTGCGTATAACATTAGTTTGACCATAACCAGAAGGATATGTATTCATTATGGGATCTGAATATTCGATGATAAGAATTCCATTATCGGGATTGTCTTCAATTATACATGCTTCAATATCCGGAGAAGATCTAAAGAGAACTAATCCCGGAGCCATTCCGCTTTGTCCGTTATCATGTATATGGCATTCATAAAGTCCGCCAACATAGATATTATCTAAATACGCGCCATGTCCATAATTTCTCGTAAGTTCGACATTGAAAAGCTCTGGCTTGCCCAAGTAAGCATAAACACCCTCATTACAATATTCTATCATACTATTATAGAGATCATAATCCACGTTTTCGGACGAAAAGCCGACACCGCAATTCTGAATAGTAAGGTAGTTCAATGAATCAAATTCACTCTTGAATGCGTAAATACCATAGTCGCCACCATCAATAGTGAGGTTAATCAGGCTATTGTTTTCAGAAACTTCTGAAAATAATAATCCTTCCCATGCACCCGCACCAGGAACGGTTCCGAAAAATATTTGTGAGTCAACTGTACCCTCTGCTATCAAAGTTCCTTCAACCTGAAATTGAAAATCACCTAATGATAAAACTGTAACTCCGGGATTTATATTAAGTGTTGAATCAATAGGAATTTCAACATCATCAGTCAAGACATACGGATTATTTTCCGCTGTCCATGAACCGTGAATATCCCCAAATACTACAGTACCTCCTTGAATTCCGCGTGCTTCAATCAACCAATCACCGAACTCCTCACGTAATGTATCGTTTTCTATCCTGAAATGGTTCCTGTCAAGCGAACCGAGCTTATGTTGACAAAGGGACGCACCGAACATTGGTGATTCAACAATAACCCAAAAATCTGTTAATCCAACAAGAACAGAATCGAATTGGATAGAAGTCGATAGTTTTTTCGGAAACAAATCATCATTTGTAACGGCAATTTGTATAGGATTGACTATATTTGTATCAGGTTGATTATTATCATTGCTTTGGATTTTCAAGGTTGCAGGTCCGTCTTTCAGCCAACAGGATAATACTTCCAATAACGTGATCCCAATAGTATCTTGTGCCTGGAAATGAACTGCGCTTGTCAATGAACTGTCTGATTCATTATACCATATTGTACTTTGATCAATGTTTGGTGAACCATAAGCTAAGATTCCTGAGGGATCTACATCGAAAATAAAAGTAGCTAAGCTATCATCATGTCTATAGTAATTAGATTCAGGTGTAAGCAAAACATATCCTCGATATTTTCCTGGATTTTCAGGTATCCATTTCTGGTCTGCATATATCAAATGATGTGCTTCGTTTCCCAATAATGTGGGGAGTTCATTGTTCTGGGTAATATTAATTGTATCCGTAATTGATTCATCATTTATGTTTTCAAACCAAACTTTAAATCCTACATCGTTCTTATCATTACTTGATAGAAATCCAGCCGAAATAAGCAAGTCAATTGGCATTCCGACAGTTCTGGGGGTAGATAGCTTTAACGATCTTGGTGCAATATTGATCTTAACAGGTAAGTGAATTGAATCTGAAACTATCTTCACTTGATCGAATACAACATAATCACCTTCCACAATTTCCATTGAAACCGTGTAAGCATCATTTAAAGGGGTAATTTTTCCAAAATAAACAAATTTTGGTATCCATGGTTTTTCAGGATCTATTTCGACCTGATATGTTCCGGATGAATCAGCTTCATCACATGCAATATTCAAAATAACCTTGTCATCTTCGCCTGCATCAGCGAGTAGTGGACTTATTAAAAATGTCGCATAGGCTAAAGAGTCAATCCATTCTTCGTTCGTTGTGCATGTTATTTCAACCTCTTTCGGCGCCAGATTATCACTTGATAACATCTTGGGGAAAAGATCCGTTGTATAATCCTTATCAAATGTGAGCTGCCTTATCTGCATACCGGGATAATTGCCATATTCCAGGCATGATTCATCTTCCATGCCGGTAAATAGGGCAGGCAATTTATTATGAAATATATCGCCAACTATCTCGTTCTCGTTCAACTCGCCTCCTCCGCCTTCAACAGGACCACAATCTGATGCGTAGCAGTAGAGTGTCACATCCCAACCAGATAAACCGTGAATACGAATATGTATTTTATTGATGCTGCCATCTTCTTCCCAGAAGAATGTACAGTAAACATCACGTTCATACTGCCATTCTCCCGGTCCGTGAACAGTATGAGGTTTAGTAATAAATCCCATATTGCGATAGGGATATAAATCTGCAAGATCATATAAGGAAATTTGATTAAAGAATCCCCAATTCCCACAAGGCAGATCAAACAAAGCTACTATTCTAAGGTTTCTACCGAATAAAGAATCAGGATCAATACAGAAGTAGATCGAACCACTGGCATTTAACCATGGATCGATACGGAAAATCCACATAAGTTCGTCATTGTCGGTGCAGGGAAGGCAACACCCAACATCCAAAGCTCCACCACCTCCGCCTACATCCGGTTGATCTAATTCATCACCGAAAATACTTTCGACATTTTCCTCAAATAGAATTGTACACTCATATTCGTTCTTTGCACTGGGAACTACGCTTGAAGCCATTGAGACAATAAGATTTGCCACATCACGCGTTTTCTCAGCGCTATATAGTAAGTTTCCTGATATGGTCGCTTCAATCCAGGTACCATCGGAATCGGTATCAGGGATTTCGTTTACTTCTATCTGGAAGTTAGAAATATTTTTTGTGTGGGATGCAATATTGAAACAGAGTTTATCGCCATAACTTGAATTAAAGAGCCATTGCCCATCGTTTTCACCGGATTTTTTATTGATCATCTGCTCGAATTCTGGCGATACTTTTGCCGCATTGTAGGTTTGATCAAAGTAAAAATATTTGGATAATTCTGCGGTACTCTTCAAATAAACTTCCAATGGAGGATTGATCGGATGATGCATCCTTACGGTTATGGAAAACTCGTTAGAAATTCTTGCCGGGACAAGAGTTTTTCCAATAATATCTGCGTATCCTGTTTGCTGAATGAATACTAATAATGCTAATACCCTGAAAGATTTCAGATACATTTTTCATCCCTCCTTAAGGTGTTAAAGTAATTGTAGTATCGCAGGATTCGCCACGTTTATTTGTCGCAATTATCCATAAAGTCGCTTCTTGAACTCCGGAAAGATCACCTTGCAGCGTACCATATTGGTATCCATAATCTCCCAGCCGAAAGGTATCATTTTCAGCATGCCTTACACGCCTGGATTCCTCAAACGTATCGCATGTTAATCTTATGATTGTTGATAAAATCTCATCCTGATTCTGAAATAATACCTTAACCTCAAATCCCCGTGGGAGCACCCAATTTCTGAATAAAGTGTCCGGTAGTATTACTTCCTCAACAATTGGCCTGGTTAAGCTGGCGTTGAGATTATCAAGCGTTGGATTGTTATCAACTGCTGATTCAATATCATCCATAATTTGATCCACTGTTACGCTATCAAGTTCAGTTAGTAAATTATAACCATGATTATTTTTCACCATAACAATTCGTATTCGATCTCCATAATTGTAGTACTCACATACATCGCCGTATAAACTATCATTAGTTGTTGAATAAAAATGGGCCATATTGAATGCTTTGTGACAGAAAAACATTCTTTGTGCATCATAACAATTATTATAAAGATTTACACTTATAAAAATGCTATCTGTCGTAATTGAACAATTAGCATCACCAGCATTTATTTTAACTGTATCTGAAGAATAACTCTGAATAATATTATGTAATAGTATTGGACCTTTAATTGTTCCATATTTATTGGGCCATTCATCAAAATCTGATTCTTCCAATCTTTCTTGCACCCATGGATCTGCCCACATAGAATCTACTACAGATGCTGAAGAATATGATGCAATGGAAAAAAGAACAAATGAAAAACATAAGATATTACACTTTAAGTTAATTATAATTCCATTCGTCACTTTGTAAACAATAAATAAATATCTGCCAACCATAATGACTTCCTCCTTATTTTAACGTACAAATAGATTACGGAAAGTTCTCTCGTATGTGCTTTGACTTAATTCACTTTTTGGGTATGGAAAAGTTACATCCCTAACAGATTCGTCATAATATTCTCCTGTAACATTAATCAAAGAATCTGGTTGCCACGTTCCGGGTATTGTATCGGATGGCGGATTTATGGATACTATAGTTGCATCATAAAGATGATCAAAATCATATAATCTGTGTGCAGAATTTTGTATGAAGATATTATCTGTGTACAATATACAATGCATCCCAAATCCTGATCGACCATTTTCAATAGTCCAGTCTGGATTGAGTATACGCTCAGGTTCGTACGGATATGGCCAATTTTTTATTATAGATTCATTTGAGCTTAAATAAAATGGATTGTTGTTTAATAAATTTTCAAGTATTGGATAGTGAAGATTTAGATAAATTGCAGGTATACAGTATTGAGTATTTGGAGGTACAATTCTTAAAGCCTGAATATTATCCACTCCGAGTATTTTTCCATACCATCCATAAATCTTTGCCATATCAACACAGTTTACTTCCAAAGGGTTGAGGCTATTATTATTATAATTCTTTATTATCATATCCATTACATCAGAAATAGGAACTTCCCAAAATAGAGTTTCGCCTCTATATCGCTTATCTAATCTTGATATCTCAAACAATAGGTACATTATCTCTTCATCTGTATCATGATAATATTCCGGATTATTGTACGCCACATCACTTAGCATATCTATTACAAATTTTAACATTTGCGGGCCGGTTCTACCAAGGGTATCTAAATCATCTTCAGTAGGTTGTTTATGACCCATATAAATAGCAGTAGATTCATTTGTATTATAATCTGAATCAAAATTATTCCAACCCTCTGGAGGAACGTACTGATTTTGGTGGGAAACGGGTCTCTCTACCTTATATTTCCAACGAACATGAAAATTAAATTTTTGAATCTTTTCATCATTCGTATTGGGCAGAAATGTTGATGTGACGCTCTTTGCGATATAAGTTGATTCAGATTCAAGTGGATCACTGATCTCAATATCATTATTTGTAAGACTGGATGTTCGTATATGAAGTTTTCTACCATTTGTTGAAGAATTAGATTTCACTCCTGATAAATTATCAGTTAATGATGTTTTTACTTCTGCCATGATCCTTAAATCATCTATGTATGGAACTCCTGTAAAAATAGGTCTAACAAGAAATAAATTTGCGTATGGGTAGTTTTGTTGACCAGATTGTTTAGGCCTTTTAAAGATCTCAGAATGATAATCTCCACCTGTAGTCGAAATTAACGGCGAATCAAATGTGGACGGCCACTCCAAATGACTTTCGAAATCAGGTATATAAGTTTCGTCCTCAGGTAATGCAGTCATGAGGGAAATGGACTCTATGTCAGGTTCGATGGAATAATAATTAAACAGGGTTGGACAAGTAAACCATCTATGGGGCCATTCGACAGCCCATGTCCCTGTGTCAACAGTATATTGATACATTCCTGTATCTGGTAGAGCGATATACCACCTTGCATGCCATTTGTTCCCGTACCATACAATTTCCGGATTAATAATACTACCACCTGGATAACCAGTTCTATCACCATAGAAGACCGGATTTGGAGAAATAGCATAAAACATTGTATCTACATTATCAGGGTAGGGTTGATTCCCTGCTGCATCCTCAAATAGGATCTCAATCATTACTTCTTCACCTTTAATGTTTCTTTGGTAATTTCCAACAGAATCATGAAAGGCTGGGGCAGAGTAACCAATAGGTTGGAGAAAATTGGTTCCATCCATTGCAATTATGACTCTTCTTGCCGGTGTAGCGAAAGAACAAAATGCAACAACAGTATCCACACAAGGATCAAACCACTCAAATTCTGCACTCGATCCCATCCTGCTCATCGGAACTCCTCGCTGCGAAATCCATGCGATATTCTCATCTGGATTTACATTTGGATCTTCGCAAGCGTCTGCTGCACCCAGAAATGTAATTGATCCGTCCTGAATCACATGTCTTATTACTAATGGTTCAGGATAAGTGATCTCTACAGTCTGAGAGAAAGAAAGTGCAGCAACTGCGAAATAAAAAATTGCAATCAAATAGTTAGCAAGAATACGATGTCTCAAAACGAAGAGCATAGTGAACTCCCATGGAAACAGGCAATAACAATTGTTATATCGTTAATCTTAAAAACAGCATATGTGGTTAAGGAATGAATTGGATAGAAAATTGTAAGAATGAATTGGAAAGAAAGCGATTTATTGAACGATTGTTGATAATGCATCAAAACCCTCGTCACGCATGTTAAATACAGTCGCTGAACCTGAACCGGGAACTCTGACCATAAACTGCTTTTCAAGACTTTAGGATGGCTGCATATATAATAAGAAAAAAAGAGCGTTTTGTCAAGTGCCAGGAGAGCCTAATAATTACGAAAGTAATTACTTGATATTAATAGCTTTATTAGATTGATGCTAATCAATTGGAGCAGTAATGTAAAACCCTCCAGCACCGATCAGTCGATTGACTGACTGACTGAATGGGAGACCTTGTGGGAGAGTAGAGCCTGTTCGGTTACTGATGGATCGTCACCGATTGATCTTTAGAAAGTCCGATGCTTTGCATTAGGCTTTTTTTTGAATAACTTGTAGTGGAATAAATAAGATAATGCTGATTCGTGGAGGACGAGGAAGATGGATGAAGAAAATGAATTTGAGGATTCCAAAGACTATTATGAGGATTTTTACCAAAAACTCAACAGAATTATTGAAAAGCAGCTAAAGAAACATCGGCTGGACAATGACGAGCAAGGTAAAACCAAATATGATATTCTTGTCAGCTATCTTACACTTCTACCGAATTTATTTCACCTTGCAGTAAGAATGCTGTTAGACAAATCAATCCCACCAGACAATAAAGGGGCATTGATTGCAGGGATAATATATGTCATATCTCCTATTGATATAATTCCGGATGCTATCCCAATAGCCGGATGGATTGATGATCTAATTGTGATCGCCATGGCATTAAATAAGTTCCTCGACTCCGATGATGTTGCTATACAAGCAAGAGTAAGAAAACACTGGGCTGGTGACACAGATGTCTTCAACGACATCAAGCATATCCTTGAAGTAGCCAACAGCGCCGCCGAGTTCTTGCCGAAAAATCTGATGAGAATAGTAAAATCCATGTTCAAGTAAATTTGTGGTCAATTATGAGTAAAATCGCTGAGATCTGGAAAGAGACATATAAAATTCGTGATTATGAAGTCCGCCCGGATGCACGTGTTTCTATTGCGGTTATTGCGGATTTCCTCCAGGATGCTGCCGGACATCATGCCGAAGGGATGAACCTCTCCGGATACCGTCTGTACGAAGACGGTTATGCCTGGGTGCTTACCCGCCTGAAGATTTCGATGACACGATATCCAAGGATGGGTGAAACACTGTTGATTGAGACCTGGCCTACCGGTTTAGAGAAATATATCGCGTCACGTGATTTCCTCCTGAAAACAGATAAGGGTGAAGCCTGCGGAGTGGCGACAAGCGCTTGGGTTGCACTAAATATCGAATCGCGGAAGATGGATCCACTTCCTGATTACGTCAACCTGGAACATGAACCGAGGAAAGAACGAGCACTGGAATTTTCCAGTCGTTCCCTGCCGCGTCTTAAAAATCATGAGTATGCTCTTACATTTAAGGTGCGGGAAAGCGATCTGGACTTCAACAATCATGTTAACAATGCCCATTACTTAAGCTGGGCTCTTGAAAGTATTCCCCTGGAAAAACGTGAAGGATTATCACCGGCAGATGTGGATATCCTGTTCCGTGCTGAAGCTCGTTATGGTGATGAGGCAGAAGCACGCTGCATCAACAATACGGATATCGAAAAGAATAGGCTCAGCCGTCATAGTATCGTCCGTGTAGAAGACGGAACTGAATTAGCACGAATACAAGTATCCTGGACTGATCAGCATAATGTTTGAGATAATCCTTTTATCTAACTCTTTATTTCCAAAGCGATTTTTTGAATAAGAGATCAATGCTTTGCTATGGACTTTTTTAATGGATAAATTGATAAGGAATATTAACAGTCAATAAAGGCAGATTCATGCAATCCAAACATTTCACAGCAATTATAGCAACGCTCGGAAATAAGTTCGCATGTTGCAGGGGCAGGATTTATCCGCCCTATCCTATTGACTCAATCACGGGCGGATAAATCCTGCCCCTACATTCCCATGTATCAAATGAAATTCCTTATAGTCATGCGAATTCATTTGTTAGCACTGCTATATCAATAAAGAAGATAATTTATACGTTTCATATTGTCCGGAAGTTGGTACAGCCAGTCAGGGTGAGAGTATTGAGGAAACCTAGCCCGGATATTTCACGAGTACCTTTCTCGTCCAGTTTTTCAATGCGAATAGTCCATATTTTTTGGACAATTCGCATTCCTGCGGCAATAGCTCCAATTATCACTTTTGGCGTGCTATATTGAAG
>JAVCCM010000117.1 GCA_030765455.1 Candidatus Electryonea clarkiae | reverse complement strand
GGGTATGTTTTGCTACAGTATTACTGCCAAGAACAGAAAAACATGGTTTATGCAAAATAACCAAGAAGATTTAATAAGTCTGAAAGCGCATATTTGCCTGAAAAATACTTTTTCAGGAGACCCTAATTACTGATCATCCATATTGCAGCCATGGCAATCCCGGAAATAATCGAACCACACATTGCCAACAACAATTGAACAATTGTTGAATGACCATCGAGAAGACCCTTTACCTTAATATAGGTGCCAACCGTACCGCTTACGGCAATGGCAATGACAGCAAGACATATAAAGATTCTCATTGATAACGATACACCACTAAGGGCAAAATCCATAAAGCTGGTGAACAGGTTGTTTACATTGTAACCTGAGCGCCCATGCATACGCTGATTGTGGGTTACAGCAACATTTCCGGCGCGGTTGGGGTGACCGACAAGACCAGGTGACCGATTCGTGGGCGTACCTCCGACATATTACAGATTTTCCTGGCAATCGAACCGCGTAAAGCGTAAAAACTCGAAAACCTCAATCCATTGTCAAGACCGTACCTTCTCCTGGTCATATTGGCTATCAACCAGGTTCCCAGATTACGAAGCGGTGTGTGATGTTTGAGTTGATAGGAGCCTATGGCAACATCAAGATTTTTGTTATTGTTAAGAACATCTATCAAACGATTGATATCTTCGGGAGGATGCTGCAGGTCATCGTCCATGATTACAACGACCTCCCCGGCACAGTGTTTAAAGCCACTCAGCAACGCCAATTGCTGGCTGAAGTTACCTTCATGACAGATGATTTTTACCCGGCTGTCAGCAGCGTGAAGCGTGTTTGACTTCAGACTAAATCTATCCAATTAACTCCGAAGTCAAACAGTCATATAACCTGGACAGGGTAAGCTTGAATTGACGACTTATTTGTTAATGGTATAAACAGTTTGAGAGAGCTGTTTTACTCGAATGCAAATTGTAATTGGATCAACCAATCGTTAGGAATGGCTGTCAGTGGAAAACTACTGGAGAAACAAACAATGAGGGAGTGTGACCCACTTTTACTTTGTGAAAGTTACTCTGGTGTACCATGCAATTGACAGATTAAGAAAGAGTGTACTCTACCTATAGCTGCATCGTAGCAAATAGAATTTATCACAATCAAAGGCGTAAGTGATTTCAAGAGGTGAGTTAAATACTTCTTTTAAAGCTCCAAGAACACTAATAATTTGATTGATATGATCAGGATTTTGTTGATTCTCATCATTTGGGATATTTTCCGTTGCAGAGGTGGATGAATTCTTACCAATGTTTAATTTCTCTCGTATATCCGAGGATAGAATTGAACTTAGAATCTTGTATTCAGAGTCCATATTTGTGCAATTATCAAGAAGTTGTTGTATTTCAATTGATTCAACCTGGTTTGTCTCCAGGTTTATTACCTGGATAGTGTTTAGCTTACATTTGACAACATCCTTTTTAATTCCTTTGCATGCCAAATCAGAGTAAACCACCTCAAAACTTGCCTGAAACGCTCCAGGGATTTCGTCGATGTCTTCCAGACACAATCCAGGTACAAGTTTAATAATTGCTCTATCCTGTGTACTGTCAGTCGCACGCCTTAGTTTTGATTCGATAAATGCTGAACCGGATAATAACGGGAAGAAGTATTTTCCCGCTCTTTTTCCAACTACCTTTTGTATGATAACAGCCATCTCTTCGTTAAAATCAAGTAAACCATGTTCGGCTCTGTATTTGATTGGCTCAGGTGCAAAAGTTGAAGCATACACATCTAGTACAGCATCAAGCAGCGCCTTGTATCTGTCCTGTTTCGATCCCTGGTTTGCCAGAATTTTTGATCGGTATTGTTCAAGATATTTTATTCCTACCATTTGGCTTAGCAAACTTGAACTTCGAATGATGATCGGAGTATCCTCAAATTCTTCCAAAGCAGTTCTTAAAGTTGATTCCATCCACGGAGGGACCCAGGAATCCCGGAACAAGCGCTTAATAAACGGATATTCCAGACGTATTTGTTGAATATCCTTGTACTTATGCTCTGACAGTTCATCGAGCATACCATTATGAGAAAGGCAATCGTAGAGACCATTTGAAGTAATATGCCAAGTTTTTGGATATTCGACCTTTGGTGTTGTGTATGCTTCTTTTGTGGAGCCTGATAAAATACATGAGGCAAGAAACAAGTCCGAAGCCTTATTACCCATTCTGCCATGACTGTCGGGCAGGTAAATAGTATGAGAAATCAAACGATGAAAATCATGTATATTTATGTGTTTTTTGGCAATTCTTATGAAATCCATCTGTTCAGAAAATAAAAAACGAATCATCCTGACGATAGCATTTTCAAGGAGTAACCTGGGTAGCTCTATGTCCTGATGAGAGAGATTGTGAAAATAACGAACAGCTTCTACAATCTCTTGCATAGAACAATCTGGATGGATAAGATTCCTGATGAACAAGCCATGCTTAGCGTCCCGCATCCATTGATGAATACTGGCAAGAATTTCCTCGTCTTTCAAATGTTGAGCAACAAGATCGAAAGCCTTTTCGTAGATTTTTTCTTCGCTTCCCGATAATCCGGACTTGATTTGGTTTACCGGTTCCTGGATAAGCCCTGAAGTTTCATGATACTTTTGCCCAAAACGTAATAGCTCTGCCTCATCAATAACACCACGCAGACATAAATTTACCATCATTTTATAAACAATCTTATGGTAAAGGTTTTGATTATATTTTTGAATGAAATCCAGTCCGATTCGCCAACCTTTGGAGGATAAACCATTTTCAATATTAGCAGGTATGGCTCCTGTTTCAATTTCATCGAGAATGCGACGTATTTGAAGGTTATTGCTCAACCGCCGGGATATCAAATTGATCAATTTCTCTTCTTCAGCAAATAAGTAAGTGTCAGTGAATGAAGAGGAAGTATCTAAGTATGCAATAGTAATCTTACCCAGCGTTTCGTCATGGATATTAAGAGCTATTGATCTTTTAAAGGATGATTCTACAAAATCGGGTGAACACCACGATTCATCTTTAATATCTATTTTTACTTTACAGAGATCGGGATGCTCAAATCCATTCGGAATGACTTCAATTAATTTTCTGATCAATTGATCAATAGTTAGTTCATAATCATTAAATAGATTAGAAACTTCATAGAAACAATCAAGCTCCCTGTCACGCTTTATTAGCGCAACAGGGAGCTTTTCATCATACTTGTCTTTGTGATTAGACATATTTTTATCAATCACTTATTATCTAACTGCTTAAGATTTTTTCAACTTCTTTCTGATCGGCATCCATAATATATTGGATACCGCTTATATCTGCCGCTTCGTGCGTCAAACACGCAATATCGTCACGCTCGAGGTGTTCAAGAGCAAACTTGCGGCTGCCACACATGAGCTGTCTTAGTCCTTGTGCAAGTCTCTCATAGTAGGTGTAAAGTCCGATTGCACCGGTAGGAAGTTTGTCAAATGCTTCATTGCCAAGTTCGTTCCGTAGATCGGCAGCAGTAACGAATATTTCATCAATAGTATTACCGAATCTTTCAACATAGACCGGAACTTCATTGTTTGCTATAGTTTTACCTATGGTTTTACCGACCATTACCGCAGCAATCGCGCTGCGTGCCATACCGATTAATTTAACAAATGGTGCACCGAGCGCAAGACCTTTATATATCTGGTCTTCAAAAGTGAAGCCACCAGCAAGTGCCAACGCCGGTACATTCATTCCCTTGTCCGACAGTTGTTGAGCATACTGATACAGTAATGAATGCAACTCAACAATCGGTACTCCCCACTCGTTCATCATTCGCCAGGGGCTCATTCCCGTCCCACCACCTGCACCGTCAACAGTAAGAAGATCAATGCCATATTTGGTAGAATATGAGATTGCTCTCGCAAGATCAGCAGGACGATAGGCGCCTGTTTTCAGGGTAACATATTTCGCGCCGGCTTTGCGAAGTTCCTCAACTCTTTTGGCAAAATCTTCCTCGTTAACCATACCTACACGGGAATGTCGTTCAAATTCCTTAAAATTACCGTCATTAAAAGACTCTATCACCTTGGGATCGGTCGGATTTGGTATAACGACATAGCCGCGTTTATAAAGCAACTGGGCTTTCTTCAGATCTTTAATTTTTACTTCGCCACCAATATCCTTGGCACCCTGTCCCCATTTGAGTTCTACAATTTCAACGCCAAGTTTTTCTATAGCGTATTCTTGTACACCCAATCTTGTGTCTTCAACATTCGCTTGGACAATAGTTGCTCCGTATCCATCAATCTGGTGATCCTGGAATAATCTTACACGATTTTTTAGATCAACCGTATCGAGAATATGTCCATCCTTAATAACAGCCTGTGAATCCATCCCGACAACATTTTCGCCTATTGTCAATCCTGTACCTGCAAGAGCTGAACCTATGGCTAATCCATCCCAATTGTTTTTGGCGACATCAGTCGAACCGATGCCGGGGATAATCCAGGGATAACGGAATTTGATTCCTTTGTCGCCTCCAAAACGTACTTCGAGATTAACATTTGGGAAAATTGCTTTGTCGCTATCTGCTTCTATTCCGACTGCTCCTACAGCAGTTCCCATAATATTAAAATGCGAATAATCTACAGGATAATCTTTTTCAGAAGCCGTAGTAATAACACCGAACGGTTGTGGATATATGACCTCATGACCACGATAGGCTGACTTGCCAATTTCACACATTCCGATACAACCATCAACGCAGGTTACACACATTCCAGAGATCGGTGAAATTGATCCTTCAGTCCTGTTTTTTGTCAATGTTGCTGCTGAACGATTTACCTTTGTCAAAGACTGTGACATGGTTTGAATCTCCTTAACCCTCTATTTTTGTTTGTTTTTCTTTCTCGTACTCAACTATTTCGCATGCTACACAAGGTGACATATAGCACATCAAATCATGAAATTTTTCTTCTTCAACGCATGGTGCCGCAAGGTTCGCGCATCCTCCACAAACGGCTCTATCCGGATCGTTGAATGTGCATCTTAGGGTGCAAACAGGGCATACATACATACAGCCACCACAAAGACGGCATTGCTCGGATTTCATGTCGAATGGTGTTCCAATACTGCGATTTTCCCCTCGTCCTCTAAATCCAATTGCTCCGGCAACCATTTGCTCTTTGCACATTCGCACACACAATCCACATAGAATACAATCTTCATGCTCTTGCCGGAACCGTTGTTGCATTACATGATGCTCGGCGGCAAGATCCTGAATGACCTTTGACTGGGGAGTCGAGGCGAGAAGAAGCTCGATGATCATTTTTCGTGCCTTGACTACACGCTCTGAAGATGTCCGAACCTTTAGTCCCTCTTCAGCTCTGTATGTACAAGAAGTAACCAGCTTCGCTTTCGATCCCTCACCGATTTCTACTACACAGAGTCTGCAAGCGCCATAGGGTTCCAAACCATCCATATGACATAGAGTAGGGATAGGGAAACCAAAGAATTTTGCGGCTTCAAGTAATGTGCTGCCCTCTTCAACCTGAACCTGCAATCCATTTAGCTCGAAACTAATCATATTTATTGCTCCACTACTTCAGGTGTTCTAACAATTACTTTTTCAGTTTTTTCAGTTTTGGGCTGTGTAAATTCCAAGTCACAACGCAAGCAACGAATAGCTTCACATTTGGCGCTTTTTTCAGAAAGAGTCATTTCTACCTCTTTAAAGCTCCCCAACCTTTGTTCTCTCGTAACTTGTTCGGGTTCTACCCGTTGACTCACCTCAGAATCTGCAGAATCTGATGAATATGGCTCAACATACACTTTAGGTAAGTAAGCCTGACCTTGCTGCCAAAGTTCTTCACCTCGCAGGTATCGGTCAATCATCACCGCTGCTTTCCTACCCGCTGCGATAGCATCTATTACAGTATTTGGACCGGTTACAACATCGCCACCTGCAAAAACACCTGGGCGACTGCAACTTGAAGTGTTTTTATCAACTTCCAGAGTACCCCATTCTGTCAAGCTCAATTCCGGTTCTCCTTCCGGAGAAATAGAATCTGTATCAGGCTGTTCACTGATTGCTACAATTAAAGTATCAACTGGGACAATAAATTCACTGCCAGGAATTGGGACAGGTCTACGTCTTCCGCTGTTATCAAGATTACCAAGCTTGTTACGTATGCACTCGATTCCTCTTACACGTCCATTCTCAGTAATAATTCGCACCGGTGTGACGAGTGTTTCAACCACAATTTTCTCTTCGAAAGCAGCTTCAATTTCTTCGTCGAAAGCCGGCATTTCTTCTCTGGTGCGACGATAGAGCAGATTGACACTTTCCACTTCATCCTGACGAAGTGCAGTTCGAGCAGCATCAAGAGCAGAGTTACCCCCTCCAATTACTCCCACTCTGCCTTTCGCCAACTGTTCTCCATTTACATTGTAAGCTTTCAAGAATTCAATTGAAGGATAAACCCCTTCACTTTCCTCACCTTCAAGCTTGAGTCGACGTTCTTTCTGAGCGCCAATACCTACGAAAACGGATTTGTAACCATCCTTAAAAAGCTTGTCTATTGTAATGTCTTTTCCAAGAACAGTATTAAATTGCATAGTAATATTTTCATCAAGAATACTGTCAATTTCTTTCTCAAGAACTTCCCTTGGAAGTCGATATGCCGGAATGCAACTGAACATCATTCCACCGGGTTTCGAATCCGTTTCGAAAACAGTTACCGGATACCCCTTAAGTGAAAGGTTGTGTGCAGCAGTTAATCCAGCGGGACCTGCCCCTATAATCGCAACCTTATCTGATTTTTTCTCGCCGGTTCTTTCAGGTTTATAGATGGCAGGATCTACGTTATCAGTGACAAATCGTTTCAGCGCACGAATTGCTACAGGATCTGTACCTGTTTGTCCAAGTCTGCACCTCTCTTCACATTTATGATCACAAACCCTGGAGCAGATAGATGGAAATGGATTGGTCTCGCGAATTGCAAGGTAAGCTTTTTCATATTCACCCTCTGCAATATGCGCTACGTAGCGCCAAGCCTCTGTGCCTATTGGACAGGCTGCCTGGCAAGGAGCGCCTACTAAATCTTTACATACACCCGCTCGACAATGTTTGTCGATAACATGCTCTATGTACTCTTCTCTAAAGTAGCGCAAAGTGGAAAGCACCGGATTTGATGCGTTCTGTCCCAAACCACACATAGTTGTATCAGCAACCACATGTGCAAGTTCTTCTAATAAATCGAGCTGTTCAAGAGTTCCTTTTCCTTGCGAGATATCCTCGAGAATCTCGAACATGCGTTGAGTTCCCTTACGACAGGTATAACACTTTCCGCAGGATTCATCTTTCAGGAAATTCATGTAATACTTTGCAATATCGACCATGCATGAGTTTTCATCCATTACAATCATTCCGCCAGAACCCATTATCGATCCAGCTTCAGCAAGAGTATCATAGTCGATAGCGAGGTCAAATTTCTCTGCGGGAATGCAACCACCGGAAGGTCCACCTGTCTGTACTGCTTTAATAGGTGCGTTCCCCACCGAGCCACCACCGATGTCGTAGATAATCTCACGAATAGTGGTTCCCATAGGTACTTCTACCAACCCGGTATTCTTAATCTTTCCAACGAGGCTGAATATTTTTGTACCACTATTTCCAGGAACACCAACTTTTGAATATTGATCAGCGCCTTTACTTATTATCACAGGGACGTTCGAAAGAGTTTCAACGTTATTAATGCAGGTTGGACGTCCCCACAAACCTTTTTCAACCGGGAAGGGAGGTCTTTGTTTTGGCTCACCTATTTTACCTTCGATAGATGCGATCAGGGCTGTTTCTTCACCACAAACGAATGCTCCTGCCCCGCGAACAATTTCTATATCAAAATCAATATCGCTATTTAACAGGTTTTCCCCTAATATGCCCATTTCTCTCGCTTGGCGGATAGCAATTAAGGCGTGTTTGATGGCAAGCGGATACTCACCTCGAGCATATATATAACCCTTAGTTGCACCGATTGCGATTCCACCGATAATCAAGCCCTCCAGAACAGCATGCGGATTCCCCTCTAACAGACTCCTGTCCATATAAGCGCCGGGATCTCCCTCGTCAGCATTGCAGATGATGTATTTTTGCCCTTTGCCATTTTTTGCGGCACGGGCAAGCTCCCATTTCTTCCCAGTTGGAAATCCAGCTCCACCTCTTCCACGTAATCCGGAACGTTGTATCTCTTCGATTATCCATTCTGGGTTTCCTGTCATCAACGCTTTTGCTAACGCCAAGTAACCACCATGCTTGATATAATCGAATATCCTGATTGGGTCAATCAGATCATTTTTCCCGAGAATTATTCGTTTCTGCTTTTTAAAGAAAGGGATGTCGTCTTGGTTAATGTGAGATGTGTGGTGTTCAGACTCTCGATACAATAAGTCCTCTACTACCTTTCCCGATAATGTCGCCTCAATAACTCGAGGGACATCCTTCATCTCTATTTTTGTATAGAAGTGTTTACCAGGTTCGACAAGGATAAAAGGTTCCATTTCGCAGAATCCCTGGCAACCTGTAATGCGAAGAGATATCTGCTCTTGAAGATTGTGCTCTATCAGGAATCGTTTAATTATCCTTATAATGCCACTCGCTCCACTGGCTTGCCCACAGGTTCCCGCACTTACCACGAGTGTTGGTTTTGTCGTTCTGGGTGAATCAGTGATTTGTTTCTGGAAGCTTAAAAATTCTTCGACCGAAGACAGTCGATGCATATTTACTCCTTATAATTTGTTCTTTTAAAGGGAGCTTTGTTTCGAAAAATCTCACAAATCGAGTATGTGACCTTTGCATCCTTTTCGCGGGCAAACTTGTACTGTTCCCCCACCGCGGACAATCATAGGAATCATTTGAGTGCCACACTCCGTACAGTCTGCTGCACCTATAAGTTCGGTATGACAATGTGGGCAGAAAAAATTTATAACTTGATTTTCGGGGATATCATATTCCGCTTCAGATTTATAGCTGCCATATAGGCTGGACATCCTTAACCATCCGTGCTTCAGACCATACGAATGCGTGATCCAAATTGAGGGATAACCATCCATCTGGTGATCTGGTGCCATCAGGCTGTGATTACATCGTGGACAACTTACTTCAATTGGAAAGATTCTCTCATCTGTGGCTACTTCAACTTTGTCGAAACCTTCAACCGATTTCTTGAGAATATCACTTACAGTTGATGTGTTGACCTGTGAAAAATAATGACCGTCAACAACAACAACCGGTCCTAAAGCGCATGCACCCAAACAGTTAACCGTTTCAAAAGTGAATTTATCATCCTGAGTGGTTTCACCTGGTTCGATTCCGAGTTGTTTCCCGATCTCGTTGGCAACTAAAGATGCTCCACGAACGTGACAAGCAGTCCCAAGACATGCCGAAACAAGATGCTCGCCTCTTGGTTCCAAGCTGAAGGCTCGGTAGAATGTTGCGACACCATAGATATCAACAAGTGACCGATTAGTTTTTTCAGCAACTTTTTCCAGCGCTTCCCTGGGAAGATATCCGAATTTTGACTGAATTTCTTCCATGGTGCTGATCAAACCATTGTTGTTCGCTTCATTTCTATCAACGATCTCACGAATTAGCTCAGAATTCATCTCTAACTCTTATTTTTATTCCCACGGAAATGTCCACGATTTAGAAGGTTCTACTCATACTGTTCGCAATACCAGACGCCGCCTGTTTTCTTTGCATGTACGCAATCATTAGCGAGATCACAATTGATGCAAAGCCCTACATAATTTGAGCGACCATTTGTTGATGGCTTTTTCTCTGCCGGTATTGAGAACATGCTTTTTTCAGAAGAGACATGATCATCAAACTCTTCACAATACCAGATTACTAAACCATCATTTAAACGCGGTTTGCACTCTTCAAGATGATTGCACGTTGCACACAAGCCTTGAATTTCACTTGCTTCTTCCATGGAGATTTCCATGCTTTCCATGATATCTTCTCCCATAAAGTTTTTTTTATGAACTTACTTGTCACTTCATAATCATTCATCACCGCGATGCAGCAATACACTGACAATGATTCGTTACAAGAAACTTATTTTCGAACTTCAGGGACCCTGATAAAATGCTACTGTCGGAATCCACTACAGTGAATTTGTTGTAAGGAGATGTCCATGTCCAGTGAACAATTCTACTTCATAGAATTACTGTAATGGATGCCGACGGTAGCACTGAAGCGATGTAAAGCAAGGCATGTGCCAAAATTCACAATTTGGTTCTAAAACTGATTCAAAAAATATCATTATCGATATTTCTCGTTTGTAAGAATATTAATAACAAGAAAGAATATTTCTGGTCAATAATAGACTGGGATTTTGTCAACTATAAAATATTCATGACCAATAGGAGATAAATAATGGGGAGAATTGAATCAGCGGGGAGAAACTCCCCGCTGATTCATCATAAGATTTTGGGACAAACCTGTTTTCAGTTTTCGTTAGATAAACGTTTAAGTTTTTCTCGAAGTGTTTTGCGATCTATACCTAGTACCTCGGCAGCTTTTGTTTTGTTACCTCCCACACTCGTAAGAACTCTTCTGATATAATCTGTCTCAACTTCTGCGAGTGTTCGGCCTAAATTATTGCCTGGTTTTGAGGAGAAACGTAACAATGAGGGCAAATCAGCGACATCAATCAGCTCGTCGTCAGTCATAACTAAAATACGCTGTATGATATTTTCCAGTTCTCTTACATTTCCGGGCCAATCGTATTTCTTCAAAGCACGAAGCGCTTTATCTGAGAATTTAGGAGCAGGTTTTTCGAGTTCTTCTGCGAACTTAGCGGCAAAATGGTTAGTAAGGAGTAGTATATCGTCCTCTCGTTCACGCAACGGTGGAATTGAAACTGTGATAACATTCAGCCGGAAAAAAAGATCTTCACGAACTATTCCCTTTTTGACTAATCCATCCAATTCTTTATTTGTAGCTGCAATAATCTTGACGTTTACTTTATTCGGTTTATTGGCTCCTACCATGCAAACTTCTTTATCCTGGAGAACTCTCAACAATTTGACTTGTAAAGAAATACTGAGTTCACTTATCTCATCGAGAAAAATCGATCCTCCTTCTGCAGTTTGAAAGAATCCTGCCCTTGAACCTGTAGCACCTGTAAAAGCGCCCTTGACATGTCCGAATAATTCGCTTTCGAGCAAACCCTCAGGGATACCACCACAATTTACCGGCACAAATGGTCCGGATGCTCGATTGCTATGGTAATGAATGGCTCGTGCTACAAGTTCTTTGCCTGTACCGCTTTCACCGGTAATTAGCACAGTAGCAGGAGTAGAAGAAGCTCTAATTAATATCTTGTAAACCTTTGATATTGCCTCAGAAGCACCAATAATGCCATAACCAATTTTATCAGTTTCAGGCGGCAATTGATGACTGACTCTTCGCTGTTTCAATTTCTTAAAAGCTCTATTAACTGACGAAAGTAATTCTTCATCGGTGAAAGGTTTTGCAAGATATTCTTCAGCACCATTTTTTATAGCTTCTACTGCTCCCGCAACCGTAGCATAACCAGTAATCATCATTATTTCGGTATCTTTGAGATTTTCCCGGACGTGTTTGATTAGATCCAGACCGCTTATGCCCGGCATTTTATAGTCAGTGATCACGAGATCAATATGAGTTCCATTGAGTATTTCGATTGCTTCATCTACAGCAGATGCCGTAAATACTTTATAATTCTGTGCAATTAAGTTGCGTTCGAGCACTTCAACTATATTAGGAGCATCATCAACAACAAGAATGACTTTTTCAGCTTTCGAGGGCGTCATGTTAAAATACCTTCCTTGTGAACAGCAATCCCAGATATGGGTAATCGAACATTGAAACATGTTCCTTTTCCAATGTGACTTCTTACTTCAATCGAACCACCGTGTGCAGTAATTATTCCGTGTACAACCGAAAGTCCAAGTCCTGTACCTTGATTCACATCTTTTGTTGTGTAGAACGGGTTGAAGATTTGTTGTTTAGTTTCAGCATTCATTCCAATACCTGAATCATCAATTGAAAGCGTGACCTCTTTATCATCGTCATCAGTACTGATAGAAAGTACTCCACCATCTGGCATTGCTTGGATTGCATTAACCATAAGATTTACCAACAATTGATTCATCTGTACAGGATCAGCAATAATATGTGAAAGAGTGCCTTTCAAATTCAATTCAAGATTTACCCTGTTTTTACTTATTCTCGCTTGAAGAAACGATGAGGTTTCACTTACTATATCATTGAGATTGACTTTAGTTTTAGAAGTCGGCATCTGACGTGCAAATATTAAAAGTTTCCTGACAATCTCTCTTGCAAGGAGTGAAGAACTCTCGATTTTGTTCAAATCATTCTTGATCTGTTCGGGAATAGAGGGATTCTTTCTTGCTAATTGCGCAAAACCAAGAATACTGCCAAGTGGTTCATTGATCTCATGAGCAACGCCTGCAGCAAATTTGCCGATTGTTGCTAAACGGTCAGCATGGCGCAATTGATTTTGTAACAGCATTGTTTCATGTTCCCCTTCCTCACGAGCAATTATAGCTCCGACTTGCCTGGCAACTTCTTTAATAAGACTGACTTCTTCATTCAGAAACGCTCCCTCTGCAAGCTCTAGTTTGCCAACTATATAAGATAATTCTACAATACCTCTCTTTTTCCCATTTACTAAAATATCTGCATTTTGCCGATAACGACCACCGCGGTAGCCTGGTGTAAGATAGGTTTGACCATCTATGTCAATACGTGCAACAGCGATATCCGGATGCTGCCAGGATGCAGGGAGCAGATTAACAATACTCTGTAATTTATCCTCAAGGCGGGATTCTTGTTTTTCAGCAATTTGTGCAATTCCGTACAAACAAGTCAGTTCTTTCACCCGTTCACGTAATGCTGCCTGAGCACGACGGTCCGCCGTCGCTAAACCAAGAGTCTGAGCGACACCTTCGTATAATTTGATCTCATGTGAAATGAAATGATCCTTTTTCATATTTTTAAGTAAAAAGAGTCCAAAATTATCATTACTAATTGTAAATGGAATAAGAGCAAATGCCCTGCAAACCTTACCTGGACTCAGTTCAACGAATGTAATATTCTCCTGTTCGTCAGAAAGAAAACGCGGGATGTGTTGAGCATTATTTGTCCAGAAACTGCCATTTTTCGAAAAATAAGATTTACTAGTGTCAATTTTCCCGGATAATATCATACTACACAATCTCTCGAAGGGAGTATCTTCAGGTAAGCTTAAAGAAGTTGTAGTGTCACTCGAATCAGGTAGAAGTGTAAAATTGAAAGAAGAGTTGTTGTCTCGTGATATCTGCCATAGAAAGGAAATGTCACCATCATGCATTCTAATTTCAAATGCATCGCATCCTGAAAAATCCAACAACATGTTAGAAATTTCCTTCAGAAAAACAATCCTTTGTGCTCCATGGTTAGCATAACTCAAAATTCGGCGGGAAAGATTCAAAAAACTCTCTGTTCTACTCGTCTGATCAACTGATAGAGATTGTTTTGTTTTAATCGTACTCATCCTGATCTTTCCGATAAATATTGATAGTTTATTATAAATAGGTAAATCTATGGCTCAGTATTACACGCCATCAAAGTTTTTGGACAATTTCAAAAGTGTGATTCTATTACTCACAGTGTAATTAATTCTCTTGCCTGAATACAAGTTTTGTTGAGTTCTTTTTCTATAGGTTTTCTGTTTACTGTCCTCCCTTTTGGATAATATTTCCCTCCATTTTCAGTGGTACATTTCTGCCGGTGTAACGTTTTTCAGTGATTAATGCACACGCTGGAGGTTGTAATAGTCCACAAAGTTACTGATTTCCCGCTCCATGTCCTCAGGATATCAGTAGTTTTGAAGCTTGATCACTTAATCGCATCTTCAGAATCTTAAATTTAATGGGAAAGCTGGCGGAGATCAGAGAATCACAGTATTCAAATATAGTCAAGTAAACCTTTCAAAGCTTACCTGACGGAGGTAAGCATTTTCACCTCTGATAGTTTATCTCTCGGACAATTGTCAAGAATAAAGACACTTTATGAATCAGAAATGGATTCAGTACTTTTTGAGCAAATAGAGGCGAAATCCCCAGATCTTCTTGAAAAGTCCGAGGATTATAAAAAGATAATGAAAAAAACATTGATTGATGAAAGTAATGAAATTCTGCAAATATTGCGTGTGTGCATATAGGTACTACTATCAGAGACCCGCCCCCCTCTGTGAGTCAAAGAGACAGAGATTGACGCCTATACAATCATATTGTAATTTTCGCAATATCTACAATAACCAATTATTACAGTAAGTCAAGTCTTGATACTGGTAAATATTCCAGTGTGAAATACTATGAAATATCACTACATGTTAATTCAATTCGTAGAGAGAGGCTGATATATACCTATACAGCGCATTAGAACACCCCCCGGTTGGACTTACCCCCCCCTGAACGGAAATATCTCGTGCTACATGATAGGTGCTACTTTTCGCTTCGCATACCCCCTTCGACCCACGGATAGTTGGATTAAGCGAATTGACACAATCTAGTGAAGGTTAATCAACTCGAATCCTTTCACTCTGATCATAGTGCTAAAAGATATCAGCCTCGAATTACTATAGATGTTTTAAAAAGGTGAGTTCAAAGTGGAAAGCCAAAGCTGGTCAGAGTACAAATTGACTCTCGGGCTCCTCATAAAAAATGAAGGAGAAACGAGACCAGATTGCACCATTATTGCACCATTGCCAATAATGCGCCATCCAAATCAATGCCTATCTATCTGTTATTATTAGAGCCACCTGCCGGAATTGAACCGGCGACCTGCGCATTACGAATGCGCTGCTCTACCAACTGAGCTAAGGTGGCTTTTATTTGTAAATAATAAAAATAATATTTTGATTCAGTGCTTGTAATACAATTTAGTTAAAGATATTTCCACTGTTTCCGTCACGAAGCACGAACTTGAAAACTTGAATATTACGCCCTGTTCAATACTTCGTTCCAATGACTGCGCCCTGTCATTCACATCTTCTTAAATAAATCCTCAGGATGCCAAATATACGTCCGTTATTTATATTAACCCAATATTCTCGGTATGGTTTCCCTTGACTCCGGGAAGACTCAAAAACGGGTTGTGCTTGATTTGGCGACTTATTCATTGATGGTATCAGCAGCTACGGGGAGCTGTATTTAGTTCAATGTGTTCATACCTATTTGACGGAGAATTTAAACTGTGAGATATTAACAGGAGTAGCTTCTTAAAGAAATTTTAACCAATATTGATTGCAATAGTATCGTATTAGTTTACAATTATTTGCCTGGTGTTTCGAAAGCCATATTAAAACAAGAACCTTCTCTTTCCGTGCTTTCAACCCATATTTTGCCATTCTGAGCTTCTACCGCCAGTTTACAGAAAGCCAAGCCAAGCCCTACCCCGTATTTCTTTCCTTTGGATCTTGCTTCGATCTGAAAAAATTTATCAAAAACTTTGTCTATATATTCTTCAGGAATTCCAGGTCCATTATCCTTGATTGTAAGAATAACACTGTTGTCATCCTCAATTACAGAACCTGTCACAGATGTATTCGCACCAGTATGCTTGAGGGCATTAGTGATTAGATTATCTAAAACTCGGGACAATAGAGTTTTGTCTGCATTCAGGAATATTTTTTTCTCCTCTGATACAAAAGAAAGCTGAATTCCTCTATCTTTCGCAGGAGGAGTAAACCGTTCAATTTGTTCCCAGAATAGTGGAACGACATCAAATTTCCCCATGGAAACCGACATTTCACCGTTTTCCAGCTTGGATACGTCCAAAATCCCTTTTACAAGCGAACTCATTTCTACTATCGATTTTTCGATCTTTGAATAGTATTTCTGTAGCAATAATTGATCAATTTCTTCATTATCAACTTCATATTGTAATAAATTTGTAAAACCCATCATAACTGTCAAAGGAGCATTCAAATCATGGACTATCATATGCGATAGAGCATCACGTGCATTTTCCGCTCTTTGCAGGCTTTCGAAACTCTCTTTCAGTTCCTTATGTAGTAGTTGCTCACTGTCACGGAGACGTTTTTTTTCGAGAGATCCGACAATTCGAGCTTTCAAGAGTGTAGAATTGAATGGCTTTGTCATATAATCATCAGCGCCCTTTTCAATGCATCTTGCAGCGCTCTCAATGTCATCAATTGCAGTGATCATGATGACCGGGGTGTGACGCAAAGTCTCGCTGGATTTCATTCTATCCAAAACGCCATAACCGTCAAGTTCAGGCATTAATATATCTAATAGAACAATATCTGGAATCTGTGTTTCCATTAATTTTAATGCAACCGCTCCATTTATTGCCAATAATGGTTTATATCCCAGTGCAACAACTAAATCATTAAGCAAAATACGATTCAGTTCATTATCATCGACTATAAGTATTAGTGGTTTTTTTTGCATAATCTTACTCTCAAGCTAATTTTGAGTTAATTTTTGCGATAACGCTTGTCTCCAAATAATCCAGATCTATTGGTTTCAATATGAAATCATCTGCACCCAGATCAAGTGCATGACGTCCAATTTCCTCATCGCGCAGACTTGTAATCATTATCACGCCCACATCTTGATCAAATTCACGAATCCGTCTTAACACTTCCACGCCACCCATATCGGGTAAAAAGATATCAAGTAAAATGATGTCGGGATGGTGCAATTTAATTTGTCTGAGAGCGCCCTCACCATCTGCCGATTCGATAATTTGATAACCCTTACTTTCTAAAAAGTAAGAAAGAAACTCACGAATTTCCGGTTCGTCATCAACAATTAGGATTCTTGTTTTGTGCAAATTAGATTCAGGCTCATTAAATAATTCTTCCTCTGGGGTTGAATCTTTTTTGTCCATAATTGATCTCGTTAATTTGTCATGAAAATGAAATATTCTATGACTCAGATAGCGTCCAATACTTCAATATAAATTAAATTTCAACAGTTAGGCTAAGAACACATCAAATGGTTCGATTACACCTAAAGTTTTTGACATCATTATCAGCCTTTCAATCATTACCTGGCTGATTACCGTTCCCCTCGATACCAGCAGCATTTTTGTGTTTTTGGCACGAACATGTTCATCCAGTATCATTCCTGGTTTTAATTCATTGATGTTCAGCGGAACAGCCTGCACTTTGATTTCATTCAATAGTTGCGATGCGAGAGCTTCTACTACATTTGGATTACAGTATGAAGAATTCTGACCAAGAATTTCTAAAGCTTTTCTATCTGGTTCTCCATTCATGACTAAATTATCATATTCTAATGTAACCCTTAAGATATCGCCACCTAAGTTTATATTCTTTGATTTCTTTGAAGCATCATCTGGATCATTGTCAAATCCATATAACCGTTGTTGTTCTCCAATCATTGCGGCAATCATTTCAAGCCTGGGAATTTTCTCCAGAATTTTTTTACTCAATGAAGGTAAAGATTTAAAAAGTTTTAATTCGCCCTTACTCAATTCCATGGCATCAGTTTCGTAACTTTTTTCCAATATTTCATCAGGCAGAGTAATAGATCCCAACTGGGATAGAAGAGCCGCTACCTCAAATGACCACTGATCTTTAAGTTTCATCGATTTTACAATTAATCTCACATATTTCTGGATTCGTAAGCTGCGACTGAATGCCTTTGGATTTGATAAGCTTAAAATTTCAACTAATACCTCAATACTTCCCTTTAAAGTTTTTTCAAGTAGATCTTTTTCTGCATCCCACAATCGTTTTTTCTCGAGACTGCCATTGATTCGTGCTTTAAGTAAAGAGGAATTAAATGGTTTTACGATATAGTCCTCAGCTCCCATCTCAAGGCAGCTTATAATGCTTTCAGTTTCATCGACCGCGGTTATCATGATGACTGGGATATAATTTAAGTCTTCATCTGCTTTTATATTCTCCAGTACCTCATAACCATCCATTTCAGGCATCAGGATATCAAGCAGAACTAAATCCGGGGGTTGAAACTTTATTAGTGAATATGCATCCATACCATTAACCGCAAGTGTGGTTTTATGGCCCAATGCCTGGATCATATCTTGAAGGACAATCCGATTGTCCTCGATGTCGTCAACAATCAGAATTGATGCTGATGATTCTTTTTTTATTTTCAAACCTGATACTCCTTATCAAAGACATAAGGCAAAATATCACCTCATCGCTCTTTAATCCAAATACTTTTTCAGCAATGCAAATAGCTCTCTGGATTGAACTGGTTTTGCCATGTGTTCATTACATCCCGCGTCCAAATGTCTTTGCTCTGATCCGGCAGCAGTGCTCGCAGTTAGTGCAATAATTGGTGTATTTTTGAATTCGGATAGTTTCCTTAGCTTCCGTGTCGCCTCTACTCCATCCATAATCGGCATCTTAATATCCATCAGAATTAGATCAGGTTTGTTAACCTCGGCGGTACTTATACCCTCTTTTCCATTCACAGCAACAAATACTTCATATCCCATCACACAAATCATATCAACCATCAGCGAAAGATTAGTCTCATTGTCGTCAACGACTAATATCTTATGATTACTCAGAGATCGTTCAGGTTTTTCCTCTGCTATGATATGGGAAGGTTCCTCACTAGCTTCCAACAACGGCAAAGTAAACCAAAATGTACTTCCTTGTCCAAGTTCACTTTCCGCACCAATTTCTCCCCCATGCAGCTCTGCCAACCGCTTCGCTAATGCCAAGCCAATTCCGGTGCCGCCTAACTGTTCGTCACGAACGCGATCTGCCTGGTGAAATTCCAGGAATACTTTTTCGATCTCCGATGCTTCAATCCCTACTCCCGTATCGCTGACTTCAAACTTTGCCATGTTTTCATCGGTCTTTAATACTCTAATCTCAATATGACCTGATTCAGGAGTAAATTTCGCTGCATTTGTCAAAAGATTAAGTAGAATCTGTTTTGATCTGCGCATATCTGCATTAAGCAATAACTGTTCTGAACTGATATGGGTCTTAACGTTTAATTTTTTGTTTTTGAAAGTCATTTTCAACATGGCTAATGATGTGTCAATGATTTCAGATGGATTTAATCTCATCAAATCCAAAGTGATTGCGCCCGCGTCGATTTTGGATATGTCAAGCAGGTCATTTATCAACTCCAGCAAATGTTTTCCACTCTGATCGATCTTGCTTACATAGCTCGATTGCTTTTCATTAAGTGGTCCATAATACTGTTGATCAAGCAAATCGCTGAATCCCAGGATTGCATTCAAAGGTGTTCGCAATTCATGGCTCATTGATGAAAGGAACTGTGTTTTATGAAGGTCCGCTTCTTGAAGTTGAGAATTTACTTTCCGGATTTGCTCAAGTGTTTCATTCAATTCCTTAGTTCTCTTAGCTACAGCAATTTCAAGATTATCGCGTTCGTATTTTAACGCTGTCTCCATCTCCTTGCGTTTTGAAATATCCCGCAATATTCCCTGGACAGCCACACCATCTCGAAACCTTATTCTCTTAACCGATGCTTCAACATGTATTACATTACCGTCTTTTCCAATTGCGGAGAACTCATATTGATCAGGAGCTTCCAAACCCTCACTCTGCATCTTTGCACGTTCCTCAATCAACTCTCTGCTTTCAGGTGCTATCAACTGAATAAAGCTAAATTCCGGTGAAGACACCTCTTCCATTGTAATTCCGAACATCGTGGAAAAATGAGGATTGATTAATTGAAATTTGTCTTCATACAGTAGGTATATAGCGTCGTTCGACTGCTCGATTATACTGCGGAATTTTTCCTCAGACTCGAAAAGTGTCTTATCCATCTCCATTCGCTCAATTGCCTTGCTCAACATTGAAGCTATGCTGTCGATTAAGTCACGTTCCTCTTTTTGGAAAGGACCTTCATACATTTCGGGACGCTTTTCCTTGTATTGGATTTCGACAAATCCTCGATGTTTCCCATCGACTAAAATATCGCTACTGAGGCTCCATCTTGCTTCAGTAGATGTCTCGGAGAGGTATTCATCTCCATCGAACCGGATTTTTCCCTGGGCAATCTCTGGATACATCACGCCAGATGGTAGCAGCATAACAGCCTCACCCAAAACCTCGGAAATCAAGCCATATTTCTGCATTATCTCAGCAATCCTGAATATGCAGCTCAGCTCTTTAACTCGCTCGCTCAAGTCTTCAAACAGCTTCTCACGCTCCGCTTCAGCTTTCTTTCTAAAGGAAATGTCTCTTGCAATACCCAATACGAAGTCCTGATCATCAATGTTAAACGGGTGTGTTATTACCTCCACATCAATCCTTGCTTTATCCTTACGGACGAAACTATACTCGCTAGGTTTCGTTGATATTCCTTTCCTATTTTCTTCCAATAGCGAAACAGCTTTCTCGGCTTCTCCCTCGCTTATTATCCCATATTCGAGAAATGTTCTCCCGATGAGTTCTTCTTTTGAATATCCCAGCAATTTCTCCACAGCTTCGTTTCCATCACTTATTTTACCTTCATAGTCATATAAATAATAGGCATCCGGAGCAGATTCGAACAATGTTTGGAACCTATGTTCGCTCTTTCTGAGTTTCTCCTCAAAATGTTTGCGCTCTGTGACATCTCTTGCTATCAAT
Organism: Candidatus Electryonea clarkiae; assembly: GCA_030765455.1. Lineage (GTDB taxonomy): Bacteria > Electryoneota > Electryoneia > Electryoneales > Electryoneaceae > Electryonea > Electryonea clarkiae. The sequence goes on along the minus strand of JAVCCM010000117.1, from coordinate 1,953 downwards.
TGAAAACCAACAACTTGGTCGTCTTCAAGCATAATAGTAGCTGATTGAGCAAACCATCTTATTTCACCTGACTTTGTTCTATATGGATATTCAATAAAGCTTGTCCTGTCTTTTTTTAGGAATTGCCTCAGATAGTGTGACTTTACTCGTGCTCGATGTTCCACTTCGATCAAATCCAAGTAATTCATATTGAGAACTTCTTCCGAACTATAACCCGCTTCCAATATACCAGCATTATTAATAAAGTTGAAATTCCCTTCTATGTCAATTGTCATAATAATTTCTGATGCATTTTCAACTACTTCTCGATGCCTTCGTTCGGATTCTTTAAGTAGATCATTTGCTTGCTTACGCTCGGTGATGTCATGGAAATTGAGCAGCAAACCTTTGATCTCGGGCTCTTTGATACGGTTAATGGCAGTAAGTTCTATCCATTTATACTTACCATCTTTACATTTATATCTGAATTCAACTGTCGAAGCACTTTCACTTCCAAGCACATTTATTAATTCTTTCTCAATCCTTTCAATATCTTCTGGATGCACCATTTCCAAGCCGTTTCTACCAACAATATCCTCCGGCTTCCATCCAAACCATCTCTCAATATTCGGGCTTTGATATTTTGTTGTACCATCAGCCTCCATAATGACAATAACATCATTGTTATTTGTAATCATAGCGGCATATCTCGCGTGACTCTTCCGCAGTGTTTCTTCAGCAATCTTGCTCTTGGTGATATCGATAACGGTTCCATGAATCTCCGGTTGAGTACCCTTTTCTTCAACCAAAGAGACATTCTGGAGAAACCAGACCGGCTCACCGGATTTGTTTTTAACTTGAATTTCTAAGTTTGTAAGCTCCTTTTCTTCTTTTAGCCTGGCTATAAACGCTTCACGATCAGACATGTCGAAATACAGTTGATCTGCCTGAATTGACATGATATCTTCCTTTGATTCATATCCAAGCATTCTGGCATTGGCATCGTTAATATCAATAAAGTGACCATCGAGAGTAGTCTGATAAACTCCTGCGAGGTTATTCTCGAATAGCCTGCGGAATCGTTTTTCTGAGAGTCTTAATTCTTCCTCAGCAATTTTTCGCTCGTCGATTTCCATACTAAGATCCTCTGCCAGGCTAAGTGTAGTAACATGACTGGTTTTTAGATCATCAAAAATCTTTTTCCGATCCTCTTCCGCCTGCTTGTGTTCAGTGAAGTCTCTGACTGTAGCCTGCAAAACCTCATTTCCCTTAATTATGGTTTTAGTCAATAATACTGTTGCAGGAAACTCCTCTCCATTTAACCTCTTATGCGTCCACTCGAAGAAGTTTGATCCTTCCTTCATTGCCTTCATTATCATGTCTTTTGCATTTTCATTAGATAATTTGCCATCTGGTTGATATTCCGGCGAAAATTCCCACTGGGCTCTGGAAGTAAAATCTTCTTCATCTTTTGCGGCAAACATGGTAATAGTTGCCTCGTTTCCCGCAGTAAAATTCCAGGAAGGAGGCTCTAATATCATGATAGCATCTCGGGTTGAATCATAAAGAGCCTTGAATTTTTCTTCACTCGCGCGTAGCGACTCTTCTGCCTGTATGCGCTCAGTGATATCGATATCAGCTCCACGGTATCCCACCAATTCGCCATTTTTATCAACAATTGGTACACCGTTGGTCTCGAAGACAACTAATCTTCCATCACGATGCAAATTGGTATTCTTCAGCCGGAAAATAGTCTGTTTCTTTTCAAATGAAGCAAAGGCACGCTTTTTTACGTCTTCTTTTGTTTCAGGATCGAAAAAATCGAAAAAATACTTCTTTCCAATTACCTCTGATGGTTTCCAGCCGAGAATCTGCTCGATAACCGGGCTGGAGTAGGTATATAAACCATTCTTGTCAATTTCCCAAATCCACTCCAAAGCACTTTCAGTAATTTGATTAAAACGTTCTTCACTT
>JAVCCM010000051.1 GCA_030765455.1 Candidatus Electryonea clarkiae | reverse complement strand
TGAAAACAGGGTGTTCTGTCTGAAATATCAAGGGAAAGTAAACAGGAGCCGTATACGTGAACCGTACGTACGGTTCTGTGAGAGGGATGAGGCGAAGTAGATCACTCCGCCTCACCCTACTCGATATGAAAATGGTGATGGGCATTGAAAGTAGAAGGGTGGTAACCCATGTGCACCGTCTTTTATAGCGTTGCATGGAGGTATAGAGCTACTCGAAAATCATGTCCCATGTTGTCATTCCGGCGAAGGCGGGAATCCAGTAATATCAATAATCTGCAAGAATGATAATGTTACATTTTTTTCAGAGACAGTATAGGAGAGTATCACGAGGTTTATAAAATAATAGTATTTGCAGGATCAGGAGGATTATCGGAGAAGAATTACCCTTTGATGCTTAGACATTACCGGTGTTGTCAACCTAACAAAGTAAATCCCGGAAGCGATGGAATTCTAATCCGAGGGTGTCCAGTTCACTTCGTATGATCCGGGCAGTAGCGATCTTTCGGAAACTTTTGCCACCTGCTGACCGAGAAGGTTATAAACCGACAAGATTATATTACCTGCTTGAGGGATGACGTAAGAAATAGAAACAGACTCATTGAACGGATTGGGAAAGATGCTTATTGAGACATCTGAATAGCTGCTTCTATTGGTAGAATACTTACTAACTTCATTCATATCAAACGGTTGATACACAGTAAAATCGTCTATTATATAACCATTGACAACATCTATGCTGTGTTCATAACCAGGATTAACGTAAAATGTTCTTGCGTCATACCAGGCTATTGGACCCCACTCTTCCGGATTTTCACTAGTTAAATCAAGAACCAGTATTCGTTCTGAAATCATTTCATAGCAAACAAAATATGGTCCATACATACCGCTTTTATATTCAGTTTCAAATTCTTCAGGTTCGTATGTTCCTACCAACTCTGGATTTGTTGGATCTTCCATATCCACTTTTAAAATTCTGCGGTTGCTGTTTATGTACAGGAAATTTTCGAACGGCTCAATATCGACGTGATAAGTTTCATCTAATTCGAAAAAAGTTATCATATCGGGGTGAGCCGGGTCTTCTAAATCAAAAATGTATATGGAAGAATTGCGTGTACCGAGGTAAAGTAAATCATTACCTATAGCTAATGTATAAAATCTTTCATCCAAGTCGATAGTATCCACAATGCTGCCAGCCTGAACATCGAATACTCCAAGAAAATGTCCATCAACAAGGAAATAGATATACTCATTTTCTCTATTAAACAGAATAGAGACTCCTGGTCCTGAAAAAATCTCCAATGTGTCAACGAATGATAACCATGGCGGTTCAGCCAGAATTTCTGCTTTGAGCAGATTTGATTCCATAGTAGAAATCCAGAAATATTCAGCGCCAACTTCTATTCTTGAGCCATCTTCGGGATTGAGAAGTGCCTTCCATAAAAAATAGGGATCATCCGGATCGCTCAAATCCAGAGTCCAGACAGATGCCCTGTCAAGCGCGTGAAGTTTGTCGCCTGAAATTGCTGTGTCCTTAATATATTTAGGACGATCTGTAGTTCCAATTTCTTCAGGATGTGCCGCGTCCTCGATATCGAATATTCTCATACCATCCCCGCGATCAGATAAGTATAAAAAGTTTTCAACGATATCGAAATTCAAAGGAACTAAATTGTGTGATACTGGAATCGTGTCAACGATCAAAGGATTTTGTAGATTTTCCAGCGACATTATGTAAATACTGTCAGGAGAAACGCTGACTCCTATATTATCATTTCGAGAGACTGCATATACATATTCCTCAACAAACTTCACAGACATGATACTTCTTCTGTAATCGATAGTCGTAATCAGGCTAAGATTTTCCGGATCAGAACAGTTAACAAAGGAAATTCCATTACTACCGTTGGCAATAACAATCAAGGAGTCTTCAAGATGCATTCCATACGAATCTTCTTGAAGCTGCAACGTATCAAGAAAAACAGGTTGGCGTGGATTTCGAATGTTTATCGAGATCAGCCTGTCTATGTCATCCAACGCATACAGAACCGTATCCTTAAATTCAATGCCACCATCAATTATACGATCAAACTCTATCTCGCTCAAAATAGATGGGTTCTGGGCATCTGATATGTCAAGCAAGAATATTTCCAAAGAGTTCGACATGGCATAGAGCGAATCATTGTTGTTGACCAGAAACGGCGCGCGCAGAAAAGTATTCACTAGTTCCGGATTGGTAGGATTTGCAATGCTGAAAATAAAAATACCCCATTGGTTATTAGGATATTCATCAAAATCAACTCCGCTTATATATAAAAGTGTGTCTACTATCGATATATCAATGCAAACGGTCGGAATAAAAACATGTCCGACATCAACTATTAAATCTTCAGGATCGGAAATATCAACCACCCACAGACCGTTAAGATCTGTTATTACATAAGCATAATCATCTACAACGACGACATCATTAACTTTTTCCAGCATTTGATTACGGAATCTCTCGACTAACCTCATGTTCAGGCTGTCCTGTGCATACAGGACAGCCGAACATGAAAATAAAGACAAGAAAAATATAGTTAGATATATATTTTTCCTTTTCACAGAATTAACTCCTTGACGAAAATTCCTTATTTAAGGAATAACAATTTCTTGGTTTTAGTCTGGCCCGCAGCTTCTAACCTCAAGAAATATAAACCACTGGCAAATTCAGACGCATCGACTTCATGGAATAATTGCCAATATTAAGGTAACCATGTACAAGTGAAGCGACAAGCATCCCCGATAATTATTGAATCATGCAGATATGAGGAATATTTCACTTCATTTACACTGACAATGGAATTTCGGAAGCTCATATACAAGACTTTAAAGTACTTGCTAAAACGAGCGAACGACCCCACAGAAGCTGAGGGGTCGTTCGTAAATCATGATCAGGCTGAAGCATGTCTTCAGTACTCCATGTACGGTTTATTTCATAAGAATCATCTTCTTTACATCGCGAAGAGGACCCGCCTCAAATCGCAGGAAGTACATCCCGCTGGCAAGGTCTGAGCCGTCGAATGCCAATGTATGATAACCGGCAGACATTTTCCTGTCTGCAAGAATTGCGATTTCCTGACCTAACAGGTTATAGACACGAGCATTAACAAAAACCGTATTCTTGAGTGCAAATCGTACATTTGTAACAGGATTGAACGGGTTCGGATATATCTGCCCCAATTCCCATTCAAGCGGTTGATCCGCCACGTTATCTTCACCGATTGCATTGAACCATATCTGCATAGTGGCAGGAACAATATTCTCCGTTTCATCTACGCAGGCAATATGATTAAAGTGTACCCAGACATTATACTCGTCGAGAGGCAAACCAAGCGATGTTAGATTTAGCTCTACAACGGCAGAATCGCCGGCTTCTAATGTCCCGGATGCATTTATCAGGGTAGCCCATGCTGTGTAATCGCTAACCTCCCAGATACGCAGACTGTCATTTTCGCCATTGTCAAGAACACTTGCAAATACCCAGTATGACGGATCCCACAGGAAGGTCAAATCAGCGCCGACAGGAACAAGAATTCCTTCAGGATCATCGAAGCTTGTTACTGTCGAGTATTCACCATCCAGGCTATTCATTTTTACAATGCTTGTTGTGTTATTACCGGTTCCACGGGTGAAGAAATAGAGTTTGAAACCTTCAGGATCTTCAGGGTACCAGGCTAAGCCGCGAGGGCTGAAATCTTGTACATACTGTAAAACTACCTCACCATTCCGGTTTACTCCGAAAATCTCACTGTTAATACTTCCCATCCAGAACAGGTCTTGATCAGGATCGTATGTGATGTATCTTGCTTCATCAAGCTCAAAGTCGATCTCAACCGAACTTTCAAGTGTAATAGTATCTTCTGCCACAGCCATCTGGTGCAGTTTGCCTTCATCGACGCCGTACAGGAATTCGCCATCCCATGTCAAACCATACATACCGGGAGAACTTCTATCTTCTTCCGGGACAGGTTGATCAAATACACCAACATACTCGCCGTCACTTGTGTATTTGTATAACTTATTCGGTCCGACCGGATCGAAATTGTCCGATCCGGAAACATAAAAATGATCTCGAACAAAAGCGACTCCACGATGACGGGATTCATCAGTATTCAGCTCAAAGCGCAGCAACTCACTCCATGCATTATCCAGCTCTGATTGACCGTTCTGGTTCGGATCCGGATTGTTGCCATCTTCATAGCCGGCTAATGTATTACGATTGAATTCCAGATACGCCTCGAACTCCATTGCTCCATTGCCATCATTGAGAAGAGTAATCGGAATTACTATTGCGGAATCCGGCGCGATAATCTCGTAGATAGTATCCGGTCTTGATTCAAATAATGGATAAGTCATTGCGAATTCAACGGTTGATACAGAATCTTCCTGGACAATTATGTCCTCAATTTCACCCATATTATAACAATCGTATAAGAATTGCAGGACATAATTCCCTTCCATGACCTCATCAAATTCGAAGTAGCCGTTTGCGTCGGTCTCAGCAAAATAAGACCGGGTATTCGTCTGAACTAATACGCCTTCCATCAGCTCGCCGGATTCCAGGTCTGTGACGGTGCCGCTCATACCACCAAACGGGGCAATGACATCAGTACTGAAAAGAATTGCAAGACCTTCATCAAAATCTCTCTCGGCAACAGCACCCGGTGATGGATCACGCCAGAACATATACTGGAGACCATCAGTGTATGTACCATCCGTAATACCTGTAGTCCACCAGGGATTATTCCTCCCGCTGCCTTCATGCTTATCCATTTCTTCATATTGGAAAAGAATCTCATTGTCTTCAGTCCAGGTAATATGGTCACCGGTATGATCATAGATGATAATTTCATAAGTACAGGGATGACCATAGTTATTTCCGCCCATCCAACCCGGAGACCTGTACCATTCAATGATGTACCTGTCATTCGGTTCATCGTAATAATACCATATACTGGCTCCATTTGAGGTAGAACGTTCATCCCAATAAGGCGCCAGCATATTTGGGGGACCGTATGGTCCGGGTATTGGAGCGTTTCTTAAAGCGGCATAAAATTCATCAGCCCATTCACCGAACGCTGCCCAGCCATTACTGCTGATTGTAATCATATCAAATTCTTCACCGTAATACTGGACTGTAAAAGGCAGTTCATGCTCTTCGGCATCGTCACCGTCTTCCACTAAATCGCGCACCCCGGCATCATGTCCATCATAGTCATTTCCGTTGACATTTGGATTGATTTCCACCCAGTCATACTCAGGGCAGTGTTCATAATCCGTATCCTCCATATCGAAGGCATAGTACCCATACCTGTCAGGACCACAAGGATCAGAAACTGAACGAGTTCCCATCGGTAAACTAAAGAACACAGTATCAACATTCCCATCTTCAGTCGTGACAACGAGTTGAGCGGCAGCCATAAAACCGGGAACAGCTTCTTCATGCGCTGATACGACAAATTCAGCTTCAGCAGATTCCCCTCTCTCCATCGCAGCAAAATTTCCTGTAGGATCTACCGAAAAGCCGTATGGATTTCTGATAAAGAGGTAACCTTCGGAAGCGGCTGCGTCGCTTCCGCCAATATTCGTGATTTCTATAGTAATAGTAGCGTTTTCCTGTGGTTCCACATCCTCGTTTCCATCAGCCTGAACGAAAAGGTATTTAGGAGCCTCGATCATCAATTCATATTGATCCTCGTAGGTACCGTCATCAGTTTCAAATTCCAGATCAAGAACAAACAACCATCTGTGAGGAGTTTGAGGTGCAATATCAACAAAAATCAGTCCATTCCCTGCACCTTCCTGCCCTGCATTGATGCTGTTGATTGTAACCGATCCATCAATATCTTCTATGAGTGGATCGTCACATGTAGCGGTTACCTCGATATTTGATTGGTTGTTATCGCCATAATTACCGAGAGTTATTGACAAACCAACTGTTTCGCCAGCTTCAGGTACTCCATTGTCATTGCCTGAAGTCATGTCCTGTCCATCATCCTGAATTTCGATTGAGACCCAGGAAACACGCTCTTCGGGATCGACAACATCGATTTCTGTCCGGTTAGGAATACAGTTTTGGTTGGTGACTGTGAGCATCGCTTCTCCGGTGTAGCGGAATGCTGCATTCAGTGTCACTGTCCCATCGGGTCCACTTTTACCAGTGGCTATTACATCTTCATCGTCATCCACTTTATAGAGTGTTACCCATGCACCTTCAATTGGATTATCACCATCATCTGTTACCTCGACACTATATGCATTAGTGCCAAGTTCAATTCTGTTAGAGGCTTCGACATTAATTTCCTCTGGTACGGCAGTCCAGAGCCAGCATAGTGGATCGCCCATCAGGTTGCATTGCTCTGCAAAATTCCTGAATGTGTAGGTTCCAGTGGCATAATCGGGATGAAAGGCTCTCCAGATGAAATTCTGCCCTCCCCAAAGCATCTGGCCAATTTCGGGAATTCGTAAAGTTAAGGCGGAATATGTAACTCCAACCGCAAGACCGTTATTCAGACCACAGTGAGTGGTACTTGTTGCCAGTCCAAAAGCAGCAATTCCTCCCTTAGGATTATTAATTGACCCGGCACGTATCCATGCTTCGCTGATGCATTCGGGTTCAACTGACCATTTACCGGTACTACAGGTTAATTCACATGCTACGAATAATTTTCTGACATTGGTAAGTGCCTGAATGTGGTTCCTTTGCATCCCATCAGCGATACCGCCCCTGAAAGCATAAAAACTTACTCCACGATTCATGTAAGGAATCATCTGGCTTCGAGCCGGTTCAGGACCCAATCTTCCTAAAAAAGTGTCAAAATCAGTATAACCAAGCCTGAATGCCTCAGTCGCAGCATAATTAACCGTTGACGTGGTTGAAATACCTGCATAATCTGCAACTGATAAACCGCAGCCGCGCAAATACCAATCAGTCTGATCCATATACGGATCACGTTCATAAAGGATAACTTTTCTGACATATTTGTTTACATCACTAACATTTTGAACGCTTATCCGTCCGACAATAACATCCTGGTAAATATCGTCATCATCCATCATCTGGTAATAATAGTCGGCAAATATTCCGTAATTCGTATTCGTTATGTTGATTCCGGCAGGAGTAGAAAAAGTGCCGGTCGCATCGCCAATAATCACTACGTAATCAAATTTCTTTTCAGCATATCTGTCACGAAGCTCCTCACGAATATCCCCTGCGTCCCAATCAACATCTTCATCTGTCAAATAATCGAATTCCCATCCTTTTTGACGCTTCCATTCTATCCATGGTGCCAGGGCTTCCCATAATCCATCATCATCTTTCAAAACAAGTTGTACATTTCCACGGTATAAGGCGTAATCGTCAAGTTCATTGTCATTCCATCCAAGGAACTGGCGGTACCAGGGAAGAAAAGCTTCGCTTATTTCAGTAGGATAATCATTCAGGGTGGCACGATTACCTGTTCCCTCAAAGCGAATGTCCACGTCTATCTTACTATAGACCCGGACTTCACGCCGGGCTGTATTTACTTGAACAGGATATGTTACAAGGTTGCTGGTTCGGAAATCATGGATGACGGCTGGTGATGTCACCTCGGCCAGTGTTCCGGGATACCATGTATCTTCTCCTTTGCGGACAGGACGCATATTCTCGGGGAGTTCGCTGTTAAAATATTCAGCATAATCAATATCTGTATATGTCTCATACTCAGTATCAATAATCTCTAATACTACACCCTTATTGGGTGGGATTCGAAAGATCCGGCTTGTAACCGGGACAGCAGGGAAGCCTTCAATTTCAAGTTGTCCGCCGTATTCCCCCAGGGTTGCTATTACAATATTATCATCTTTCGTCCCGGCAGGTTTCCATTCCGGTTCAGCGATTGTCAAAGACATTTCGAGCCCCGAAGAGGATTTTACTACATTGCTGGCTTGTAGTGGGAGATAATTATTTGCTGCTTCTTGTTGAGTTGATGCTAAAACTTGCACGACGAAGAGTAGCGATAGAATAACGATGCCGATCAAGTGCTTCATGGAAAGATCCTCCAAATATTAAGACTGTTCATAAATAATCACAGCCAGATGAATAATAGGTTCAATCTTAAAAATAGTGATGTAATGACCTGAATTTCAAATCAAATGGTGATATGTGATGAGATAAACCGAGCCTTTTGCTATATGTCAATATTTTACGGATATAGCATAGTAAGTAAATGCGATATGGATTGATCAGTAAAGAAATTGGACAAAATTTTTATGGTGCAAGTTGTGACATCAATCCAAGCTAACAACGGAAACACACAGACGTACAGTTTTGGACGATGACCTAACAGATTTGTGCTTAAATGGGAATCCAGTCAACCTGATAAATATCCGAGTTGTAATGCAGACAAAGTAATGTGCCAAATTTGTAAAATTATTTAATAATTTCAGAGAGGAACTGAAAGTCTTGATTATGTTCGGAAACGCGCCTAATGCCGTTGAGCACAATGGCATTTTTGAACGGAATATCTCAATTATCCAAAAATCACCAGACTGGTTACTATTTCACAAAAAGATAGTAATATTTTGGATTGCTGATAACGCCTAAGATAATCTACACAGCCCGGACGACATTTCTAATATGGCGAGAATCCACTGGATGACCAATAATCCTCCTTAAGCAGCTCCTGTTGTGTAAGAAGAGCATTATAATGACCTTGCTCCCAAGCCATAAGTTCATTATAGAAATCTTTAAGAAACGGATCATCTGATTCTTCGCTCTGCTCTTTATAAAAGCGTATCGCGTTCAATTCAAGTTGTATTCCAATGGATAATGCGCTCATTTCCATATGTGCTTCTTTTACCCTGCTTTTGAGGTTATCAGAGAATATCGGACTCGAATCTGATAAAGCTGAAGGTTTTGGAAGACGCAGCTTCTGGTCAGGACGCCCATCCGCTGCAACAGCTTTATACTGAGCCAATAGGTATTTCACATGCTCTGCTTCTTCCCGAGCCAGCATACGAAATACTTCTATTCCCTTTTCGTCATTGGTGTTGCTTGCAGCCATTATATAAAAATGTTGCCCGTCCGTTTCTGCTTTTACAGCCTCCATCAAACCGTTAAGAACACGCTTAATCTTATCACTCATTTTTGTGCCTTTCCAGACGCTACAAGTCTAATTGTTACATTTGTTTCGCCAGCTCGTCAAAGAAATGGAGACCCGACGTGAAAATCGATGTTACTCTTCAAACTACCACAAGTTGACAATTTTGTACTCTTTAACCTGATCAACCTGCCTCGAGGTTAAATTCTCCAAAATCAAAAAAGAATCCTGTTCCCTGGAGCATATCAAGTTCAGCTTGAACAACAGCCACATGTCCGTCTTCGATTTCCAGGAACTGAGCAAACATGGATTGTTCATCATCATGCATTTCAGCGACCATTTTCGCATAAAAAGCGCTTGTCTGCTCTTCCATAGTAAGAGCTTTCTGCAACATGCCCAGTTCAAGTTTTAAATTATCAGGCGTCAGGTGAGTTTGCAGGTCTTTAACCTGTTCAGCGATCACCTTTTTTGAAGGGATAACTGATGCAATCTTCTCCGGTGTAATTTTCCCGGTTTTATGCCATTCTTCAAGACGGCTGTTCAGGTAATCAATGTGATCCTGTTCCTCCCGGGCAAGCACTCCAAACACTCTTTCACCGGTAGCGCCGGAAGCGACCTCTACTGCCTCCCGGTACACATCTCTTACTTTCGTTTCAAATTCCAAGGCAGTTTTTAATGCCTCTTCAATACTTAATGGCTTTGCTGTAGCTTGATTGTCAGTCATTTGCAGATCCTTTATAATAATAGCGTAACTGACTATTCCATTCATAGTTCAGTTCACTTAAACTGATGGCTAAAAGTGGATTGCACAAGCCATGCTTGCGCCTCCAGTGCAAAAATCACAACTTTGTATTTATAAAAGTAAGAATTCCCGGTTGGGTTGCAATGTTGATCTCCCTTATGATTAGAGCAACATTATTTCAACCCTTACGGATTTTTTTAAACCTGGGGTGCAGCTATCCGTTTTCCCATCTCAGTATCGAGTTGGAACATAGCTCCCGGATGATCTCCGGCAAGTTTAATCCTTGAAATTACTGCATCCACATTAGATTCTTCCTCAACTTGTTCCGTCACAAACCACTGGAGGAAAATCTCCGCAGGATTATCTTTTTCCTTACGCGCCAGGATGACCAGATCGTCAATTAGGGCAGTAACTTTTTGTTCATGCTTCATGGTAAATTCAAAAACCTTCAATGTAGATTTCCAGGTTTGTTCGGGTTTTGCAATCTCGTCAAGCGTAACACTGCCTCGACGCTCGATGATATAATTGTAAAACTTCATCGAATGCATCATCTCTTCTTCAGCTTGAAGTTCCATCCAATTTGCGAATCCCTCAAGGTTCTGATCTTTAAAAAAAGATACCATGGAAAGATACAAGTACCATGAATATAATTCAGCATTCAAATGTTTGTTCAATGCGTTCATCATTTTTTTTGATAACATCTATAAACTCCTTATTGGCATAAAAGAGAATCTAATATCAGTTTCTCAAAGTAGTTCTGAAACAAAATAATGGTTTACAGGAGAGGATTTCCCCCCAATATTATTCCAAGATAACAATTATCCCAAGACATAATGATAATTGTTAAATCCAATAGTACGGGCAGGCAAATGCTGCCCGTTCAACCAATCTCATACTATTCATTAAGCGTATGGATAAATATCTTTCTTTACCTGTTCCAAGGCCTCAAGCATGGCATTATGTTTTTCTTCGTCTTTGAGAAGATATCGAAGCAGGTAGATCTGGGGCGTCAGGTATTTTGCTTTCATGTTGCCCAATATCTCATTTGCCATTTCAATTGTACTCTTTTCAATCTCAATGTGATTTTCAATCAAATCCCACACTGCTGAAATGTCTTCAGGTGTCAGACTGAAAGGTTTTACTTCCATGCTGTCTATAATCATTTGCTGCAGATGGTAATGCGTCTGTGAATCGCGCTGGATTATTTCCATTACCATTCGAAGTAGTGGATGATCAGTTTTCTCCATTACCTTACCGGTCGAAACCACTGAGGCATTTTCTATTTTTTGCCAGCGTTTCAAATTTGAAACCATTTGTTCCTGCATCTCTTTCGATGTCATTTTAAACCCTCTCTTAAATCAAATGTGTTTACTCTATTAGAGCCTGTCCCTTAACAGTTTTCCGTAATTTACTTGTGTAGAAACATGTACACTTCATAGGTGTTTAACTCTTGTAAACTCGTGTTGTTTTGAACGTGTAAACTAACGAAATTACAAGTGTTTTATGATTTTTTACAGAATACATTGAAATCTATACTAATAGTGTGTCTATTTCAACTGACATAATTGATATATTCTCGATTAGAGACTGAATCTTCGCACCGTATGTATATGAAAAGAGAATAATTATTTGTAAACTAAAAGAATGAATGTAATTTTGCACCAATAACTGTTGGATAAAACCCACTAAGCTCCAGAGAATAGTTAAAGCGATCACTCAAGTATATTTAAAATATGCCGATAAGTTTTATAGGAATAAGTACGAGAGAATAGTATGCGAAGAATCGTTGTCATATCAATAGTTTTATTGCAATTCCTGATTAATTCAGCGTTTGCTGGAAAAACCCAGGTGCGTTACGGGGAGACTTTCGACCCCAGGGCGCATCTCCGTGTTGTTGTCATGCCTGCTGAATTTTCGATAAAAATCAAGAAAATCAATCCAAGAACAGTGTCTGACCTTTTCACTACCGAGCTGCTTGATCACTATAACGTGCTAGACCTGGACAGGTTCGAACAATACCTGAAAGACAACAAGCTGGATCTTCAACAGGCTTTCACTGCAAAAGGGCGAGCGGTAGTAAAAGACAGTGTAAATATCGATGCTATCTTCGAAGTTGAAATATACCGTTGGGACGAAGGTACGAGCGGGTTCCCGTTTGGCGAAAAAGGTAGCCTGGGACTGAGAATGCGTCTCACGGAACCATTTTCCGGTCAGATTATCTGGAGCGCAAACCATATTGCAAAGGTAAAACCCGGATCAGATTTTATTGAAGCCGCGACGATGGTTATCAGCGAGATGGTTAATGATCTCAATGACGATATCTCACTCGAAAGTACAAGATTATTGAGAGAGGAAGTCGAAGCGACTGAAAAGCTGTTAGGAGAGAAAAAACGTAAAGCATCTGAAGGAGCTATTGCTTTAAGAACTGCACGTCTTGAAGAAGAAAGAATTCAACGTGAAAAAGCGATTGCCGATTCTATTAAACGTGCTGAGAACGAAGAGTGGCTCAGGAAGCAACTTGAAGAATCTGGTGAAGAAACTGACTCATTGGGAACCAAGCAGGATTCGCTTGAAGTAAAGACCGACGAAGCAGAAGAAGCGCCTAAAAAGAAAAAGAAGAAGAGAAAGAAGAAGAAAAAGGAAAGTCCGCCTAAAGACGAGGTCATTGATACGGAAAAAGGTGTAGAGAAAACGGAAAATGAGAAGGCCGCGCCGATATCCCTGTCACCAGCCGAGGAAAAAACAGCTAAGGATACTGTTGAAACCGGGAAAGAGAAGAAACCTGATACTGAAAAAGTTAAACCAAAAGCAATAGAGCCGGTAAAAAAGCAAAAGGTAGAATCAGAAAAAGCTGTAGATAAGGCACCTGAATCAGTAAAAGAACGAACTGATGAATCACCTGATGCTGAAATAAAAGACGGTGAAATAACTGAAGAAAAAGCCGCTCCGCCAAAGAAAAAGAAGAAGAAAAGAAGAAAAGGCAAGAAGAAAAAGCCCGAACCAAAAGAACAGGCTGATCCCGATAAATAGCAAAAGTAAACACGTGACAATCACCATTTATGTCACGTGTTTTTTTGCTCTGTATTATCCAATCAACATCTTAACGAATTAAGAGAGCTTTTCGCGTTATTGTTAATCCCGGTGTTTCGAGCTTGATGAAATAAATGCCGGCAGCACTTCCTTCAAGATTCAGAGGTATATTATAATTACCTCCTGCAAGAAAATCCTTCATTACCGTTTTCACTTCACGTCCAAGGATATCAACTACCGTCAAGGTCGCCCACGAAGCTGATGGCAATTCAAGTTGAATTATTGTAGTTGAATTAAAGGGATTGGGATATATCTCACTTATTGTTATTTGTGATGGCAGGTTCTTAAGCTTGTCAGAGTCCTTAACCGGTGTCTGGAAATAAGGAAAAGCACCAATATCAGTCACCGATCCGTCTGGATCAGGTTCACTGTCGGGATCGCCGGCATCAATCAGCGGGCTTTCAGATGTCAGGTGATAATCATTGCTGTCAGGATTAACAAACATTGGGTTTTCATCAACCAGGATATTGTCGCCCACCTCAATATTTTCACCGAATGGATCATCGCCATAGAAATTATCATACCCGCAATAGTCAACACTAGCTGATGATCCGGTGACAAGCTGCTCATGATTTCCAAGAAAGAAAGAATTTTGAATGGTTGCATCTTCACGGACATTTTGGACAGATACTTGATATGAAGGTCCAAATGTTACCCTGTCAATCAGTTGGAAGCGGCTGAGTAATCTTCCAAAAACAAGTGAACTTTTTAAATCACCCCAGAGCGACATATTATCACCAACACAATAGAGTCGGAATGCATCAAGTACACATTGGTCGAAATTGACGATAGAAGTTGAATCTCCATCAATCCTTTCCGGAGCATTAAAATATATATAACCGCCTTTAAAAATAGAATCAGTTACTTCAAATGGTATGTCCAACTCATAATTATATCCTTCAATTTCCAGACCGCTCCATCTCCTGGGAGGAGGGCGAAAGGCGTCAATATATCCGGGCAGATCAGTATTCTGGTGAATAAAGCTATAAGGATCCCGTGAAAAAGCAGTGTCTAATTTTATGCTGACCGGGTTTTCTGCGTTTGCATATATATATAGTTCTGCGCCGATTAAATCAAATAATGGTTCTGTTCTTCTACCCTCCACCTCAATATTAACATTTTCCTCCAGGGTTAATGTACCCATTACGATTGTAATCGGGTCCTCGTTTTCCACTAATGTTATGGAAGTATCGCTCCAGACCCTGTCCGAGAAAATAGCCCTGTCCCACTCAATTTCAGGGAAGTAGGGTGGGGGTGACTCCAGCAGCCCGAAGTCATAATAGAAATCTTTCCCATAGCCCGTTCCGCCGCAATTACTTCGATGCAAATATCCTTTTCGATTCATTCCCATTGAACCCCGCAAAAAAAACATACCCCGTTCATCGCTTTCTCCATAATGCTCGCCATCAGGATCGCACCAGACATAATCATCACCTTCATCGTTCTGATGTTCGAAGGTTATTCTCTCATCGAGAGCAAGCAACGCCGCAGTAACTACAATATGTTTTCGATCATGACGATTGGGTTCATACATACCATTGCCTCTCCCGTTTCTCCAGGTATCAGCAATAAAAATCTCGCTTTCGGCAACGACACCAAGCCGCTCATCGACATTAAATGTATCAGGGAGTTCATCAATATCAAAGCTGGAATAGATGAGATTATCCACCAGGTATATGTCACCGGATGATCCTATTGTTGTTTGACCGTCAACCTGGTCGCCGAAGAGTTGGAGCTGTCCCTCGAAAAAGAGAACATTTTCATCGCCGTATTCTACTAATCCATCATCAACCGTCATTGTGCTGTCCCAGGTAGAATCAGCATTCCATGACCACCACTGCCAACCATCTTCTGTCGCCTGGCAGCGGAACTGGAGGTTGTCATCCTCGTTCTCATAGAAGTGTTCCTGGTTTCCAGCCTCTTCACGAAGCGCTGTGATTTCTTCAGGAAATACCGCCCTGGGCCAGTTAAAAATTGGAGAGTACTCGAAATATGGGTTTGCGGCGAAGTATATGAATTCATCTTCAGATGTAGTCACCAATCCCATAAAACTCGGACCGTATTTTATGCCAATGCTACTATTAGAGTGCATGGATGCATATAGCGTGTCTGGAGTCCAGAACCAGACAACCTCTTCGAACCTGGTCATCTCATGATTTGTGATATACATGTAATCGCTGAAATACCTGAACTGAGCTAAGGATGGTAAGGCAGTTGCGAAAATCATCAGGAACAAAATGGCTGCTTTTAACAGGTAACGTCTCATCGTACTCTCCTCTTCAAACCCGATTATACGGTTTCTAAACAACAATACATCATGTTTGCGAAATTGTTTTTACCGCAGGGAACACATAGCAGGCACAAAGTTCGCAAAGAATTTCTCTGAGTCCTTTGTGGCTTCTCTGTGATCTTTGTGGTTTTTCTTTTACAGATAGACCAATTATTTTAATGATTCACTTTTTCTTGACGACGCAAAACTTTCAAGAAGCCCTTTACACAATGTTACGACTAATTAACAAAATTTGGATTAGTGGATTATACAGCATATTCGATCTTTTCGATAAACAGAGACCGGAGAATAGTGGTTCTCTCTGCATATTTGCAGGAGTAAATGGTACAGGATGTATATTGAAAAGCTTTAATAAATCAGCACTGTGGAATGAATCGGCAAACACTTTCATTTGCGACCTCTTGGTTGACTGTCAAGCATGATAATAAAGAGTGTACAAAAATATTTGAGGACTTGCAACAGAAGGACAGTTATCAATTGTATTTATATAATAAATGCAGAATTTATACAGATGAAATGCATTGAAGCGCTGAGGTGTGGAAGTTTTTACTTGAGGTATAGAAGTTTCCTGGTTTCATTCCACCCTGACCCGGATGAGATATTGAGGAAATATATTCCCGCAGTTCCTTCCGGCATCCAGGTTATTTTGTGATATCCGGGACGGATATTGCCTGAGAATACCGTTGCTACCTGCCTGCCGAGGATGTTATAAACTTCTGCCAGTATTTTACTTTCGAATGGAATCCCTACAACTATTTGTATGGTTGAATTAAAAGGATTCGGATGAAGGCTGACAATAGAGTATTCATGCGGAATTCCGGACACTTCTTCTTCAACTGAGACTACGTTGAAAGTAACGAAACTCCAGACTTCTCCTGCCCAGGTTCCTTCGGAATTGGTATCACGGGCATGTACTGTCCAGTACCAGGTGGAATCACCCCTTGCCTGGAAAGTATAGAAAGTATCGGTCAGTCCTGTTATCCTGGGATTAAAGAATGAATCGATTTGTGATCTCTGGACATAAACGTCATAAACCACAGAGTCGCCGTAATCAGATTCAGTAGATGATTGCCAGGTAAGTTGATTGTATTCCGTGGTAAAAAATGAGTTGCTGTCGGGAGATATGAGAGAGAATTGAGTCGGAGTGGTTTCAGCCGGTGATATCTCGAAATCACACCTGTTTTCACCCTGTTCTATATCATAATCCGGTTCCACGTATGATTCAAATCCTTCAGTCCTGATAAGGACAGTGTATGGAAGTGAATAAGCAGTGTCTATCTCATAGTGACCATTTTCATCGGTTATATCGCTGAACTTCCCGAAAATTACTTCCGCCCCTTCAACAACCTCCCCGGTTCCTTCAACTGTAATAGTTCCGTCAATTGAAGCATCAGCAACTGGATCCAACTCGTTTTCCCACCATACAAAAGGTCCGCCTCGTGCTCCAGTAAATATGTCAATATCACCATCTTCATCTATATCGATAGCATTTATTGCCTGTGGTGAATCTATCTGGTCATTGACTATCCTTATTGTGAAATCTTGAAATCCATCATTTTCCCACCACCTGATGTAGCCAATACCATTGTTTGAAAATCCATCACCAACTCCATCAACAAAATCAATATCACCATCACAATCAACATCAATTGCTTTAAGACTCCTTCCAGTACCTGCTCTCCACATATAGCGGTCTATGGAATGTTCAACGAAAGTAAAGTTACCAGTATTTTCAAACCATTTAATTCCAGAATCATAACCTGCGCATATTAAATCTATATCAGAATCCCTGTCCAGATCTATATGCTGAATAGTCCGGAAGATATCCCGAGAAACAATTATTTCCTCAAATTCAATTGGCTGCCCGCCTGTATTAATGAATATGCTGACTTTTTCATACGGATATTGGGCTACGGTGATAATATCATTATTACCATTATCATTAAAATCTACTATTTCCATGTCTTGAATAACAAATACAGATGTGTCTATAGTATGTTCAGTAAAATCCATAACCCCATCATTTTCAAACCAAACTAAATCGATAGCATCATTACCAATCCCAACAACATCAATATCATCATCGCCATCCAGGTCTGATGCTAAAACAGCATGTGCGCGTCTATATCCAAACCCGATTACATGCTCCTCAAAAATCGGAGGATAATTGCCGGAATTCTCCCACCAACGAATTCCATTCGTTGTTTCCGCGCCCGCAAGAATATCTGAATCTCCATCCATATCCATATCAGAGATATATACAAACCTTGCATGCGGAAAATTGTTAGTAATGGCATGTGATGTGAAGTTTTGAAGTCCATCGTTTTCCCACCAAAATACAGCGTCACCATAAGGGTTGCCTTGCCGGTCTGATATTGGAGTAGTTGTTGCTAAATCAATGTCCCCGTCATCATCAAAGTGACCAAAATAAATTGAGGATGTATAGATCGTTTCATAGATTGTGTGTTGTATAAAAGTGGGTTGGGCTGAACTTTGATTTGCAGCAAAGAGAGATAAAAATAGAATTGAACTGATCGCCCTTAAGATAACATTAACAATATTCATAGCTACTATTTTTGATAAATTCATTATACACATAATATACATCAATTTTTGAAAGTGTTCAACTTGTAACCTGGAATCGAATTATTTTTCGAAGAAAATATATTAAATCATAACAATAACCCTGGTAGTGAAAACTCCAGGGTTATTGGGTTTGCTGTATAGAATGTCTGATTTTTCAACACCATTTGATGGTAGATTTCACTATGGTTGAAAATAGTGAGTGTATGCATGTACAGTACCCGCACTTGGATCGCTATAACCATCTGTGGGGAAATCGAATTCCCAATCCTCATGTGCACAGTAAGATTTCCATTCTATAGGGGCATCCTCAACTTCGATTTCCCTATGTCCATTATAATCAGTTTCTCCAGGATTCCAAGTAGTGGGCCAAGTTACAGTATATCTCATTATGTAATCTGCCTCTGCGCCAACTATAAGCGTCGGTTCAGGAGGAACATCATTCGATAAACCAAGAGCAACAATATAATAGTGTTCGGTTGATGTCCCAATGCTGCCAAACAAAAGAACAACCACTAAACCAAGAATCAAAGGTAACATTTTCTTACTCATCTTAAACCCCTTTCACTAAATTAAGTGCAAATTCTCCCTTGAAAATTCACCTATGTTATATATATATATATACTTAGCAGATGTCAAGTCTTTGGTAATAAAAAATGCAAATTCTTGCTTTTCATACATTCTGTCAAACATAAACTGTTAATTTTTATCAACGGCTCCAGGAGTCATTGATGAGAGCTTGACGATTGAAATCACCTTAATTGTTGGATTGTCAAAGTAAAGGGTCTTGAATATGTTAACTAAAAACACGTTCATTCGTCTCTCTGTTGCTGCATTATTGATTTTATCGCCTGTAACGGTTCTGTGTCAATTGGTCGAGCATCACGGTTTCCCTCGTATTTTGCCGCTTACAAGTAATATTGTGCATCCTAATTCCCTGACCTTCAATTACACGAAAAATGGCAATCCTGTTATAGCAGCCTCTACAATGTTTGATGTAGCATTATATAGCCTTGATGGTGCAATTCTCCCAGGTTGGAGCGTGACCTTCAATAATCCCTTTGTCGGAGCAGGACCTGTTCTGGGGGATGTTGATGGTGACGGTGAACTTGAAATTGTTGTCGCACTCAGGGATAGATCAGCAAAGCACCGCGAGTTTGTCGTTTTGAATATTGATGGGAATGAAAAAAAGAATTGGAGGAAGAAATATGACCTTGAAACAGGAGTGATTTCTTCTCCAGTGCTTGTAAACTTAGACAATGATAAAGATAACACGGTCGAAATTATTTTCATCGCTGACAGTTTATATGTTATGTATGGTAATGGTGAGGATTTCCCCGGATTTCCATGGAAGATTGAAGGAGAGCCTCATTTTACATCTGGTCCCGTTTCTGCAACTGTAGATGGCTTGGAAGAACCTGTACTGATGTGGGTGTCTTATGTTGATAACGAGTCAGAACTCAACGTCAGATCCGTGTTTTCCGGAAAAAATATTACTGGTTTTCCAGTTCGTTTCAAAAAAACAGCTTACTCAATCACTCCCGTAATCATTCAAATGGAAAAAGATTGGTGTGTAGTCGCAGGATACGCTGATTCAATTTACGTATTCCAGTCAAACGGTAAAATAAAAGAAGGATTTCCTTTTCATCCTTTTTATGAGATGCCAAACAGAACTCTAAAGACACTTTCGGTTGGTGATATTGATGGAAATGGTCAGCCTGATCTTGTTTTTAATATTATGGATAAATACTTACATGCCGTAAACCTTGATGGTGAATATCTGCCGGGATTTCCATTAGTGTTAGGGACCAACGGGCGGGGAGAACCCTGCGCCATTATCAGGGATGCTGTTTCAGATAGCGCTTTAATATTTACCGGTAGTCAGCCTGATTCTTTGTGGTACAATGAACTCTACGGTTTGAGATATAATGAATTACTTGAAGGTTTTCCGTTAAATTTCTTAATCAGAAAGCCAAATTCAAGTGTAGCCCTGTTACCGCCTGTCAATGATACATTACATATTGTCTATTCTTCTACCAATGGCATAATAGACGTATGGGATTTACCTGTTGCCGGAAAGGGTACATCAATGGAATGGGCGATAGAAGGTTGTTCACCAGGTGGGAATCGATTATATAAAGTTAATGATCATAAGATTATGGATTGCGATCAAACAGAATTCAAGATGGAATCGTCACCCGTGTATTCATCCTATAAGTCTGGAATTGCCTCCTTTACCGTGATGCCTGAATCAACGGGAGAGGTTGAAGTATTTATTTATCATGTGAACGGTACGCTTATCTG
This sequence comes from Candidatus Electryonea clarkiae, assembly GCA_030765455.1. Lineage (GTDB taxonomy): Bacteria > Electryoneota > Electryoneia > Electryoneales > Electryoneaceae > Electryonea > Electryonea clarkiae. The sequence continues at coordinate 65,777 of JAVCCM010000051.1, read as the reverse complement.
GCATGATTCATGTCCGGTTTGGGCTGGATACAGGCGCAGAATCGAGTGGCGTCAATTAGACCTGGATGATAATCCGGTTGGTTGCGGGATCTATTTTGTTAAAGTGAGCGGGGCAAAGACATTTTACCGAAAATTGATTGTTTATTAGTATAGTTCAACAAGTTTTGTATTATGAATCCGCAAATATATTCATTTGCAACAGAAGGCAAGAAATATCTGATAATAATACAGGACTTTATATGTAAGTTTTCAATTTGTTGCATTCTTAAACTGGGGGGAGGATTATTGTAGATTAATATATATACCTATTTTTTGACTATATTTTTCATGCAAAGGCGCAAAGGCGCAAAGGCGCAAAGAAAAAATCTTGTGCTTCCAGTTTATCCTTATATCCTGTAGTCTTTTTGTATTGGTTTGTCGTGGTTGGGACAGACTCTTAAGTATCAGGAACTCCAGGTTAATATGTAGATGTGGATTATTCTTGATCGGGATTTTCTATTGAAGAGCTGGGGCTTCGTGGGGATTTTTCTTTTAGATCATCTGCGACATCATCAGTAATACTTGTCATTTTTTTTAGTAGATCTTTCCGGGCTTCCTTTACTTCTTTACCGACTGATAATACGGTATCCTTTGCTTCTTTCAGTTCATCTTCAATAGCGATTCGGTTGAATTCCCGGCGTACCTCGGTCATGGACTGGCGGAGCATAGACGTCCATTTCCCCATAGTTCGCGCAACTTTTGGTAGTTCTTTCCCCCCAAAGAGCAGGAGGACAACAAGCAGGATAATCAGGAATTCTCCACCGCCGGGCATATTAATTTTCTCCAGTATTTGGTGCAGCATCACCGGTAAAATCTGAAGTAGAATCGAGACCGGATTTCAATGACTGCTGCCATCGTTTCTCCGCAAGTACCGCCAGGAAAATACTCCCCTCGTACAAGATCACCATAGGCATGGCAAGGATTACCTGGGTGAAGATATCAGGCGGAGTGATTATGGCGGCTGCGATTAGGACAAATATATAAGAGTGCCGACGGTATTTCCTAAGGAAAACAGGAGTTACGATGCCAAAACGAGCGAGGAAGTAAATCAATATCGGCAGCTCGAATACTACTCCGAAGGCAAGAAACATCCTGAGCACAAAATCGAGGTATTTTCCCAACGACCACATGTTTTCAATATCGGGTGTTGAGAAGCTAAGGAAAAACGTGGTTGCCCAGGGGAGAACGAACCAGGCGAAAGAAGCTCCGGTGAGGAAACATATACTGGAAAAAAAGATCACCGGAAAAACTCTCTTTTTTTCCTGCGCAAAAAGTCCGGGAGCGACAAAAAGCCAAAGTTGATACAATATCCAGGGGAATGACAAAAATATTCCTGCAACCAGCGATATTTTCAGGCGAACGACAAATCCTTCAGTCGGCGCAAGCAGGGCAAGCTGAATACCCTCCTGGTCACGGAAAAACCCGATTATAAAATCCTGGATGTATTGAGAAACGAAGTAGCAGGCGATCACTCCGACAGCAAGCCCAGCCAGGGCTCTCATCAGTGATTTGCGTAATTCGTCGAGATGGTCAAGAAAAGTCATTTCTTTTGACTTGCTCGCTGTCATCTTTTGCCGTTGTTCTCAACCCATTTAATAACACTATCGAAGATTTTTCTGCCATCGGTGCTGCCAAGGATTGGATCACAGCGCCTTTCAGGATGCGGCATCATTCCCAGTACATTGCCGGATTCATTAATAACACCAGCGATACTGTGCAGGGAGCCATTGGGATTGTTTTGATCATTTATTTCACCCCCAGGTGAACAATAGCGAAACAAAACCTGTCCTTTTGCCAGGATATCTTCCAGTTCAGTATCATTAAGGACATAGTTTCCTTCGTTATGAGCGATTGGTATTTTCAGCACATCTCCAGTTGAACAGGAAGCGCTGAACCGGCAGTCCGTATGCTCTACACGAATCGGAACGTCTTCGCAAATAAAACGAAGGCTGGTGTTTCTAATTAATGCTCCGGGTAATAAACCGGCTTCAGTCAGCACCTGGAATCCATTGCAAATTCCGATTACAGTTCCCCCTTCATGCGCAAAGGTGACAACTTCGTCCATGATATCGCTGAATCTCGCAATTGCTCCTGCTCTCAGATAGTCGCCATAAGAGAAGCCGCCCGGAAGCAAAACAGCATCCAGATCGGCAATGTTACGATCCTGATGCCAGACATATTTGACTTCCTGTCCCAATAATCTGCTAAGCGCGTCATAAGCGTCATGGTCACAATTGGACCCCGGGAAAACAACTACACCCCATTTCATTGCAGCTTTTCCTCAACGGTATTGTCGATCTCTTCGGGCAAAACCACCCGGAAACTTTCTACGTTTGGATTGTGCAGTAGTCTGACAGCCATATCCTCAGCTTTAGCAATAGCAGTTTCGTGATCAGTTTCATCTATATCGAGTCTAATGATCTTTCCAACTTTAACTTCGTTAACTTCATTATAACCTAATTGATGTAAAGCTTGATTGACTGCTTTGCCCTGCGGGTCGAGAATACCGGGTTTTGGCATTATCTCAACGATTACTATCATGAAGGCGAGCCTCCTCGGGAGTTAGTTCACTATTTTTTGAAATATATGCCGCTAAAAGTAATGGGCTGACAATAATATAAACCAGGTGAGTAGCCAGAACCGTCTCTTCTGTAAAGATGAACAGGCAAATAATGCAACTTGAAAAGTAGATCGCACGAATCCACTTTGGAATGCTTTTGATGGAAACATGACGCCATGCTGGGAATTGAATCGGAACAATTGCTAATATTCCGGCTACAACTGTTATTATTATGGGGAACAACATATTGTTTCCCACCTGAACCGCCATCAATACTGCAGCCACAACCGGCGTTGCTGCCACCGGCGAAGGTAATCCAAGATAAACACCTGCAGGCATAGGCATAAGCCTGTATCTGATCAGCCGCAATATGATCATAGCACAAAAGAAGAGTGCAGCCCATAACCCCCATTGGTTGTTACTGATAATAATAAGAATAGCTGTTGGTGCAATGGCGAAAGAAATCAGGTCTGCCGCCATATCAGCATTTGCACCGGCTAATCTTTCAACTTTCAGGCGTCGCGCTACCCATCCATCCATGCCATCGAAAATTGCTGCTACCACAAAACACCACATTGACAGACCATAATGACCTTTATAAGCCATATATATCGCAACTATACCACTGATGGCATTCATGGCAGTTATATACATCGGAATATTACGCACCATCTGCCTCCGGCGTTGATATCTCTGACTTCAGGTCACCTGGTTTCGGATTCTGATCGGTATTGAGTTGAAACGATCCCAATTGAGTTACGCCCCCAATAAGCCTGTCACCTGTCTTAATAGCCGAGACAAATCCGGGAGGGAATTCGAGTTCAGACCTGGAACCGAAGCGAATAAACCCTGCGCGTTTCCCAGGAAATACTTGTTCACCGGGTTTTAGATGACAGACTATTCTTCTCGCTACCATTCCGGCAATAACACGCATGACAATAATACCGTCAGGAGTGTCGATCTCAATTCGAACATGTTCATTTTCTATACTGGATTCGGGAGCATAAGCAGGGTGAAATTTACCGGGAAAATCTTCAGCAGAAGCAATCTTACCACTTACCGGCGAACGAATAGCGTGGACGTCAAACAAAGATAGAAATACTGCTACACGGATTCCCCCGGTTGAGGTGGAATCGATTGACACAACAAGCCCGTCAGTTGGAGCTACGATTGACGCTGAATCCGGTAGTTCTCGAGCAGGATCCCGAAAAAAAAACAACATCATTATCGACACAATGAGGGATAATACAGATAATAGAATCCATGACAAACGCTTCTTTTTGAGCGCCAGAATCACAAAGACTATTAATAGTCCAAGTGGTATAGCAATAAAACCCAATCCCTCCGGAGCGAACATGATCAGCCTGCACTCAGGATTCGGTCTTTAAGCTCATTATATACCTTGTCCACTTGCCCCATGTCATATCTGAAACGGTCTTTGTCCATTTTTTTGTTGGTTTTTTTATCCCATATCCTGCAAGTATCAGGAGTAATTTCATCGCCAATCAGAAGATTTTTTGCCAATTTTCCAAATTCAAGTTTGAAATCGACAAGCAATAACCCGCGACGATCAAAGAAGGACTTAAAAATTGCGTTAACCTTTGAGGCTACCCTTGAGATCATACGCATTTCTTCAGGTGTTGCATATCCCATAGCATAAGCATGGTGCTCATTAATCATGGGATCACCCAGTTGATCGTCTTTGAGGAAATATTCAATAATCGGATACTGAAGGACATCACCTTCAGCGAGATTGTAAGTCTTGGAGAGGTTCGCTGTAGCTATATTACGGACAACAATTTCAATAGGAATCATTTCCAACCTTTTGACAACCATCTCGGTATCGGTTGACTTGCTGACGAAATGGGTGAGAACGTGGTAATTCTCAAGATACTCGAAAAGGTATGTGGAGATGGCATTGCAGATTTCGCCTTTTCCATCAAAAGAACCTTTTTTCGTTCCGTTGAAAGCCGTGAGTTCGTCTTTGAACATCTGTATAAGTAAGTCTGTGTCCTCAGTCAAATAAAGAATCTTCGCTTTCCCCTCGTAAAGTAGATCCCTTTTCTCCATATTAAATTCTCCCTTGTTATCAGATTCCATGTGCTACCATCCCATTCGTTTGTAAATAAAATCAACATTTCTCAATGTATGATCAATATCGAAAGTGCGACGAATTTTATCTTCACCAATAAGTTCTACCAGTTGAGATTCTTTCAACGCAGCTTCGAGCATATTTTCTTTATTCTCAAGAGCTTCATGAGCAATTTTCTGCACAATCGCATATGCATCTTCCCGGCTCATTCCCTGTTCTATCATTTCGAGCAATAATCCTTCAGACGATATCGCTCCCCCCGTAATCTCCAAATTGGCTGCAATCTTTTCGCGGTCAACCACCAGGTTATCGACAACCTTTTTCGTAAGTGAAAGCAGGTAGTCGAGTGCAATTGTACTATCAGGGAAGATAACACGTTCAACTGACGAATGCGAAATGTCTCTCTCATGCCATAGAGCGATGTTTTCAAATGCAACATGCATATTTCCTCGAAGCAATCGCGCCATCCCTGAAATCTTCTCTGAGTCGATGGGATTTCGTTTGTGGGGCATTGCGGATGAACCTTTTTGACCCTTTGAGAATCCCTCTCTTGCCTCACCGACTTCCGTTCTTTGAAGGTGACGAATTTCGATAGCAATACTCTCAAGTACAGCTCCAGTGAGAGCGATGGCTGCAAGAAAATCAGCATGGCGATCACGTGATACTACTTGTGACGATATAGGCGCGACACCGAGTTCCAGTGTGTTCATTACCTCTTCTTCCATCTCGGGATCGAGGTGAACATAACATCCAACTGCACCGGACAGCTTGCCAACACAAACTGTTTTCCATGCATTTTCAAGCCTTGTCGTTGCCCTGGTGAGCTGTTCGTAAAAACGAGCGAATCTCAACCCGAAAACAACCGGTTCTGCATGAATTCCGTGTGATCTTCCGATTGCTGGAAGATCCCTGAATTCTTTCGCTTTTTCAGCTAATGATTTTCTAAGCTTTCCGCATCCCTCAAGTAGGATACTTCCTGCTTCTTTGATCTGTAAAGCGAGCGCAGTATCCAGCACGTCTGATGATGTCATTCCAAGATGAATATATCGAGCTTCAGCTCCTACATGTTCTGCTACGCTGGTGAGAAATGCAATAACATCATGCCGGACTGTCTCTTCTATCGTTTGTACTCTTTCCAGATCAAATCCCGCCTTTTGCTGAATCACCGCAAGTGCTTCAGGTGGGATTTTCCCTCGACGTGACCATGCTTCGCAAACTGCAAGTTCAACTTTCAACCAGCATTCAAGTTTATTCTGTTCCGTCCAGACAGCATCGATTTCCGGTCGGGAATATCGTTTTATCACTTTGGTCTCGCCTCCAGTTTCAGCATAACAGGGATTTCATTGCCTTTTCTGAATACTTTCATTTCAAGCTCATCACCAACCCTCAGGTCGCGGTTGTCAAAGTATTTTTTTATTGCCAGTGTATTACTAATCCTGGTTCCCTCAATTTCAAAAAGGATATCGGCTGATATAAATCCTGCCTTGTCCGCCGGGCTCTCCCTGTCCACGTTTGTAACAATGACACCTTCTATACTGTTGAATCCAAGACTCTGGGCGATCCAACGATCAATACCCTGGACTTCAAGACCTGTCCAGAAATGTGTCTCTTTTCCCTCACGTGCCTTAAGTTCTTTTACAACCTCACGCAGCTTGTAAGCCGGGATTGCGAATCCGATACCGACAGATCCACTGCTTTGACTTGGTGAATAGATAAAAGCATTTACACCTATCACTTTCCCCAGGATATTGAGAAGCGGTCCGCCTGAGTTACCGGGATTGATTGCCGCATCGGTCTGGATCATACCCCGGTACAGTCTGCCATCAAGCTGCCTTGTAAAATCTCTACCAACGGCGGATATAACTCCCACTGATACAGAAGGTTTATCGTTAATCTGAAATAACCCAAAAGGATTACCGATGGCAATCGCCCATTCACCAGTCATTACATCATTATCTTCGGATACAGGGATCCAGGGAAAATCATCACCGTCAATCTTCAACAGGGCAATATCACAATCGTAGTCGGACCCTACATGTTTAGCCTGGAATTTTTCACCAGTGGTCATCGTCACAATAATTTCGGATGCCTGGTGAACGACATGCTCATTAGTTATGGCATATCCATCAGGAGAAATAATAAATCCTGAGCCAAGATTTTCAACCTTCTGTTCAAACTGACGTTTGGGAATTCCAAAAAAATGGTTCATTAACGGATCGTTAAACCAAGGATCGTATCTCTGGTAAACACGAACCTGGATAACGTTAATTCCAACAACTGCCGGAGAAACATCCTGGATTACTCTTGTTATTGCATTATTTCTTCCCAATGATGTGGCATTATTTATTAAAGATTTTAACTCATTCTTTACATTTGACTCAGAATCCAGGATATATTTGATTGATGCTGAGTCAGACTTTTCTGAAGACTGTATTGATCCTGCAGCAGAGATGTTTCCAGAGGACAGCGTATTTTCATTCTGTCTCTCAAGAAAAGCGCCGACCAGAACCAGCCCCATACTCCCGGCGCCAATTAGAAGACCGATTATGAACCAGAGGATCAGGCGTTTCATTATTCAGGTACTTTCTCCCAGTCTGCGAGGAATTGTTTGAGACCACTATCTGTAAGAGGATGATTCAGCAGTTGCATAATAACCTTGAAAGGTACGGTTGCAACATCAGCGCCCATCAATGCTGACTGCAGCATGTGTATTGGATTACGAACTGAAGCAACCAGTACCTCAGTCGAAAAATCATAATTATTGTAAATTTCTACAATTTGCTCTATCAACTGCATACCATCATGACTGATATCGTCTAATCTTCCAACAAAAGGACTTATATAACTTGCCCCAGCTTTAGCAGCAAGTAGTGCCTGCATAGGCGAAAAACAGAGTGTTACATTTGTCTTTATGCCTTCATCCGATAGAGTCTTCGTGGCTTTAATTCCATTGAAAATCAAAGGGATTTTAACAACAATATTTTTGTGAATGGCAGCAAGCTCTCGTGCTTCATCCAGCATAGGTTCATAATCAGTAGCTACAACTTCCGCCGATACAGGTCCATCAACCAATGACAGGATTTCATCAAGCACCTCTCTGAAGGGTCTCCCGGTTTTTGCCGCCAGTGATGGGTTGGTAGTAACACCGTCAAGCACTCCAAGCGCTGCGGCTTCACGAATTTCGGTAACATCAGCAGTGTCGATAAATAACTTCATGGACTTTCTCTCCAAATTGAATATTCCGGTATATGATCAGGCTCGTCAATATCATAATGTACACGAAACAATGCCAGACCTTGCGGAGGTGCAGGTGTGCCGACCCTGCCGGTTGCGCCATCTATAGAGTCTCGAAGCTGTGTTTCGCCTATCAGACCTGAAGATGCCTCCAGTAATGTCCCAACAATTGTACGAACCATCTTACGGAGAAAGCGATCAGCGGATATTGTGAATAACCAGCCGCTCTCAGTTTGAAAAAATTGAATTTCCTTTATAAAACAAGTAGTTGATTCAATATTATCCGGGCGTGTCGAAAATTGCCGGAAATCATGCGATCCCAAAAAATTTTCAGCTAATTTGCCGGCTGAAGCGATATCGAATTGAAAAGGTGGATGCCATGCAAATCGTCTATTAAAAATATCGTGTTTTTCGAGAATGCGATATACATAAACTCTCTTCGTTGCGCTGAACCGAGCATGGAACGAATCGGGTACTTTCATTACACCATGTACCTGGATATCATCCGGCAGCAGCGCATTCAACCCCCGCTTAATTTCATTCTCTTCTCTCTCAACCGGCAGATCGGCGTGTGCTACTTGACCAACAGCATGTACTCCGGCATCAGTACGTCCCGATCCGGTTATTGCAATCCTGGTCACATTGAACATTTTCGAAAGAGCGTATTCCAGGGAATTTTGGATTGTGGGAACTTCAGGCTGTAATTGCCATCCTTTGTATTCCGTTCCATCATATGCAAGGTTCAGACGGATCCTCATATTAACCACGCTGCAAATGGCAGAAGTGAGATAATAACAAGCATAGTCTCGCCTTTCTCCCACTTTGAAAGATTCATAGATGTTCCGGGTGTATCGGGATTGTATCGCCGAATAACGAGTGTGTCAGCGAGATAATCCGATCGGCGAAGACCATTTACCAGCAGTGGAATTATCATAGGCAGCCAGGCTGTTACTTTTTTTAAACCTTTGCGGCGCGAATTCCATCCTCGCGCTTTGAGCGCCTTCTTTAATATAATTGCTTCATTATATAGAGTAGGTACAAACCGTAACGCCAGCGCCAATGCCAAAGCGGTGGAACGCAAATTGATACCAATTTTCCTCAAAGGTCTTGCCATCGATTCAAGAGCCTGGATAGTCTCGAAAGTGTCTGTAGTCAGGACGATAATTCCCAGTATCACTGTAGCCATCATAACTCTTGAAGATATAATTATTCCCTTTATCAATCCCTCTTTCGTAAGCATCAATTCGGTTTTGGGGATTTCCCAGAGAATATGTCCTGAAGTCGTAAACCCGTGTATTATTATTGTAAATACAAACATCCATCCCAATAGAATAATCGGGGCGGCAAGACGCACCAATGGAATATGCATTGCAATAATCGCAATAATTAAAATAAAAAAGACAGCAATAATACCTGGTCCCCAGGGCACAGTCAAAGCCGAGAGTGCAAGCAAAAAAGCTGCGGATAATTTTGCCCGGGTATCAAACCTGTTTAAAAAACCGTCCGACTTGATATACATCCTTTAGTATCTTTCAAAAGTAGAATTCTTTTCATTCCTGGGTGCCCGGGACAGCTTGATGTCCCGGCGATGATCAATCGATATTGAAACGAGTAATATTATCAATAACTATTATATGTCAACCAATCAGGATAAATTCAAATGTTTGAATATACTCGTTTAGACTGGATTTCGCAAATTATGAGAATTACCGCTTTCCCGGATATTTGATTCTCTATAATTAGCTCCTGTGGAAATCAACCACCGCCGTCATTGCGAGGAAGCGAAGCGACGAAGCAATCTCCTGGATTACAACAATATAAGATGATCGAGATTCTTCTCTTTCATTTAGAATGACCACCTATCTATAATTTATCCGGCAGAAAATCATCGAAGTATTTCACATTCAAATATATATTTGTCATTACCCTCCGATTATCTTCTCACGCTAAGACGCAAAGGCGCAAAGGAAAATCCTGTCTATCCTAAATATCCTTGTATCCTGTAATCTTTTTGGTTTTGGATTGTCCAGGTTAGGTATTGTATTGCATATTGGCGGGAGGATTCAGAAATAATTTGTAAACAGAACAAAATTACTTGCAAACTTTATAAATTATCTATATATTAAGTTTCAGATGATAATTGATTCAAACCGGCAATCATCTTTCTTCCCGCAAACAATGCTTGTTAATGATATTAATAAACGGATGCGCTGTGAAGGATTACCAAACGAGTTATAGACAAAAATTGATTTCTCAAAATATTATTTTAGTTTTGAGAAGTATTATTACTCCGCCACATGGCATACTTCAATCTTCTTATTTCATTCCACAATTTTTTAATTATCTACACTTCCCTGGGAAAACTTTTTACAGGTTTATTTTTACTTTTTTATTAATTCTTTCCACTTCTGGTTACTCCAACGCCCAGGTAAGAATTTCGGGTCAGTTGAGCGGTATTCTGGAAGACACTACTTATATAGTCACAGACGACATCTATATAGCCAGTTATACTACTCTCGAAATAGAATCTGGCGCAATTTTCCTGTTCGAAGATGACGTGAATTTCGATATCAATGGTGGCACTCTGAGAGCATACGGTACTGAAGAGGATAGTATCATCTTCCGATTAAATAACGGTGCGCAATCATGGGGCGGGATTAATTTTAACCGGTATTCATCTGTTGGCTGCCAGATGGAATATTGTGTTGTTTCAGGCAGCAATTCCAGCGGAATATTCTGCGCTGAAGTCAGCGAACCGGAATTTTATCATTGTACGATAAGAAACAACACTGCCGAAGAATATGGCGGTGGTCTTTTTGTCCGGTCAACATTTGATGTTGTAATTGACCATTGCATTATTGAAGAAAATGAGCAGGGTGGAATCTTTTTTGACGAAGCTTTCAACTCCATATTGAGCAATAGTGTTATTCGCAACAATGACGGCGGTGGAATAATAAAAAGTGATTTTGAACAGAGAATTATAGATTGTGAAATATCCGGAAATACTAACAGTGAAAACGGAGGTGGAATTACGAGTATAGGTTTGGTTGGAATATACTTTTTAACCCGGTGCCTGGTGGCTGATAATTTTTCTTATGGAGAAGGAGGCGGTATTTTCCATAATAATATAATTTTCTTAAGTAATTGTACTGTTGTTAACAATGAAGCATCAGGGAGGGGAGGCGGGCTTTATAGTGGAGACGGCAGTTGTATTATTACCAATTCAATATTTGCCTATAATCGGGGTGAAGGCGGGGTTTTCCTGACTGTGTATGGATCAACAAACATGTTTAACAATGATTTTTACGTAAATGAGGATACTTTTTTTATTCATGAAGGTTGGGATACTTTGATAGGTGGTTTGGGTAATATTAACACAGTAAATTTAAATGGTGATTCTTGCGACAGGGCGTATAATATTTTTAAAAATCCTCTATTTTCTAATTTAGACGTTAACGATTTTAGCCTTCAATCGGTTTCTCCCTGTATAGATGCGGGCTCACCGGATAGCCTCGATCCTGATAGTACAATTAGAGACATAGGAGCATTTTATTACGATCAATTAAATCTTGTCGAAAAACCCTTTGGAAAAGTAATTGAAACAGGCTTCAGGATCTCTAATATTTACCCAAATCCCTTCAACTCGATTGCGACACTTAGATTTGATCTGCCAAAGGATTCACACGTAACTCTAAAAATTTACAATTTAATGGGTCGATCAGTGATGACGATTATTGACAGGAAAATGAATGCAGGTTTTCATAAAACTGTTGTAGATATGAACAATCTAGCATCCGGACTATATTTTTACAGTTTACAGGGAGATGATTTTAGAGATACAAGAAAGATGATGTTGTTGAAGTAATTCCAGAGAGTACTCATTATAAATCCCGGAATATGAAATTTCGGGATTTTTCTCTCAAATTTATACAGTATCTGCCCCAATAACATTGTCGCAATTAGGATTCAATGATTTTGATCAGATAATTACAGCGGTAAAACCTTTTTATATATAATTTACTTTTATCCCAGAGAGTTCTTTATTACAATACAATGTTTCGTCTTATTATCAGTCAAACTGGAAAATTGATATGTTAAAGCGAGTTTTATTTATTCTTACATCGTGTCTAAGCTTCTCTCTTTTTGCACAGCCACCTCAATTATTGCCACGATTGCCTCTCGATGCTGAAGAACTGTTTTCCCAGGGTATTGTTCCCAGGGTAACAATTGATTCGGGAGATGAAAGAACAGGGAGGTTTCGTATTGCAGATAATCCCTGGTGGATGTTTTTTCTGCACCTGAGACCACTGAAAAATTCCCCCGAGTTGAGTGAGGCAACTGCAAGAGATATAATCCTTAATTTCTGGTCTGGGAGTTCGGATGCAACGGTCGAGCTTACGGGCAAGGAAGGTGTCCTGCAGCCGGGCCGCGAGAAGGTCTTTTGGGTGGAAGCAATTTATATGAATGGAGCGGTTAAAACGCGCTTCTTTATCTGGGATGAGCCTATGTATCAGCGCCGTGTCATTGCGGACTGTAATATTAATTTAAGGCGTGGCACTCCTGATTCATTACTGTACACTGTTCAGGAGCAGATAGCCTTCTTTGCCCAATCCGGGATTGGCTATGAGAAACTAAGCCCCCCGGAATATTTTTCAATGAAGACAGATTTTGCAGCACAAAACATCAGGTTACTTCATCCACACGACAGCAGGGCATCTTTATATACCGGGTTTGATGAGAAACGGGGAGATCACCCTGCGGATCAATGGTCATCAATATGGATACTTCCAGTGGGAATAGATTGGCGTTTCGATCTGGAGTGGGGACCTTTTGAAGAAGAAGAGCCTGAAGAATGGATTGTCTCCTTGCTGCCTGACAAACTTGAAGGGAACGCTACGGTTAAAGCAGACTCAATAACACTAATTGAAGTATTTGAAAATCAATGGACGGGGGAGCTACGAATTACTACTTCTCTTAATAATCAAAATATAGAAAGTTTCTGGAAGTTCTCGGCTGCAACCTGGATTGATCGCGGCAGAACATTCAGGACTATTGCAGCAAGTCAGGTATATAGAAATTGGTGGGGAGTTCCGTTTGACGGAGTAATTGATGTATGTGCCATGAACGAAAAAACCTCGTTATGGTTTGAAAGCATTTACACGGCTCCTAAATGGAAAGGATGCAAACACAAATAATTATAGTGTTGATCGCAGGCGTTCCTGCCTGCAATTTTGTGAGAGGTTGAAGATTTTCTGGTCGTCAATTTATCATTATTGAACTGGGCATGAAACCCGACAGCAAGCAGTCGGGCCACCCAGCTCTTGATGCGAATAAATTCATAGATTTCAATTAAGGTTGTGAAGAGTAAAATTCCGGGAGTCAAGATTGAACGCTGTTATCCTTGTCGCAGGGAATGCGCGTCGAATGGGTGATTTAACCGCCCGACGTCATAAATGTTTGCTCGATGCAGGAGGCATTACAATAGTCGATCACATACTCCAGGCGTTAATGAAAAACGGGATCAAAGAGGTCGTTTTTGCAAGTGGATTCAGGGAACGGGAACTTCGTCAACATCTCTCGGGAAGATATAGTGAAATAAATTTCAGATGGATACCAAACCCCGTTTACAACAGGACAAATACATCATATTCAGTATGGTTAATGAAGGAGTTGATGCTTACTGACAATGTCGATATGCTGCTTATTAATGGTGATGTTATTATGGATCATCGCAGCATTGCTGCAACCATACAGGCGCCCGGAGAAACTGTCCTCGCAGTCAGGCTGGACAGTGTTGACGATGAAGAGGTTAAATTTCGAGTCGATTCATCGGGAAAAATTCTTGAAATCGGCAAACACATTCCTCCTTCCCAGGCTGCCGGAGAATCAATTGGAATCAATCTTCTCTCCAGAAATTTTCTCCCGCGATTATTTGAGATACTGGAGCGTCGGATCAAAAAAGGAAACGGCGCAAACGAGTTTTATGAAACGTCATTTGATGAAGCTATACGATCCGGTGAAGAGTTCTTTGTAGCTGATGTTACTCCATTTCCAATAATGGAGATCGATACTTCGGAAGATTACTATAATGCTTTGAAAACAGTTGTTCCTCATCTTCAATCAGGAGGCATGGCTTGAGTCTTCCTATTGGGGAGATGGCTGCGCTTGCCACCGCAATCTGCTGGTCGATAACGCCGGTATTATTCACATTAGCCGGGCAAAAAATCGGCGCAATAAATGTCAACAGGGTTCGTATCCTGCTGGCGCTTCTTTTTATGCTGATTACACACTGGTTGTTATTTAATACACCTTTGCCATCGGGTATTTCCCTCGAAAATTTGGTCTTACTCTGTCTTAGTGGAATTATTGGGCTGGTTATCGGTGATTCGATGATGTATCAGTCATATCTGGACATTGGTCCCCGAAAGACACTTCTGTTATTAACACTTGCACCGGTATTCAGCATAGTGCTTGCCTGGATATTTCTTGGAGAAACGCTAAATCTTATACAGATATTGGGAATCCTGGTTACATTAAGTGGTATTGGGTTAGTGATACTCCGACAGCCCGATAATAATCAAAAAACTCTTCACAACAGCAAACCATTCCGGGGCGTCTTACTTGCTTCAGGAGCCGCACTAAGCCAGGCGGCAGGACTCATTTTAGCAAAACTTGGAATGAATGGAGATGCTTCTCCCTTATCCGTCTCTGTCATCAGAATGTTAGCCGCTTTTATAGTGATCTGGACTATTGCTGTTGTCAGGAAGCAAGCGGTTGTATCTATTCGATCCCTCTTTCAACGAAACTCATCAATGAAATTAATTGCTGGAAGTTTTTTTGGTCCTTTTGCCGGAGTAACACTTTCAATGATCGCAATTAATTATGCGCCGGTGGGAATTGCTTCCACTTTGATGTCCATCTCCCCGGTATTACTGATTCCATTGTCGGCATATTACCTGAATGACAAATCCGGAATCAGAGGAATTTCTGGAGCTGCCTTAGCAGTTGCAGGAGCTGCAATCCTCCTGATTAATCTCAAATGAATCACGGTTTCTCTTCTATTTTATTAACCAGCCTCTGGAGCAAGATGGAGAAATGCATAAAAGATTATCTAAATTATGACCTGAAAATGATGGATTAGGAAATTAAATTTGTGTCATTATATATCTAATTACCTACAAGTTAAATGTTAATTGATTTGTCGCAAAAACTTTATTCCCTACCTTTCTTTATCGAATTTCGGACTCGTTTATAGATGAAAAAAAATGTTTGATTTTTGCCCGGAGGTCTTGATTCTTGTGGAATCTGCTATATATTTGGCAAAAAAGGAGACAATTGAAGGGCGGTATGGAATTTATGATATCTGCCTCCCGTGCCCAGGGTATATCATTAAACCCAAAGAAGGAGAATACAATGAACAAAGCAGGACTTGTTGCCGCCATCGCGGAAGAAACCGGTTCCACAAAAAAAGCTTCGGAAGATTTCCTTAATGCATTTATCGATACCGTCGTTGCATCGGTAGCAAAAGGTGAAAAAGTAAGCGTAGTCGGTTTTGGAAGTTATGAACGGAAAAGACGCGAAGCCCGTAAAGGTCGGAATCCGAAAACCGGTGATCCGATTGACATTCCGGCGAAAGAATATCCAGCATTTTCAGCTGGAAAAGCTTTTAAGGATCAAGTTGCTTAATCCTGTTTCGATTTATTCAAGCGGTCTGTAAAGGCCGCTTTTTTTTTGGATTTATTTGTTCAGGAAACAGGGAAAATACACCTACAGAACGCGGATGATTTCTGTATAAGACTGTACCGAATGGCAATCTGATTATTAAGCAGAAAAACTGCGATAGAACATTATCCGTTTCAGATGGAGGTAATTTCAATTCCCAGATTTTGGAATGATATTCTTAGCAAATGCATTGCGAGGTTAACAAAGCGACTAAGATTCCACTTGGACTTTTCTCAGTTCTCACCGCAATTCACTGTAATAGGCAGCTCAAAATTGTCGGCAAACTTAAGTCGCCTTGTGAGAAAGTTCCCAAGGTAGAGAGGTGCATCCGAGACAAACCAAGTGGTTGGACTCCCTTTAGCATCTCTGGTTAAATGGATATATAAACTCAAATGCTGATCTGTTTGCATTGAAAATTAATGAATTTAACATTTGCTTTTGGAGTCTTTCCAACAATGTATTCAAATAATAATTGTTGATTGGGAATATTAAAAAGAATTGCACTCAAAGAGTCAATTGCTTGACCTTACTGTTATAAAGCAGTAGATTTTCGGCATTACCTTAAAGAAAACTATTTCTTAGGGGACAAATAGTACTATTCTACTTTTACTGCTTGCGGTGTCCCACCGTCAAATTTATAAAATCATCAGGAGTTCCACGAGGAAAATATGACAGAACCAGGATCGCCCAAAAGAAAACTCGCCGCCATCATGTTCACGGATATTAAAGGTTTTACCGCGATAATGGCAAAAGACGAGGCAAAAGCCCTTAATCTTATTCAGAAAAACCGTGATATTCTGAAACCCATTATACATGATTTTGACGGCGAATGGTTGAAAGAGATGGGTGACGGATCAATCTCAAGTTATCCAAGTGCAGTAGAAGCAGTATATTGTGCGATAAAAATCCAGCAAGAGCTTAGAGAAAATCCTGTTGAAGGTCTGCATTTACGTATTGGAATCCATGTTGGAGACGTTTTAGTCGAAGCAGGTGATGTATTTGGTGATGGTGTAAATGTCGCTTCACGTATTGAGCCTTTAGCTCCCACCGATGGTATTAGCATATCTGAACGTGTGTATGATGATATTAGAAATAAACCAGACATCGAAGCTGTATGCCTGGGCAGCAAAGATTTTAAAAACGTTGGCCGCCCAATAACGGTCTATACATTAATCGGCAAGGGACTTCCAAGTCCTGAAGATTTTGATATCAGTGAAGAAGATGCAAAAATGGAGGCGCCGTCCGGTCGTCCTTCTAAAGCCAAAGCCAAAAAAACAAAATCTCCGCTACCTGTAATAATCAGCGCTGCAGCGGCAGTTATAATAGTAATAGTAGCCGGATTCCTTTATTTGAACAGCCAGAAAGATAAAGAGCCGGCAGTTGCAGAAAAGGGAGCTGGAACGGAACAGGTCGCCGATGCAACGGAAGAAGCAAAGGATCTCTTCGGTGTAGTGAAGATCGTCGCCAAAGTATCAGGCGGAAAAGTAATGTGGAATAATGAAGAGATAGGCACCACTCAAAAAGGACAAAGCCTGGAAATCCCAGACGTACCCGCTGGAAAACGTCACAGGGTAGCAATCAGATCTCCTGAAGGTTACAGGGACAGTGAATTTACTGTTAGACTAAACGCATCGAAACTGAAAGAGACTATCACTTATAATCCGAAAAAGCTGGCAGCTAATCCCGGCTTCCTCCTTGTGTCTTCCAACGTTGACGATGCAGAAATTCTTGTCGATGGAGAATCTACAGGAAGAAGAACGAGTAAAAGCAATCCGGTTGAAGTGCGTGTCGATCCCGGAAAGTTTAATGTTGAGGTTAAACATTCGGCATTTGATACACCTGTCGCTTTATCCGGTATTGAATGTTCTGAAGGAGAACGCAAGGATATTAACGCAGAATTTGTGCTTGATAAAATCAAGCCCGCCATGATCAAAGTAGTTTCTAGTATAGCCGGAGTTATTGTAAGGGTAAATAATGAGAAACTCAAAGGACCAAAAATAGAAGCTAATAAACCAGCGGTCTTTGAGTATGAAATGAATAAGATGCAAGTAGTTGATGTAATGATCAATGTAAGTGATCCGAAACTGTCATATACACCGAAAACAGAGACGGTGACACTTCAGTCCGGTATGGAGTATGAAATCTCTTACATCAATCCTTCTAAATCCTCCTTTGGTTTGGAAGTGCTGCTACGTCCGATTCAGCTTGCTGCCGGACAGACAATGAAATTTTTCATCGATGGCACAGAGGAGACCAGTACCGGCTACTCATCAGGAGCGAAAACAATAGCCATTGCTGGTGTGTCGCCAAAATCTACAAGGTTCAGCTTGAAGTTCAATTCAGGGGATTATGAGTTTACCAAGGCTTATGACTATGCTTTCAAGCCAGGTCAAACAAAAAAGTTGATAGAAGCTGACGATTTCAACGTGGTTCGCGTGGAATCTAATCGCGAAGGGGCAGAGGTATTCGAGCGCCAGGGGACAGGTCGTTTTGTTTTAATCGGTAAAGCGCCTATCGAATTCCCCGCGTCATCAAAATATTTTGACGTCGGTGTTAAAGCGCCGGGACAGAATATGATTTCCCGTGCTGTGAATACAAAACTGAGATCACATAAGTTCGATTTCCTTAAAGCAGAAGCCGAAACAGTCTGGAAAAATGCTGAAAAACTGTTTTTCGGCGCTTTGTCTGCCGGGATTACACCGGTGGACGCTACTCAGAAGCTTAATGAAGCGGATCTCCAGTACAGGGAAGTACTTAACCATGAACCCGATTTTATTTCGGCGAAGTTAAAAGTTGCAATGACTCTCGTTCAGTTGATAGAAATTGAAGTTCAGAATGATCAGGTGGTTCCGGACAACATATTCAAACAAAGACATGATAAGGCGAGTGGATTTCTCCTCCAGGTCACTGAGAACAGCGGTGATCCACTGGATAGAGCATTGGCTACATATACACTTGCAAGGATTGAGTTCTTCTCTGCTGAGCGTCTTTCCGGGGCAGCACAGATTGCAAAGTTCAGGGAGACAATTGGACTGGTTGATGGTGCGGTTGATGAGTTCGAACAGATGGGAACACTGCCCGAAGGATATTATTTGCTCTTCGATGGAGCTCACGCCTATAAAGCAATGGTCTATCAGCGTTTGTTCGAGGAAACCAAAGACAATTCATTCAAAGAGCTTGCTATAAAGGCATGGAAGGTTCATGAATTTCATGAAGTTCCAAATCCGAGGAACCCGTTAAAACCGTTCCCGAATCCGTATGAGAAGATCATGAAAACTTCTCTGCGTAAACTCAGGTAATATTGGCAAGCCGTCAGGTTTGATTCACAGCTTGGCGGAATAAATGCCTGGCGACAGGTTCAGCATAAAATAACTTCTGCATAAACCGGCTTAATTACTCTACCGGATACGCAGGACAACCGGAGGTTTGAGAAAATGATCCACGGAAGGTTGAAAAATTCGATATACAGAATTCACTCTTCGTGTCGTGATAAACACTATTATCGATTTCCAATAACCCTGACTATAGTGTTTTCACTATTTATTTTCCAGCTATCGTTTGCACAACAGGAGTCATCTTCTGTTAGTGAACTTGAAATATCTCAAAAACCCAAAAGGGGATATTTCGTTCCATCAGAAAGAAAAGGTCCCAAGAAGGTAATCAAGTTATTTGCCAAGTCATTTGAATTCGGCTTAAAAGAGATAGAGAAACGACGCGAAAAAGAAGTCAGGAAGTTTTCGATAAGCAGTGACCTGATTGAGATGCCACGCTGGCAGACCGGGGACATTAAGATTTGGCATAAAGCACAAAATGCTTTCCTCTTTTCGCCTATGCTCTCTCCAAACCGATATTGGGCGGCATACCTTTCTCAAATCAAATCCGAATCAATAAAATCATCAATAATAATTTCAAATATGGATAAAAGCATCCAGTTAAAACTCCCGGAATGGTCACAGAACGCAGGTCTTTATGATGAAATTCGCAGTAAATACAACTTCTCGCTTGATCCCGGTTTGTGCTGGTCAGCGTCGGGTCAGGTACTTGCGGCTACAGGAATTCAGAGAGATCAGAAGGACATATTTTTCTTCCCCCTTCCCCTTGGTGAAGAGAAGGTAGTAATATATTACCAGGTAACTAATGATGAAGCAAACGAGTTTCAACCGGTATTCTCGACCAACAATCAATACTTTGCATATTGCAGTGATGAAGGTGGAACATATCGCGTTCGCTATGTTGATTTGAAGACGTGGAGAACGTATATAATCGATCCCGAGGGTGATCCAACTTTTTCTCCCGATTTCCATCCAAGTGAAAATATTCTCAGCTACGTGCGTGATGAAGACGGCACATTTTCAATTGTAACATTAGATCTCGAAGCGCAGGAAGAAGAGGTACCGGTATTCAACCTGACTTCACCTGATATCTTTCCTACCTGGTCGCCTAATGGAAACTCAATCGCTTATTATTCAAACTCTGAAATTCATTCGGTTAATATCAATTCCAATGAAACAAGGGTGATGACCAAAGACGCTTATAGCCCCCGCAAACAGACATTTCTCTCAAAACTCGTCTGGCTGCCGAATTCTGAGCAGGTAATTTATCCTCAAAACAGCCAGAAAAAAGCGCCAATATATTTCTCTACCTATAATGATAAAGGATCAACCTTGATCCCGTGGAAAGAGACCAGTTTCAACGAACAGCTTCATCGTGAAGGATCAACCCTGTTCTATGCTTCATTTCACACAAAACGCTGGGCGATATATAAAACTAAGATCGAGGAATATGTCCCCACCGAACGTGATATCCAGGATGTCGTGACCGCTCGTGTTTACAGCGCAAAATTCACTGGAAAGGCGCTGCTTGAGGGCGAGGAAGAAGCGAGAAATATTTCCGAAGGTGAGATGATGGAAGCCCAGGTAATTGAAGCGGAAGTCGAGCTGATGGAACCGGCAATGGCGTCGGAAGAAATGATCTATGAGATGAATGAAACGCAGAAGAAAAAGATTTTCCATACCTTTAAATCCATGAATTATTCAGATGTTTTTGAACAAAAAATGCTTTATGTGCAGATAGTAGATAAATTCGCCAAGACAGGCAGAAAATATACCTTGATTTATCGCGAAGAGAGTGGCGGTGGTCCGGGAGGCGCAAGGCGCTAATAAATTATTGTTTGTTTTTAATTTGCAGCCCGGGGAGATAATGCCCTGGGCTAATTTGATATCATAGTCAAGTGAAGTTGAGAGATTCCATGTACTGCCTTCGTTGCACTTGATTCGAATGGCATTTGTCATTCCAGTTAATTGTTAGTTGATCAGGCTATTAATCAGATCAGCCTGTATCAATATTATGCTTGAAGATCACTTCTCAGCCATTGTAAGGTGGAGGAAATATGTATTCGAAGAACGGAAAAACCGGTCTAATATTATTCGTCTTAGCGGCGTTGATTTTAATCACACTTTCCTGCGACAAACTGCTGCCTGAACGGGAAGTTAATAATCCCCTTGACCCAACCAATCCCAACATCCCGGTACAGGACAGTATAGGTGTCCTGGAAGTTGACGGCACAATCTGGGTTGGACAGCCTGCCCGAATGTATATCAGGTTTTCCGAAGTATTCGGATCAGCCAGTGCTAAGCTTCAAGCTCTTTATCAGATTAATTCTGATGCAAATGTGTCAGATACGCTCATAAGCCCTCTGCAACAGATCCTCGAAACAGACACATTACTTGCAGCCATGCTGGAATTACATCATAACAAGACGGGTGGCGATTTCAGCCTGAGAGCGTTTTGGATTGATAATTTTGATAATAGTGATAGTTCTGCTGCACTTCCTGCGACAATTGATACCCGCGCACCCTGGATAACATCCGATGCAAGGGAAGTCTGGCCTAATCCGATGGAAAGAGCACGATGGGCATTAGGAGTAGAGCACACGATTACCCTGGTAGCACTGGATGGTTATTCACAATCCTCCCCCAAGATGCCTGCCCTTTATCCCGGTGTAGGTGTAGATGCAGACTTAGCATACCTAGTTTTTCTTGATGACGAGGACAGAGAACTATCAGAGCTGAGATTCAGAGAAATTGAGCTGGGGAATTGGCTCGAAAATTTGGCTGTTCCCGGTGATCTACTTGAAGATTCAGCGGATTTTATAGCGTTTGAGCTTGACTTTTCAGTTCTTTCGGATATGACAGAGATATTGAGCCAGACCGAAAATGTGATGATACGAGTCGGTGACATTCTTGGAAACTTTAGAGAAGACAAATATGTTCCCATTTTTGACCTTGACCGGGCGAGTATAAGTCTTCAAGGCGATGGAATAGAGTCTGGAACTGCCTTTTCTGATACACTGGCATTCCATGTAGAAATTACCGACGATGATGCCGTTAGTGATAATATAAAATATCTTTCAGCCATTAATATTTACGCATCAACAGAATATAATGATTCAATATATTATTTTAGTTATGATCCCATACATCCCATCCTTGGTGACACAACCCTTATTTCATTTAACGATAACTTGAACCGGTATGAACTCAACTTCGATGTTTTCTGGCGCTGGCACCATGTGACTGACCTTGGTGAAGGTACACATGATATGACTATCACAGTTGAAGTGGTTGATGTGGCTGGAGATACTACAATTTCATCGCCAATACTTCAGTTTGAGAACCTCATGCAGGGGCTTGATGGTTTAGAAGATTTGATTGATTTTGGTACAGTGAAGATCGGCGAGGTTTACAGGGATACGATAACAATCACTAACCTGAGTACTTTTGAGGTAAGAATAGAGAACGTAAGAAGTTCAGAGCCTTCAGTGCTTAATCTTGATTTCACAGATCCGGTTATCCTTGACGACGATGATTCATTGGAAGTACCTGTCTCCTTCACTCCTACTGAAGAAGATCCGGAATTTACAGCAATCTTAAATGTTGACTGGTCAGATCCCAACGAAGAGAATGGATTAAGAACAATATTTACTGAACGTACAACTGGTTTCTTCACGGCTTTGGTTGATAATCCCGACCTCGTAGTCGAAACCGGGGATCTTGATTGGGAGTGGGTTGGATTTTCCGATTCAACACAAATTGATTCTTTCATCCTAAGCAACACAGGCGAAGTTGACCTGGAGATAAGCAATGTCAGCTCTTCCAATCCCGGTGTCTTCAGACTGGAAGACGCTAACGTTCCTTATACAATCGCACCGGATGGTACCTGGGATATTCAGGTAACTTTCCTTCCTGATCATGCCGCCAATTTTGTGGCGGACCTGAGTATCGAAAGCGATGATCCTGATGGAGTCCATGTTGAATCCGGATTTTTCCGTGGTATTGGCGAGCCGATGACATATACTCTCGAACCAGCCTTGATGAACATGGGAATTATTACATCGGACGCAACAAGCCATGATACAATAATCATAGCAAACACCAGCCATATTGAGATTGAGTTTGACACTGTCTATTCAAATACAACTGAATTTTTTATTGATAATGAATTTCCCGAGGATTTGCGGCTTGATCCACTTATAGATGGCGACGATCCAGATTATATTGAATTACCGGTAGAATTTCATTCGCCCGATGACGGCGCTTATATCGGGGACCTGATCGTCCAATGGGATGATTTTCCGCTGATGACGGGAGGCTCCAATGGTGATAACTCGTTGTTTAATGCAAAACCACGATCTTCAGCCCGAAATACCAAGATCACAGCCACTCGCAAATCCGACAACCGTAAGCTTTCTATCAGTAATTCAAAGCGCACTGATCGTAAGCGGCGTGGACCTGCCATCCAAAAACAATCAAGAGATGGTATCAACCGTTTATCAGGACAGCAGAGAAAGCAAAGACCAACCGCTCTCGAAATGATCCGGGAAGCTGGCGGAATCAATGACGGTTTTGAACTCGATGAAACAGGTATGGACACCCATACGAACTACTTCACCGGGATTGTTGGATCGCCTGAGGTAGTTTTCCATCCGACACTGGTAAATTTTGAAGTGATCGAGGTAAATGCAACTGGTCTGGACAGCTTTGAAATAGAAAACCAGAGTAATAATATTTTAAATGTTGACTCAATTCTTTTTGACGATCCTCATTTTGTTTTGACCGGCGAATATGATTTTGAACTACAGCCGAATACATCCCAGGTATGCTATGTTGAGTTTACTCCAACTGAACCGATAACATATCGTGGCACAATACAATTAATTCTGGACAATCCTCCCGACACTACTGAAGAGATTCCATATCTCTCCGGAATCGGTGGAGAATCGAGGATGGAACTCAGCCCAACATTATTGTCTTTCGGTGTTGTCGATGTGGGAGCTACGGATACCATTAGATTTGTAATCCAGAATGAAGGAAGATGGCCCCTCCAGGTGAATAGTTTTGATGTAGAAGTTGATACCAGTGTAGTAGATACCAATGGGTGGGCAGCAAACGGATTATTTATCGCGGACATCTTCGACAGAGAAGTGATTGCTATGCCGCAAATAATTGGTGTTGATGAAGAGAGCAATTCCATTTATGTCGCGTTTGTACCGCCAAGGGACACAGATTTTGCTGCTCAACTCATTATTGACAGCAACGATCCGGCAAGTCCCCATACACTTGATTTCTTTACAGGTACGGGCGCGAGGGGTCACTACCGGTTTGATCCCACAATACTCTCTTACGGTGTTGTTGAAAGGGGTATAGAAAGTCCAGAGTTGACGTTCTGGATGTATAATTCCGGTCTTGATCTTTTGGAAGTGGGTGGAATGAGCTCGGACGACGGGCTTGGAATTTTCACAATCACTTCAGAACATGTTGATCCATTTGAAATACCAGCGAATGATAGCACCCAGGTCTCTGCAACTTTCACTCCACCGGGCGCTCACGATTATACTGCCAACCTGGAATTTGATGAAGTATCAATACCTTTCTTCAGTGGTACAGGTGGTTTCCCGCGTATAGGACTGACACCGGCTTCTTATAACTACGGTGTAGTTGCTATTCACGAAAATGAAACACATACGTTCAGAATTACAAACAATGGTCTTACTAACCTTGTTCTTGATGATATTACTTCTAATGATCCTGTTCTCCTTGAAGTAGATTGGGCTGGTGAAGAAACCGTTCTACCTCAAGCATTTTTTGATTTTGATGCAACGTTTTCGCCTCTTGTTCGTGGGGTACACAACTTCGATTTAATTATTTCTTATAACACTTTTGAAGAGCTTACCGTAGATGACTATTTCTCCGGTTTTGGTGGCAGCGGTCTGATCAACCTGTCTCCCGGACTGCTTGGTTTCGGACTTCAGTCAGCCAATACGTTCAGAATTGAAACCTTTACAATCATTAACGAAGGTGAAACAGACCTTGATATAACCGGTTTCGCTATAT
Source organism: Candidatus Electryonea clarkiae (assembly GCA_030765455.1). Lineage (GTDB taxonomy): Bacteria > Electryoneota > Electryoneia > Electryoneales > Electryoneaceae > Electryonea > Electryonea clarkiae. Next base: position 40,738 of record JAVCCM010000051.1, on the reverse strand, counting down.
CCGATAACGATGAAGATAATATAATCTTCGATTTTGTCGGTGATCCCGGCACGCCGACTATCCCTTCGGAAGGAAGTGTAGATATTGATATTATTTTCTCTCCTGCTAATCCAGTTGATTACACCGGGACAGTCACTATTTCAAGCGATCATCCTGGTGTGGAAGAGATTGAACTCAACCTTACCGGAACAGGAAGCTCGGCGAGGATGAGACTCTCACCACTGCAACTCTCATACGGTTCAGTTGAGGTGGATGAAGACAGTATAAGAACATTTGTTATTTATAATGATGGTGAGCAGGTAGATCTTGAGATAATTGAAATTTTAACCGGTGATCCGGACATTTTTGTCATCGTTGATCCGGACATCGAAGACATTCCGCCGGGTGAAAGTTCCGATCCCATTGAAGTTAGATTCCAACCCGACGATGACAGGCAGTACGTTGAAAATCTTTTTATCAATACGAATGCTAATGACATTGACATTCCATTTTTCACCGGTACAGGCGGTATCCCGGTAATCGGGCTTGAGCCTACTATGCTCGATTTCGGGCTGGTAGCATTCCGTTTCGGAAATAATCGAACGCTCTCTTTTGATATCGCGAATAACGGTGCTGTAGAAGTGACATTGGACAGCCTCGTTTCCAACCATGTATCATTCGTCCCGAACGATAATGCTTTCCCGATCGACATGGATGCAGGAGAAAGCCGGGAAATCAATGCGACCTTTACACCGATCGAACTCGGAGTGCATCAGGCGACGCTGACGATTTACAGTGAAGATCTCGACGATCCTTACGTGGTAAACTACTTTACGGGTTTGGGAGGTATTGGAGAAATAAGTGTTACACCGGGGAATCTGAATTATGGAATCATTGAACTCCGCGAAGATGACACCGATTATTTCAGGATTCATAACCGTGGTGCGGTAGATGTAAGCATTCTGAACTTCGCAAGTTCAAATCCGGATATTTTCCAGATAGTTGGATACGACTTCCCGATTGACATAGCTGCGGATGATTCATTCCGGGTAAATGTTACCTTTGAGCCCGAAGATGCTGAGAATTATTTTGGTCATCTTGAAATCTCAAGTGACTGGGGAGATGAAACATACCAGAATTTCTTTACCGGTACAGGCGGAGAACCTCATATCGATCTGAGACCGGCGCTTATCAATTTCGGTTCCGTAGAAGTAGGGGACGACGAAACCCGTAATTTCGAACTCTGGAATGACGGAACCTATGAACTCGTGGTTGACAACATGACTACCGGTCATGACGATTTCACTATAACTACAGTGACTGAATTCACACTTCCTGTAGGTGAATACAGAACCATCTTCGTTGATTTTGAGCCCTCTCTACCACAACTGTATGCAGTTGATTTAACTATAGATGTAGTTTCTCAAACCTATGATGATTATACAGTTGAGTTCCTATACGGTTCAGGTGCGGAAGCTATTGCAGACGTCGATCCTCATGTTGTCGATTTTGGCGAAGTGGTTGTAGGTGAATCATCAACGGAAAGCTTTGAAGTCCAGAACGACGGAACCGTTGCACTCACTGTAACCGCCATTACGCTTAACAATGAAGTGTATGAAGTATTGACCGCAACACCTTTCACCGTACAGCCTGAAGCAACATACCAGGTAAATGTAGAATTCACACCACCTTTCTCTGGAACATATTTGGCTGATCTTTCAATTCAGAGCAACGACCCTGACAGCCCCCTTGAGATCCTGGAATTCTGCACCGGTCTCGGCTGGGCGTCGGAAATTGAAATCGATCCAGAGGATGGTGTCCTCGATTATGGAAACGTTGATATTGATTCTACGGAGGAAATGACTTTCGACGTGATTAATCACGGGAACGCTACCCTGTCAGTGACAAGCATAGTGATAAGTGGTGACGATCCTGATTATTTCACAGTTGACGGACCAACAAGCTTTGACATTACAGCCGGTGGAACAAATACTGTTACAATCGAGTTCAATCCCCTCGATCCGGTGGATTATTTCGCGGACTTGACTATTAACTGCGACGATCCAAATAACCCGACCATCGAGTTTGACGATAACCTGATAGGTACTGGATGGGGTCCGGTGATTGTCATCGATCCCGACAGTGACATCCCTTACGGCAACGTACTCGTTGACAGGGACAGCACCCGGTCTTTCGACATTGAAAATAACGGTAACGAAGACTTTACTGTTACTGATGTTTACTCATCTGAAGGTGTGTTTGAGGTAGTTAATGGGACAGAGTTTACATTAGTTGCCGGGGGTGATCCCCGCACGGTGAACATTACGTTCAGCCCGCTGGCAAGACAATTTCATAGCGGTGAACTGACAATTGCCAGTGATGAGATAGACGACCTGGTTTATGATAACTACTTCTCAGGAACCGGCCGTCAGCCTGTAATCTCCCTTGACCCGGAACAGGAAGTCAACTTCGGTGATGTGCTCGTTGACAGGGACAGCACCATGGAGTTTGATATCGTAAACGATGGCGATTGGACTTATTCGGTAACTAATATTACCTCTTCAGAAGGCGCTTTCACGATAACAAGCGACACCGAATTTTCGCTACCCGCACACAACTCTGAAACAATAGAAGTCATGTTCAGTCCGACCGCGACGCAGGACTACGCTGGAACCCTGACAATTGAGAGCGATGAGATTGCTGATGAGATTACTGTCGATTTCTTCGTTGGAACCGGTCGTCAACCTGATATTACAATCCTTCCTGATCCTCAGCTTGATTACGGTGATGTCCTTGTTGACAGGGACAGCTCCCGTTCGTTCACCATTACCAACCAGGGGGACTGGGACCTCACAATAACCGATATAAGCTCATTTGATGGCGCATACGCCATAACCAGTGATACTGCTATTGTTGTTGAATCTGATGGTGGCAGGCAGACAGTGCATGTCCTGTTCAGCCCCCTTGTAGCGCGGGAATTCCCAAGTACATTGACTGTCGTGAGTGATGAAATTGCTGATATAGTCATGGACGACTTCTTCACCGGGTTTGGACGGATACCAGAGATTTCACTCGATCCTGATCCTTTCCTATCATTCGGTGACGTTCTTGTGGACAGGGACAGTACTTCGTCTTTCGTGATTACTAACGGCGGCGATTGGGACTTTAATGTTACTGATATCACTTCATCAGAAAATGGGTACACAATACTCGGTGAGACAGATTTCACTGTAACCGCGGATGGCGGCGAACACGAAGTAAGTGTCCGGTTCAGCCCCACAGTGCAACAGGAATACCTGGGAATTCTGACTATTCAGAGTATTGAAATAGCGGATATTGTTATTGGTGACGATGAGGGTGAGGACGAGTATTTCTTTGGAACCGGCCGTATCCCGGTGATATCCCTTGATCCCGATGTAGTACTCCCATTTGATGTCGTGCTTGTCGATACGGACAGTACTTTGTCGTTCGACGTTGAAAATACTGGTGATTGGGACTTCACTGTATCTGATATAACCTTTACAAATGATGCATTTACTATAGTACCGTCAAGTGATAGTGCATTTATTGTTGGTGCTCTTGAAACATTCACCGTTGATGTGATGTTCAGTCCCCTGGCATCCCAGGATTATACCGGTTCGATGACTATCATCAGTGATGAGATTGCTGATATAGATCGAGTCGATTACTTCGAGGGAGAGGGACGCCAACCGGTGATATCGCTCGATCCTGTGGATGCACTCGCCTTTGACATTGTGCTGGTGGGTGTTGACAGCACGGTCTCGTTTGATATAATCAATGACGGTAATGCAAACTACACGGTGACTGATGTAACCTCATCTGAAGGGGTGTTTACTGTTACAAACGGAACATCCTTCACGGTTACGCCGAATGATACTCACACTGTAAACATTGAGTTCAGTCCCGTTGCAGCTACGGATTACCTCGGTACACTAACTATTGAAAGTGTAGAAATTGTAGATATTGTTGAAACCGATTACTTCACAGGAACAGGTACTCAGCCGGACATATCCCTTGATCCGGTAAGTGAACTTGCATTTGATAGTGTTCTTGTCGATACAGACAGCACCCTGTCGTTCGATATTACGAACGGCGGCGACGCGAACTTTACCGTTGAAGATATTAACTCTTCTGAAGGAGCGTTTACTTTCGAGAGCGACACGGCGTTCGTAGTTGGGCCTGGTGAAACAGTTACCGTTGATGTAATGTTCAGCCCCACGGTAAGACAGGTTTATGCAGGCGATTTGACTATCGTGAGTGTTGAAATTGATGATATCGTTATGGACGACTACTTCACGGGAGATGGTCGCCAGCCCGTAATTTCCTTTGATCCGGTTGATTTGGCATTCGGGGAAGAGTTAGTTGACTTTGATCATGATTTGTCATTCGACATTGTTAATGATGGTAACGCCAACTTAACCGTGACAAGTATTACATCCGACGAAGGTACATTTACAATTACGAATGGTACTGACTTTACGGTTTCTCCGTACACATCACATACTGTTGATATCCGGTTCAGTCCTCTTGCTTCCCAGGCATATAGCGGAACACTTACAATTGTCAGTACAGAAATTGCCGATATAGTTGAAGCCGACTACTTTACAGGAACCGGTATCCAGCCGGTAATTGCCCTTGATCCTGTTGATGAGGTGTCATTCGGAAGCGTCCTGGTTAGTACAAATGGTATCGCAACATTTGACATCAATAACAGTGGTGATGCTGATTTGACTGTGACTGATGTTACCAGTTCTGATGACGCATTTACAATAACCAGTGGGACTGCATTTACTGTAACTGCTGGCGGATCAGAAGAGGTAACCGTTTGGTTCAGTCCGACAGCAGCGCAAGCTTATACCGGAACACTGACAATAGTAAGTGATGAAATCGACGATATAGTGGAAGCCGATTACTTTACCGGGACAGGTATTGAACCGGTGATAACTCTCGATCCGCTTAATGAGGTCGATTTTGGTGACGTGCTGGTAGATTTCAACGGAAACGCAACTTTCGATATAGACAATACCGGGGATGCTGATTTCACCGTTTATGATGTTGCTTCATCGGACGGCGCTTTTAGCGTAACCAATGGAACTGTATTCACTGTTGATGCTAATAGCTCTCGAACTGTTAACGTAAGGTTCAGTCCAACCGCAGCAGGTGACTATACAGGTACTTTGACTATAACCAGCGAGGAAATCGATGATATTGTAGAAGTCGATTACTTTGTCGGGACAGGTATTGAGCCGGTAATTACCCTCAATCCGTTAAATGAACTTGCATTCGGGGATGAGTTGGTTGACTTCAGCAATACATTGTCATTTGATATTGATAATAATGGAGATGCCGACTATACCGTCACAAGTGTTACTTCTTCTGAAGGTGTATTCACGATTACAAACGGAACAGCATTTGTTGTATCTGCGGGTGGTTCGCATACAGTTGATGTCCTGTTCAGTCCAACTGTTGCACAGGATTACACAGGCACGTTGACTATAGTTGGTGATGAACTGGTTGATGATATCGTTGAGACCGATTACTTCACCGGAACTGGAGTCCAGCCGGAAATAACCCTCGATCCTCTTCTTGTTGACGGTGGATTGGCGTTCGGCTACGTGCTGATAAATACTGAAAGCGACGTATCCACTTTCGACATTGTGAATGGTGGCGATGCTGATTTGACTATCACAGATATGACTTCCTCGGAAGATGCGTTCGTGATTGATTACGATTTCGATGTAGATGGAGATATTACCGTTCCGGCAAATACTGGAACTGTAACGATTGATGTCACATTTAACCCCACGGCAATACAGGATTATACTGGGACTCTGACCATTGTAAGCGACGAGCTGGTAGATGATATTGTTGAGACCGATTACTTTACGGGAACTGGAGCAGAGCCGGTTATTGTTGTCGATCCTCTTCTTGTTGACGGCGGTCTCGAGTTTGGCGGTGTGGAAGTTGATACCGACGACGAACTCACATTCGACATCGTGAACAGCGGTTTTGCTGATTTGACAATCACAAGTCTAACTTCTACAGGTGCTTTCGTTATTACCCCTGGTTATGAGACTACCGTTCCTGCCAATGATGGAGATACTGATGGGTTTGTAACGATTACTGTTACATTCGGCCCAACTGTCGGCGGCGGTCAAACGTACGCCGGTACTCTCACCATCGACAGTGAGGAACTTACTGATATCGTTGAAACCGATTACTTCACGGGAACCGGTACAGGAGGAACGCCTGGCATTTCCGTCTCGCCTCTTCTTGGTGACGGCGGTCTCGCGTTTGGCGATGTGGCGGTTGATACCGATGATGAACTCACATTCGACATTGTGAACAGCGGCAACACTGACTTGACAATCACGAGTATTACCACTACTGGAGAGTTCGTTATTACTCCTGGCTACACGACTACCGTTCCTGCCAACAATGGAGCAGTTGATGGATCTGTAACGGTCACTGTAACATTCAGCCCCACAGTTGGCGGTGGTCGAACATTCGCTGGTACTCTTACCATTGATAGTGAGGAACTTGATGATATCGTTGAGACCGATTACTTCACGGGTACCGGTACAGGAGGAGCTGTGGATATCGCCCTCACTCCTCTCCTGGCTGACGGCGGTCTCGAGTTTGGTGACCAGGCGGTTGATACCGACGAAGAACTCACGTTCGACATTGTTAACAGCGGCAACGCTGACTTAACGATTACAAGTATTACCTCTACTATTGGTGATGGTGCTGATGCATTCGTTATCACTCCCGGCTATGAGACTACTGTTCTTGCTAACGATGGAACAGGAGATGGATCTGTGACAATCACTGTCACATTCAGCCCAATCGTCGGAGGAGGTCAGACGTACGCTGGTACTCTTACCATCGATAGTGAGGAAATTGCCGACATCGTTGAGACCGATTATTTCACAGGAACCGGTACAGGCGGAACACCGGACATTGTCCTCTCACCTCTCCTTGCTGACGGCGGTCTCGAGTTTGGCGACCAGGCGGTTGATACCGATGAAGAACTGACATTCGACATTGTGAACAGCGGCAACACTGACTTGACAATCACAAGTATAACCTCTTCTGATGGAGCGTTCGTTATAACTCCTGGCTATACGACTACCGTTCCTGCCAATGATGGGTCGGTAACGATTACTGCCACATTCAGCCCCATTGTCGGTGGAGGTCAAACATACGCTGGTACTCTTACCATCGATAGCGAGGAACTTACCGATATTGTTGAAACTGATTACTTCACTGGAACCGGTACAGGTGGATCTGCTGTCATCGCCCTCACTCCTCTTCTTGCTGATGGCGGTCTCGAGTTTGGCGACCAGGCGGTTGATACCGATGAAGAACTTACATTTGATATCGTGAACAGCGGCAACGCTGACTTGACAATCACAAGTATAACTTCCTCAATTGGTGATGGTGCGGATGCGTTCGTTATTACTCCTGGATACACGACTACTGTTCCTGCCAACGATGGAGTAGATGATGGGACTGTAACAGTAACTGTCACATTCAGCCCCACAGTGGGCGGAGGTCAAACGTACGCTGGTACTCTTACCATCGATAGTGAAGAGCTTGTTGATATCGTGGAGACCGATTATTTCACTGGTACAGGTACGGGCGGGTCGCCGGTCATTACTCTCACTCCTCTTCTTGCTGACGGCGGTCTCGAATTTGGCGACCAGGCGGTTGATACAGATGAAGAACTAACATTCGACATTGTGAACATCGGTAACGCTGACTTGACGATCACAACTATTACCTCTACTATAGGTGATGGCGCAGATGCATTCGTTATCACTCCTGGCTATGAGACTACCGTTCCTGCTAACGATGGAGTAGATGATGGAACTGTAACTATCACTGTCACATTCAGCCCCACGGTCGGCGGAGGTCGAACGTATGCCGGTACTCTTACCATAGATAGTGAGGAAATTGCCGATATCGTTGAAACCGATTACTTCACAGGAACCGGAACCGGAGGAGCGGCTGCTGCAGTCCTTGATCCCGATCTCAATCTTGATTTCGGTGCAGTTGGGGTGGATGTGACGAGTCCACTTTCGTTCACAATCGAGAACACCGGGAACGCAGACCTGCACGTCACCGATATTACTGCCGTTGACGATGACGGTGACGGTGTATTTGTACCACAAACCACCACTGTGACGGTACTCGCAGGTGATACAGAAACAATAAATGTTGACTTCACCCCGATAGCGGCAGTGGATTATGACGGAATTTTGACAATAGTAAGTACCGAACTTGATGATATTGTCAGAGGTGCTACTGATGATGGCTACTTTACTGGAACCGGCACTGGGACGCCTGACATCGCACTTTCTCCACTTCTTGCTGACGGCGGTCTTGAGTTTGGTGATGTGGCGGTCGATACGGACCTCGAACTCACATTCGACATTGTGAACAGTGGTACTGGTGACTTGACAATCACAAGTATTACCTCCTCTGACGATGCGTTCGTTATCACTCCTGGCTACACGACAACCGTTCCTGCCAATGATGGAGCAGATGATGGATCTGTAACGGTTACAGTCACCTTCAGCCCCACAGTCGGCGGCGGTCGAACATTCGCTGGTACTCTTACCATTGATAGTGAAGAACTGGTCGATATCGTTGAGACCGATTACTTCACGGGAACCGGTACAGGCGGATCGCCTACCATCGCTCTTTCTCCACTTCTGGTGGACGGCGGCCTCGAGTTTGGCGATCAGGCGGTTGATACTGATGAAGAACTCACATTCGATATTGTGAACAGCGGCAACGCTGACTTAACTATCACAACTATTACCTCTACTATAGGTGATGGTGCTGATGCGTTCGTTATCACTCCTGGCTATGAGACTACCGTTCCTGCTAACGATGGAGTGGATGATGGGTCCGTAACGATTACTGTCACCTTCAGTCCCACTGTCGGCGGAGGTCGAACGTATGCTGGTACTCTTACCGTCGATAGTGAGGAACTTATTGATATCGTTGAGACTGATTACTTCACAGGTGCCGGAACTGGAGGAGCAGCAGCAGCAGTTCTCAATCCAGATCTAAATCTTGATTACGGTGAGGTTGAGGTGGATGCGACCAGCCCACTTTCGTTCACAATCGAGAACACCGGCAACGCTGACCTGCACGTCACCAATATTACTGCAGTTGACGATGACGGGGACGATGTATTTGTTCCCCAGGTCACCACTGAAACAGTACTCGCAGGAGCTACGGAAACGATTAATGTGGACTTCACCCCGATAGCAACAGTGGATTATGACGGAATTTTGACTATAGTGAGTACCGAACTTGATGACATTGTCAGAGGTGTAACGGACGATGGCTACTTCACGGGAATAGGTACAGGAACGCCTATCATCGCCCTCTCTCCTCTTCTTGGCGACGGCGGTCTGGCGTTTGGCGATATAGCGGTTGATACCGACGACGAACAAACATTCGACATTGTTAACAGCGGCAACGCTGACTTGACCATCACAAGTATAACCTCTTCTGATGGGGCGTTCGTTATCACCCCTGGCTATACGACTACCGTTTCTGCCAACGATGGAGCAGTTGATGGATCAGTAACCATAACTGTCACATTCAGCCCCACGGTCGGCGGAGGTCGTGAATACGATGGTACTCTTACAATTGATAGCGAGGAACTTATTGATGTCGTTGAAACCGATTACTTCACGGGTAATGGAACTGGCGGAGCGGCGGCTGCTACACTTACGCCAGATTTAAACCTGGATTTCGGAACGGTTACTATTGGTGAAGACCTTACACTGTCATTTACGATTGAAAACACAGGCAATGCTGACCTGCACGTTTCCGATATTACTTCATCGGATGGTGTGTATGTTCCAGATGTGACAACGCCCCTGGTGCTTGCCGGTGAAACTGAAACGATAAACGTAACATTTACACCACTTGCCGCTCAAGTGTACCCTGCTACCCTGACAATCTCGAGCGTTGAGCTGGCTGATATTGAACGTGTTGGTTATTTCACTGGAACGGGGCAAGAGCCTTAATACAATAGAAGGATTCAGAGCTTGTAGTGAAAACAAAACTATTGTTAGAGAAAAATTAGTGTAAATATACATCCTTTTCACGTTAGAGATTATTCCGTGAGTTGGAGGAGAATATGGGAAAAAGATTGTTATTTAGGTTGATTCCATTTCTGTTGATTGTTCTGCTTGCAACCGCAGGATTATCACAGGAGGAAATGTCAGGAACACCTGTGGAGGATATCTCAGATATATCCCTGGAGGAGATCTCTGATATGCCACTGGAAACGACAACAGACAGCCTCGCACTGGAGTCTATGTTGTATCTGAGGCCCAATCCACCTGAATATGCTGTATTTAATACGGATTTTGATCTATTTACAGCATCGGCAGAGCAAGCTGTCTGGGGTGATGAGCTTATCATGTATAAAGGAGCTGTCCCGATTCCTGCAGGCGTTACACCGGGAACTGAAGAGAATCCAACGCTCCTTCTTTCACGTCCGTTAATTGCAGTCAAATATGCTCTTCCCGAAGGACACAATATTCCTTATGGCGGGATACAGGTTTGGATCAACGGAATCATGATGGAATACTTCGATGAGCTGTCGAGTCGTACAGATAACGGTGTTTTGTTTCAGATGAGTGAACCGTTTGCTGAAGGCATAAACACGGTTGAGGTGATTGTAACCGATGATAAGGAAATGGAAGAGATACAATCCTGGCAACTCCTTGTTCAACCTCGTATCGAGAGCGCTACTGAAAGCAGGCTCGTTCAGCTTACTGTTTCTCAATCCTCTGAACAGTCCAGCAATCCGGTTTTTTCCCCTGATGGCAAACTGATCGCATATCAATCCCAGATCAGGGAAGAAGCTAATATTATGGTCATGAATGCTGACGGCAGCGATCCACGATTGATTACTGAGGCGAGTGCGATTGAGACCGATGAGTTTGAACTTTCATTGGAAGAAGAAGAGGAATATGCTTTTGGATTGTCATGGCTGCCCGATAGCCGGCGTATAGTCTTTACATCTTCACGAACTGGTAATTATGAACTTTTCCTTGCCGATGTGACCGTGACTCCCCCGGTGATAACTCAGTTAACATTTGATGATGCATTCGATGGGGCGCCTGATGTGGATCCGTTTGGGCAGCGAGTTGCCTTTGTTTCCAATCGTGACGGTACTGCGGAGATTTTCGTTTTTGACATTGCCAGCCCCAAAACCACTCTGCATCAAGTTACACATACTGAAGGAGTCTGCCTGACTCCGCGGTGGTCCCCTGATGGAAAGCATATTGCGTATTCCCATCGCGAAGATGAAAGATCGCAATATGGCGTCTATTTACTCGACCCTCTTAATCCTGAGCCAGAAGAAATAACCCTGGATATGGAAGGAGAATGCCGGTTTCCAAGTTGGTCCCCTGATGGCAGTAAAATTGCTTTTTACTGGGAAAAACGGATAGCCATGTTTTCAAGGGTGACAAATGTCAATTACGATGAGGTAGTTAAACAGGACGTACTTCCTCCGCAGAATCAGCGAGGTCCTGTCTGGTCACCCGATGGAACCACTATCGTTTTCTCCAGCAACAAACAGCATAATCCAGTATATGCGGTCAACTTGAACGAACAGAACGATGGATCGATTGAACCAAATGAATACGTAATCATCGAACCTGAATTGTCAAAAAGAAATATGGAGATGGATTGGTCCCCAAATTACAAAATGATCGCCTTTCGGTCGTTAAAAAGCAAATCCTGGGATATTTGGGGATTGAAGCTTGAAGCTAAGCCAAAGCGTGCCAAAATTCGTGTGGATGCACCTTCTAATTCGTACTTGACTCTTGGTAGTCAACCCATTGGTTTCGTTTCAAAAACAGTGCCGGATTTGTCATATTTTGGTTCTGACAATCACCCTGTCGGTGTCACCGAATATACATTAACTCCTCCGGGTGGGAAGAACTATGAGGGAACTCTTCTGCTTCGGCCGGCAGTTGATAACCGGCTTGAATTTCAAGGTAGTTATAGTAATTGGATGGATTGGCGAGCTGGACTCAGGTCAGCAATAATTCCGGGCTGGGGACAACTATACCGGGGACATACGTCGTCTGCTCTTTTCTTTTCTGCGGGAACCTTCAGTTTGTTAGGATTCGGAGTATATTCCGATTTGCAGGCTGACCAATATTACCAAGATTATCAGGCTGAAGTTGGAGGTGTTGGAGCAACAACCAGGATGGCTGCCATCCGTCAGGATTGGAAGGAAAACGAAGCTACTCGGAATGCAATGTTGACCACTGGAAGCGCTGTATGGGCATGGAATACTATTGATGCCCTATTCCCGGTCGAACGATCAAGTTATATGCGGAGAGATGACAAGGAAAAACTTGAAAAATTACCCTGGGGCAAGATTATTACCAGCCCTTATGGTACTGATCAAACCTTGGGTGCGATAGGTGTTGTTGCTTATCACCCTGATTCCGAAGTCTGGTTGAAACCATTCCTTGAGGATGATTACATTTATTATGGTTCTGCTTTTAATACCTTTGAAGAGGGTGTTTCATTCACTATTCCTCTTGCGCCTGGTCAATACGAAATTCGTGTCGTCAGGGCGAACAGGAAAGAATTCAGCAACTCCCTGGTGACCGTACAGCCGATGATTAAGACTACACTGTTTGTTGAGCATCGCCCAATGAGCCAGTCTTTGCCGGTACGTTTTGCAATGGGGCTGATTCCCGGGTTGCAACAGGCCGTCGGTCAAAAAGATCTTAAAAAAGCCGGTAAAATCCTGCTTTTGACTGGAGCTGGTGCAGCGGGAATATTTCTTACTAACCAATCATATCAGGAAGCGGCTGATGCTTATGATATTGCAGAGACATCTTCGGATGCGATAGATGAACGTGAACGGTATAACGATGCTAACGCTTATCGCCAGTCAGTTATGGGTGTTTCACTGGGGATATATTTTCATAATCTTTGGGATGCAACAAGAGGTGGAAGTTGAACATGATTAAGAGCAGAGAAATTGTATGCGGATGTGTAATCTTATTAGTTATGATATTATCATCTGCTTCCGTTTTAGCGGCTGATAAGGTTGATCAAATCTTGATGGAAGCCGCAATGGATTTCGCTGATAAAAAGTACGAGCAAGTCAATACTGCAATGGCGAAAATGGCTGAAGATATGGAATTGACCAATACTCAAAGATTTAATGCACGATTTATGCTGGCATTCAGTTTTTATCACATCAAGCTTGAGAGTGCCGAGCAAGTGTTCAGCGAACTGGCAATTGAAGTTGAAAAACTGACTCCCGAGGAAAGGGAACTGGTTAACGATTTTATTAATGACACTTATGAGATGGTATGGATTGATATTTTTCGTAAAATTCACAAATACAATGATGCCGTTCTTGACAAGCTTGCCAAGACCTTCAGGGACAGGGCGACAGTTTATCACGCTGTGGCTACTCTGAAACCTGTTATTAGGATTACTGATGATATGTATCTTTTCGTGGATCAGCGTCCCGACAACGAGGAATACCGTCGTATGTATGGAGAGATACAGGAATTGCAGAAAGATATCGCCGAAAAAGAAGGTTTAGGAGCAGGAGCTAAAAAATAGTTACTATATTTTTTGCATTCTTCATATTAAATGATTAGACTACAGAAATCTATTTTTGCCCATTATTAAATGGGGATTGGAACAAGTCAAGGATATCAAAATTTGCTTGACAAATATTCAAATACTATTTCTGTTTTCAGCAACAAGGGATAACTGATTATGTTAACGTTTGAGCAAGGTAGAACTTTTACATTGTCATTAATGATCACCGGATTAATGGTGGCAGCATGTTTTTCCACGGCATTTGCCCAAGAGGATGATGTGGACAAGAACGGAGATAAACTCTTTTATGCCGAACTTTCACAACCAATGTCTTTTAATCCGCTTTACGGAATGGATGATAAGATCTCACATCGTATTCTTACTTTTCTATACAATGGTCTCATCAAGGTTAATACTGATTTAGAGATCGTAAACGATCTGGCAGAAAGCTATGAAACGGAATGGCTGGCAGATGGACGTGAAGCGATTACCGTAATCCTCAAGCCTGACATATTTTTCCATGATCGTTCACCATTGACCGCGGACGATGTGAAGTTCACCTATGATGCGATTCAAAATCCTCAAAATCCCACCCCTCTAAAGGCATATCTTGACAAACTCGACCGTGTTGAAGCAATTGACGAAAGAACTGTCCGTTTTGTATTCAAAGGGCGCTTTCCTTCAAATATTTATACATTAATCTATCCAATACTTCCTACTCACATTTTCAATGATAATACTGTAATTCCCATGGACGCCATTATGTCCCAGCAGGATGCAATGATGATGAAAAAACCGGTCGGCACCGGTCCATACAGCTTCATGATGAATGCCGGTACGACAATTATGTTCAACAAAAACCGCGAGTATAAACCCCGACCAGCATATATTACCGATATCTATCTGATGATCCGAGCCGATCAGGAAACGATGATTACTGAAATGGAAACAGAAGCAATTGATTTCCTTCCCAATGTTCCCCCTTTCAAAGTGCCGAGGTTACGCCAGAACCCGAGTGTGGATATTCATAAATATTATACACTAAACATTACTTCTATCATTTTCAACAATGAAAACCAGTTCTTTGAGGACGCTCGTGTAAGACAGGCTTTTGATTTTATTGTTGATAAACAACACATTATCGAAGTTGTGTTTAATGGCATGGCAAAAAAGATTTCCGGTCCATTTCCACCAATTTCCTGGGCGAATAATCCGGTTATACGCCCCCGTGAGAAGGACCTCGTGCAAGCAAAAGCACTCTTTAAAGAAGCGGGTTATTATAAGAGCGAGGTGGAAGAAATCCTGAAGAAAGGCGAAGTTCCATTTTATATTACCATTCTCTATGAAAGAGGGATGAACGCACATCTTGAAGTCCTTACAATTATTCAGCAGGATTTGGAGGAAATGGGTGTGAAGGTCAACATTGAAGCGTTGGATAAGGCGATTTTAAACAAGCGTGTTCAGTATGATCATAATTTCGATATGGTCATTTACGACTGGGAATTTGACGTTGATCCTGATCGTTTCGATCTTTTTCATTCGAGTCAAAGCAATCCGGGCGGGCTTAATTTTGGATCCTATGATAACATGGATGTTGATGATTTATTGCGGGAAGGGCGCAGCTCCGGAAACCAGGATGTTCGTCGCCGCATATATCACGACGTTCATGCCCTTATCGCAGAGGATGTGCCGCATCTGTTCTTATATACCCAGCAGTACAATGCACCGGTACATTACCGTATCCTGGAAGCAAACCCCAATGCCATCAGTGTATTCTCGAATATAGACGATTGGTATTGTGATCCGAAAATGCGATAATTGCAGCAGAAGAACATAAGTGTATTTAATTAGTATATAACAACCCCTTTCTCTTTCGAAAAAGGGGATTTTATTTTTGTGTTTATATGTTTTTTTACAAAATATTGAAGAATTTCAAATGTGGTGTGTGCTTCTGTGTGCGTCGAAATAAATAACTTATATATTCGCTGTGTCAACCATCGGGAAATGAATACATGCTGAAATATCTTACGCGCAGCATAATCCTTGGAGTAGTCACAATCCTTGGTATAGCATTTCTTATTTTTACCATGATCAAGATTGCGCCCGGCAGCCCGGTGGATGTCTTTGCCCCCAACGCTACTCCTGAAATCCGTCAGCAGATTATTGAGCAATATGGTCTTGATAAACCGGCAGCAGTTCAGTTTTTGCGCTGGGTTGGTCATTTAGCACAGGGTGATCTTGGGCGTTCCTACATGGATGGTGGAATCCCTATTCGAGATTTGCTTTGGCGGCACATCCCGGCTACCGTTAACCTGCTGATCCTCTCCTATTTCATTAGCCTGGTACTGGCGCTGCCTCTTGGTATGTATATGGGAATGCCGAAAAGAGGTATTAGCAATACCATAATAGGTGGATTATTCGATCTTATCGGCGCAATCCCGGATTTCTGGATGGCGCGACTTCTGATCATTGTTTTTGCGGTTATGCTTCGTTGGTTTCCAATTAGTTACCAGGTAGTTATTAATCCAGACGAACTCGGATTCTTCGGCTATCTCTCCCATTCTTTTAAACAACTTATACTGCCAGCAATAGCACTGGGACTTGGCAGTGGACGAGTATCACTTTTTGCCCGGCATATAAGGGAGGAAATTCATTCGGTTCTAACAAGAAGTTACATCGAACTTGCCATCGCCAAAGGTATCGGACGAGCAAGGGTTTTATGGCTCCATGCACTGCCAAACTCAGCAATTCCTCTACTGACCCAGATAACAGCGAGCATCCCAACCTTTCTCGGCGCCACCATAATTATTGAAATTATCTTTTCCTATCCTGGCCTTGGTATTCTTATTTATAAATCTTGTATTTACAGAAATTACCCTGTGATTCTTGCCGGTGTACTGGTTTTATCAGTCACTGTCACCCTGTTGAATGTAATCCATGATATTTTTCATTATGCTCTCGATCCGAAGGCACGACTATGAAAAATATCCGGCAAAAAACCGATTGGGCAAGAATGGGCAGCTTTCAACGGAGAGCAAAGCTTTCGATTGGTGCTACAGGAATAATTTTACTTTACTTCCTTGCGTTCCTGGCGCCCAGGATTTCACCGTATGAGCCGCTGAGGAAGTTTTCAAAAAACCACCCGCCCAGTCTAGGGCACAATGTATTTTATTTGCGTAATTCTTCAAATCACAGTTCCCCGCCTGTTGATGTCCTGTTCAAGATGTGGCGGCGAGGGCATCGTGAGACAGCAAAAGAAATTGTACTCTTCAGAGGTTTGACACTCCAACCGGACGAGATACGCGAAACACATTTCCGTCTTAAAGAACTTGGACAGACCGGTGAGTTGTTATTAACTATAAAAGAAAGTATAACCGAACCAATACTATTTGATTTCAGTTTCAATCTGCCTCCTTCAATATCAGAGGAATCATCAGGTTCAATGGAACTGGGATTTGATGATGATGTAGATGAAGATAGACGACTTGAGATATCTATTCCCGCTGGAGGCGGTAGAGGAAGAGCAGTTTTACCACCAAGGCTTTTTGTGGACAGCTACATGGGGGTCAACTCGCCTGATCGCCTGCTGGGGCTCCATCTTTTTGGAACGGACTCTTTTGAGCGGGACATTCTAAGCAGGTTAATATATTCAGCCAGGCCAACAGCTCTGATTTCTTTTGCGGCGATGATCATCGCTATTTGCATTGGGACTCCATTCGGCTTTTTCTCAGGATATTTTTCCGGATGGACTGAACGAATTTTAATGCGTATAAGCGATGTCTTCAGCTCTATACCCAGGTTTTTCCTCATTGTGGCGATAGTTGCAATATGGGGACAAAACATTTTGTTGATCACCATCTCAATCGGGATAACTGGGTGGATGGAACCCGCTCGATTTATTAATGCTAAAGTTAAGACGTTAATGGAGAAAGACTATATTCTATCCTCAAGATCGACCGGACGAACCTGGTGGCGTATCATTATTTATGATATCATGCCGAATATTTTGCCTCATATCTTTGTTATGGCAGCCTATGGAGCGGGGATAGCTGTTTTGATGGAATCTTCGCTTAGTTATGTCAGCCTCGGAGTCGCTGAACCGGCGCCGAGCTGGGGGAATATGCTCGCAAATGCTCACACAACGGGAGCAGGAAGTATTGGAATGGAACGGATATGGCAGGTACTCGCACCTGGACTTGCCATTGCCGGAGTTGTAATCAGTTTTAATTTCCTCGCCGATGGATTGGAGCAACAATTGGGTGCTGATAATGAATGATTTGTTGTCAATACAAAATTTTTCTCTCGCCATACATTATGAAAACAGGATATTGCCTATCCTTCATGAGATCAATCTCCATATAGAAACGGGGGAGAGGGTAGGACTGGTTGGAGAGTCAGGATCAGGCAAAAGCTCACTCGCGAAAGCGATCCTTCGTTTGCACGAGTTCAACTACTCACTGCTGACAGAAGGCGGAATCTTCTACAAGGGAGAAAATCTGCTTGGAATGGACGCACACGGGATAAATTCCATCCGTGGCAATGAAATATCAATAGTATTTCAGGATCCTCTAAGCAGTATGAACCCAATGTTCAAAGTGCGTAAACAAATTGCTGAAGTTTTAATTCACCACAAGGGAGTATCACATTCCGATGCGGATGATTTGATTTATGATACATTTCGAGAATTACACCTTACGCCTCCTGAAAGGTTTATGAATGCCTACCCATTCCAGTTATCAGGTGGACAATGCCAGAGGGTAATGATTGCAATGGCATTAATCACCGTTCCTAAATTGCTCATCGCTGATGAAATCACCAGTTCCCTTGACGCTATTATTTCAGAAGAAATCCTCGAACTCCTGGACAGTTACAGTCGTAAACAGGGTACTTCCGTACTAATGATCAGCCATAACTTGCATACCGTAAGAAAGTTTGTCGATAGAATCGGGATTCTTTACGCTGGTCAACTGGTAGAATGTTTGAACTGTTATTATCTTCCCGAGCGTGCCTGGCATCCTTATACGCGCGCCTTGTTTTATTGTGCCGATGCGAAACGCGATGAGAAAGGAAGATTCAAATCGATTGACGGATATCCGCCGAAACCGGAGATGAATATCAAGGGATGTCCTTTCTATTCAAGATGTGAATACCATACTGATATATGCCGCGAAGAAATGCCAAGCTCAGAAACTGAAACAGGGGATTGGGTAAAATGTCATCATGCAGATCAAATCAGGAATGAACAGTGAGTTCCAGCATGCTGCTACAAACGGAGAATCTCACGAAAACCTACCTCCGCGTATCTCCCATTACACGGAAAGTTCGCCGGGTTCATGCTGTCAAGGACATCAATTTCTCAATTCCACATAATTGTATCTATGGTTTGATCGGCGAGACTGGGCATGGTAAATCAACTTTCGGAAGATTGGCACTCGCTCTTGAAACTCCGACAAGCGGTAAGGTCTTTTTCGATGGTATTGAGCTGACGGCCTTGTCAAAGAACAAACTGAGAAAGCTCCGCCCCAAATTTCAGATGGTTTTCCAATCGCCGGATTCTGCGCTAAATCCGAAACAGAGAATAAGCGAAATAATCGGTTATCCACTCCGCTTTCAAATGGGTTATTCACGGAGACAGGTAAACTGGGCAGTACGTGAAATGTTAGAGAAAGTTCAGCTTGATATTCGTTATGCTGAGTCATACCCCCGTGAACTTTCAGGAGGTCAAAAGCAACGGGTAGAGATTGCGAGAGCGTTAAGCCTCGGACCGAAATTCCTTGTAGCTGACGAACCGGCTTCATCTCTTGATGCATCCATTCGTGGGCGGATTCTTAATCTATTGTTGAAATTGAAAGAAGAACATTCGCTGACAATTCTTTTCATTGGCCATAACCTGGAGGTGATAGAATCTATCTGTGATACAATTTCGGTTATATACAAAGGCAGTATCATAGAAACAATCGCAGCCGATAAAATCCGGTTTGAATCACGTCACCCATATACTAGGGCACTTTTCGGTCATTTCAGATTAAAGACGCTGAATCCCGAACCATCCTCAGCCGCAAAAAGGAAAATAAATGCAGTAGAAGAAGAAACAACCGGATGCCGTTTCAGTTGGCAATGTCCCTTCGTCGGTGACAGGTGTTGGAAAGATTTTCCGGAGCTGACCAAATTTAATGCCGGTGAAGTCAGATGTCATTTCTTCGAGGAAATATGGTAATCGAATCACAGTTTCTATTGCATTGATTCATCTGATTCAGGGGGTTGTCATTCTCGGGCTTGACCCGGGAATCCATGCTCGAATTCAATGCAAATGGTGGATTCTCGGGTCAAGCCCGAGAATGACCGAGCACCACAAAAGCATTTAAACTAATCCATTATTTGACTCTCTGGAAAAATAAACAATGAGAAATCGACCGGTATTGTACATATTATTTCTTCTATGACTAAGAAACTGATTGATGAATTCATGGTTTAGAATGAAGCACCTTATAATAAATACATCTCGAACTATAGCTATTCAGAACAACTATTTACTGCAAAATATGAGCAACTACTTTTTTGCAATAACGTTAGCCTTGCTGTTTTTACCAAGTATTTGCATCAGCGAAACCACCTCTAAAGAATGGTCGCTGAATAGAAAATCATTTTATCCTGGGTTGAACGCTTTAAAGTCTCCGGAAACCTCTGAATCTTCTACACAAACTTCATTATTCCTAATGATGAATTACCGAATGCTTCCACAATTTTATTCATTCTCAGATTCGAATAATACATCTGGAAGATCGCATGATTCGGGAATAGTAAACAGGGCTGTATTTGATATGAAATATAGTTTGCGAACAACCGTATCAGATTTTCTTCATATTTATTCATCACCTGCCCGGATGACCAAATCGGATGCTTTTATTGCAGGCGGAATAATAGCATTAGGTGGAGTGATTTACTTGTATGACCAGGAAATCCACGACATGCTGAACCGCAACCGCTACGAGCCATTTTACGAGCCAGTCCGTAAAGTCGGCGAATTCTTTGAGCCAATCGGCTACATGGGATTCACAAACAAATATTTATTCCTTTCGTTATTTACCGGGTACATCTTTGGTGTTGAACCTATGGTGAATATTCCAGCAGATATCCTTGAATCGTATGCTATCTCCGGGGTTGTTAAGAATGGATCTAATATCGTTGTTGGCAGGAGGCGCCCCGAGGCGGGTGCTGGACCGAGGAGCTACAAATTCATGGACGGTACATCCTTTCCCTCGGGACATTCACTGAATATAGTCCAGATGGCAAGCATATTATCCTATCATTGTGATAATCCGGCTTTCAAAATTGCTGCTTATAGCGCGGCTACTACAGTATGTTTACAACGAATTACCAGTGATGCACATTGGCCCTCGGACGTTTATTCGGGCGCGGTGATTGGTTGGTTTATTTCACATGAGTTGCTGAAACTCAAAAGAAACCGGAAGCTCTCAATATCCCCTGCATTCGGTGACGACACCCGAAATATTGGTATAAGGATAGGGTACAGGTTTTAAGGATTCTTTTGTGTACGGAAACCTGCCGTGTCATTCCTGCGAAGGTTCAAGGGAAGCTACTGCGGTTCAATAATGATTTTGTTGATGTGATTTAGAAAAGTCTAAATGCATTTAATACGAACCTTACTTGCCTTATTGTTTCAGAAAGGTATAGATTAAGTAAACAAACAAATCTCACAACCGTCAATTCTTCAGATTCCGAACACTGTTCAAGGAGAATGATCATGCGTAATACAATCCTGTTATCCACAGTCATTTGTTTTACAGTAATGACGAGTTCAATTCTCATAGCCCAGGATCACGAAAACGTCGAACAGATCGGAAGGATATACAATCAATGGGACAATGCCGAGGATGTTGTCATTGTCGGTGAAATGGCTTACTTGGCAGTGGGAGTTTCCGGACTGCAGATTGTGAACGTATCCAATCCGGAAAATCCTGAGATTGTCGGTTATTGGGATGATAATCCGGGGTATGCCAAGGGTATTGCGGTTTCTGGCGATAATGCTTACATAGCGGATGGAGGAAGCGGTTTGCGCATAATCTCCGTTGCTAACCCCGAACATCCGGAAGAAGTGGGATACTTTGATACACCAGGGGATGCAAGGAGTGTCACTGTTTCCGGTGATTATGCATTCATAGCGGACTACAATGGTGGTTTGCGTATCTTCTCAGTTGCTGATCCTGAAAATCCAGAACAAGTGGGATACTATTATTCACCAGGTTTTACGTGTGATGTTACGGTTTCAGGTGATTATGCTTATGTAGCGATAGGTACTCAAATATGGTATGAGGGTAGTTTACGTGTTGTCTCAGTTGCTGACCCTGAGCATCCGGAAGAATTGGGATTTCTAAATACATTTTCTGCCAATCGTGTTACGGTTTCAGGCGGCTTTGCTTACATAGCGTGCGAGTGGGAGCAATTGTATGTCATCTCTGTTTTAGAACCTCATAATCCTGAATTCATGGGATACTTAGATATTGAGAGTAGTGATTTTGGCATCGCAATTTCCGGTGATTATGCGTACGTAGCGGAAGCTGGATTGCGTGTCATTTCAATTGCCGATCCTGAAAACCCGGAAGAAGTAGGATTTTATAGAACACCGGGAAATGCTTATGATGTCACGGTTTCCAATGACTATGCATACGTAGCTGACAGAGGAGGTGGATTGCGTGTCATCTCAATTGCTGATCCTGAAAATCCGGAAGAAACGGGATTCTATGATACACAGGGAAGGATTAATGGTGTTGCGATCTCGGGCGATAATGTTTTCGTAGCTGACCATGATAACGATGTACGTGTTATCACAGTTGCCGATCCTGAGAATCCGGAAGAAGTGGGATTCTGTGATACACCGGGATGGGCTTATGACGTGGCGATCTCAGGTGACTATGTTTACGTAGCAGACTGGTTAAGCGGTTTACGAGTAATCTCCATTGTCGATCCTGAAAATCCAGAAGAAGTGGGATTCTATGATACAGACGGGTATTCCTGTGGCGTTACGATTTCAGGCAACTATGCCTACGTAGCGGACTGGACAAGAGAATTGCGTGTCATCTCTGTCGCTGATCCTGAGAATCCTGAAGAGGTGGGATTCAATGATCCACCATTAGGATATGTCTATGATGTTACGGTTTCCGGCGATTACGCTTACGTTGCAAAAGGACTTGCTGGTTTGGGTGTAATCTCCATTGTAAATCCTGAAGATCCGGAAGAAGTGGGATACTGTGATACTGAAGGATTGTCTTTAGGTATCACTATTTCCGGCGACTATGCTTACATAGCAGACGGAGCACATTTAGAGGACAATGAAAGCGGTTTACGTGTCATCTCCGTTGCTGATCCTGAACATCCGGAAGAAGTGGGATACTATTATTCGCCAGGGTCTGTTCAAAAAGTCGCGGTTTTAGGTAACCATGCTTACTTAGCGGATTATTATGGTGGTTTACGTGTCATCTCCGTTGCCGATCCTGAAAATCCGGAAGAAGTGGGATACTATAATACCCCAGGGCATGCATGTGGAGTTGCCATATCGGAAGATGGATTGATATATGTTGCAGATTACACAAATGTGGGTATTTACCGCTTTACCGATCCTGATGGAGTAGATAATAAACATTTTTCATTCTTTCCAGTCAAGTTCAGTTTGTCTACGCCCTACCCCAATCCCTTCAACTCAACAACAATAATCAGCTATGGATTACCACATCCGGGTCATATATCGCTGCAGGTGTATAATACATTAGGACAAAATGTAAGCACATTGTTTGAAGGCAATAAACAACCCGGCATCCACACCACGAACCTGGCAGCCAACAATCTTCCGTCAGGATTATACTTTTTACGATTGAAAGCATCTGACCAAGTGTTTACTCAGAAGGTTATGTTGATCAAATAAAACGATCTATGTCCTGATATAAAAGCATAACAACAGAAGGTATTTAGAAAGCCGAATTCCCTACCGACAGTTCTTATGCCTGCCAAAACAAACATTAGTGCTATCTTGAAACAGATGTATTGCCTGAAGCCACAATTTTAACTTTGGTGCATTAGACTGCCTGGTCAAAACACAATCAAGTATGCTAAATCAATGATGCGCAGCTTGATTATCCGAAACACATATATTCGGCCTGCGCAAATATGTGCTTTCGATTGGATTCATGTGGAAAACCACCGGCTTGACGATGATCATGCATCAATTTGATCTTGGTGAAACCGGAAAGCCATAAATGAAGAAGCGATCAGCACTTTTCCACCGTGGTTATTTTTCTTACGTTGTAATAGCCAACTGATGACAGATAATTTGGATTTCAAGCACGAGTTGCTGGCAGGAGCGGAAGGAATCAATGATCTTTGTTGCGAATAGCCAAATTGACTTTGTAAAATTTGAAGTTATATGCGAAATCGCTGTGGTTCAATAATAACACGGCGGATGGGATTTTGACTCAACGCAGCCAGGATTTTGTGAGCCGGTAGCAAACCGGTACACTTACAGAATCAGCAATCTCTGGAAAGCTCGTTAGATGAACCGTTATCTTCTTCAATTCCTTTCAGCTTGCTCAGGACTACTTCTTCTGTGGTTTTCGCCGACAAATGGTCAACTTCTAAAAATCCCCAAACTCAATGAACTGGTAGCTGATACATTAGTTATCCAGTTAGACTCCACTGTTCATGCTGATTTGGATAATCCCAAAGTTTCGGTAATCGATAACCGTTCGATTCCAGGGACGGTGATGACTATCGATCAGATAAAAAAGCTCAGATTTATTCCCGTTGACCGTTACATGGTTCTGGATAAGCCACTGGATCAAACAATTTCTGAGCGATGGAATCTGGATAATCGGCAGACTGATTTTTCGCTCAACATTGATAAAATTTCAATCTGGTATGATCGCGATTTGATCTTTCGGAAAGTGATGGTGCTCAACGGTTATAGCAGGTTGGAGAATGGGGTGGGTAAAACCCTCAAAGAGTGGCAATGGGAATACCGGAAACGTTTCAAGGCGAAGAAAGCAGCCAGTATTGCAGGTGGTGTTATAAGCGATTGGATGGACGGACAATATGCCGCACTCCAGGGCGATATCCCCACTATACCAATAGAGCCGCACTTATATAAACGTCAATGCCAGGTCTGGACTGATAATATCCTGTTAAGGGATGGATTCATCATAGATACTCGTCTATCACTGAATTATCCTATTGATCAGCTTGATACGTATTACCGAAAAATCTCCAGCCTGTATTACCGGAAATCATCCAAACATGAATCAATAGCGTTTGGAGGACGGGATTTACACTGGTATAAAAGATTGAATTCTTTGTTTATAGCGCGAATTAACGGAACTGCGAGAATTGGTTTTAACAATTTCGAAAAAGACAAGTTTGATCATGTAGATTTTATAAATATACTGCTGTTGAATGCAAGCGGCACTGCGGTTATTGAATATCGTCCACCGTTCCATAAATGGTTTTACGCGGGATTCGGGATTCATCAATCCTATAATTTCCTGCCAACAGTAATTGACCAGATGGATACCGGTATCGTTTTGACACTGGGGGCGGTGTTTCCATGAAACCGAAATTAAAGAATCTACTTACTGTAATATTCCTCATATTCGCATCAAGTCTCCATGCAGCCGGTATATCAGGTTATGTGGCTGACCATGAGACTGGTGAAACAATCATTGCGGTAAATGTTGTGGCGGAACGATTTCGCAAAGGCGCATCTACTGATCTGGATGGATTTTTCGTCGTATCAGGCCTACCAAAACAGAATATTGTGCTTGTTTTCTCTCACCTGGGATATGAACAAACCAGTCAAACAGTTGACCTCAATAAAGGCGATGTGTTTCTGGGAACAGTTCATCTGCAGCCTGCTGCTATTCAAAGCGAGGCAGTGGAGATCCGGGTAAAACGTGAAGAAATTATAGATAAAGACCTCGATATTGCCAGTTTTGAAATTGACCCGATTGTGCTGACTGAAGTACCTCAATTCAATCAGGATGTGTTCCAATTAGTGAAACTTTCACCCAGTGTTACAGTCAGCGATCCATTTTCACCCCAATATTATGTCAGGGGGAGCGACCCCAGTGAAAACATGGTCCAGCTTGATGGTATGACCATATATAATCCACATCACCTGATCAGTCTTCAAGCCGTTTTTAATCCTTATGCCATCAAGAATATAGAGATGCTGGTAGGTGGTTTCAGTGCTGAATACGGGGGACGAAACGCTTCAATCTTGTCAATTACCTCGCGAGAAGGACATAAGGAAGAATTCAAAGGTGAATTCAGCGCTAATACATCAGGATTTGTAGGTGCCACCGAATTCCCCATTGCCGGTGGTGGCACGGCGATGATTTCAAGCCGGTTCATGACCTCGCTTCTCAGTAGAGTGTTACTGAACATGCCGAACTATATGGGTGATTTTAACGCTGCAAGCCGCTTCAATATTGGTAAGACAAAACTCTTGATGTCCACATTTTACGCTCGTGATTACATGGATTATGATATTGGACGTCTTTCAATTTATATTGATGAAGACTCCGGGCTTCGCGATTTCAGCGCTGGATTTCTTACTTCCACCAATAACTATGCGGGTGGGATTAAAACCAGATCGGTTTTGTCACCAAGCCTGATCCTGGAATCACACGTTTACTACTCCGGATTCGATGTGGATAACAAGACATTCCTTTCACTGGAAATCGAAGATGATGATAACGAAGATAATGTGGATATTGCGCTTGACTATAAGACCGGCATCTATAATAAAATATCAGATATGACTACAAAGAGTGATTTGGTTTACTATGCACCACTTAACCAGGAATTGAATATCGGTGCGGAACAGAATTACTACCAATTCGAGAATAAAACCGGGCTTTCGTATGATAAGGATTTGTCCAGTAAAAGCAACTCAACACTTCAATCATATTTTATCCAGGACAAAGTTAAACTGGGAAATGTATTATTGAAAGCCGGATACCGAAGCGCCCGATTTACGCCAGAGAACAAATGGCGTATAGAGCCACGTGCATCTCTGGCAATTAGGATATCCAAATTGACTTTTAAAGCAGCATGGGGTGAGTATTGCCAGTACTTGACTGCAATGAACACGCAGGATTATGAGTTCAGCCAGTTTGTTGATTATTATTATCCCCTCTCAAACCGTAATCCCCTCAAGTCCACGCATTATATCACGGGGGTAGAGGGCAATATCAATGAAAACCTGGATTTCTCACTTTCAGGTTATTACAAAGAATTGAATGACTGTTATCGTTTTGATTACAACAATTCTTTGCAATCTATATATGGTCTTAATGCCGCTCTCGAGCAGGGTAGTGGTGAAGCGTGGGGCGCAGAGCTTCTTTTTAAAGGAAAAACAGGCAGGTTGTCCGGCTGGACAGGATACTCATATTCACGTTCCACACGGAGTTTTCCATCAATACTTAACGGTAAAGATTACCTGTTCGATGGTGATCAGACTCATAGTTTCAAAGCTGTTCTACTTTATAGCCTGACGCGTGATATTACCGCCAGTACAATATTGCAGCTTACCTCAGGCTTTCCCCGAACCTGGGAAACCGGGTATATGAGCAAATATTCTTATTACCCGTTGTATAATGACTATGCCTCATATCCTGTGACTATCACAGCGGAGAAGAATAACGTTCGTTTCCCAAGACGTGTCCTTTTGGACCTGGGATATAAAAAGAGGTTAAGGGAAGGATTTGGCGCCAACCTGGCTGAATTTTTCGGTTCACCTGAAGCCTATTTCACTATGAAAGTGCAAAACGTATTGTTCTTAAGGCGTAATCCAATATTTTATATGTATATACCTGATATCGGTCATTATGGATTCGACGTGGAATGGGTGCCGATTGTCAGTGTCGGATACAACATTAAATTTTAAGAGAATCGCATGAAAAAAGTAACTGAATATATTTTCCTGTCTGTACTGTCAGCTATGGCAATAGTCAGTTGTGACGGTTACCTCGATCCCGGACCACAGCCTACCAGACTTTTCGATGTGGATTTTGAACCAGGATTCAATATTATCGGCGTGTTGCGGGTTGATGGAATGGAGGGGAGTTCGTTTGTGCATGTCGAACGGGTTTATCATATCGAAGAGGTTGAGGATGAGTTCGAACCAACCATTGAGGATGCCTCAGTTGTAATAACTGACCTGCAAAGTGGAATCAGTACAGAATTTTTTTATGAAAGCCGTGAAGAAGAGTTTATGAATTACACGGACTCCTTGTTTTTACCAAAAATAAACCGGGAATATAGTATCAGGATTGCTGGCGCCGACCTTCCCGAACTTACCGGAACTACGGTGGTGCCTTCTGTACCGGTGATTGATTCATCTTCAGTCGCCATTTCAAGTGATAAATGCAAGTTTACAATTCTGGGCTGCAATGATGCGTTTATGTATGACGTGGTACTTGTCACGCTCAATAGTGAAGGCTTGATAGGTTTGATGCAACGAATTATTGCTACTGATGATCAATCAGTTGAGGCATCTTTTGATCTGGACCCGGATTATGGAACGATTCAATGGGCTGAAATCTACGCCTACGATGAAAATCTGGCGTTCTACCTGAATGTGTCGATGACTATCAAACCTCAATCATACCAGGAAACAGCCACCACTGTTAATGGGGGATATGGTTGCTTTGGATCTGTGGTACAAAGTGTCTTTTTCTTTTAAAGATGCAAATTCTGGAAACCATGATTTCGGATAGTGTTATACTAATGCGTCTGAAAACATCTGACCAGGTGTTTTCACAGAAGGTTATGTTGATCAAATAAATTGATCTAAATCCTGTTGGAGATATCTGATCCTAAATTCGGGATAAAATCTTAAGAATTTTCTTTCTTTATCAGCCAATTTCCATATATTTCCGCAACATCCTCAAAAGAGGAATTTTCAGTCGAGGCGATTTTCACGTCACCGTGAGCCATTGTTATGATCGCATCAAGATTTACCTTGTCCTGGTACGGCTGAGATTTGTTTACCCGCTGTACTGACTTTTCAGCATCTTCAAAGACCTCTTCAAGCGGTTGGTTTACAAGCTCAATTGTTGCGTCTGCCGAGAAAGGTTCCCCTGTCAATTCTTCTACCAACTGGAGGAAGTTTTTTGAATTACCGGGTTTCCAGTAGATTTCTGCCAGGTCGGGTCCGATTTTAGGATTATCTGTTATGAAACCATCTCGCTCGAGAAAAAAGGCGCGTGTCTGGTAAACTGCCATCATTGCGAGCACGTAGGCATGGTAGTAAGCCGAAGAATCACTCTCCAGCAGGTGTGGGACACTCAGGATCGGACGGCTGTCGGAGGGCATGAAACTCATGGTTTGCTCGATATCGCGCCCCACTTCAAGGATAGACTCCGCGTTAAGTTCTGCTTCATCCATTTCATAAATCGCTCTTTCAAAATAGGGAACAATCATCAATTTACGAAGGAGGTTTGAACGAAATTTTTGCTTGTCCTCGAGTATCTTTTTAATCAGGTCAAAGGGTATGGGATTGCCGTCTTTGTTCTTTGAATAAAGTGTCAACCAGTCAGCATCATTGACTATGCTGTCGAGGAACATGGACTGAGTTTCGGCAAAAGCGATTGAAGTAGGCGCAAACTCCTGGGAAAAACAGGGCGAAGGCATACGGATATTGGAGAAATGCGCCGCATGTCCACCCTCATGGAAAAATGTCTCGATAGCACGTTGCCCGCTTCCCATCTGACCGGGAACGGCATTGGCGGTGAAATTGATCTTTGCAGGACGGAATTTACCGTTATCTATGAAAGCGGGGAATGGACCATGCATAAAACCATTCTCATACTTCCCTTTACGTTCCATGAGATCAATGGTCAGTGTTGCACCGCGATAACGTATTCCCATTGCTGCAAAAGAACGCCCCCAACGGAGCAGAGCATCCTCAAAACGCATATAAGGGTCTTTTTCAGCGGTCAGATCTCCTGAGGTAGCATAATCGAAATTCCATGGTTGAGCTGCATCTTCACCATTCTCGCTTATCACTTTCTCTACCGCCGCCTTGCAAACCTCTTTTGTGTTAGCCGCGAGATGATCGAGCAGGTGGAAAAGTTTCTCCTTTGAAAAGCCCTCATTTACCTGTACTCTCCACTCATAGAAGTCAGTATATCCCTGCAAACGTCCTAAACGGTTGCGCTCTTTGATTATATCGACAAGCCCATTATCAAGAACGAAATTCTCAATACTACGCAGTCCCTCCCATGCAGCTTTGCGCTTTGCCTCATTCTCATCTGTCTGAACAATAAGCCTTAATTGTACAGAACTGGCAGATACAAATTCTTTTGTTTCCGGATCGATATATCCAAGTTTCATGTCTCGCCGGGCTCGTGCCAATTCGCCTTCCATGGCGATGATTTTTTTTTGAACCTCTTTGGCTTCCTCGTTTTCGATAGCATTCGCTTCAAAGAAACGTTTCCAGCCCTGAAACCCAATTCTTTCATCTTCAGTCAAATCATCACGTTCCAGTTCAAGACGGATTTTTTCAAGAAAACTTGCATCGGAAATTAATTCTTTCAACTCTAATTCTTTTGTTTCGAATTCTCCATCAACGGCATCTTTTAGAGCCATTTTGGCTGACCAGAATGCATCTTCTCTTTCAATATGACGCTTGAGATATTGGTTGTTCAATTCGGTAAAAAAAGACATGCTGCCCCTCACAATAAGTAAAAAAAGTTAAAACCTGTATGCTTGAATTACTGAAGGTATGAAAGTCTGTAAGTACAAATACAGGTTCAAAAACACAGTGTTCTCTGTGACTCTATCTCTAAACTGGAAAAGACAAAAACCAAAAGATTACAAGATACAAGTATATTTAGGATATACAGGATTTTACTTTGCGTCTTAGCGCGAAACAAATTGGTTAAATATGTTATATATTTAGAAAATATGCATTAGAAATCAAGTTTTATTTCCATCTCGATTTCATTCGCCGGTTCAATATTTCCATCAAAAAACGTCCCTGGAAGGAATCGAGCAGCTTTGAAATGTGTATTGATATTCTTTGTCATCTTATAAATTAAAGTGACATCCCACTCGTCACCTATAGCATTACTAACATCGTCAGGAACCTCAGCGGCGGTGTACATGAACCATTCAATTTCAAGTTCCCAGGCACGCCACTCCACTTCAAATGCCGGTCTGATAATCTGGATATTTGTGCCGCCCTTACCCATCCGTTCGCCACCATACAGATGATCATAGAATCCAGATCCGATACGTTCCTCGCCGAAAATTTCCCCCGGACGATAATTCTGATAATCGCTTCGAAATGTCTCATCTTCCGGTGTAGCTGGATTGTCACCTGTTCCATAATGGTAACTGCCTTTAATCTTGACCTCAATACCACCCTTAAGCCACCATTTCACATTCAGGTCAGAATAGAAGGCATATCCATTATAATTGACCCGGTTTCCGATTACAGGATCGATATGTCCAAACTGACGGGCGTATTCGCCCCTGTACCGTATCCGGTCAATATTTAGAACATTCAGCGAGTAAGGCAGTTCACCTTCAGAATAAAATCCGGCAAATTGCTTCATGCTTGAAATACGTGGATTATCTTCCCCTTGATACTGCGAAAAGAAATATGGTCGAATGAACTGACGGGCAAGGTAATGAGTCGGATCAGTATCCATTCGCAGGATGATACCGTATAGATTATTGTTTTCACGTTGATCGATACGCCGTTCAGGACGACGGGGACGAGCAAGAAATGATTCAATGAAATAAACGTCCATTCCCCAGTCTATCCAGCCAGCATGTCCGAGCACCATATCCAGCTTTGCGCCGTCATAAGCATCGGGAGCATCATCACTGTTTCGGTCTATTATCAGTCCGCGGCTCATACTAAAATACTGCCTGCCAACCCTGAGCCATGTTGGAGTTAATTCGCTGATAAAAGACACCGGTATATCAAAGAAAACATTGTTGATATAAATATCACCTGATTCACCTGGTTGCTGATCATCATTCGACTGGTTCGGCGCATTTGTTCGCAGTCCCCAGCGTGAATCATTCTCGATTTCAAAATAGACGACTGCCGGATTAAAACGGGCAATGGCGTGTAATCGGGATCTATGACGGAAGTCACGCAGGTAGTACATATTCTGTTTTGTGTCAAGCGCGAAATTTTCTTCTAACACTCGCTGGACACGTACCTGTCCACCGAATTCAAATTCCACCGCAGACGAAAGGGCTATAAAAAAAAGAGAAAATGAAACTACTAACAATATTTTAAATATGAGTCTCAATTTCTGCTCCCGTTAGATGATCCGGGAGTAGGCAGCATGAGATCCCAATTATTGGTTCCATCCGGGAACCGTCCCAGGCTCCATTTCTCGCCAATCTCTCCAAACACCTTGTGGTCAGCAGGAGATCCGTCCGGCAGTGACAATACTATTTCTTCTCCAGTATCATTCAAGCTAAAATCAACCAGATCAAATACTTGAAAATCACCTGCGGGAAGAACACAAGATTCAGGGAATAATGTCTTACTGATATTCGCTGCATCATCACTTAATCCCCAACCCTTCAGATCGATATCACGGTGTGACTTGTTACAAAGTTCAATCCAATCGGGATTGCCATTGATGTAGATCTCATTTATCAAGACCAAGCCTCGCGCCTCAGTACTCAATGATTCCGGGATCAGGGGATTCTGTTCGTTGTTGCGAGTAGTACATCCGGTAATAAAAATGATCACCATCCCACAACAGAGCGAATATTTTAGAAACAATCGCAACTCACGTAAGATTATATTTGTTGTGTTCACTGTCAGCATCTGCTGTTCAATAGTCCTTGAGTATTTACTTTATATCAGCTTCTATTCAAATTTTTCGCGTTTTTTTTGCAGTTCAGAGCCGTGTTGTATTTTGCTCCGGATCTCATTGAGATCAAAAGCCTGAACCCTGTAATTGTTTTGATCGGTAACATAGATGCGTCCAAGTTTTTCATCCAATGCTATACCGTCCGGGCTTTCAAGTGGAAGGTCGCTTTTGAAATGATATACGCTTCTTCCCCTCGGGTCAAAAATCTCGATAACGCCGGTAGCTTCTTTTCCCTCATCTACTGCAAAAATAAATCCTTCACTGTTGATTACAATTCCCTCGACCTCATCATGAAAATATCCTTTTCCAACTCCCTGGTTACCGATTATACCAAGAAAATCTCCTTCATCGGTAAATACTTGTATCCGACCGTGGTCTTCTTCAGCTACATACAACATCCCATCATACCAGGCTATGGATTCAATCCCATAAAATCTACCGTCCTGCAATCCCATGACTGCTTTGTCGATATGATGCATCTTTCTCATTGAAAAAAATCTATCGGGTTTCCCGCCAAATTCTTTTATGAAAGCACCGTTCCGGTCAAAAATCTGTACTGTCAGTTTGATATGATCAGTTACGTAAATTCTTCCGGCGCTGTCCACAGCAATTCCTTCAGGACCCAAGAAATGCCCCGGTTCGGCTCCATGTGAACCGAAATTAAATATGAAATTTCCATCAAGATCGAAAACCTGGACACGAAAATTATACTTGTCCACAGCGATCAGTCTTTCCTCACTGTCAATCGCTATGCCCTTAACTTCATCCGCAAACTCACCGTCTCCTCTGCCTTTTCTCCCTATTTTGGAAAGAAATCTACCACCCGGTGAAATCTTGTGGATCATGCCGGACTGGTCGCCGACATAGATATAGGAATCCTTGTCGATAACAATTGCGTCTATTAGCTGGAAACGTTCTTGTGTTTTGCCTCGTTGACCAAAAACCAGCAATGGTTTTAACTTATCCGGTTCGTTCGGAGGTGTGAAATGGTAGATGGATGAACAGCCAGTAAATGCCGACAATGACAATAATGTCAAGGGGATTAGTAGGTACGTTAGGATATAACGGAATATTTTTGAAATATCTATCATCATTTTATATTTACATTTTTCCCTGGAATCAACAGAATATAATAATTGTAGAAGCATTTTGCGTTAGAGAAATATTATGATTACAATAAAGTTGCTTATTGGGCACGAATTGAAAAGCATTCACTTTCGATGAAAGTGAATATTTGGAGTGCGGTCTTGTGATGGAGAAAAATCAATCCGAAATGAAATAGAAAATAAAGACAGCACATTTGGTATCCTTCGAACTTCCCTCGAAACAAGGAAAATATTCGTATATGGATCACTTGCCGGTCTCATATTGGCCGTGTTACAGTTTAGCGAGGTTATTGCGCGAAAATCTCTCGGGGCTTCGGAATTTCAGGTAACATTATTCACAATGGTGATGCCAATTACCAGCCTGACCTCAATCTGGTGGGGACGTTTGTTTGTGGGACGAGATCAACGGCTCTTGTTATGGATTACCGGTTTGATTGGACTTGTTGCAATAGCAAGCGGTTATTTTCTAGGCACATTTTATCATCTCTATATTATGACAGTGGTGTTTTTCCTGAGTATCGCTGTCCAGATTCCCGCCAGGAACAGGGCATTGCAGGAATATGTACCTGCTAAAGCTACCGGGAAAATTTTTGGTCTGTCACAGGGAATCAGTATGGGTTTAGCCGCAGTAATTTCGTTTGGAGCAGGAGTATGGCTTGACCAGGTTGATGCAGGTTGGCGTCAACTGTACCTAGGAGCATCAATTGTAGGTTTTGTGGCTCTTTTTCCATTAGCGACTGTTCGCACCGGGAAGCATGGAAGCAGCAGCCTTCCTTATTGCCGTAATTGGGTTTCGGGACCGATGCAGGACGTTTTCAGCCTGCTGAAAAGACGTCCGGACTTTCTGCGTTTCCAGGGGGCATTTATGCTTTACGGAATTGCTTTTATGATGACGTTGCCTGTCGTGCCTCTGTACCTTGTTGATGATCTGTCACTATCGTATCTGACAATCGGTTATGCCAGAGGCTCCACTTTTCAGATAGTATTGATTTTATTGATTCCGCTTTTCGGGAAATGGTTTGATAAATCCACTCCTCACAGGATAGCAGCTATTGTTTTCAGTATTGCAACTCTTTTTCCATTATTGTTGATATCAGCCAGACATCTGACCGGTATCCATCGTGAATTAATGGTTATCTTGGCATTTGCCGTATTCGGTGTAGCGATGGGTGGAGTAACTGTATTGTGGAATATTGCCTCGATGCGTTTTGCCGGTGGGAAGGAAGATGCCGGTCTATATCAATCAGTTCACTTGACAGCGGTGGGAATACGAGGATTGTTCGCCCCATTAATCGGATACTTCGTCATGCAGACCCTGGGAAAAGAAATTACGATGATGATTGCCTCCGTATTCTGGCTCATCGCCGCTGGAGCGATGATTGCGGCAAGAAAAATAGATTTAAAAGGTGGAAACGCTGTTTCGCTGCGTGCTTGACCTGAACTTGAAACTCCGGTGAAATTTACAAATCATCTCCAACTGGAGTCGAATTTTGTAAAATTAACCATTTTGTTTGCATAACCTTGAATGATCTTATATCTTACAGACTGACTTGATTACTATTACGGTTTACTCATGCAAATAATGTCCCTGAAAAAATTCATCGAGGTCGGCGGCATTCATCCCCTTAATGCTGTTGCTCATTTATCTGGAGAATACCGGGATACTGTTTATAAGTATGTTTATTGTGAGGCGCCGAGAGGCGCTGTTCTTTCCTTGATAATGTGCCGGGATATCGAGAGGTTCCGTTGTTATAGCCTTGAAAAAGGGGACTTGCCAGCATCGGATTTTACGTCGCTGAAGGTATTTGCAGAAAGACACATTGATTTTGGCAATAGTGTTTGCCATTTCTGCCCGGTTTATGACGATCTTGTGAATCATAGATTGAGTTGACAAAGTTGCTATCTGACAATGCAATTATGAGCAGCATCAATGCAAAATAAACACACCTGTCTCTGTCAATTTTGAATGATGAACACAGATGGCTCCGGAGCACGAAAATAATCTTCAAATTTGGTATAATTCACTTGATGCTGAGTCGTCAATTTCATAGTTTCGCTTGATAAAATATCTACCTGAAAATCCGGTGAGGGACAAAATGCAAGAACGTCGAAGTGAAGTTCGCAGAACTGAAGATCGAAGGAAACGGCAAGTTGGTACTAAACGCGATTGGGCTGGCTATGACGAACGTAGTGGCGATAGAAGGAAAAAATATCGCAGAGAAGCAAATGGAGCATAATGAACGGAGTAGTAGATGATGAGAACTTTCATTAAAAAGGATGTGATTGAAAAAGTTGCGGACAAAATGAAGGTGGATGACAAACTGGTGGCGCCGGTTGTCAGCCAGATGTTCAATTCACTTACCGAATATATCATCGGTGATGATCTTGAATTACGCATTGAAATTCGTGATTTTGGAGTCTTTGAGGTAAAAAAAACTAATCCGAAACCAAATGCTCGTAATCCCAGGCTCGGCAAGATAGTTCATGTGCCGGCACGACGTAAAACTCACTTCAAACCCGGTAAACAGATAAAAGCAGCATTGAGCGTACCACTCGACGAGCTTTAATTTATTAGTAATTTCAGTGTCTGAATTTTATTAAAATATCAGTTATTCTCGATCTTTCGAGACTATAGAAAACTCTGTTTTTCAATAGGGATAATCCGCTGTATCGGTTTGTCCTTCTTGTTTTTAGTGCTTCCACAAACTGGGTTTTTTAGACTTCAAATCCATCTCAACGAGATGATTATTTTTTTATTGTTGCCAAAACCATGAGTTGCCAATATTGCAATTAATAGGTGATCCGGATTTCTGAACCAGCGTTAATGTAATAGCGATTTGATTTAATAATAAACAATCCGTCAGATCCAATTCGAATAGGACCTGACGGAAGCGATTAACATATTCCACATTTTCCAGTTATCAAATTACTTTGTTATTTTTCAACGCACCAGGATCACTTTCCTCAGTTCATTCATGTTTCCTTGAGAAATTGCATGAATGAAATAAATCCCGCTTGACATTCCTTCGGCATTGAAGGTGTACTTGTGATATCCGGCGTCAAAACGTCCATCCGCCAATTGCGCTACTTGTTTGCCAAGGACGTTATAGACGCTGATAATAAGATCAGCAGATTGCGGCAATCCGATTATCGAGGTTACGGAGGGATTAAACGGGTTCGGATAAGTTGCGGCAATACCGAATTCCAGAGGAATACCAGAGTAAGATTCTTCAACATAATCAGGGTTTGCTTCAAGAATGAAACTCCAGGTTTCGTTACTTTCAAGCTCATCATCTCCAGAAACCGCAACAACATGCCACTGGACTGTTTTCGATTCTTCCCAGGGTGGATCGAGTGGAATCTCGAGGGCTGCAAGCAAATCAACGGTTACTTCCTGACCATCCACATTTTCCTCTATATAAGTTTCTATGTCCCCATCTACCGGCACATCGAAATAAACATTATAAGTCACACCCGCTCGTGGATCGGGATCAATTGACTCTTCCCAGGAAACAGTTACCAGGTACGGATCAGCAAATGGTATAGTTGCTCCGTCTTCCGGTGTCTGCAAGCTGAATCCTGACGGTGGTTGTGGATGCTCTGTCCTGAACCACCACACTTCATTTGAAAATCTTATGTTACCTGCTGGATCCTCCGCCCTGACCCGCCACCAATATTGAATATCATCTGATAGATCAGTCACCTCAATGGTTGTATTCATTGCCGCATCATATTCCATGGCATTGTCAAGAGTATCGTTCTCGGCGATCTCAAGTGTGAAGAATACATCATCTTCTTCAGGATCGACTGCTTGCTCCCATTCGAAAGTCAAAGAAGTGGTGTCATGGCTAACGAAATTATCTTCCGGCGAAATAATTCCAAATGAATCAGGCTGGTCATCAACAAAGATGGAGAATGACCATATTTCATCTGCCATTGTACCTTCTGTCTCACCATCATCAGCATGAACTGTCCAGTAATATGTATTGTTATCTTCACCCGTGAATGTATAGGTGGAGTCCTCCTCGCCTATTGTGACCGGATCACCAAGATCGTTTTCGTCTAAGGAAACATAGACGTCATAGACAATATCGTCCCCATCCGCATCTTCAGGAATCTCCCAATTCAAATCTACTTCCAGCGATGAAGAAATATATTCATCCACGGGCGATGCAAGATTGAACGAGAATGGCGGCAGATTACCATAAACAACTCTTAATCCAAAATTCCCAATTGTTCCAGGATACAAAGAAGGATCCTCATTTTCCTCGTAGATATATCCGACAGTTGGCATATCGGGATTAATTGCCGCGATAGGTGGATCCTGATCTATTTCCCATGCATAATTAGCATCAATAGCAATATGTCCGCAGATAAACATACCTTCTTCGATGTCAATTCCATTTTCGTTCTCATCAGTAAATACATCAAATTCGCCCCAGTCAATTGCAACTGAATCATCATAAGTCCAAACTTCGATTATCTCACCTTCGTCATCTATTGTCCACACACGAAGATCCGAAGTTTGCTGGGCAGCGTTAAAATTAATAGAGATTGAACTAAGACGAGCGGGATATGAAGGTGGTTTAAATGCTACAGCCCATCCACCTCCAGTATCATTACCACGAGGAATTTCAAATGAGTCGTCATCATAAGATAGTTGATCACCCACTTCCATAACCTGTTGCAGAAGGAAATATTCGTTGTTATCAGTTGCATTTTCATCGTCTATTTCGATAATAGAATTAGCTATATATCTACCTGATTCATCCGGCGTCCAAGTCTCTCCAGCCTCAACTGTCAGTGTATCTGTATAATTAGCTCCTATCGCCTCAGCATCTGCTTCATTATTAAATACTTCATCGCCATCTTCATCAATCACAATAAATGTTACTGTTCCCTCTTCAGATTCGATTGTTCCCCTGTTGTAAAATTTAGCCGAGAATGTTACTTCTTCATCTGCTAAGAAATGAAACATTTGAATGTCGTTATAGAGCGAATATGCTACAATATCCACATAATCACCTATAATTGTGCCACAGGCAGTCATCAACCAATCATAAGGCATCTGCTCAGTCATGTTGGAAGGATCTCCAAGTGTTCTGCTCTGTTTACTTCTTGGTGCGGGACCGGAATCGTCGAGGGTCATCGACCATCCATCCACGAAATTGCCTGCAACCGGACCGACAATAATCCAGAAATTGTCGTTGGTTTCAAATTCAAGGTAATCTTCTTCGTCAAGATTTAATTCCATCCAGTTATTTTCGATGATAGTGGGAGCAAGCACCCAGATCTGAGCGATGAGTTCGTCAGGCATGTTGTTGTCGTCAGAATAAACCCACGCACCCACTGTGTCAGGTTCACCATCCCTTATGCCGATTCGGACTGCCTGGAGCTGGAAATCAGTTGGTGCAGTGTACTTCACACCACAGTAATAATCTGCTAATCCATTCCAACGGAGGGCATTCGCCGGGTCCATATCAGGGTCGTGGTAAAAAATTGAATCGGAGAAATCTTCATCTAACTCTCCGTTTTCTTCAGTGATAAATGCTTTATAACCGGTGAAGAATGAAACAGAACTAATGTCTGTAAGGATCGGTTCATCCTTTAAAGCATAAAGCACAGAAGTTGAGACTAGAACGATCAACAGTCCACACAAACTACTCGCAATCCTGTACATGTCGGTTCCTTTCGATTGAAAACTGTAATACTGGTTCAACGACAAAGTAACTTCATCTACTTGGATATAAATTAATTGATACAGCCTGGAGAATCAATGCTGAATGTCATTTAAGAAACATATTGTATTGAAATAGAGTATAGATGGAGGTTGGTGAATTCAATAGTGGAAGTATATTTCAGTTGAATCGTTTATAGTAGAAATTCGCATATTACGTTATCATACGCATAGTTTCATCAGGTATGATGGGACATGTAAATTCATTTTGATCGGAAAAGAATAGAGCAGCTCACTTTCAACTATTAAAAATAGTCAATATATTAGTTTTAATTTGTCGATTCTGATTACTTCAAATTCATTTATACAATTAACCTTGCCATTTAGGAGAAGGAATGAAAGGAATAGTTTTAGCAGGTGGTATGGGGTCACGATTGGCGCCATTAACTAAGGTGACCAACAAACATCTGCTGCCTGTCGGTCTTGAGCCGATGATACACAATCCCATCAAGAAACTTCTCGGTGCCGGAGTCGAGGATATTTTGGTCGTTACCGGACCAGAACACATGGGGCATGTGGTGGGACTTCTGGGGAGTGGGAAGGATTTTAACTGCCGTTTTACCTATAAAGTCCAGGATGAGGCTGGCGGGATTGCACAGGCCCTCGGGCTTGCGGAGCAGTTTGTCGGCGATGACCAGGTAGCAGTAATCCTGGGAGATAATATCTTCGAGGATTCAATCAGAGATATGGCAATTCGATTCCGCAAACAGGGCACCGGGGCAAAAGTCGTTCTAAAAGAGGTAACAGATCCGGAAAGGTTTGGTGTAGCAGAGATTAAGGATGGCGTCATTGTCGATTTCGTTGAGAAACCCGAGAACCCGAAGAGTGACAAGGCTGTAGTGGGAATATATTTTTATGATCATAACGTATTTGAGATAATCCGCCAATTGAAACCATCAGCGAGGGGGGAGTTGGAAATTACTGACGTGAACAATGGATACCTTGAAAGAGGCGAGCTTTCGTTTGAAATACTCAAGGGCTGGTGGACAGATGCTGGTACACATGAATCAATCAGAATCGCTGATCAATATTGGCGGGAGACATGGGGCGAAAATCCTGAAAAAATCCCTGCAGTGTTATAGCGTTTTCCACCAGAACAAAATGAAACGTAATACTCGCAGCGATATATTTACATCCGACATATATATATGTATTTAAAGCCGGGATATAATTTTTTGTAATCCAGGCGGACCTAACCACAAATATACGCTTACGCCGAATCTCGATATTAAATAGGGTCTCCTGAAAAAGTATTTTTCAGGCAAATATGCGCTTTCAGACTTATTAAATCTTCTTGGTTATTTTGCATAAACCATGTTTTTCTGTTCTTGGCAGTAATACTGTAGCAAAACATA
>JAVCCM010000025.1 GCA_030765455.1 Candidatus Electryonea clarkiae | reverse complement strand
TGTTTTTAGTTTAACTTTGGCAATTGCCACAAACGGATTGCTTTTCGCATATCCGGCATCAGATGATGTTTCGGCATGGCCAGTAGTTCGAACAGCCCCTCGTTTCAGTGAATTGGACGAACCATATGTCTTGATCTTCCAGGATCAAAATCCCTGGAATAATTCACATCGGGATATACTCGACGCCCTTGATGTGGACTATGATGTTGTAAATTCAACCGCAATGGGTACGCATGAACTTGATGAATATACTGTAATCATGTTTCCCAGCACCCAGGGTCAGACATACTATGACCGGTTTGAAGCACAATGGGATCGGTTTGAGGAATGGGTTGAAGCCGGTGGCTGGATAGAATTTCATGGCTGCACACAAGGCGCTACCTGGGAACTCTGGGATGGTACAAATTACGTACATCAGGGCAGTGGTACCAATTATGTTGTAGAACCGGATCATCCAATGGTAGATGGAATTGACTCATCATTTACAGGAACCTCAGCAAATCATGGATGGCTTGACGATATTCCTGATGATGCCCTGACGATAATTGTTGATCCGGATGATCGGCCGGTTTTGATTGAATACTCCTATGGCAATGGAAATATGATTGTCACAAGCGAAACATGGGAATTCGGCTATAATACAGATCCTCGACAGGGAGCCGGAGAAGTCATGGGAAACGCCATCAATTACTCAACAGAAGAAGCTCCAGGTATCGGTGAAGGTGATGCATCCCTCGCGGGAGTTGTTACTGATTCTGAAACCGGTGCTGCGATTGAAGGGGCAATTATCCGTGCGGGGGCTCCACGTGACACAACTGACGCAAATGGTAATTACCTCCTGGAAGCTGTGATTTCCGGAGAAGAAAGAACTGTCAGGATTCAGCATGATGATTACTCCAGGTTCAGTGCTGACATTGACATCGAAACCGGCGAGAATAATTTCGATTTTGAGATGGTTCATTTATCTGAAGTTACCGGCGAAATCCTCGATGTTGATACCGAGGAACCAATTTCGGGTGCTACTGTCAGGTTCGGCAATGAAGAAACTACGACTGATGAGAACGGTGACTGGGAAATACCTCTCCAGGAACAAGGTGAATATGCCGTTTATGTTACGTCAGAACACTATTACGAATATATAGAAACTGTCGATATTGTGGCGGGCGATAATGATTTTTCATGGGATATGATACCACTCGCAACGATTTCAGGAACCATAATTGACTCAGAAACTGACCTGCCGGTGGTAGGAGCTGAGATTGATTTTGTTGATTCCCTGTTTGATTATTCAGCAGTTTCTGATGAAGATGGATTCTATTCTATAATCGATGTCCGTGCCGGCTTATATCCGGTAGAAATTGAGATGGAAGGTTATTTCGATTATACAGAGGATGATGTTGAGGTTGAAGAACGCGAGAATGAATTTAACTACGAGATAGACATCCTCTCTGCACCACTTTCTGGCGTAGTCAGCGATGAGTTAACTGAGGAATTACTTTTAGGGGTTACAGTCACCGTCATTGACGAAGCAACCGGCGAAACTATGTATGTAGTTCAAACCGATGAAACAGGTGAATACACCACCGGGACACTTCATGACAGTGAAACTTTTCTCGTGATTGCCACCATGAATGGCTATGCACCCTCTGATACCGAAGAAGTTCTTATCAGGTGGAATCGCGATAACGAGCAAGACTTTGAGTTGACACCAATTTTCGCCCTCGGTATCAGGCAGTTACAGCAGGAACAGGACCTCGAGACCTGGGTTACAACCACTGGGATAGTAGTACAGGGAACTAACGTAACAGATACAGCACATACCAGCATATACATACAGGATGATTCCGGCTGGGGCATCATGCTCTGGAGCGAAGATCCCTGGGATCCTGAAAACAATATCAACCGTGGCGATGGCGTCACTGTCATTGGTTTCCTGATCGAAGTGGACGACATGACCCGTATCACCAATTTGGATATTGAGGTAACCAGTAACGACAACGCTTTGCCTGACCCACTAACGGAAACAACCGGTGACATGAGTGGCAATGAACAACGCGAGGGAACCTGGGGACAGATAAGCGGTCAGATTAACCGTGATCCTCCCGGAGAAGGCAACTATTCATTAATCGTTGATGACGGTTCCGGGCAATGCGAGGTACAGATAGTTGAAACCACCGGAATAGATTTGTCTGAACTTTCAGCAGACGACTGGGGAACCTTCACAGGCGTTATAAGTCTGTCACGTCAGGGTCTCCGCCTCATTCCGAATATGCAGGATGATGTAACTCGCATCCCTGTTGATCCACCATCCGACCTGACATCCGAACAGGAAGTAGTCCCAGGTGATCCACTGCAGCTTGAGGTTACCCTTAGCTGGGCGCATGATCACCTTGATGAATGGCTTCGTTTCAAGATCTATCGTGACGGTGAACATATCGGTAACACCCAGCAGAACACCTGGTCTGAAAAAATTGCAGATCCTGTTCCCGGTGAGTTCGGATCATATACTTATGAATATGAAGTTACCGCAGTCTATGATGAAGGTGAGACTGAAGGTGCAGAAATTGAAGTAATCTGGGATATTACACTGGTGCACGAGCGTCCCTATTCCGGCGTCCCGACCGAATGGGCTTTGGAAGCTGTATATCCAAATCCTTTCAATCCGACCTTACATGTAGTGCTTGGCGTCCCCCAGACCTCGAATGTAACAGTCGAGATCATGGACATCCTTGGTCGCAGAGTAGCAGTACTGCATCAGGGTGAGCTTAATGCTTCATATCACCGTGTGGGCTGGAATGCAACCGGGCATCCTACAGGTCTATACTTCCTGCGGGTGACTTCCAACACTGGATTCAACAAGATAAGCAAAGTCATGTTTATTAAATAAAAAAATCAGATTTGTATCTTTGAAAAGAATATCTCGTATAGCGTCAGCTCTGA
The DNA here is from genome assembly GCA_030765455.1 of Candidatus Electryonea clarkiae. Classification (GTDB taxonomy): domain Bacteria; phylum Electryoneota; class Electryoneia; order Electryoneales; family Electryoneaceae; genus Electryonea; species Electryonea clarkiae. The sequence continues at coordinate 2,831 of JAVCCM010000025.1, read as the reverse complement.
ATAAAGCTGGCGCTTTTTCATTTTTTAATTGAATCTGATGAATATTATTAGTAGTTTATACTAAGGAGCAATACTGTATCGGTTTGGTTTTGACTTTGGATTACCTATTCCAGGGTGCTGAACCGACTTCATTGATGGAGCCGTAATACGTGGAGAAACACATGAAGAAGATGACTTTGATTATTGCAGTTTGCATGCTGTTTGTTGCTTCTGCCTCAATTTCCCGAGATATGAATTCAGTGAAAGCTGAGAATCATAGAATACTTCAGGAAGCAAGAACAGCCTATGCAAACGGACATGAACTCTCACCCCAACAGGAATCCCTGCTAATAAACAGAGGGATAATCCAACTAAATCCCACAGAGCTTGATGAGCAGGGCGGACCTGACGAATACGGTCATTACTATATCGATTCACAGGAGGAAAACGGTCCCACATACGAATGGATTGATATCAGTGAGACCGGTACTGACATTACAAACATGGGTGATGATGATTACCAGGGTCCATTTGATCTGCCGTTTGATTTCGATTTTTACGGTAACGAATATGATGAAATTTACATCTGTTCAAATGGTTATATCACTTTTGGAGAAGGTTATGATGATTGGGGAGTTGAAGATTGTCCGGATGTGAGCGAACCGAACAATGCCCTGTTTTTCTGTGGAACCGACATGGATCCTGAAACGGGAGGAACTATCTACTATGAATCTCATGATGATGGTTACTGGATTTGCCAGTTTGAAGAAGTTAATGATTATGACGAAGAAGGTACACTGACCGCCGAAGTTTTAATTTACCCCAATGGACTCATTTACTACCAGTATCAGGAAGTTGACGATGTGTTTTATTTGATAGAGGATGAGGTAATAGGGATAGAAAACGCTGACGGCACTGACGGTCTCAGGGTCTCATTTCGTGATGATCCGGAAAATTATCCTTTCGATGAACTTGGAATCCTTTTCACACCCGGTGAACCGGACGCTTCACTGAGAGGAAGAGTTACCGATGCCAATACAGGTGATGCTATTGCAGCAGCGAACATCAGATATTTTAATTTTAGTACTGAAACCGGCGAAGATGGTGTGTACGGATATCCTGATTTTTTCTCCGGAACCTATGTTGTTACGATTGAAGCATTGGGATATGAAGTATATCGCGACGAGGAGGTGGATGTTGATGTAGGTGGAAACACCATCGAATTCGAACTTATACCACTTGCCGCTACTATCTTGGGAACAGTTTCTGATGAGTTTACAGAAGAAGCTATAGCGGGAGCTATCGTATCTGTTTACGACGAAGAAGGTGAGATTGCTGCGCAAGATACTACTGATGATCTTGGGCAGTATATTACTGAGATGGAAACTGGAGGTCAGTTTGACGTTGAAGTCTCGGTTGATGGCTACCGTCCCGGCTATGCTGAGGATATTGAGATTGTGCAAGGTGATGAATTTGTCCAGGATTTCGCACTCACACCCGTTCTCGAAGCAAATATAGAGGACCTTCAAGCACTGGAAACCGGACATTGGGTCACTACTGTAGGCTTCGTTACACAACCAACCAACAGCACTAATACCGAAGCAACCGATTTTTATATTCAGGATACAACTGGTTATGGAATCCAGGTGTGGGCTGATGATCCCTGGGTGGATGATGATCTTAACCGGGGCGATGAAATTCGTGTTACCGGAATTCTGGACGAAGCTGATGGAATCACGAGAATCATAGACCTGGAATATGAAATCCTGGGAACCGGAAATCCGATGCATGCTCCATACATCGCAGAAACTGGAGATATGGCAGAGAATGGTGCAATGGAAGGCTCATGGGTGCAGGTGAGAGGACAAATCGAAGCCGACACACCCGGTCAGGGTTCTTTCAAGATCAACCTTGATGACGGAAGCGGACAGGTTGGTGTAATTATCTTCGAAGCTACAGGTATTGATACTTCAGAATTCACGGCTGATACCTGGGTGGTACTGCAAGGTATCCTTAGTCTGGAGCGAGATGTTGTCAAGATTATTCCGAATATGCAAGAGGATCTTGAACTAATTCTCTTTGCAGTTCCTGAGAATCTGGCAGCGGAGGTCACGGAATTAGAAGAACCTCTCCAACTCGAGGTCGTTTTGACCTGGACACACGATGATGAAAACGATGATTTACTGAATTTCAATATTTATCGTGACGATGTTCTGGTTGGCGACTCACAGGAGTTGACCTGGACTGAAACCCTCGATGACCCGAATCCGGGCGAGGCAGGAAACTACACATATTCATATACGGTAACTGCGGTTTATGACGAAACCGAAACCGATCCATCCGAAGCTGAAGAGGTTATTTGGGATATCACCTCTGTAAATGAAATCTTATCCAGCGGTGTTCCGGAGAAATGGGCTCTGGAGGCTGTATATCCGAACCCGTTTAATCCGACACTTCATATCGTACTTGGTGTTCCTCAAATATCAGAGGTTACGGTTGAGATCATGGATATTCTTGGTCGTCGTGTTGCGGTGCTTCACAAGGGTGAACTTTCCGCTGCGTATCACCGTCTTGGATGGAATGCGACCAGTAATCCAACCGGTCTTTATTTTCTCAGGATTAATTCCAAATCTGGATTTAACGAAGTAAGAAAAGTTATGTTTATCAAATAAACAGACAAATCAACTTGTTTTTTCAAACGCCGAACCTTATTTGGTTTGGCGTTTCTATGTGTGCCCAGCATGGAGTGGACGCCTGATTTTGTTAATACACCCCGATCTGGGGGAAGTAAAACCGATTGGCAAGGGCGTTGCTGGCAACGGCAGGGTCTGAAGGCAGCCATAGGCAGCATA
>JAVCCM010000081.1 GCA_030765455.1 Candidatus Electryonea clarkiae | reverse complement strand
TGAAAACAGGGTGTTCTGTCTGAAATATCAAGGGAAAGTAAACAGGAGCCGTATACGTGAACCGTACGTACGGTTCTGTGAGAGGGATGAGGCGAAGTAGATCACTCCGCCTCACCCTACTCGATTCTCAAAGAAAGATTAATCGCACTGCTCAGAAGTAAATGCGTATGCTATTGCTCGGATGTAAGTTTGCATCTTGTAGGGGCAGGATTTATCCGCCGTGATTGAGTTGATAGGACTGGGCGGATGAATCCTGCCCCTACATTCCCATGTATCAAATGATATTTCTTAAAGTCATGTGAATTTCTTTGTTTGGCCTGCTATTCCCGCCTACTGTGCCTAACCGATAATCAAATTCCAGCAAAACAAACTGTCCGGGAAAATTGTTCCCGGACAGTTTGAAAGTGGAAAACCATATTATCAAAATTCAAATCTGTATCAATTAGGTCGTATCTGAGGTGTATCAAGAAAAATCCTCATACCTTCGTTTGCTCCCCCAATTCGCAGTTTTATTGCAGTGATGGTACGCTCGCCTATTCTCCAATTATTACTCCAAACCTGGTACCTGGCATTTGTCTCAGGTTCACTTAGCATATATCTACCCTGTTCACTCGTCAGCGGCACAAAGCTGTTTCCACCCTCATATTGTCCGAGTGTTGTAATCGCAAGCGTGTGAACGTTAGCATCACCTTCAAAGCTAAGAGTGAAATGGAGGAAACCAGCCGTTCTTCCGGTTACCGGAATTGCCACTGTATTTGCTAACTCGCCATGAGATAAAATTACAGTATTATTATCGAAAGTTACAGTATTTTCCCACCCTGACTGTAATGTACCCTTCCAGAATGCGTCCGGCGATCCACCGCCTCCGCCTCCGCCACCACCGGTGGGATCCAGAGCGAAATTATGGTTATATGCACCATCAGAATCAACCTGAACCTGCCAGGTAGCATTTGTATATCCAGTCAATGAGGCAGTAATCGTCCTGAATCCCTCACCAACGTTGAATGAATAATTTCCACTACCATCAGTTGATGTAGAATAGCCGTCATCGGAACTAATAGATACAGCCCCAAGCGGATTTCCAGTCGCACTATCTGTAACTCGTCCACTAATAGTACCCGGACCTCCACCCCCACCGCCGGGTTGGAGTTGGAAATCGAGTGGGGTGATTTGATTGGTGACAATTGTCGCTCCGTTTGTGGCAGACCTATATCCAGTCAATGAAGCGGTAATATCATGATACCCTGCACTCAGAGTCAGACTATAATTTCCATTTGCGTCGGTGGTAGCTGCTGGATTGCCAGACCTTACAGTTACACCATATAAAGGAAGTGAGGTCTCTAAGTCGGTTACTGTTCCTGAGACGGTGCCATTGCCTCCACTTCCGCCTGTAGTACCAAACATCCATACTGGACCAATGCTTTCATTGCCATGATTGTCCTTAGCTATAATACGCCAATAGTAATAATCTCCAGCATATATGGATAGCCTGAAGTATGATGTGTCACCGCACCCGGTTACCAGCAAAGGAGGATTCGATTGCTGACCGAAGTAGATGTCATAGAGTATGGTGTCATTTTCAGGGTCACTGCAATACCATTGGATAACAACCGGTCTACCGGAATCAACCCCGGTGTCTAAATCAGCGGGCGTTGGATTCGCAGGGGTTGAAGGAGCAAGATTAGTAATTGATACCGTGCTGAATGACCATTCCTCACCTTCTGTGGAATGACTGTCATCATCGTGTGCGGTAATTTTCCAATAATATGTTGTATTAAGTTCCAGTTCATCATGGACGTAAGTGGCTTGACTCAGACCAGTTTCAGCTAATGGCGGAGGCGAAGAAGTGCCAAAATAGATATCATATGTTAGTGGATCAGAATCTTGATCAGTGCATGTCCAATTAATAGTAGCAAAGGTGCTTTGATCTACAGCATCATTTGCCGGTTGTGGATTGGAGGGTGCTAATGGAGCACGATTTTCTTGAGCAGTAGTGGTAAAATTCCATAGCGGACTTCGAGTAGAATGGTTGTGATCATCGTATGCAATGACTCTCCAGAAATACTGAGATTCTAATTCCAGGCGGGGGAGAGTCCAGCTTGTTTCGCTTTGTTTTTCACTTACTATTTCCGGTTCATAAGTTGTTCCAAAATAAACGTCGTAGGTCATGGTGTCACCATCAGGATCAGTGCAAATCCATGATAATGTTATACTTTCAAGCTGATTTCCCGCGCTATCCCTTGGGGATGGATTCGTAGGAGCCCCTGGTTGTGTATTCCCTTCGGGATCAGTAGTAAAACTCCATACAAGACCTTCCGTTTCTTTATCATCATCATCATGTGCAACAATTCTCCAGTAATAGGTAGTACTTATATCCATTTGCGCCGGTTTATAGGTGGTATCAATCAGGTTACTTTTTTCAAGGAGCGGGTCAGCCAAAACACCAAAATAGAGATCATATTTAACAGTATCGCCCTGTGGGTCTGTTGAGTGAGACCAGAATAGCGTAACATTAATATCCTGATCGGCAGAGCTGTCGGCGGGTGTAGGATTCGAAGGTTCGGTGGGAGCTTCAATCACCGGACCTGTTCCAGTATCTTCTTCCTTCTTTTCACAGCTAATGATGCAAAAACCTATGGCTATCATTATAATCAATACAACAGCAGACCATTTGAACTTCATAGTAAACTCCACAAAGATGTTAGAACTCTTGAACGAAAAACCCTCAATGCCTCAGAAAACAGCTTTTGTAAATATATAAACTCTTCTGCACTTCTACAATTGACTTCGAGTTTAATGAGTCTCGATATTAATCAAAGAAAAGGAGATAACTGTTCTGGCCGAGATAGTACGTGAATGTCATTCTCGTACAGCATGATATATCTGAATACATAACAGGTAACTTTAATCGTTAGAAAGATTTTCTTTATTATCTGGCATCATTCTTTGCTTTCAGTTCGACTTTTCAAATCATCTGCTTTATATTCAAGGTTCATATTCTTTATAGAATCAATAATGGTTTTCTCAATTGGATAAGAAAAGAATTCGGAATGTTAATGGCTGAAAAATTGATGCCTTTACAATGTACCTTACTGACCGTTTTCCTGATAGCCGGAATTTCTGATTTCAGCAATGCTGATCAGATAAGCCAGGGTATCTCGCCGGTTCAAGTTGAAAAGGTTGTTTCAGATTCATTATTAAGGACAGAAGAGATATCCCTACCGGTTGCCGTTCCCGGTGATTCGACAGAGGATTCAACATATTTTGCCAACAGCGATTCTATCGCTGTTGAAGGTGACAGCCTCGTTTCATTGCCCGATTCTGCTGAATATATTGCCGTTGATTCATTATCAGGTTTGAATGTTGATTCCATGTCCATAGACTCAACACAGGATTCTGATATTGAACCAATCCCCGAACCTGAATCACTTGACTCCGATACCATCCCTCCACGGCAGCCATCACCCACTGCGACGATTCTTCACCGTGAAGATTTTAGCAGGTTTGGATATAAGGATGCCGGTGAAGCGATTGGAACTATACATGGAATATATCCTCGACAAAGCAGTTTCTTCGGGCAGCCGTTCTATTTGATACCTCCCGGTGGATCAGGAAGAGACCTGTTGGTGTTGTACCGTGGACGCCCTTATAACGATCCCGTAACAGGAGCAGCGAGTTTCAACACATTCGCAGTGGAAGAGATAGAAAGAGTTGACCTCGAGACTGGGTGGAGCGGTGTCGGGATATCAAATTCAGGTCCGGTTTTGACACTTCATCCGATATCTGCTTACCTGACAACTCCTCTCACAAATGTAATATTTCGTAAAGGTTTTTATGGCCTTGGACATGCTGATTGGCGAATTGCCCAGAAATTGACAAAAGATTTCCGTTACCATGCAGGGATTGATATCGGCGAATACAGGGGAAGGCGTCATAACTCACAAGCGAATTCCGCACAACTTCGTTTAGGCGGCAGGCGGCGGCTGAGTAAATATGGAAATCTTGATTTTTCATGGATGCAAAGCGAAATCAAATATGGCAGGGCAAAAAAAACAGGATACAACAATATTCGACGGAACGATTTCGACCTTGCATGGAGTTCAGGTGAAATCGTTGATTCTTCCTTTTCAGAGGCTGCAGCCTGGTACGTGCGATCAGAACGCGGATATTTCGGCGGCAGGGAACAAGGATATCGCTTAGGCGGACGTTTGCTGCACGAAAGACAGATATCGTCTCACAGGTTTGGGTTTACTGTAGATAGTGAGAAGACAGGAGCTTTGTTCGGTACGTTTCCTTCAATGAAAAATCCCAAGGGACAACGAGAAATTGGTGGCATAACATTATCCGATCGAATAGATAAACAGCAGCTTAAAGCAGATATCGCTGTTCGGGGAGAAGCTGGTACGATTGCATTGTATTCCGATGGGAGAGGACGGAAAATATTACCACGATTTGGCGGCGCTTTTTCTGTCGATTACGGGGATGTGCTAGGACCGGGAGTTATTGGTTCAAGCAGCCTTGGATGGCGATGGCCCGCACTTGATGAATCCTACGGTCTCTGGTTTGTCCACTCTCCTGAGAGATTGATGGATTTGAATCCTGTGCCTGATTCACTCGATTCATATTCAGGCGACGCTACCCTGGAGCCTGTAGGTGGCTTCTACTCTGGAGCTGGAGGTAGATGGCGGTTCAGCGAAAGAAGAGGAATCAGATTAGTTGCCGGGTATCGGCGATATATCAAACCGATCATTCCCATGGAAAATATAACGGCTCCCGGTAATTGGACAGCAGTTCAAGACGACAACCATGAAGGTATTGAATTGACCGGGAACGGCTGGGTTGATGTCTATGGTCCATTTTCGCTTGCCGGAGCTTTTACTATTACTGATGTTAAAATGAAGGAATCATCCATACCAGGTAAATGGGGTTGGGGGAGTCTGCGTTTTGAAAATCATTATTTTAGCGATCAACTAAGAATGAGAATAACATTTACTTCATATTATTGGGGCGAATATGATTATCAGGATCAAAACCAGAGGGCACGAATGATCCAGGACGGTATGATCGCTGCCAAAATAATGGACTTTGAGGTTTATTGGGGTACGAACAATATTTTCAGTCACCTCTATGATTACCAACCTGGCAATCCTTCCATGTTCCGTGAAGAGGTATGGGGAGTAAGATGGATTTTATGGAATTAGTTATAATAAGAGATGTGCATTGTTATGAGGAGTAGATCAAGTGATGTTTATTCAATAATAAAGTCTTTTACGAGTCTAAAACCGATACTCTTACTGGAGGAATAAAATTCTACGGAGGATCGTGCTGCACTGCGGCAGTATTCCGCGTTAATATGATATGAACCACCACGGACCACTCTAATATCACTTCGCGTTCTTTCTATGTAAGCAGAGCCGTCGTCCGGAGCGTTTAAATAATCAGTACAATAGTCATCCTCGCATAATTCCGCAACGTTTCCATGCATATCATAGAATCCCCATGGATTGGGCTGTTTTCCCCCAACGGTTTTAGTCGAACCAATTTTAATCGCACCACCTGAATTATTTCTGAACCAGGCATGGTCGTACAGTCCACGGTAATTACTGTCATCACCCCAGTGAAATCGACTCGTGGTTCCAGCTCGACAGACATATTCCCATTCTGCCTCAGTTGGCAAACGCCAGACATCAGAACCTTCCTCAATGTTCAATTCGTCAATGAAATACTGAATATCCTGCCGGCTGACAGATTCGACAGGACGGGTGTTATTAATAAACAAGGAGGGATTTGAGCCCATTACTGCTTCCCATTGCATCTGAAAAACCTCATATTTGCTCATCCAGAAACCCTGACCGATCGTTACCTCGTGTTGTGGTCGCTCAGAATCTTCGGAATCTGGATCATATATGGAGGACCCCATTTGAAAAACACCGGGTCGCACAGCAATCATTGTAATTGAACTCCCTGTATTCCCTAGCGGGAAGCGGTCTTTATAGTCGTCAGGAATTTGGAATGTGATTCTTTTATGGTACCTGATATCCAGTAATTCATTTCCTACCTTATCGGTAAATGAGAATGAAACTCGGGCATTGGTAACTTCATTCCATAATGAAGGCAGTTTAAATGTACTTGCATAATTAATTCCTCCTCCTCTTTCGATAAGTGGGATTGGATCCCAACCCTCAACATGAGCAAACGCGGCACCGCGTGAATCTCGACCCAATATTGTCTCTGCGGGCTTCAAATAGAAGTATATTTCATCTCGGGGGAATAGTGTATCACTATTTGTATAAGCATACAAAAAAAACGTATCGATTTCGATGGTGGTTTTCAAACCAATGGAATCGACTGCCTGCTCGATCTCCATGAAATCATTCCTAAACCATGCATAAACATGTTTCCAACCATCACTGGTTGATAAATTGTGTGACTTGACCCAACTATAATCTTGCCATGTTTTTCCTGTGGTATCCGGACTATTCGATATCAACACTTTGTTGGCTATCACATCAGGCATGTAAAGTGCGATATCCCGGTGGCTGATAACGCTGGAATCATGGGGTAATAAAGTTAGCGAAGGAATTAACGGGTATGGGTAAATGCTTTTACTAATCGTTGATGATGTGTCTTTATCTGCGTATGCAACTTGGAGAAAAACAGTTTTGATCCCTGAACCTTTTTTCAAAGTCCAATTTCTCTTCGTGACATATTCTTCCCATCGGGACGAAGTGAAGTCAGAATCATTCGATAAACGGATTCTATCAGCGCTGAAAGCAAGAATAGTGAGCGTTACATTACGAAATTCTGTGAATTTCGCTGTGTCTCGATCTGATGAGTCCCCATCAATTACGAAAAATGGATGCAGATGAACTTTTATCTCTGCAAGGTTTGAAGTACTCGACTCCTGACCATCATGGATAGCAACTAAATAATATTTATAGGTATAACCATTTCTTACATCCAAATCAATATGTTTTCTCCTGCTTACAGATATTATTTCAAACAATACAAATCCTTCATCATTGACATTTCGATACAAGTGAAGCTTGTCAGGTTCTATGTTTTCAGGAATTTCCCAGGTTAGAACAATGCCACCATCTCCAATCTCCGTCCGTAATGCAAATGGATTACCCTCTATCTCTTGGTTATCAGGATCGAGAGGATTGTGGTGACCGGTTTCCTCACCCAATTGACCACAGGAATAAAATATCAGCAACAATGCTGTCAATAGAAAGTGTATCAATGGTTTTGTGTTCCACATTATTTGAAACCTCTGACAACATCAAATGAAATATTACATCCGATTCCCAAAACGGGATTATCTGACATACTATTCAGATTCTTAACAGAGAAATTATAAACCGGAGAACTTTTGTCATCTATACTGTAGGCATCAGGAGTATCACCTTCAAAAATCCAAAAATCAATGAGGTTGAATAGATAATATCCGATAGCGAGTGTGAATGCGATATTAAATCTGGTCTGTGCGTTGTGGGCTGAATCATAGGCTGCTCTTTTCTTATCGTACTCAGATTTAATCTCTTCCTCAAGAATTAATTCGCTGTATCTGCTGTCAGTGTTCAAATATTTTTTCAACTTCAACCTGTTATCGATTGCAGAATAGATAACATATGCTATGAATACGGCTTCTCCGTAAATATATTTCTTTCCGGCGTCCTCTCTTTCCAAATAAGTCTGTCCTGCCCCTGGCCATCTTAAAGATTTGCCAAACGCTTTTAATCTGGTTTTCGGAACTAAATCATTAGAAACATTTGTTATCTGATCCTGTTTTATTTTAATAGTATTTATACCACCCTTTTCATACCCTCGCTGTTTCAATTCGACAGGATATATGCCTACGCCTATTTCACGATTTGGCAGTGGTGTTCTTCCAATTAATTTCTTGTCGATATATACGTCTATGCCTGGAGGAAGGTGTGCCAGTGCAAGTGTACCCATATCTTGTTCAAGATGTGCTTCAATTGCGGTTTGACCGGGTTTCTCTATAGTAATCCGGGTACTGAAAGGATCATGATTTCTTGCTGTGATTTCAATCTCATAGTCACCGGGTTGAATATCTTTAATTGTGCAAGGGAATTCTTGTTTTGAGATTTCACCATTAATACTCAGATTACCTCTTGAGATATTTGAATTAATGTATAGCTCTCGTAATAATCCCCCCAAATCTCCACTAAGAGATTTTTTGCTGCCAGCACCAAGGAAAATTGTATCAGTCCAGGTCTTATGATATGGCAAAGTTGCAGTGATGTAATATTCTCCAGAAGGGAGATCTGTATAGGTTACCGGTGCGATGTCCTCACGATGATCCGCCCCATCAATTGTTATAAGCGTACTATCAGGGGTAACATTAATGGACAGTGTTGACATCTTTAGCATAAACACTTCGACAATGTTTACGTTCTGATTGGATAAATCTGAGGTAGTCTCATAGCTGGAATACTCCGGATTAGTGGTTGTGATTCTATGTTTGCCGGCTGGAATATTTCTTATCAAATCGTCAACATTTCCTACAGATTCATCATCGATGAAAACCTCTGTACCCGGAGGCGCTCCAAGTATCATTAAAGAGGCAATACCTCCTCTTTCAACCTTTGAACTGGTCAGTCCGGATATCTGCTGGACAATGTCATGAATATTTGAATTCAGAAACTGTTCGAAGGTGCATGAACAGGATGTATTTCCAGTGGACAAAACCTCGCTTGATTTTACATCAATCACCTTCAGGGTAAGCAATGTTAAATCTTCGTTCATTTCCAGTGAACCGACAACCATTCTATCAACCTGAATAACACTCCCGATAAGGATGGTACAAGCATCCGACCTGCAATCGGTCATTGGGTATCCTTGTTCAAAGAGAAGGTCAACCATTGTCTGCCTGTCCATTACGTCTAATAACCCGGTATTCATCAGTTCTGAGCGGATGCGGTTTGACAGCACAGCCTTCTGGCTCTCGGGGGTTCTGCCGGAAACAAAGATATCCATGACGGCAATTTTGATATCACTTTGAGCAAAGGCGATATCAAAAATAAAGAAAGTGATCAGTATCGTGGTGCGGATGATGTATTTCATGTGATCTATGGAAATTAAAAATTAATGATAAGTAAAGATATTAAGAAATCAGGCATTCCCCAAGAGTTAAAAGAAAATCGAAGTACCAGATGATACCAGATTGATGCCAATTGAAACTGGCATATAACGATAACAGAAATGTGTTCTTCGAGCAAAATGAGATATGAAATTATCACATAAGAATTAGAATCACTTCTGACAAAATGAGTATTATTTATCTATATCTTAGCCTCCACTGACACGGATATATTGTTGCCCGTTATACATGAGTGAAATACCTTCATACTATGTTGAATATTGAATCGAAAGATATACTTTCCTTTGACCTGCATGGTCTTGAAAAGCTAATGGTTAGTTTTGGATACAAGGCTTTTCACGGACAGCAGGTTTATGCCTGGATTTATCGTCGGGGAATTACCGATTACGATAAAATGACAGATCTGCAAAAAGATCTCCGAAAGAAGTTATTTGATAATTATCCGGAAATGCTTCCGAAAATTATAAAAGAGGTTCGGGGCAGCGGGGATCAATCCACCACAAAATTCCTGTTAGAGGCAGAGGATAAACAAAGGTTTGAGGTTGTAAATATCCCAACCCAGGATAGAAATACTCTCTGTGTTTCCTGCCAGGTCGGGTGTGTATATAATTGTAAATTCTGTGCAACCGGAAGCATGGGTTTTAAACGCAATCTAACCTATGAAGAGATTGTTGGGAGTTATTTTGCTGTTCAGAACCGGATAAAAGAGCGCATTACAAACATTGTATTTATGGGTATGGGTGAGCCTCTGATTAATCTTAAGAACGTTATGCAGGCATGGAATATTTTTACTGAACCAGATGGAATAGGGATTTCCCGGCGAAAAGTAACAATATCTACTGTGGGTATTCCTGATCAGATTCGTGTTCTTGCATTAGAACCCTATCCGCCTAAACTGGTGTTTTCTATCTGTTCACCGCATGAAGAAATAAGGCGGAAACTTCTTTTAAAAGCCGGTAAATATTCATTGGAAGAAATTCATAAATCATTAATGTACTATTCAAAAAAGAGCCGAAACCGGATTACTATTGCACTCTTGATTGCCAAAGGATTTAACAATACTATTGAGGACGCAAAAGCATTACATAGCTGGATAAGAAATCTCCCAGTAAAAATCAACATTTTACGTTACAATGAAACCGAAGATGGTTTATCCAGGGCGGATGAAAATGATGTTGAAAAAGTTGCGAATGAGCTTCATCGGCTTGGCAGGACAGTAATTTTGAGGCAGAGCAGGGGTAGTGATATTAATGCAGCATGTGGACAACTGGCAGCAAAATATTAAAACTGGCAAACAGCCTGTGTTTTTGTGTGTTATAAGAAATTTTGCTTAACCGCTATATAATTATTGAGTTGATATAATATTTGTTTCTTATTTTAATATATTTACAGGAATTTAAAAAGAAGACCATGGACCATAATATAATAGAACATCAGGTCAAGCAAGCCGTTGAACAATTGAGTGAGGTTGAATCTTGCATGGCTGAACCATCGCTTGTATCAGATCAAAAGGAGATGGCAAGGCTTGGTAAAGAACACAGAAGATTAAACGAAATCCTGAAAGCGGCTAATCAGTTCCTCGCATTCGAAAAGGAACTCGAATCAACACGTTCACTCCTTGATGAAGACGATGAAGAAATAGTCGAGCTTGCAAAAATAGAAATCGAAGAGCTGATTCAAAAAATTGAGATAGCGGAAAAAACGTTGCAATTGATATTGCTCCCTGTAGAAAAAGAAGACAGCCGGGCGGCAATTGTTGAAATACGTGCCGGAACCGGTGGGGAGGAAGCCGGTCTTTTCGTAGGTGATTTATACAGGATGTACCAGCGATATATTGAACGTAAAGGCTGGAAGAATGACCTCTTGAGTTCCAATTCAAGCGAGATGGGAGGTTTCAAAGAGATTATTTTTATGGTTCGTGGAGAAAATGCGTTTGGTATTATCAAATTTGAATCTGGTGTACATCGTGTACAACGTGTTCCTACCACAGAGTCCCAGGGGCGTATTCATACCTCTGCGGTATCGGTAGCAGTCCTTCCGGAGGCAGAGGAAGTTGATGTTGAAATCAATCCGAACGATTTGCGGATAGACGTTTTCCGTTCCAGTGGTCCCGGGGGGCAATCGGTTAACACTACCGACTCCGCAGTGCGGATTACACATATTCCCACAGGTACAGTCGTTTCATGTCAGGATGAGAAAAGTCAGCTTAAAAATAAAAATAAGGCGATGAAGGTCTTACGCGCGCGCTTGTACAAGGCTGCACTTGAAGAAGAGCAGGAAAAACGGTCAGCCGACCGTAAGAGTTTTATCGGCAGCGGGGACAGGAGCGCAAAAATACGTACCTACAATTACCCCCAAAAAAGGGTTACCGATCATAGGATAAATCTTACATTATACAAGCTTGATGCTATCCTTGATGGAGATATTGAAGAAATATTAGACGCACTCAGACTTGCCGATGCTGACAGAAGAATGATGGAAAAAATTCAGGATTGATCCCGATGGGATTCCTGCATTCCAAGTTTCCCGAGAATGCAAATATCAACTCAGAGTGTCATTCCTGCGAAGGCAGGAATCCAGGAATAACAATAAGATGCGATTTCATGGATTCCCATTCAAGCACAAGAATGACATTGCCTGAAAGCCTTCAACGCGGGAATGTCATCGCACCATACACCAAAAAATCCCTTTCGGCGAAAGGGATCTACTTGAATTTACGGATATTCAATATAGAGCATTAACCTAAAATGAAATCATAGCCTCAGCCATATCTATTGCCATCTGGGCTCTTTCTTGAAACAGGAGCATTTTATCATCACTCAAGTTGATGGTTTCATAATCACTGTCGGTTAAATCTATCTTTACCCTCTGAACCCCGTTATGGACCTCTTTGCTGTTACAGTATTTGTTGGCAAATGATACGTATTTTACTATGTCAGGTATTTCTTCATATTCCGAAAACTTGGAATGATGACCGGCAACTGCTGAGATTACTAATTCATCAATGGGCCACCATGCCTCAATATAGGCAGCTCCAAGTTCGGCGTGGTGGAGGTCGAATGATTTCTTTTCCAGGAAATGCAATTCATAAAATTCTTTCCCAGGAGTAAGATAAGCCCAGTTTTTCTTCAGGAACTGTTCGTAACTCTTGGGAGCGAGGTATGCATAAACGAGAATTCCCATATCATGCATCAATCCCGCGGTGTATGATGCCTCCTGCAACACCTTATCACCACCAAGGGTCTTGCTCAGGAATTGCGCACACATTGCCACTGCCAGGCTGTGCCTCCAGAACATCTTCTGGTCTATTACAGGATTATCTTTGAATACCTGTAACATCTCAACTGAATAAACCATGTTTTTGATTTCGTTCATACCAATACGAACCACGGCATTCTTCAAATCTCTGATATCTGCTTGTCCACCGAATAGAACAGTATTTGAGAGTCTAATAATGTTTCCGGTGAGAACAGGCTCAGTTTGTATCAAACCGGCTATTTCTTCAATTGTACTGTCCGGATCGCTAAGTTTTTTACTGATATGAGCAATGATATCCGGCAGCACAGGAAGATCATTTTTTCCCAAAAGCATGTTTAAAAGTGGATTCATGTTCGCCTCGCCTGTTAATTATTATATGACAAAGTTTTCGTATTCACTATAATAATATTAATGTATGTAAAATAACAAGACTGTTCATTGGTGAAATGCGATTATTTTAATGATCTAATAATCTGGTTTGAGCTGAAGTTTCAATCCTAAACAAAAGCCGGGAATTACTGAATATATTTGTATTTATAATGTCTATCGGAAATAATGCATTATGTTTGTACAAATTCATTACACAACGACCATTAATACAGATGAATATTGAATTATTGATGCTACAACTTTCTATAAAATGCATAATTCTATATTATACAAGATGTTCAAAAACTCTGATAAACATCTCCGAAGGAGATAAATATGAATAGCCATGGGTGAAACCCATGGGGCATTGTATTACAATTGAAGGAACCCTGAAGGGGTTCGACAATACTATTTGTCCAACATGCAGTCCTTGAGAATCAATTCTGTTCAACTCCTTCAGAGTTGTTATTGTTTCTGACTTTGTCCCACAGGTTTCACCTGTGGCTATTCATATCATTCCCTTTCGGGGAATTTGGTCTATAAGAGTTCTCGAAAGTAATGCAGCTTAAGCAATCAAAAAATCATGGGTCATCTTAATCTATGCATAATAATTAACGCGAACATGATGCATTATTTTTAAGAAATATTTAGATCATTTCGCTTTCAGCACAAAATGCAATTTTCACTTGTTTTTGGATTTTGAAGAGCCGAAATTAGAGCTGAGCCGGAGTAAAAAATACTGCGATAAGCAGTATCTCTATGTGTGCCCAGCATGGAGTGGACGCCTGATTTTGTTAATACACCCCGATCTGGGGGAAGTAAAACCGATTGGCAAGGGCGTTGCTGGCAACGGCAGGGTCTGAAGGCAGCCATAGGCAGCATA
>JAVCCM010000019.1 GCA_030765455.1 Candidatus Electryonea clarkiae | reverse complement strand
CGTATGCTGCCTATGGCTGCCTTCAGACCCTGCCGTTGCCAGCAACGCCCTTGCCAATCGGTTTTACTTCCCCCAGATCGGGGTGTATTAATAAAATCAGGCGTCCACTCCATGCTGGGCACACATAAAAGTCCCCGCGTATTACAGCCGGGACTATAGTGTAAGAGAATCCAATTTTAATGGTGGAAAGACGGAAATATTTACTTGATAAACATTACCTTCCTAATATCGTTGAATCCGGCACTGCTACTCACTCGTAAAAAGTAAAGACCGGTAGGATTACTTGTCGCATTCCAGTTCAAACGATGGTAAGCGGCGTTCAGATTACCCCGATGAAGAACTGATACTCTCCTGCCAAGGATGTCTATTATCTCGACTGTCACTTCAGCAACCTGCGGTACGCTTAGCACGATATGAAGTGTCGGGTTGAATGGATTCGGATATACTGCTTCCAATCCCCATGCAGTTGGAACTCCTGTAAAAGGACGCTCACGAACTGACGTAATATCCCAGGCTACCTCGACTTCATTGGATTCTATTGATTCGCCTTCGTCATAGACGGCAGTAACAGTATATATGTATGTGTAGCTGGCATATTCACCGGGATTTGGGTCTATCAAGCTCTCAGACCATGTGTTCTGCTCCGAGCTGTCCACCTGTTCACCATCACGATAAACCTTGAAACGAATAAAATCATCGAGATGTTCATGTGACCATGCGAGGGAGACTTCAAGCTGAAGTGTATCATTGCTGATCAGTTCCTGCTCAGATGTTAAGTCTGTTGGTGGATTAGCAGTAAACCGGGAGACGTCCTGCTGCGAATTTGGAATAATTCTTACTCCCTGTCGGGATAATCCAATCACACCGGTAAATGTTCCCCAATCATCAACTGAAAATTCCGACATATCGATCCCTGTTGATTCGATGAATCGCACTTCACATTCCCCGCTACCATCATTAATAATCAATGAATAGTCGCCCGCATCGGGAGGATCACGATTTATATTACCGCTGATTTGAGCCCAGGTACCTTCTCGTTGTCCATTCACAATCATCTCACCGGTTGATTCCACCAAGGGATCCGGCAATGGATTTTCATTGTCTATAATTACCAGCTCAAAGTTAGTTATCCTTGTTATATTTTCCACTTCCACGAGGTATCCGGTGACTGTAACCTGATCACCTCGATTTATGTTGTTTTCCTGATCCCAGTGATCATCACTCCAGATTTGGATTCCCCACTCTGTATCATCCTGTATGTAGATATCTGTATGTAGCGTATCGGTGACATTGGTTCCTTGAATTACAATCCCGGTTGTTGTTACCCAGGTTTCAAGGGCTTGTTCAGTCTGCAACTGGACAATACCTCTTTCAAAAATCGGCGTCAGTTCAAAATCCTGCTCATTTTCTCGGTCCCAGCGAATCCTGACTTCTTCTGTATCAGATGGAGCATATCCGCCAAGATCAGCATTCACCAGGTAGGTAACCCCGTCATGAAGCGTAGGGGCAGTATATTCACCGTTATCATCAGTAACGGTTTCACGATAGATTTCGTTCGTTTCCGGATCGACTACAGTAATGGTTGCCCCGGACAAAAAATCCCCGGTCAACTCATCGATTACGACTCCAGTTAGATCAGCCGAGAGGATATCTATTTCATAATCGAGCACATTTTCACGTTCCTCGATCTCAACTTCATCTTGCACAAAATCGAAGTAACCTTCAAATTCAATCAGTAATGAATAAGTTCCAGCTTCAACATCTTCTACCAAGTAATTCCCTTCATTATCTGAAATTGTTGAATACAGACTGTCGCTAAAGCTTATTTCGGCTCCATCGATAGCTGATCCAGTCTCAGAATCTGTTATGTTACCTGAGATTGTGGCGAGGGGGATTATTCCGAAATCAAATGTATTTTCACCATGTTCCACCTCTTCGTTGCCAGCGTAATGATAGTAATGTTCAGCAATGATGCGGACTACATGTTCACCCTGCCCCTGTGGACTTACCTCCCACTCACCATCTTCATTCGTTGTGGTTGTCTCGTTGCCGAAGGTGACCGATGCTTCCGCAATTGGATCCTCGGTATCTACATCGAAAACAGTACCGGAAACAGGTGCAAGCAGCAGCAGCTCAAAGTCGAAAGTGTTTTCACCCTCGAGTATTTCGATATCCTCCCGGTAGGGTGTATAGTCATCATGCGAAATATTTGCTGTCGCGTTCACGACGAATAGATTCTCAATGAAATAATCGCCATTTACATCAGTCGTATCACTGCCGTTACCGAGGCGGATTATTGCGTTTTCTACAGCGTCCCCTGTTTCGGCATCAGTAATTGTTCCTCCGGCAGTAGCATTCCCTTCGGGATCGAGATCGCTTTCCCACCAGTCAACACGGTTGGATCCACACCCGGTTGTGGCGATATCAAGATCTCCATCACCATCCAAATCAATTACATCCAATCCTCGGCAGCCGGTATATTCATCACTGATGATCTCCTCTGTGAAATTTTGATCCCCATCATTTTCCCACATTGATAATGTTGCGTCTGATGATTCTGTGGTGATGAAATCCAGGTCACCATCCATGTCCAGATCGACGAGTTCAACCAGCATGGGCATATTCGCGTCATCCGTAAGAGTGTGTATTTCAAAATCCTGGTTTCCGTCATTTTCCAACCATCGGATAGCACCATTTCCATGAGTCGTTCCAAAGAGATCAATGTCACCATCCTGATCGACATCACCTGACGATATCCAGTCTAAACCATCGTCATTCTGCCCTGCAATCTCATGTTCTTCCCAGTCTTGATCCCCGTCATTTTCATACCAGTTGATGATATCGTTTCCCTGCGATGAAGCTGCTATATCCTGATCACCGTCCTGATCCAGGTCAACAACAATTGCACAGTTAGCCGAAGCGAGATCATCATCGATCAAGTGGTCGTCAAATTCATTTTCACCATCATTTTCATACCAGACAATATCGCCTGACCAAACCGCGCTCCCAACAGCATCCGGATCACCATCGCCGTCAATATCTGCTACATAAATCTCCCTGCAGCCATCAAGTCCGGTGCCCAAAGTACTCCGAGTCCAATCACCATCATCATATTCCCACCAATACATTGCATCAAGTGATTGAGAGCCTGATATAACATCGAGATCGCCGTCACCATCCATATCACAAATCTCAAGACCGGATGGATAACCAAATCCTGTAGTTATAGCATCATAAGTGAAGTCCTGCTCACCATCGTTTTCAAACCAACCAATCCAATTGCCCTGCCAACCACAAGCAACCAGATCCAGGTCACCATCGTTGTCGATGTCGCCAGCTTCGACTATGTAGGCATCAACCAGATTCTGTTGTATTACGTGTTGAGTAAATTCCGGTTGTGCGAAAATGGGTGTGGCAACGAGTAAAAAGAAGGTGCCATTCACTAAAGCTCTATCAATTCTTTTCATCTTATCTCCTCGTTTATGATGCAATTCTTTGATTTTCCCAACTATTTTACAGGATAATCATAAGGTTGGAATGACATCATCCGTAATTTAGGAAAACAGTGCAATTAATTCAATATCATTTCTGAATTTGAAGATATTTTCCAATTATGCAAATTGCAAACCAAAAGGTATAATATTTAATAAGAACATCTTACAGAAACGGTAGTTGTTAAAGATATTGCATTTTGAATGCTAATCATATTAAAATGTTTCGTATCGCAACATTGGAGGTTCGATTGATCTGTTAATGGGAGGTGAACTTCTTTCATATTCAATGTGGGTAACAAATTTGATAAGTCGCAGATATCTGTTTCTGACAATTAGAACAAATAAAATCCCTATCTATCCCCGGATATAAGGGGATCAATAGGGATTAGGAAAAAAGATAAGATCCAGATTTTACTTGATAAACATTACCTTACTTATATCGTTAAATCCAGTGCTGCTGCTTACCCTCAAGAAGTATATACCGGTAGGATTACTTGTCGCATTCCAGTTCAAACGGTGGTAAGCCGCTGCAAGATCGCCCTGGTGAAGCATTGCAACACGCCTTCCTAAAATATCAATGATCTCAACAGTTACTTTTGAGGTCTGCGGAACGCTGAGTACAACGTGTAACGTCGGGTTGAACGGATTAGGATAAACGGCTTCAAGCGCCCATTCTAACGGCACTCCAGCCCATTGACGTTCCTCTACTGATGTAATATCCCAGATTACCTCTACTTCATTAGATGGATCTGTTTCACCCTCATCATATGAAGTGGTTACTGTGTAAGCCCAGGTATAAGAAGCATATTCACCAGGAGCTGGATCCTCGATGATTTCAGACCAGGTGTTTTCCACAGTACTATCGACCATTACACCATCACGATAGATATAAAATCCAAGCCAGTCATCCAGGTGATCATGTGTCCAGGTCAGTGTAACCTCAAGACTCAGCGGATCACCAGGAATCACTTCCTGGGTTGCTGCCAGGTCACTCGGTGGATCAATAGGAATTCGAGCTACATCTTCCTGCATATTTGGGATAAGACGAATACCCTGGCGGGACAAACCAATTACTCCAGTAAAGGTAGCCCAATCATCAGCAACCAAATCGGTTAAGTCAATGCCTGTCGTTTCGAATATTTTCACTTCACATTGACCAGATCCGTCATCTACAATCAATGAGTAATCTCCTTCACCGGGAGGATCACGATTTATCTGACCGCTCATCTGCGCCCATGTACCCTCTCGTGACCTACTTGTACTCATATCGCCTGTGCCTTCCACTCTCGGTTCCGGCAGAGGATTATCATTACCAATAACCTCGATATCAGGTATTGTTATCATTGTTATATCATCTTCCTCTAAAAGGTATCCGATAACAATAACTTCATCACCACGCATAATATCATTTTCAGGATCCCAGGCATCTTCATCCCAGACCAGGATACCATAACCTGATTCGTCCTGTACATATAACTCTGTGTTTTCTGTGTTTGTTACATTCGTGCCCTGT
>JAVCCM010000088.1 GCA_030765455.1 Candidatus Electryonea clarkiae | reverse complement strand
TTTCCCATCCTGAAGTGCAAAGGTTTTGGACTGTTTTAATCAGTATCCTTGCACAAAAGATAGGAAAAACAACGCTCAATCTCTCCCCTTATAAGGGTAATTGATTTATTCAGGAGACCCTAATTAAGAATTAAGAATTTCAATAATAATTGAAAAATCTGTTCAAAAAACATGCAAAATGTTGTTCTCATTCTATCTTGCTGCAAACCGGTATTTGTTTAGCCGGTTTTTTTTATGTTTATTTGGATTGAATCTATGGCATTGCGGTTAATGCTAATCTATCTTGTACCTGTTTCTGTTACGATAATTTTATGCTAATCACGATTGATTTCTGTTACGTAAAGAGTTCTAAATATGAAAAAAAGTTATTGGATTTCAGTAGGATTCATCTTAGTGGCAGCCCTTTATGTGTGGAGTTCTGAATCCGCACACGCAGTTGGACATGTTGATTTTTCAACAAAATATTTGATATGGGCAATAATTCTTGGCGGTTTATCTGCAGCCTCCCTCCCATTAGGTTCAGCGTTGGGTGTTGTATGGCAGCCCAAGCCTGTAATTACCGGTGCGTTTGCCGCATTTGGTGCTGGAGCCTTACTTGCAGCCCTAAGCGTGGAACTTGTGGCTCCAACTATGATGGGAATTTCGCATGGCGGCGCTGCGGTTTCACATGACGAATCTTTAGCTAAACCAATAGCCCTGATTATTGGAGGAGTATGTGGCGGGATCCTGTTTGTTTTGCTGGATCAGCTCATCAATGCTAAAGGTGGTTATTTACGTAAAACCGCCACAACCATAACCTATTTAAGCAAACGCAAGAATGAGCGTATAAAACGGCTTCTGGCTCGTCTCGGAGAGAGCGATTTTTTCAGATCGATACCGCCGGAGCATATTCATCATCTCGTTGATTATATCCGTCCGGTGAGATTTGAAGAAAACGACGTCATTTTTAACGAGGGCGATCCCGGTAACAAGATGTATTTTATCGATCAGGGTGAAATTCAGTTACAGCGGGGAGGCGATGAATTAACTGTTCTAAAAGCCGGAGATGTCCTTGGTGAAATAGCGGTTATTACCGGAGCAGCACGCACAGCGAAAGCGATTGCAAAAACTGTCGTTAAAGTGCTGGTCTTAACCAAACAGGATTTTCAACACGTACGCAAGGTTTCACCGGCTTTTGAAGAAGCAGCATTGAAACTGGCAAGTGAACGACTTGAGAAATTAAGCGATCATTCCCAGAAGAAGGCGCAAACAGATTCCGAATGGGCTATTAATGCCGCCAACGCTGTAAGACAGGGGAATCAGGTTCTGACTACCGGTGAACTTCGTCGTGAAGCGCATGAACATGGTTCACCTCTCGCAATCTGGCTGGGAATATTCCTTGATGGAATTCCAGAAAGTTTTGTCATCGGTTCCGGCTTCCTGGCTATTCTCACCGCTAAACTGGCTACTTCGATACCCTCTTTTACTGAAATCATACCCTATACCTTAATTGCCGGACTTTTTCTGTCGAACTTTCCAGAAGCGATGTCAAGCAGCATAGGAATGAAAAAACAGGGCTGGAAATCTCCGAAAATATTTATGATGTGGTTATCTTTGATGATAATGACTGCAGTAGGAGCCGGAATCGGATATGCAGTCGGAGCGGATGTTAACCCGGTAATCGTTTCAGGACTTCAAGGACTTGCGGCTGGAGCAATGTTAACCATGATAGCCCAGACAATGATCCCGGAAGCCGTCCACCTCGGAGGACCAACCATTGTAGGACTAAGCACACTTTCGGGCTTTCTCGGAGCAGTTTCTTTTAAGTTGTTGGAAATGTAGAAATTCCTCCTGGATAAGAAGCAATCAGGATTCGATTTCTGAACCTTTGCTCTAGAGCACGATTCGCATATTAGTTAGTTCTATTATGTGAAAACATTGTTTCCATATTTAAAATATAATATCTTGTTTATATGCCGTACGAATTATTCCGGTTCTTGATAATGAACGCTTGTTAACCAACGTGTTTTCAAGGAGTGCATATGTTGGCAAACTTGACTCATATTAATATCATTTTTATCTTATTTTCTTTACCTGAATCCTGGTTCGAACGTTCAAGGGTATTCGTTCGAAATACTCTGTATGATAACCACCCTCATGTGCAAAGCGCTTTCAGAAACATTATTGTCTTTATTTCAACCTTTATTATCTTTCTATCATTTATACCTCACCCGGCTCAATCCAGATCAAACTCTATTGTCGCCCGGTCAAATGAACCTGGTTGTTTCTGGTACCAGGCTTTCGAGAACCAGGAAGATTATATAATAAATCTCTATTATACTGAAGATTACGGTGAATCCTCAGAACTTATTCGTGAATACACATCAACAATAGAATATCACCTTGAACAGGGAATTTTATCTGCCATCACTTTACCTGACGATAGAGATGGCGGACGTGCTTTCAGTTATGACGGTGGTTATACTTTTGAGGCTATTGCTGATAATGCACACATGGTTTTTGATTGGTTACCAAGTACTGATTCACTAATTGCAGTTAACAGTGACGGAATGTATTCTCGAGACACTCTTGTTACGTGGATCAGACCGGAATGGATAGGCATAAGGGACAATAGAGGCAATGAGAATCTTTATCATATTGGTTGGTCACCTTCTGATTTTATAATATTGTCAAGAAATAGACCTTCTTGGAACCCTGATACGGTTCATACCAACTTTTCCACAACATACTCTGATTCATTTTTTCTCATCGGAACAACAACAGAACTTGAGTACGTATCAGCATATTTATATAGAGGTCTTAGTCCTGGTGAATTATATTATGTTGATGTTGAAAACGATCTGCTGTTTGCATCTGCTGATACCGGATTTACATGGCTTGAGATCGGTCACTTACCACTTCCTCCTGGCTTCCAATATCGTTCTGAGATAGAACCCGGTTGGCAGTCCGGCGAATTAATCTGGGTTTGTTACCAAACTGATCCGCATCTGCCCGATGAAACTTATATCTATCGCACCACAGATTTTGGTAGGACTTGGGAGAGTATGAACGGTGAAGTCTATAATGATGTAAAAACCAAATTTGAATTACCTCAATCAATAACTATCAATCTCTGGCCCAATCCTGCAAACGGTTTTGTTACCATACAATTGCCACAGTTAATATCCGGTGAATTGGCGATATACAACATACTAGGCAATCAAATTCTAACAAGAGCAATACCTGAATTCAGCCCTAACGTATCATTGTCATTAACAAATTTTTCAAGCGGAACATATTTCCTCGTAATAGAAGAATCAACCCAGAAACTATTTAGCAAAAAGTTGATTATTATTAAGTAAT
Organism: Candidatus Electryonea clarkiae; assembly: GCA_030765455.1. Classification (GTDB taxonomy): domain Bacteria; phylum Electryoneota; class Electryoneia; order Electryoneales; family Electryoneaceae; genus Electryonea; species Electryonea clarkiae. The sequence continues at coordinate 26,429 of JAVCCM010000088.1, read as the reverse complement.
ACTTTGAAAAACATACGATTTGAATCAGATTAAGTTTACAGAGGAAAGAGAGAGATCATGAAATCCGGAATTTGTAAAATCCTTTGTGACGTAGGCTGGATTCTTGAATCCGGGCTACCCGCTGCGCTTGCGATTAAACGAAAACAGAACAGCCCGAACCATTTGAGATTCGGGCTGCTTTTATCTAAAAGATGCTGATATTTACATCAGAAATATTAAACTTTACTTCAGAAGCATCAACTTCCTGTTGAATACTTTGCCGTTCGCTTCCATCTTTGCGAAGTACAAACCACTGGCTAATCCTGCGGCGTTCCAATTTACGGAATGGCTGCCGGGTGTCGAAACTGTATTTACCAGTTGAGCTACTTCACGTCCAAGCAGATCGTAGATATTGATTTTTACAAGTGAACTGATTGGAACATCATACTTCAGGCTGACAGATGGATTGAAAGGATTCGGGTATGCCGGATACAGTACAAAGTCGCCGGGAAGTGTGGAGATGTTTTCAGCTTTTCCGCTAAACTCATGACCTCCAACAATACGAATCATCCAGTCACCCTGCGGGGCGCCAACATCTGTCCCATCGTATCTGTAATGGTGTTCTGTGCCTAATTCACTTGTGGAGAAAATAATATGAGGTCTCGGTTGATCTTCTTCTTCAACAAGTTCAAACCAGACCCAGAATGGTTCGTCCAGCGAAATCTCCTCATCAGAGATATCAATCTCATGCCAGTTTGTATATGTTTCCTCGGAAAGGACAGTGTAAACCTCGGTAAATATATCCTCGTTCGGGGCTCCTTCACTATCACTCATGATATGAAGCCTCACATCAAATTCGCCTCCGTCAAAATCTCCGTTCCACTGTACTCGCACTGTTTCCGGCATGAAAGATCCGATGGTCTCAAAATCGAAATCATCGAAATACGTTGCCGGTCCTTCACCAGCCTCGAAAGCACGGTAGAACAGGCTCGGCAGACGATCATCATATCCGTATTCAAAATTTCCTTCTGCAAGGACGTCGATAGGATAAGTGGCTGAAATGTTGTTATCGGTGAAATCATCACCATTAGTCAGGATACATTGTACATAAATCTCGAAAGCTCCCGGACTTGAAGGCATCCAGCCATCCAGGTTGTCATCTTCGTCATTATCCAGCCAGTCTCGAACGCTGTCGTCCGGCGCTATAGTGACATCTTCTACAAAGAGATACGGGGTATTTCCCAGGAACCATGCAGCTCGAACACTTGTTTCTGTGTTATTACCAAAATTACGAATCTGTGTCCATGCCGGTACCACGCTGCCTACAGTGGTTGGGAACGGTATAGTGACATATTCCACACCTATATCATGTTCAAAACCGGAATTGGCGATGACCGAAACATCATCAATATGAATTCCCGATCCAGTACCTCCGTCTTCATCACCGTCTGACATTGCCCGGAATCTAAGCCTGATATCTTCTCCGATATAATCTGTCGGGATTTCCAGTTCTCCATACGTGCCGGCTACCATGGCACTGTCACGTTCCTCCCATCCGGTTTCACTGCCATTAAAGGCATAATCATAAAAGATCTGTACCCATTGACTACCGCCATCGGTGGATATTTCTATCGTGAAATAATCTTCCAAAGTGTTATCACCATTACCGTCTGAATCTTCCCAGTCACAATATACCCAGTACACCAGGAAATGCCGCCAGCCATCAATCGTCGGGATTTCCGGAGAAACAAGCATAGAAACAATATCTAATCCCGACTCTAAACGCCAGGCATGGTTTTCACTGTGATATTCTTCCGTCTGAAGTTCCCAGGCTATATCGGCGCCAACCTGGTCTAAAGGTGTGAAATCTTCAGGATCTGCTATGTCTTCGGCATCGTTTTCAAGGTAAGTATTGTCAGTATCTTCGATGATAATATCATCTATCATGAATCCAAACCAGTCTTCATTTTCCTCGGTATTCCTACCATTTTCGGATGCGAAAGCGAAGCGAACCATAACATCCGCTTCACCGGCATAGTCGCTCAGGTCATACTCACATTCTACCCAACCGTCCGAGACATCGCGCCATCCTGCGATCCCAATTCCAAGCTCATGGGTCACACCAAATGAGTACAAACTTTCCGCATTATAATCATGACTTGGATCGGCAATGACTTCCCAATTCTCACCTACATCGGTAGTGATAAATACAGTACCACCATCCCAACCGTCATAATCCTCATTCGCCGGGTCACCGTCTTCACTTCCATATTGCATCTGGAAGTTCAATACGAGATCATCACCTGCATCGGTAAAATCGAGTGATGGACTGTCAAGATATTGCAGCCATGCATTATCATAACCCCATACGCTGTCATTATCAACATAACGATGCTCGCCACACCACCAGGAAACCCCATCATCTAATGCGTTCCAGGGATCAACATGCCAGCGAGCCGGGGTAGTAGTATAATCAAAAGCTTCCCATCCATGATCATCGCTCTCGAAGTCCTCTGAGTAAAGAGTGGAATCCTCATCCAGTTCGTCGAGAATCACTTCAGCAGGCTGAGGTTGAACAGGCAAAAATTTTGCTGTTCCCGGAAACTGGATACTCTCAGTAGCTGTTGCGGTGCCTGCAACTAAAATAGCAGCCATCCCAATAATTATTAACATTTTGTAAACTTTCATACTCCAAATCTCCTTTTTTGCCTATTCTATTTGAAAAATTTTGTTGTCATCGACTCCAGAATTATAGTTTAATATAACTTATAGTCAATTCGCAATCAAATGAAAACAATAGATGATAAAACAGGGGATTTGCTCCTTTGACTCTCGTAGAGCAGACTGAATGGGAACTGTAATTTGGTTATTTGACGTTTCCGTGAAATAAATTCGTAAAAGCATACAGCGAACCATTTTGTCGGTTTTGTCACATTTATGCCAGGAACGTAAACACAGTTTACTTAATAAAAGCACAAGTTCAGCATACACATTCCAAAAAAAATGGGTATATTGAATAATGGTTTAGTATCCGAAACCAATAATTCCGGATAAGAATACTGCGATTGGACACGGAGGTTGTTATGTTAAAAATATTCAAATCTTTCACTGTAGGCTTCCTTCTTGTTTTCTTACTTCAATGCTCAACAATTGCCGAAGTTATTTACACCCAGGACTTTGAAGACGGACTGCCGGAGGACTGGTCTGTGCAGGATGTCGATGGGCAGGGCGTAACCTGGTCAATTGAAACAAATCAAACACGCGATCAACTTTTCCCCAATTATATACTGATGAATGCCCAGGCAGCCGGACCGGGTACAGCAGACTATCTTACCATGCCGGCATTAGACATGAGTGAATTCATTGATGTTGAGATGATCTTCGATCATCGACTGGTTGTGACTGAAGAGGAGTTTGGATGGGTCGTAGTTTCGGTTGACAGTGGAGTAACCTGGAGTAATGTTCATCTATATTCTTCCAACACCGGTGGATACCCGGATACACTTAACCTGTCTGCATGGGTGGATGGTGAAGGAGACGTCCGAATCCGTTTTCGCTATGACGATCCTGATGAAAATGGCGGCAGATATTGGGGAATCGATAATATAGTTGTTCAGGGATTAAGCCCAACTGATGAAGCCGATATATTGGTAACAAACGTTTCAATCGAATCGGATTCGATAGAAGTTGGTCTTCCCTTTCAAGTCTCGGTAACGATATTCAATGAGGGATACACTGGTGCCTTTGATTTCAATGTTGCCTGGTTTTTTGACGAAGAACAGATGCCGGACATGGGAGACCGGGGCGATTTCACCTGGGATGTCGATACACTCCTCTCACTTACCAGTGTTACACTTGAAGGAGAAGTATCATATTCAAGGGCTGGCAGAAAAGATATGTACATAATTGTTGATTCATTCAATGAAGTTGAAGAAGGAGTAGAAAACAACAATGTATCAGGTCCTTATGATGCATACGCCATAGTTCCTCCACCGACAGCACTCGATGTCATGCTGGATGAAGAAACAGGCAATGTCGAACTATCCTGGGATCCGGCTGATCCTATCGGGCTGGAGTCAATAATATATGATGACGGTCAGAATGAACAGGGATTCTATTTCAACGATCAGGCGGCTCCTAACTCCGTGATGGGTGAACGATTTACGCCCTCAGGTGAATGCCATATAATTGAAATATCTGCATATAATTATCATGGCGATGATGCTCCATTAAACGATATTAACTTTATGATTTGGGGAGCTGGAGATGATGATACCTCCCCCGCTCTTCCTGCATTGTTCACCTCAGAACAAATCGATCTCGTTGAAGATGGTTGGACAGTACTTGATGTCGAAGATCAGGATTTGACATTTGATGGTGATTTTTGGATAGGCGTCGCATCTCCCGAACCGGGAGGACCAATTATCGGCGTCGATTTGAGTCTCCCGTATGATGGTCGATCATATTTTTCTTCCGTTCCATACACGGTATGGTACCGTATTTCAGAGGAAGCTGGCTATGTAGATGGCGACCTGATGATCCGAGCAGTGGTGGTGGTTGACCGTGATTTGATGACACTCGGAGCAGAACCCGGGAGGACAGAAGGATCAGCCTTATCCCCTAATAATTCCATTCCAGAATCTAACGTATTCAGCATTTTAAACCTGGAGCAGACTTTTCAACCACATTATTCTCCTTCACTTGGAATAACTCTCCCATTTCCGCATCACATGTCTGAAAGAAGCGGATTTTCTGAGCTTGATGATCTACTCGGTTATAATGTTTACCGTAATGATATCTACCTCGATTTCACTACGGAAAATTCCTATACCAATGAATTACCGGATTACGGTGAGTATAATTACCATATAACAGCAAATTTTGATGAAGGTTTATCTGCTCCAACTCCTACAAGGACAGTACTCTGGAACGATCCCAATGCGGATGTGTTACTGATTGATCTTGATCCGACACCTGGATCAGGGGAAGCGGTTAGATCAATCCTTAACGACCTTGGATATTCATGGTACTATACTACTGACGAAAACGATATTGATGAATTCACAACTTTTGAGCATGTTTTCGTTTTCCTCGGTATGGTTCCAAATGCCGCCAGGATTGTAACAGACAGTCCACTGGAAAATCAGCTTATCGAGTATCTCGAAACCGGAGGAAATCTATATGTGGAAGGCGGTGCATTTGCAATTTATCTGCCGCCAGTGAATCTGGTGCCATATTTCAGTCTAACCGATATTGACCGGGGCGAAAATGATCTGATCAATATTGCAGGCGAAGAATATGGTATCGCTGCCGGAATGAGGATGGCATACGGTGGAGAAAACAGTTGGGTAGGACATATTGATCCGGCCGGTACAGCCACTCGTGTAATCCATAATCCCGCTGACGACGCAGGATGCGCCGTTATCTATGCGGCAACAGAGGAACCTTTTTACAAAACCGCCTTGTTCACTTTTGAATTGGGAATGCTCATAGACAGCCCTGAACCCAGCACAAGAATGAACCTGGTTGAAAACCTGATGGAGTGGTTCGGTTCAGAGATATCATCTGTATTCGGAACGGTTACTGAGTGCGACCGTGGTGGAGAACCGATGGAAGGTGTATATGTATATGCTGACGGTGTTCTGCATGATTCCACCGACAACGAGGGTCAATATGAAATTGAAGCAATAACGAGCGTGGAACACAATTTCCGTTTTGTTTTTCCCGGATTTCATGAAAGATCGGTGACCTTTGATGTTGATCCCGAAGGCACTATGCTTGATGCGATAATGACCTATCCTGAAATCGATGTTTCCACCGACGACCTGACGCTCCAGGTAGTAATAGGCGCTGATGGCGACTCGACCGGATCGGCTGTCCTTGAACTCAGCAATACCGGCTGTGGTCCCTTGACATGGAACACATTGCTCCACATATCAGAAACACCGTTTGATCATAACCAACTCGCTCAAGGAGAATCTGCTCCGAAACCGGAAGAAATATTCACTGAATGGAAGCATAAGAGAATTCAATTAAAAGCTCCTGATCCGGTTATTGGTCAGGAACGTCAAGGGAACGAATTGGATGATCCCTGGAATCCCTGGGGCGACCTGTCATGGGAGGTTGCGTATGGATCGGCAGGTGCGGTTATAACTCATGATCGATTGTACACTTGCACTTTCTACGAACCTTATTATTACTATATTTATGATCTTGATGGCGAATTATTGAACAGGATCGATATGCCGAACCGGCTGCATGGAATACGTGATCTTGAATGGGACGGCGAGTATATGTATGGCGCTATTGCCGAAAGTGGAGAAATCTACCGTTGGTATCCAAATCAGATTGGCGTGAATATCCAGGTTACGGATCAGGGACATTCGCTTGGCCGCGGTTTGGCGTATGACAGTGAAAATCAAGATTTTTATGTATCCAACTGGCATGATGACGCGGGACTCGCAAAATTAACTCCTAACGGATTCGGGGGTTATACTTTCATCGAATTAAACCTGCCGCACTCTCGTGATGATATCTATGGACTTGCATGGATGCCAGGTGATCCTGACGGTATGAACCTCTGGATGATGGCGCAAACGGAAGATGAGGACGGATGGATCTACCGTTACAATCCGAATACCGGGCATATCAGCCGCGGATTCCAGTTGTATCCTCCGGGTCTGCCAGGTGCGGGTATGGAGATTTCTGTTGGTTTTGACCAGGGTAATATAACTATAGCAACTTGTGTGCTTAATGAACAAGTTGACCTGTGGCAAGGTTCCGATATCGCGTCTTCCGCCTGGCTATATGTCGATCCGGAGGCTCGTCATGGTAGCGTTGGTCCAGATGATCAAACGACAGCGATCACGATCCGCGCAGATGTCAGCAGACGGCGAGTCGGCAGGATATTCAACCTAGAATACGGCGATACCGGGTCGGGAGTAATTTACCTGATGGGTGGAATTTGGGATACTGTTGGTCCTATCGCTGTCAATGTAGTTTTTTCTGAAACAGCCGCACCTGAAGATAATTCCGTAATGCCTGAACAATACGCTTTGTACCAGAACTATCCCAATCCCTTCAACCCGGACACCCGGGTAAGATTCGACCTTGTAAAAGCGCAATATACAAAACTAACTATCTACAATATCCTCGGTCAGGAGATAATCCGCCTGATAGACGAACCATTAGATGCCGGTTTCCATTCAATTACCTTCGATGCTGCAGGATTGACAAGCGGTCTATACTTTTATCGCATTGAAACAAGCGCTTTCACAGAATTAAGGAAAATGGTTTTAATCAAATGAATTGCAGATGTAGCTTGTGGTAACCATATCCCGTCAAAAGGTGGGAACTGCATTTTTTAAAGGCAAGGCTTAAACAAAGATATTAAGTCTAAATAGAATATATACTCTATATTGTCAGACTTGACAGATTGATTGCTAACCTTTCCCAAGGAATAAGGTACTTCCAGGCTTCACTCGATATTTTATTTTAATAATACAATTTTCTTTATTTGTTCCATTTTCCCCGATGCTGCAGCTCGGATAAAATAGATGCCGCTGGGTTGTAAGGAAGCATCAAAAGTGAAATCATGAAATCCTTCGTTGAAGCGACCATCAGCAAGTTTTGCTACCTCTTCACCTAACAGGTTGTAAACTCTAACATCAAGTTTTGATACGGAGGGTAATCCCACAACAATTGTAATTGTCGGATTAAAAGGATTGGGATAGACAGCATCTATACCGAATTCTGTTGGAATATTAACAGAATATTGCTCGACATACATAAAATCCAAAGCAACAGTAAAATGACGAGTTTCATTTGAATATGTTCCGGGAGAGTTTGTATCAATAGCATGAACACGCCACCAGTAAATAGTACTGTCTGACAAATCCTCGACTAAGAATTTTGTTAAATCCTGCACATCATAAATGATAGTTGTACTATCCGAAAATGTGCTGTCGAGTGCGATTTCTAAATCGAATCGTACAGAATCATTCGGGTCAGGATCCTGAGTGTTGTCCCACATAAAATTCAATGCGAGAGAGTCAATTACCGCTTCATTTTCAGGACTGATCAGGTTGAAAGGCTCCGGTGGATCAGTGATGAATATATTAAAAGACCAACCGTTTTCGCCGGGCCATGCCCAATAACCTGTTCCATTATGGTTCATTTTCTTTACACGCCAGTAAATTGTTGTATCATCCGGCAACTCATCCAACTCTCCTCCTGCCAATACTGATAGGTCTTCCTCTAAATCAGAAATCGTAAAGAAAGTATCCCTGGTTGGGAAATACAAGAAATTCTCGAAACCATCATCTATTGAGTATTCTACATGATAAGTCGGATCGATATATGGCGGAACCGAGGGATCACGATACCACCTCACTGTCACCTCATCATCGGATAAAACTACGTCATTCTGCGGAGAATCAAGAATGAAAAATAGAGGATGTGTATATTCTACTTCATTTGACCATTCACTGCATACATCATCTTCACTGAGTGCGAGTATGCGGAAATACCAAGTTTCTCCCATTTGCATACCAGGTATTGAAATTGATGTGTTTGGAGTTGAATCAACTAATGTAATTGTATTTGGCTCGTCGTCCTGAAAGATATAATACATCGCAATATCTTCATGTCCAAAGTAAGCGAAATTCAGCTCAACCTCCCAAATATCGCCCTCATTAGCAAGGATATATGGTTTAACTGCGACACCATTCCATTCATGATTTCGAACTCTATACGCTGCTGTTTCATCTATGTATCCTAATTCTAAAGCAACTTCGCCTTCCTGATTAACTTCAATCCAACCTGAGCTGCTGTCGGTTTCACCCTCCCTCGATCCCCAACAGATTAAATTGTTCCCATTTTGAAGTCTTTGAGTCGATCCCATTGCAATAGATAATCTGCCATCAATATTCGCATATTCCCAGACAAGCGTAGCAGTCAAATTATTCTCGTCCAGTTGATATTCCAATGATCTTGAATATGGAGGTTCGTGAAGCACACCATTATCGAAGAGAGTAATATTTCTATTGGGAAGACGACGAATATCATGCTGTAATGAAAATCCTCGATCGTCATCAATAAATTCGAAATCATTATTTTCACCACCCAGACGCCAGATTATTTCTCCGGTATTTCCATTGATTTTGGTAATTTCATCCATGTGGCGGGCGCTGATAAGAATCGAACCGTCTTCGTCAATTTCGAGGGAATTACCATGAACGTAGTCAATAGCCGGTTCGGCTAAATCAAAGACATCGTTAATATCGGTGATTTCGTAAAAATCCCAGCTTCGCCACTGAAAAATCACCTCATGATCTTCATCCAATTCCTGGATAATTAAGCCGATAACTGTTGCATTAGGGTCGCCCCCTTCAACTATTTCACTCATATCAATCCATTGCACATCGTATGACATTAGATATGCATGTCCATTTTCAAGAATCCTGATTTCATGAAAGTCGGTACTATATCCATTTCCACATTCAAATGAATCAACAACTGAATAAGTTGAATCCATCGCAAAAAACTTATAGTATCCATTATTATACCAGGTTATCATTCCATTGGGTTGTTTAGCAATATTGGACATTGCATCAATCATTCTTCTGTAATAAACAACTTCGCCTGATTCATCAATAAAGTACAAATAGAATCCATTTCCCCTAGCAGTTGATTTCCTGCTCAGAAGACGATACCCACTTGCCGGGTTATTACTTATGACAACTTCTATTGATGGGAAATCGGAAGGAAGATCATATTCATCCAGCTCGGCTTCAGAATTGTGACTAATCATGGATTTTTGATTATTTGCAGCAGGTAGTTTTTCATCAGACAGCCCGAATTCATCCTTGAACATTTTCTCAAGATATTCTATTTGTTCATGTGTTGTTTGGTTGTATGAAACTTCGAATTGGAAGGTTAAAGATTCTATATGATCGCCGGGAAATGTTCTCAATCCTTCATTAAGTAGTACAGTTACAGTTTCACCGGGATTAAAAGGTTGATCAGGCTTGAAAATAATAGTCCTGTTATCGGATGCGATATTAAGTTTTCCGGAAATTGTACCGCTCGATGAACCTATTACAACGACTATTTCAGCCGAAATGCTGGAAACATTTATTCTATCCCCATGTCGTATAATAATAGTATTTTCCCTGTTGACAAAACGTGCTCCAGGAAGAGGCGAGATGAACTGGAAATGCTGTATTGATTCTTCAACAATAAAATGATCAGATTGTTTCATTGAAATGGTTACAGTATCAATAGAGCTGTCAAATAAGTCGGCACAGGCAAATTTGATTGGAGATAGAACAATGAGTAAACAGACTGCAAATTGAATTATTTTTCCCAAGCGTAGCTCCGTTAATATAAGGCAAATCAACACTCTAAATGAAAAGCATCAAGACTTATAAATATTGACTAGAAATACTTACTAATAACTCTTAATTGAAGATTTGAAAAACTTTAGGGAATGTACCTACCACCTGATGCAATTCCCGGGACTCGAAAGTATTAATATATTGCTCTTATTGCAAGCACCTATTAATAGACTTGTGAATTACTTCATCGTTCGTACACATAGGTAACACAATTTTAAATGCTCAAATCTATTTTAGCAAAACAATTTTCTTTATTTGTTCCATTTTCCCCGGTACTGCAGCTCGGATAAAATAGATGCCGCTGGGTTGTGAGGAAGCATCAAAAGTGAAAGAATGAAATCCTTCGTTGAAGCGACCATCAGCAAGTTTTGCCACTTCCTTCCCTAACAGGCTGTAAACTCTAATATCAAGTTTAGATATGGTGGGTAATCCTACAACAATTGTAATTGCTGGATTAAATGGATTGGGATAGACTGCATCTATTGCGAAGTTCGTTGGAATACCATTAATTGATTGTTTAACGTTAACACCATCTAAATCAATTGTAAAAGATTGAGTTTCATTCGAATATGTTCCGGCAGTATTCGTGTCAACAGCATGTACACGCCACCAGTAATTCGTATTATCCTGGAAATCATCTACCAGGTACTGGGTAAGATCTTCTACTGCAAATATCATTGTCGTGCTATCCGTGAACAAGTTGTCCAGCGCAATCTCAATTTCAAACTGGACAGCATCTCCCGGATCAGGATCGTGCGTATTTTCCCAGACAAAAAGACAAGAAAGAGAATCTATCACAGCTCCGTTTTCAGGACTTATCAAACTGAAAGCATCAGGCGGATCAGAGATGAAAATTTGAAAGGACCAGCCGTTTTCACCCGGTGACGCCCAATAACCTGTTCCGTCATCATTCATCTTTTTTATACGCCAGAAAATTGTAGTATCATCAGGCAACTCATCCAACTCCCCACTTCCCAATACTAATAACTCTTCCTCAATATCAGAAATTGTATAGAAAGTATCCTGGATAGAATAAAACTGGAAATTCTCGAAGCCAATATCTGTGGAATATTCTACATGATAAGTCGGATTGATATAAGGACGAACCGAGGGATCACGAAACCATCTCACTGTCACCTCATCATCATGCAATATTGAATTATCATCGGGTGAATCAAGTCTGAATAGTGATGGTTGTGTATATTCTACTTCATTTGACCATTCACTGATTATATCGTCTTCACTGAGGGCAAGAATCCGAAAATAACTGGTTTCCCCCATTTCCATATCGGTCAGTGTTATTGATGTGTTTGTTGTTGAATCAACTAATGTAATTGCATTCGGTGTGTCGTCTTGAAAAATATAATACATCGCAATATCTTCATGTCCAAAATAAGCGAAATTCAACTCGACTTCAGAATCAACGCCTGGATTAACTTGCAGATACGGTATCGCTGCGACACCATTCCATTCATTATTTCGAACTCTATAAGTAATCTCCTCAACTTCATAACGAATTTCAAAAGCAACTTCACCTTCCGGATTAATTTCAATCCATCCGGAGGTGCTGTCGATTTCACCTTCCATTGATCCCCAACAGATCAAATTATTCCCATTTTGAAGCCTTTGGGTTGATCCCATTGCGATAGATAGTCTGCCGTCAATATTCGAATATTCCCATACCAGCGTGGCGGTCAAATTATTCTCGTCAAGTTGATATTCCAAAGACCGGGAATATGGAGGTTCGTGAAGCACACCATTATCAAAAAGGGTAATATTTCCATTGGGAAGACGTCGAATATCATGCTGGAAAGAAAATCCTCGATCATCATCAATGAATTCAAATTCATTATTTTCACCGCTAAACCGCCAGATTATTTCTCCGGTGTTACCATTGATTTTGGTGATTTCATCCATGTGACGAGCGCTTATGAGAATTGAACCGTCTTCATCAATTTCAAGGGAATTTCCGTGAACGTAGTCAATAACGAATTCAGTCAAATCAAAAATGTCGTTAATGTCAAAGATGTCGTAATAATCCCAGCTTCGCCATTGAAAAATCACCTCATGATCTTCGTCCAATTCCTGGATTATTAATCCAATAACAGTTGCATCGGGGTTGCCATCTTCAACAATTTCGCTCATATCTATCAATTGCAGGTCATATGATATTAGAAATGCATGTTCATTCTCAAGAACCCTGAGTTCATGCCAGTCGGTAGTATATCCATTTCCACATTCAAAAGAGTCAATAGTTGTATAAGTTGTATCCATTGCATAATATTTGCTTAAGCCTGTATCATACCAGGTTATCATTCCATTAAATTGTTTCTCAATATTCTTTACTTCGTTAATCATTCTTTTGTAAAAAACCACCTCACCGGACTCATCTATAAAAATCATGTAGGAACCAAAATCTCCAATACTTGATCTCCTGTTCAAAAGGCGATATCCATCAGCCGGATTATTAGTAGTAATCACTTCAATAGATGGAAAATCGTAAGGAAGGTCATATTCATCCAATTCATTTTCGGAATTAGGCCGAATCATTGGTTTCTTGCCATTTAGAACAGGTATATTCTTGTTAACCTGCCCAAGTTTCCCAGTTCGAATATTTTCCGGGTATTTCATTTCTTCATGCGATATTTGGTTGTGTGATACTTCAAATTGGTAGGAGATGGAGTCGATATGATCACCTGAATTTGTTTTCAAGCCAGCATTGATTTGTACAGTAACAATTTCACCGGGATAGAATGGATAATCTGGTTTGAAGATAATTGTCTTATTATCTGACGCAATGTTTAGTTTGCCGGGAACCTTACCGCTGGTTGAGCCTGTTACAACAACTATATTATTATAAATACTGGATTTATTGATTATATCCCCATGCCGGAAAATAATAGTATTCTTCCTGTGGACATAGCGTGCGCCGGGGACAGGTGAGATGAACTCGAATTTACTTTTTATATCATTACGATTCTCAAGTCCTGCCTGAGAGAATGATTCTAAGGGATTTCCGTTATCCTGATGGGAGGATGAAACTGCAAATAAACCGGATGTTGAAAAAATAAAGAGTAAACATAATAATATAATGCTTTTCAAGTGCTGTTCCCTGTATAATCAGTATTTATCATCACACATGAATGAAAGTTTATTACTTTTCAAAAATGTTCTATTAGAAGGAAATATATCGATGAGGGAGAAAGGCTCAATATTTCAATTTTATATCCCTTCATCAACTGCAATTATCCTGTCATTTTAAGGTAATAAATTTATATTAAGAACGCCAAGCTTTTGTTCCAACAGATATAGCCTTGTAAACTGAAACTTCCTGACTAACACAAATTTTGATAAATTTGCTTTGTTTATTGTAAATATTGTCATGTATAATCACTTGTACGCAAGGTTGAAATGCAGTACCTTACTATACAAGTAGATTCAAAATGATAGTACAGTAGAACTCAGCAATACTCATACACGAACGAAGCGATACTATGATGAAACGGTTGACAATATTTGTTCTAGTACTCCTAATGATTACTTTACTGACGCCTTCCTTTCTTAAAGCTCAGGATAGCCTGAATGTATCCTATATCAGCTCCCTGTATAACATTCAATATGGAAATTTCTCAAGAATTACTGTGGCGGGAGATTATGCATATGCCACAAATGATGAAGGAAAACTAATAATCCTTAACATATCAAATCCCGGTATCCCTTATGCTATCAGGTATTATGATTTACCCGCAGTTGCAGTTGATATTGCCTTAATGGATTCCTCGCTTTATATCACCGGTGGTGCAGAAGGTATTTGGATAATTGATGTTAGAGAACCTGAAAACCCCCGGGAAATTGGAAGATTTGACGAAATAAATGCTGAAAAGATTATTATTGAGGGTCAATTAGCCTACGTTACTAACAGGGATAGTCTTTATGTTCTTGATGTAAGTGAACCGGAAGAAGTGGAACAAATCTGCAGATACGAAAGTCCTCTGCCAATTCGTGATATTGCATTAAGTGGAAGCTATGCAGTTCTCGGTGCAGGCTTTAATGGCTTCTTCATAGTTGATTTGAGTAATTTATACGAGCCCGTTGCGGTTGCATTTAATGAGACTCGAACTTCGCATGTGCAAGTGTCGGGTAATTACGCTTATATTGTATCCAATCAATTTGATGGATGTGAAATCAGCATTTTTGATATCATAAACCCTGTTGATCCACAATTGCTTGGAAGCTATAATATAATTGCCGCTTATGATGAACAATTATTTATTAATGCACTTGGGATAAATGAGCGATTCGCATACCTTCCCTTCACCTCTGAAGACTTGTGGGCTCCAACAGCTTATGGAATGTTTGTGATACTTATTTCAGATCCACGTGACCCCCAAATGGTGGAAACTGTCGATTTAACAGCACCCTGTTCAGAAATTATCACAAATGAATTTAATGCATTTCTTGCTAATGAATCGAGTTTACGGATATTCGATCTTAGTAATCCAGGCTTGCCAACTGAAGCAGGATGTTTTCCCGGCTTCCAGCCAGACAAAATCCGGAGCATTCAAGTTGATGGAGAGTTCACTTACCTTGCGTCTGAAAACGGCTTATTCGTTGTGGATATCAGCGATCCTTCTGTACCGGTAAATATTCCGGTGAATATCGAAGGTGGACCTTATACAGATATTGTAATTAACAGAGATTATGCATTTTTATCAGTTGATATGGCAGACTCGATCACTAATAGATCCTGCCTTGAAATCCTGGATATCAGTGATCCTTATAACCTGGAAATTGCGAGTGTCAGCCACAATATATCTACAGATGGTTGGAGAGTCGCAGTTTCAGATCAATATGTATATGTGGTGGGTTGCACTGTTGAAGATACAGGTCTTTTTATCTATGATTTTGATCGTCTGATCACATTTTTTGCTGTTGACGGATATCTTGAGAACATTAAGGTTGCAGGAGACCTTGTATTCATTGCGTCAGGCGAGATGGGACTCCAAATAATAAATGTTAGTGATCCTTATAATCCTGTAAGAGTTGGAGTGAGCGATTATCATGACTCGGTATCAGATGTTTTCGTTGATAGCAATTTCGCATATCTTGCGAATGGGGAAGAAGGATTTTGTATAGTTGATATCAGCGCCCCTCCCAGCCCTGAAGTGATATGTACTTACAATACACCCGGAACAGCAGTCAGCATAGATGCATGGTATAACTACATCTTCGTCTCTGATTATTCGGGAGGGATCAGGATCTATGACATCAGCTATCCTGAAAATCCCGAGGAAGTGGGGTTCCATACTGGAGTTAGTGGTTTTCCCTTAGATCTGGATGTTGAGTATCCGTATGCATATGTAATCACGGATAATACTTTCGAAGTGTTCAACTTTAATGTGACTACAGAAGCAGCAGAGATGTTATCCAGCGAAATCCCTTCAGCCTTTTTAATAAAATCTTTGTATCCAAATCCCTTCAATTCGCTACAAACTGTAGTGATTGGATTACCTCAGTCGTCACAATTAAAAGTGAGTGTTTTTAATCCCCTTGGTCAGGAAATTGTTGTACTGACTGATGGATTCAAAAAAGCAGGAATACATTCATTGACTTTCGATGGTTCAAAATACTCCAGCGGGATTTACTTTATAAATGCAATCGCACCCGGAAATCTGAATGAAATCAGGAAAGTTGTATTAATCAAGTAAGGACAAATGTCCTGATCACTGAAGAAGAGTCAAAATAGATAGCAGGTTGGTTCTTAGTATTGAACCAGCCTTTTTTGTCTCCTGTAGGCACGAAATGTTAATAATGTTTTTATTAAGAAAGAACTTTTCTTAGTGACAATGAGGTGTTAATTTTACACTACTATTTGTTAAATTAAGAATACTTTATATACAAGCATATATTTGGCTGTAAAAGGTTCTTTATAAACTTGAAATCAGATTTGATTCTTGAGCACTTCTGTTCCGCACACTTGCATCCGCTCCAATCACGGTCTCCCATGTTCCTGATGACCTGCAGACCAAACCGTTCATGGTCAAATCATGATTGTTTGACTTCAGAATTTGAGTATTACATTATTCCAGGTTTAAATCCATTTTAAATGGTCAAGATAGAAAATTGGATGAGGACAACAAAAATTTTTACGAAATATCTAACTGCGCAATCAATCTTAGATCAACTAATGAAATCTCGTTCATTACGAGTTTTTCAGGTAGTCATTCTTGTTTTCACAATTCTCATTCTTATTGTTATAAACAAAAACTCTGCAAATTTACCAACCAATCCCAGGTCCTTCCCCAATAGATTAAGCTATATCCGTCAGTTCAATGCGAAAGACACCTTCTTTCCAAGCTTCAACGGCGGTCCAGATATTGGGGATGGATTTCTCTGTATTCATGCCGGAGAGCCATCCAGCAGGTTTCTTCAATGCCGTCTCTATAGTGCAGATTTTCACTGTCTGAAAGAGTTCTTTTTGGATGATCCAGCGACCATCAAAGGCAAGACCAAAATCGATTTGGACCTAGACGGAATGGATGAAATCCTATTATCCAGAAGATTCAAATCTGATTTCTCATCACAGAGATCCGTTAGCACTTTAGACAGCCTGCAGCTATGCTACTGCACTGCTAATGGCAAAGAAGTTGTCTTTGATGTGATCGACGCGCGAGAACTTTTTCCAAAGGAGGTTGTCGATAGCAATCCTGTATCCGTATCCATAGGATATGTATCTCACCCCGGAGGTAGGAGTGCAGCATCTAATGGTGAATACTTCGCGGTGAATTTCTGGGCTTTGGCAGGAGATAAATATTTTATTCGAGGTGTTCGAATCTACCGCCAGAATAAGACCCCGGAATTTGTTAAAATGGTTCCTTCAGCTCTTTTTACATCTTCGGGTACTTTTGGGAAAACCAAGAACGGTGAAGCAGTATATACCTTCTCTGGTAGAGTTCCATTCAATGGTCATAGCGTGGACGTTCAATTGAACGATTGTAGGATCGAATCGCTTGTAGATAGTTTAGGAACAGTTGTTCAAGTTGACATGGAGGGAAATGTCCGGTGGATTAGAAGGCTATTATGTAGTGGCGGAAATGTGATAATTTATCCTCAAAAAGCATCGCAAGAACCAATCACTGTAATATATATACAATCAGCTTACACAAAAACTAAATCACAACTTACTACAATATTTAGACTCAGAAGCGATGATGGTACTATAATAGATTCCACGACAATAGATGGCACTTACCATCAATTTTTTGGCTATGCCATCGAAGAAACAGGATTAGCCGGCCTGGTGCAAATATCTGCTTCAAAAGTGCGGATTGTTCATACAGATGGTCATATTGGACCGAAGATTACGGTGATGAACACGAATATATCCAAATACATGCCACTGTTAAAGTGCCCAGATGGGTCTTTTGTCTTTCTTGCCGGATTCGAAAATCGATTAGTCTATATGTATAGCATCAATGGTAAAGCTCAGGCAGTAATAGAGGGAGTTCCAACGAAAAACTTCGGCCGGTTCGAAGTCGATGGAAAGACTTTTGATCGTCCACTCATAAAAAATGCTAATGACAGCCATTTGATTGAAATGTATGAGATTACTCGTACCGGATCGACTTTTCCCTGGTGGTGGTTTTATCGTTATCGCTGGTCGATTTTAATCGTGATTTTGATGCAGAGCGGTGGTGCGGCAATATTCCACATTACTCGTTCATTTTTACGTCTGCGAAAAAGCAAAGAACGATTTCGGGAATTGTATAACGAAGCACCGGTGGCATATTTTTCGGTTGGAATAGATGGACAAATAAAGGAAGCAAACAGGACTGCTGAAAAACTAACCGGGTACTCAATCAATCAACTGATAAATAGATACATCATAAATCTATATGCCAATACTCCTGAAGGACGCAATAAAGCCAAAGAAGTTTTCAAGCGATTCTCTAACGGTGAAAAGATTGAGAACGAAGAAATTCAAATGGTAAAAGTCGATGGCGAAATAATTTGGGTAAGTTTGAACATCAGCCCGGTATTTGACAATCAAAGCAATGTTATCGAAAGTCGATCTACGGTAATCGATATAACTACTCGCAAACGGGCTGAAGAAAAACAAAACGAGGCACGTAGATTAGCAGAAGAAACAGCGCGTTTGTCTTCGATTGGTGTAATGGCTGGTGGAATAACTCATGAGATCAATCAACCATTAAATGTGATTGCTCTCCATGCAGGAACAATTAAGTATATCTTCGAACACAGTTTGGAAATCTCTGATGAGGAGAAAATGGCGCTGGTTAATGACATTTTAGGTTCAACTGGCCGCATTAGCAATATTATCAAGCAAATGCGTTCATTTTGGACGGCGCCGATTGATTCGGAACAAAATGAAATCGATTTGAACCTGTCCATCGAGAACTCACTCCAATTGACCAACAATCAATTATTATCCCATTCGATAAGAAAAATCATTGATTTAAGCGAACAGGAATTGCCTATACATGGTAATACCCTGCAAATCGAACAAGTAATTATAAATATGATTGTTAACAGCATTCATGCATTGGATGAAAGCTCTGCCCCAGACAAATGGATCAGAATTCAAACAAAACATGAAGCTGATTTCGCTGTCGTTACTATCATTGACAACGGAATCGGTTTACCGGAGGATAGTGACGAAAGACTGTTCGATCCGTTCTACTCTACAGGTAAGAGTAAAGAGGGAACTGGACTTGGTCTGGCAATTGTTAAAATGTTTGTCGATAAATTCAACGGAAAAGTGACTGGCAAAAACAACGAATGGGGAGGCGCGACATTCCAGGTCAGTTTTCCATTGGTGTCGCATTCAAACACAAATCAAGAAATGAACGCGGAATCATTATGAAAAGAACCCTGCGTGTTCTCGTGGTTGACGATGATGAAGCCAGCCGGATAGCCGTAACAAAATTCTTAAGCTTAGCCTGGGGATATGATATTACTGAATGCAGCAACGGCGAAGATGCATTAAAGAAATTCTCTGAGAAACCATTCCCAATTATTATGTCTGATATCCGTATGCCGAAAATGGATGGAATGGAACTATTAAGACGGATTCGCTCCCATCCGGACGGGCGTAATGTGGCTTTTATTCTAATGACAGGATTTGCGGATAAAGAGAGTGCCATAACAGCATTGCGGGAAGGAGCTTACGATTATCTGGAGAAACCTATCGATGCGATGGCTCTTTCTGCCGTAATGACAAGGCTGGAGAAGGATAGCCTATCGATATCGGAGGGGATTGAAAATTATTCGGGCGATTCCGGAGATAAGAACATTGAGACACATGAAAATTCTTATAAAAACTGTATTGCAATACCTGATTTTGGCACGATAGGCGTCTTTTCCAAACCGATGAATGAGGCAGTAAGTTTGGCTCTTAAATTTCACGATGACCGTTCTGTGCCCGTACTTATCGAAGGATCTACCGGAACCGGCAAGGAGGTCATTGCCAGGCTTGTTCATCATGGCAGAGAGCGCAACCAGTCACCATTTATTCCCGTCAACTGCTCAGCTATCGCACCAGGTCTATTTGAAAGCGAACTATTCGGTTATGAAGGAGGGGCATTCACCGGCAGTGCCAAAACGGGAGCAGCAGGAAAATTTGAACTCGCTCAGGAAGGAACGATCTTTCTTGACGAAATTGGCGATATGCCGTTGGATTTGCAGCCAAAACTTTTGCGTGTGTTGGAAAACAGAGAGCTTTACAGGGTCGGCGGTTCAAATAAAATAAAATTGAATATTCGTATTGTTGCTGCAACTAACATCAATTTGAAACAACTGGTTTCGGAAGGCAATTTTCGCAATGATCTCTATCACCGCTTAAACCTCGGCAGAATAGTCCTGACGTCCTTGCGAGAACGTAAAGAGGAAATATTACCCCTCGCACGGATGTTTCTCTTAAACTTTGCTCAGAAAAAAAACAAACTGTTTCAGAGCATTTCCGATGAAGCCGGGGAAATCTTGACAAGTTATGCCTGGCCAGGCAACATCCGTGAATTGGAAAATGTAATCGAACGTGTTGTACTACTCTACGATAATCAATACCTACAACCGGAACATTTAGCATTTCTCTCCCATGAAGATAAGATTCATTATGAAGAAAGTTCTCAAAACACTCAGATGCATAATACAAATCTGCCCGAAGGCAGTTTTAACCTCAAGAGTTTCGAGGATGAAATAATTCAGAAGGTTTTGCAGAAATTCGATGGGAACAAGTCAAGGGCTGCTGAATACCTTGGCATATCCAGAAATACCCTGATCAATCGCAGCAAAGGATGGACTTGATGTACCTATATGCTGGTTCTTGAGAGAGAATTGCGATATGTTTAATATAAAAAGTCTGGTTATTAACATGTGTCAATGACAAAGTAAAATTATCGGAAACTTAGAAACAATCAGTCAAAAAGAAAACAACAAACCGCAGAGAACACAAAGTATGCACTAAGATCACAAAGACAATCTCCGTGCTCTTTGCGAATTCTTTGAGTACTTTGTGGTTTTTCTTTTTAACGCTGCTGAACCAAAGATCGATTAAGTATATGATTTATATATACGAGGCAAAACTTTCAAGAAATAGTATAACACCCAAATAATGTGTACTGCCAAAATATTGTGCATCAGATTTTGTGCAGTGCCAAAATATTGTGCAATTCAACTATCAATCCTAAAACTTCCAATGGCAACATTGACAAAGGCAACTCTACCTCTTAACTACTAGTATTTCAGTGCAATACACTCCGATTCGACATGCAACATCCCCTTTTTATTACTGCAAATATCAGTATCTCTCGTTTGGTATGGCGCTTGCTTTATGGATAACCAAAGAATTAATGATTATTTCAAACCAAAGGTTAACAAATGCGGTTTATGCTCATCGATGATGATCTGCAATCATTGAAAGGATTAAGCACAGCTCTCAGGTTCAGAGGTTATGAGAGCATACAGTTCCAAAATCCCAAAGAGGCGATCAAAGCTTTCAAGCGAGATGCGTACGATATCGTAGTTACAGATTACAATATGCCGGAGATGAATGGATTGGAAGTGATGCAAGCAATTCAGAAAATTAGTCCTGAGACGATGGTGTTAGTTGTGACAGGATATCCTGAAAAATGTACCTCTCTTATCAAAAAAAATCGTCCACAGCTACTTTTTGAAAAGCCGGTCAATATTGAGGAGTTCCTTGAAGCTATCAAGAAAGCCAGAAACGGTAGCGCAAACCAAATCGAAAGAGAATGCTAAATCATAAATTTTCAATACTCTTAAAAGCCAAACATGATAAACATATTTACTTAGAAACTTTCCGGATATAGAACCCGGAAGACAAACCGGCTTTATGCCAAGGAGATTCACGATGAAAACGCAGAAATTCTTTTTAACGGTTAAAAGCGTATGTCTGATTGCGATGATACTTGTACTCGCAACGACACAAATCACACAGGCTCAGCCCGGTATCGGGCAGGTATGGGAGAAGTACGAGGATAATCCGGTCTGCAACCTGCGTGGTGCAAACGGAACCTGGAACGACGTCCTGCTAGTGAATGTGCAGATTTCAGGTCATCCTATGTGGGATGATCCCATATACAGGTACTATGGAAGTGGCTACGACGGTTCACTATGGGGTATCGGACTTTGGACTGCAGATGATCTCGAGGGTCCCTGGGAGGAGTATGAGGGGAATCCCATGATCGGAGAAGGTGAGCAGGGTTCCTGGAATGAGAATGGCATAGGTTGTCCAATGGTCATCAAAGATGGTGATACATTGAAAATGTGGTACGTCGGAACAGACGACAATTTTATCTACAGCATCGGCTACGCCTTTTCAACGGATGGTGTTAACTGGACAGAATACGAGGAAAACCCTGTTCTCGAAAGGAGTGGGAACGCCTGGGATCTTCGAGGTGTTTATATGCCATATGTTATTAAAAATGGCGACACGTATGAAATGTGGTACAATGGCCAAATTACTACTAATCCATATACTCAACGTATCGGTTATGCGAGTTCGGAAGATGGAGTAAACTGGACAGCGTTCGATGAAAATCCTGTTTTAAATGTTGGGAATACAGGTGAATGGAATACAATCATGGTTCAAATGCCGGTTGTAGATTTTGATGGCGAGCTATACAGGATGTGGTTTGGAGGCAGTAATAATGCTATTTACAAAATAGGATTTGCCATTTCTGAGGATGGGACAGACTGGACAGTAGATCCGAACAATCCAGTAATAGAGGACGGTACAGTAGAAGATTGGGATGTGGACTGGGCTGCTCCTGTGGGCGTGCTCGTCACTGATGACACCTGGCAAATGGTTTATATGGGAGGAGATCTTACAATTACAAATAGCTTGGGACTTGCGACATTCATTGGTCATCCACCTGCGGATTTCGAGTTGGCTTCACCGGAAGATGACGCAATCCTGAATGTGGACACGGTTACGGTTTCCTGGAATCCTGCCTCTGATATCGATGAAGGCGATGAATTACGATATATCGTCGAATGTTCTCTTGGCAGACGTTTCCAGGAAGGTGAAACCTTTGCGGACACCACCCTGGACACTTTCTATGTTTTTACCGATGTGCCCGAAGAACTGGCGGCTCTTGGTGGAGAACTGGATGAGCTTCCCGATGATGAAACTATCTACTGGTGTGTAAGAGTAGTTGACAACACCGACTTGTTCACCTGGGCGAATGGCGATGATGACGGTTGGTCTTTTGATACATATCTCCCGGATCCACCGGTAGCATTTAACCTGCTAACTCCTGAAAATGAAAGCAGGCTTGAAGGCACAACCGCAATGTTCTCATGGGATGCATCCGAAGATCCTGACCCGGGTAGCAGACCAAGATATGATGTCTGGCTTGATACTTTACCCGATCTATCTACAGCCACTCAAATTACCGATAGTTTGTACGCGAGAGATTTTACACTGAGAGACTTGGAATTAGACCATGACTTCTACTGGACGGTCCGCGCCACCGACGACAATACAGACGGAACATGGGCGAGCGATACCTTTTTCTTCAATACTCATCAACCAGATGCAGTTGATGGAGAACTTCTAACAGGTATTCCAACTGAGTATTCAATCATTTCAGCATACCCAAACCCATTTAATCCAGCGACATCCATTTCAATCGGACTTCCAGAATCATCCGAATTGAAAATTAATGTTTATAACATAACTGGTCAGAACATAGCGGTCTTGGCAAACGAACGCCTTTCACCCGGTTATCATCAATTCACATTCAAAGCAGATGGACTTTCAAGTGGAATCTATTTCATCCATGCGACGGTGCCGGGCAAGATGAATGAACTCAGGAAGGTAGTGTTGGTAAGATAAACCTTTACAGTTGCAGAGTTTGGTGTCATTCTGAACGTAGTGAAGAATCTCAAGTCTTGAACTCTCAATCTGCTCAGATATAAACCGAGATTCTTCCTTTGTTCAGAATGACCAATTATCAATAACTTATACATTGAACTATACAGTTACAAACACTTTGGGAGAAAGAAAATGCGTTATTTCACATTTATTTTTATCTGCATGGTAGTTGCCAGCATTCAAGTATCAGCTCAACCTGATACATTGTGGACCATGACATTTGGAGGAACGGAGCAGGATGATGGTTCGAGTGTACAACAGACTACCGACGGAGGATTCATTATTACCGGAGGGACCAGTTCTTTCGGTGCCGGTTATTACGATGTATTGCTGCTAAAATTAGATTCAGATGGTGATGAGGAATGGAACCAGACCTTCGGAGGTACTGATGGGGAAAGTGGCTTGAGTGTCCAACAGACAACGGATGGAGGATATATTATCGCTGGATACACTGAGTCTTTTGGCGCTGGCGATAGAGATGTGTGGCTTGTAAAGGCAGATTCAACCGGTGAGGAAGAATGGAGCCAGACTTTCGGAGGAACTGATGCGGAAAGTGGCTCGAGTGTCCAACAGACAACGGATGGAGGATATATTATCGCTGGATACACTGAGTCTTGTGGCGCTGGCGATATAGATGTGTGGCTTGTAAAGGCAGATTCAACCGGTGAGGAAGAATGGAACCAGACTTTCGGAGGGGATGCCAGGGATCGAGGCTATAGCGTCCAGCAGACTAATGACGGAGGGTACATCATTACCGGTTCCAGAACTATTGATGATGATACTGATGTCTGGTTGATAAAGACAGATTCAGATGGAGATGAAGAATGGAATCAGACGTTCGGGAGTGAATATTGTGATTATGGCTATGACGTTAAACAGACCGATGATGGAGGATACATTATTACAGGATCATTTCATGTTTTTGAAGAAGATAGTCTCACAGAAAGATTAATAATATGTTTAATAAAGACCGATTCAGATGGGGATGAAGATTGGAACCGGATTTTCCGGGGACTTGATGAACAACAATTTTTTTTTATGTGTGATATTGGCTTCTGCGTTCAACAAACCAACGATAGCGGGTATATTATCAGCGGAGTGAAAAACCTTCAAGCCGGTATGGCTATTGTTGGTGATTTATTTTTACTAAAGACGGATTCGACAGGTGAAGAGGAGTGGAACCAGAATTTTGAGAGGAATTTCGCTTCTATCAAATGCTCTGTTAATCAAACAAACGATGGTGGATATATCGTTGCCGGTTGTACCGATTCTTTCGGTGAAGGTGAACGAGATTTGTGGCTGATACGGATTGATACAGAGGATATTGAACCTCCGACTCCGTTCGCCTTGCTGTCACCTGACAACGAAGCAGTTCTTGATCTTGAAGAACCATTCGAAGTGACCTTTGGATGGGCTTCCTCAATAGATACCGATCCGGGTTACACTGTGCGTTATAACCTTCGTCTGCACGCTTTTATGACTGATCTGGACAGCACCATATATGTTACATCTTTGACCGATACCCAGTTTACCATGACAATAGAAGAAGCCTTTGGCTTGGAATACTGGGATGAATCCATCGATTTTGACTGGCATGTAGAAGCCATATCAGGAGAAGATACAACAAACTGTGATACCAGTTTTACATTCCAGGTTACGCCCCACACTGCCATTGCTGCTAGTCAATTAAGTGGTATTCCATCTGAATATTCTATAGTGTCAGCATATCCAAACCCTTTTAATCCAACGACCACTATTTCAATCGGATTGCCGACATCTTCAGCTCTAAAACTGAGTGTTTATAACATAACCGGTCAGAAAATTGCAGTTCTAACAAATAATCGCAATCCAGCGGGTTACCATAATTTCATATTCAGCGCAGATGGACTTTCAAGCGGAATCTACTTCATCCATGCGACTGTACCGGGCAAGATGAATGAACTGAGGAAAGTAGTATTGGTAAGATAAACATTTAAAATTGTATAGTATGGTGTCATTCTGAACGAAGTGAAGAATCTCGAGTGTTGAACTCACAATCTACTCAGATATAAACAGAGATTCTTCCTTTGTTCAGAATGACCAATTATCAATGATTTATACATTGAACGATACAGTTACAAACTCTTTAGGAGAAAGAAAATGCGTTATTTCACATTTATTTTTATCTTCATGGTAATTGTCAATATTCAAGTTTTTGCGCAGCCGGATACTTTATGGACACAAACTTTCGGGGGTGAAGGCTGGGATTTTGGCAGCAGCATTCAACAGACAACTGACTGTGGTTATATCATAGGAGGTAGGATTAACAGTAGTTTAGTCGGTGGCGGGATGGGTCCACCCGATTTTAATTGGACTTTATGGCTGACTAAGACAGATATTAATGGCGATGAAGAGTGGAGCCATGTTTTCAATGAAAAAGGTTGGGAGCAGGGTGGTATAGCTCAGCAGACAAATGATGGTGGTTATGTCATAACGGCATCTGACAGCGACCATCACGTAGCACTTTTCAAACTAGTACATCAATTCGCATTGATTGATGGGTAAAGTTTCCTCAATTTTATTCTTGCATCTTCCGTTGTGAATTGCCAGTCAACTGTACCCTTAGCTTCATTTCTTTTTCGTGCCCATGTTTCTAC